>NZ_AKJM01000039.1 GCF_000282335.1 Pseudomonas sp. GM48
CAGGCAGGCCGCGTCAGCTGGACTCACGACTGCTATGCAGCCGAACGCAGCCTCGCGGGCTCGGCAGCTGCTACAGATCGCATTACCGCTTAACTGACTGGCATTAGCGCTTCAGGGTCGTTTTTTGATCACCATTGCAGGGTGATTTCACTCTCGAACGCTCGCTCCTGGCCCGTGACCGGATCGATAAATTTCAGCCCCTGAGCCAGCAATTTCAAAGGATTGGCGTAGTCATCTTCTGCATCCTTGAGCACCTCGGGGTAAAACGGGTCGTTGCAGATACCGGCTCCCAACGCTGCCATATGGACCCGCAGCTGATGTTTCTTGCCCGTTACCGGGTAAAGACCATAACGCCAGAGATCTCCCTGTTTCTCCCTGACCTCTACCGCAGTCTCGGTGTTGCTGGCCCCGGGGCCCTCCTGCATGCGGAAGAACGGTTCGCCATCGACCAGCCGGCTTTTATGAACCAGCGGGAAAGCAAGATCAGGCAACGCCCGTGCGATGGCCTCGTAGCGTTTTTCGATCTGCCGGGTTGGAAACAAGGACTGATAAGCCGAACGAGTCTTCGGGTTGGCGGAAAACAGCACGAGCCCCGCGGTATGCCGGTCAATGCGATGCAATGGCACCAGATGCGGATTATCCAGGCGCCGGATCAAGCGCCTCAGCAGCGTCTGTTCAACGTATTCGCCAGCCGGTGTCACAGGCAGGAAGTGCGGTTTGTCGGCCACCACCAGATGCTCATCCGCGTACAGGATCGACTCGATCACCGGGATCGGCTTTTCATCCGGCACTTCGCGAAAATAATGAATCCGCAAACCTTCCTTGTAGGCCAGGTCGAGGGCGATCGGCATGCCCTGCCCATCGAGGACCCGGCCACGGGCGATTCTGTCCAGCCATTGTTCACGACCGATAGCGCTGAAATGCTCACACAGGCAATCGACAACGGTCTGCCACGGGCCAGGTGGCAAGTAGAGCGTACTGGCCTGACTGTGTGCCGCGGAAAAAGAAGAAGTGGACATACGAAAGCTCTAACCCTCAGTGCAGAGCGGCATTATCCAACAGCAGGGGGGAATGAACCTAGAGGAGATTCCTTATGCCGGGATCTGCGTGCGTGCCGCCGCCTCGGTGTACTCCTTGAGCCAGCGCAGCACATCGACCGCCTCCCAGCGAGCGGGGTCATACAGGGCGTACAACAACCCCTGATAACCCACGACATCGAGTTGCCGGTGATAACCCGCGCGTTGAAACAAGGCTTCGATTTCAGCGAAACAGGTATTGAAATGCGTTTTGTTGAAGGGCGTTTTTCCCTCGGTCACCAGACCATCCAGACGCAACTCACGGACGGCCTCGTGCACGACGTCTGCGGACATCCGGTTCACGCTGCTCTTCAATTGTTCGACATTGACCACGATTCATCCCTCTCACGCCCGGGCTGCCTGCTCGCTCCCGAAAATCGGCAACGGCAGGCAGGCACCGCGAATAGCTGTATACGCATACAGTATCCGATCAACACCGTATAAGCCAAGGGGATCAATCGCAAAGTTCGACAGGCGGGAGCTAGCGCCAGCGCAAAAACGCTTAGCGCAGGAACGCCACCACCTCATCGGCACTGAACGGCCAGCCCAGTTCAGCGCCGGTATCGACTCGTCGCAGCACTGGAATACGCAGGCTGTAAGCTGCGAACCATGTTTCCTTGTCGGCAATATCCACCAGTTCCACCAGCAGACCGCGCTCGACAAACTCCATCAACATGGCTTCAGCCACTTCACAGAGATGGCATCCAAGGGTGCCGAACAGCTGACATTCAGGAAGCATGAGCGCTCAACCAAAAATTGAAGTGATCATTCTAGGCCTGCCCCGAATAGCCGTCGAGCCATTGAGCCCCTGCCCTGATACCACCAACCATGTAGAGACCTGAATCAGTCCTGGCTCACTGCGCCAATCTTGTGAATCGACAAATCCGCGCCGTAATACTCCTCTTCCTGACTCAGGCGCAAGCCATGCAGCGCCTTGATCACGCCGTACACCGAAAACCCGCCGGCCAGGGCTACGGTCACGCCCAGCGCGGTGCCAATCAACTGGCTGATCAGGCTGACCCCACCCAGGCCGCCCAAGGCACTCTGGCCGAAAATGCCGCAGGCAATGCCGCCCCATACACCGCACAAGCCGTGCAGCGGCCACACACCCAATACATCGTCGATACGCCATTTGCCTTGGGCTGCGGTAAAGCACCAGACAAACAGCGCCCCCGCGATGGCACCGGTAACCAGCGCCCCCACGGGATGCATCAGGTCAGAACCGGCACAGATTGCCACGAGCCCCGCCAACGGGCCGTTATGCAGAAAGCCGGGGTCGTTGCGCCCGACAATCAGCGCGGCCACCGTACCGCCAACCATGGCCATCAGCGAGTTCACTGCCACCAGTCCGCTGACACCTTGCAGGGTTTGCGCGCTCATGACGTTGAAGCCGAACCAGCCGACGATCAGGATCCACGAGCCCAACGCCAGAAACGGGATGCTCGATGGCGCGAACGCGACCAGGCGTCCGTCGCGATAACGGCCGTTACGCGGCCCGAGCAACAACACCGCCGCCAGCGCCAGCCAACCGCCCATGGCATGCACCACCACCGAGCCGGCAAAATCATGGAAACCGGCACCAAAGCGCTCCAGCAACCAGGCCTGCAAGCCCAGGTTGCCGTTCCAGACCATGCCTTCGAAGAACGGATAGATAAACGCAACAATCAATGCTGTCGCACACAGTTGCGGGACAAACCTGGCGCGCTCGGCGATCCCTCCGGAAATGATCGCCGGGATCGCCGCGGCAAAGGTCAGCAGGAAGAAAAACTTCACCAGTCCATAGCCATGGTCGGCATTGAGCACGGCCGCTGGTTGCATGAACGTCACGCCATAGGAAATCCAATAGCCTATAAAGAAGTAAGCCAGTGTCGAAACGGCGAAGTCACTGAGGATTTTCGACAGCGCATTGACCTGGTTTTTCTGTCGCACGGTTCCGACTTCGAGAAAGGCAAAACCGGCGTGCATGGCCAGAACCATGACCGCACCGATCAGAATGAACAGCGTGTTGGAGCTATGGACCAGGGTGTCCACGGCGCTTTGCAGATTTTCCATCGGATGGGCAGACCTTATGGCAGAAAAAAGCACCAAAGCAGTTCGCGAAGCCTGTCCATGCACCAAGTTGCGGCTTCGAAGCATCAGCGGACTGATCTCGTTGAACCGCCTTGGTGCACGAACACCGTCCGGGAAAAACGTGCCCCGGACGTTTGCGCGAGTTTTTGATTGTTGGTCCTACGGTTTTACTGAAATCATGCCCGGCTATAGCGCAATGGCGCGGACCGGCGCACCACGACACAGCAAAAGTTGTACCAGTCATTTGTACTGAACCTTCGCCGAAGGCTCATACTCGAACACATCAGAAAGCCACTTATGGAGATCCACCATGGCCCGCACCCAGGCAAAGACTGCTCAAGAAATCCTGATGAACGACTTTCAGACACTGGTCAGTGACACCGAACGGTTGCTGGAGCACACCGCGACCCTGGCCGGCGATCAGGCCGACGAGTTGCGCGAGCAGATTCACGACAGTCTGTTGCGTGCCCGTGAAACCCTGAAGCTGACCGAAGACTCCCTGCGCGAACGCGGCAAGGCTGCTGTCACCGCCACCGAAGACTATGTCCAGGCCAACCCTTGGCAATCCGTCGGGATCGCGGCCGGCGTGGGTTTCCTGATCGGCCTGCTGGCCAGCCGGCGCTGATATGTCGATCGGCGAATCCGGCCCGTCTGTAACGGGAACAAGCTCCTCATCGCGGCGCCTGGGTGCTGCCTTCCTTGGGTTGCTGCACAGCCATGTCGAACTGTTCGGCATCGAATTGCAGGAACAGAAAGCCCGCACCGTCAGCCTGTTGCTGTTTGCCGGCCTGGCCCTGGTGTTTGCGTTGTTGCTGTTGGTGGGATTGTCGACGCTGGTGCTTATCGTGTTTTGGGACACGTATCGCCTGACCGCCATCATCGGGCTCTGTGTGTTCTACACCCTCGCCGCCCTATTCTGTGGAATGCGCTTGAGAGCAGCGATTTTCGATGAGTCCTCGCCCTTCAATGGCACGCTGGAAGAGCTGGCCAACGATCGGGAGCGCCTGCTGCCATGAGCCTGCCTGAACTGCCACACAACAGCTCGCGCACGGAAATGCGCAAGGCACTGATCCGTCTGCGCATGGAAATGCATCGTCAGGAAATCCGCCACGAATCAGCGCAACTGCTGCAACCCTTGCAACGCGTGCGCGGGATGACGCAAAACCTGCAGGACGGCTTCGGCATCAAACACGCGCCACTCTGGGGCGTGGCCGCCGTCACCTTGCTGGGCTTTCTGACCGGCAAGGGTGCAAAAAACGGTGGTGGCCTCGGCAGTCTGACCCGGCTGGTCCAGCTCGGCACCACACTGGGGCCGCTGATCAAACTGATCATGCAGGGCTCTTCGCGCAAAGACTGACCGGTTTCTTTCTGGCTGCACTCTTGCAACATCAACGGGATGCGCCCCTCTATCGAGGGGGGGCCATCCTGTGCACCTGCCCGGTCAACAGGCACCCTCCAGAAACAACACCTTGCCAGGGAAACCTGGTGATCGACGAGTTCCGCTTGCAGGTCATGGCGCGAAACGGGAAGCTAGGCCATCAGTCACCTGACGGAGAGACCCCGCCTTGGATTGGCACACCCTGCTTACCCGCGAACGCCTCGGAAAACCGCTGCACAGCCCTGAAGAGCTCGGCCGCAGTCCTTTTCACAAAGACCATGACCGCATTATTTTTTCGGGGGCTTTCCGTCGCCTCGGGCGCAAGACCCAGGTTCATCCGGTGTCCAGCAATGATCACATTCATACGCGCCTGACCCACTCACTGGAAGTCAGTTGCGTGGGGCGCTCACTGGGCATGCGGGTCGGCGAAACCATCCGCAACGCCCTGCCCGACTGGTGCGAACCCAGCGACCTGGGGATGGTGGTGCAATCGGCCTGCCTGGCACACGACATCGGCAACCCGCCTTTCGGCCACTCCGGTGAAGACGCGATCCGGCACTGGTTCCAGCAAGCAGCAGGACGTGGCTGGCTGGATGCAATGAGTGAAGCCGAGCGCAATGACTTCCTGAACTTCGAAGGCAATGCCCAAGGCTTTCGGGTACTCACCCAACTGGAGTATCACCAGTTCGACGGCGGCACCCGACTGACATATGCAACGCTGGGTACGTACTTGAAATATCCATGGGCGGCCAAGCACGCCGACTCGCTGGGCTACAAAAAACACAAGTTCGGGTGTTATCAGAGCGAGCTGCCGCTATTGGAGCAGATCGCCCATAAACTCGGCCTGCCGCAACTGGAGGAGCAACGCTGGGCACGGCATCCGCTGGTGTACCTGATGGAAGCCGCCGACGACATCTGCTATGCGCTGATCGACCTGGAAGACGGCCTGGAAATGGAGTTGCTGGAATACGCCGAAGTCGAGTCCCTGCTGCTGGGCCTGGTGGGCGATGACTTGCCGGAGACCTACCGCCAGCTCGGTCCTGGTGATTCGCGCCGACGCAAACTGGCGATCCTGCGCGGTAAAGCCATCGAACACTTGACCAATGCGGCGGCCCGCGCCTTTGTCGAGCAACAGGACGCGCTGCTGGCCGGTACGCTGCCCGGCGATCTCGTGGAACACATGCACGGTCCGGCCAAGCGCTGCGTGTTGAATGCCAAGGACATGGCTCGCAAGAAAATCTTCCAGGACAAGCGCAAGACCCTGCATGAGATCGGCGCCTACACCACGCTGGAAATCCTGCTCAACGCCTTTTGCGGTGCAGCGCTGGAGCAGCACAACGGTCGTACCCCGTCGTTCAAGAGCCGCCGCATCCTTGACCTGCTGGGCAACAACGCCCCCGATCCTCATGGTCCATTGCACACTTCGTTTTTGCGCATGATTGACTTCATCGCCGGCATGACCGACAGCTATGCCGGTGACATGGCCCTGGAGATGACCGGCCGCTCCCGCCACTAAGGTGTGTCGATTGATCAGCCATTACGGCACCGGTTATGGCTGATCAACCCTTCAACATCCAACAACACTCAAGTTTCGTCGAATCGCCCTACAGCACATGGCGAGCGAACTGATCGCTTGCCCAACACACTCGCGAAACAATCGCCCTCCCTTCTGTTCGACAGATGAAGTGCGCCCCATGGCCGAAAACGATCTACGCATCCTCGTGGTGGAAGACCACCCCTTCCAACTAATAGCCACTCAATACCTGCTGGAAAGTTATGGCTTCAACCGACTGACTACCACCGACAGCGCCAAAGGCGCCATGCAGCAAATGCTCGGGGCTGCCCAACCGTTCGACGTCCTTTTATGCGATCAATGCCTGCCCGATCTGACGGGACTCGATCTGGTCCGGTTCGCCAGCCAGCGAGGGTTGATCAGGCAGGCGATCATTCTGAGCAGTCTGACGACTTCTGAACTGGATGAACTTGAAAAAGCGGCCACTGAACACGGGCTGCCATTATTGGGTTACTTGATAAAACCATTGAAACAATCTGAATTTAGAAACTTGTTGACCTCAGCACCACTGTAAAAAACACACATGCAATAGTCGAAAAACAAACAACAAAAAACTCACAGGAAACCTTCTTTTAAAGCACACCTGAACATTGGCCAGATTCAGCCTTCCTAATAAAAAACCTAGTTAATGCGTAGTCCAATTCTTTTTAATCTGTAGGACTTCTCCTATATTGCTGCTACAGCTCCGTCAGTTCATGCGTCCCTTCAAGTATCTGAGCTAAGGTGCGCGCTTTATTTGAGCTTGCATGGGACTTGATTATGAACTCCGTTTTTATTGTCGACGATCACCCCGTTATCCGCCTTGCCGTTCGAATGTTACTGGAACATGAAGGTTACAAAGTCGTCGGCGAAACTGACAATGGGGTCGACGCCATGCAGATGGTTCGCGAATGCATGCCGGACCTGGTCATTCTCGACATCAGCATTCCAAAGCTGGATGGCCTGGAAGTGCTATCCCGATTCAACGCAATGAGCACACCCCTTAAAACACTGGTACTGACGGCACAATGCCCGACACTTTTCGGCATTCGTTGCATGCAATCCGGTGCATCGGGCTATGTCTGCAAACAAGAAGACATCAGTGAACTGGTCAGCGCGATAAAAGCGGTATTTGCAGGTTACAACTATTTCCCGAGCGAGACTTTGAACCCCGTCCGCGGAGATGAAACACGCTGCATCGAACTGGAACTGTTCAAAACCGTGAACGACCGGGAATTGATGGTCTTGCAACTTTTTGCCCAAGGTCGCACGAACAAGGAAATCGCCAAGGGAATGTTTCTGAGCAACAAGACTGTGAGCACCTACAAAAAGCGCCTCATGCAGAAACTCAAAGCCAAATCCCTGGTTGAACTTATCGAGATGGCAAAACGTAACGCACTAGTGTGAGAACCTGGATGCCCAGCCGTTTGAAGGTCTATCTGATTCAAGTGACCGCAGGCCTATGCGTGAGCACCTCGTTGTTCGGGGCACCGGGCAGTGAACAATACACGCTGCTCAGCCGCTCGAAGGCCGGGGCTCTGGAGGTTCGACTGGATGAATCCCAACGACAGTGGATACAACGCAAACATCGACTGACCCTTGGTACGTCCGCCCCGGACTATCCGCCTTTCGACCTGACGACCAGTGGTCAGGACTATGAAGGGTTTACTGCCGATTACGCCGGCCTTCTGGAAAAAACAACCGGTCTGCCTGTCACGGTTCTGCGTTTCGATTCCCGAGGGGCAGCGATCGCTGCACTGCAAAACGGCGAAGTGGATCTGCTCGGCACCGCCAATGGCTTCGAAGCTGGCAATGCCGGTATTGCTCTGTCCACACCCTATGCCGTCGACCAACCCGTATTGGTGACCCGTGAAAGGGAAACCCGATCCCTTGCCGATGGCCTGGCCGGATTGCGCCTGAGCATGGTGTATCACTACTTGCCGCTGCCGGAAGTCAGGGCGTTGTATCCGAAGGCGATCATCACGTCCTATCCGTCCTACCAGAATGCGATCAACGCCGTTGCCTTCGACCAGGCGGACGTGTTTCTCGGTGACACCATTTCAACTCACTACATGATCAACAAGGGGTATTTGAATAACATCCGCATGGCCAACTTCGGCAAACACGAAGCCCATGGTTTCAGCTTTGCCGTGAACAGGAACAACCCCGAACTGCTCGGCATCATCAACTCGATGATCGGGGCCATCCCCTCCAGTGAACGAGAAAACATCGCCAAACGCTGGAGCGCCGGTAGCGACATTCTGCTTACCGATCAAAAGCTGCAACTCACTGACCGGGAAGAACGCTGGCTGGCACACCATCCGATGGTGCGCGTGGTCGTCAACGAAGCCTTTGCGCCACTGACGTTTTTCGACAGCAATGGCAACTTTCGCGGGGTCACCGCTGACTTGCTTGAACTGATCAGGCTGCGCACCGGCTTGCGCTTTGACATCCGACGCAGTCGAAGCGATGACGAGATGATCGAACAGATCAGGAACAACAAGGCCGATGTGATCGCCGCACTGCTCCCCAGCACCCAACGTCAGACCCAACTGAACTTTACCCGCCCCTTTCTGGAGAATTCTTCCGTCCTGCTGACCCGCAAAGCCGCCGACAGCCCGGCCAACCTTGAGCAGTTGCAGGACAAGCGCCTGGCAATTGCCCGAGGCAACCCACTCATGGACTACCTGCGCAGAGAGTTTCCCCGGATCAGGTTGATCGAAACCCAGGACACCTTCAGCGCCGTAGAGATGCTTGCCGAAGGTCGGGCCGACGGCGCCGTGAATTCACTGATCATTGCCAACTACTTCATTTCGTCGCGGCTCTTCGAGCACACATTGCAAATCAGCACCACCATCGGCACCGAGCAGGCGGCGTTCTCCCTTGCCACAGCCCGGGACGCCAAAGAGTTGAACGCCATCCTCGACAAGGCGTTACTGAGCATCTCACCGGAGGAACTGGGCATCATCAACAGTCGCTGGCGCGGCTACTCGGCGTCCTCGCAAAGCACCTGGCGCAACTATCAAAGACTGTTCTACCAGATCGTCATCGGTGCAGGCGTGTTGCTGCTGATTTCCATTGCGTGGAACGATTACATGCGACGCCAGATCAAGCAGCGCAAGGCCGCCGAACGTGCGTTGAACGATCAATTCGAGTTCATGCGATCGCTGGTCAATGGCACGCCGCATCCGATTTACGTACGTGATTGCCAGGGGCTACTGCAAAGTTGCAACGACAGTTACCTGCAGGCGTTCTGCGCCAGGCGTGAAGATGTCATTGGCAAAAGCGTCATGCAGGGATCGATGAGCAATGTGTTCGAAGCCCGGGAGTACCAGGCCGACTATCAGCGCGTGGTGGCCGAGGGCAGACCGCTGATTGTCGATCGCGAGCTGCATATCGGTGGCCGGAAGCTGACGATCTATCACTGGATTCTGCCCTATCGGGATTCCAGCGCAAAAGTCCAAGGCATTATCGGTGGCTGGATCGACATCAGCGAACGGCGGCAACTGCTCGATGACCTGCGTTACGCGAAAGAGCGTGCCGATAAAGCCAACCGGGCCAAAAGCACGTTTCTGGCCACGATGAGCCATGAAATCCGCACGCCGATGAACGCGATCATCGGCATGCTCGAACTGACACTCAAGCGTCTTGATCATCAGCACCCGGAGCGTCCGGCCATTGATGTCGCGTACAACTCGGCGCAAGGGTTGCTGGAGCTGATCGGCGACATTCTCGACATCGCCAGAATCGAATCGGGACGCTTGAGCCTGAGCCCGGAGCGCGTCAACCCGGGTGAACTTGTGGCCTCGGTCCTACGGATTTTCGATGGTCTGGCTCGACAGAAGGAACTCGAGCTGGTGCTGGAGTTTTCGTCGGTCAACCCGGCCGTCGATGTGCTGCTGGACCCTTTGCGCTTCAAGCAAGTGCTCTCCAACCTGGTCAGCAATGCCATCAAGTTTACCGAGCATGGCCAGGTCCGGGTCATTGTCGACCTGCATCCGGCAACGGAACCCGAGCACGTGCAAATGCGGGTGCAGGTTCACGACAGTGGTATCGGGATCAGCGAACAGGATCAACAGCGCCTGTTCGAACCCTTTGCCCAGGCCGACAACGCCATGCAATCGGCCAGAGGGGGCGCAGGGCTGGGGCTGGTGATCAGCCGCAACCTGTGCGAAATGATGGGCGGCAGCCTGCAATTGCACAGTGAGCCGGGCGTCGGCACTCAAGTGCAGGTTTTACTGCAACTGGCAACGTTGCCGCTGCAACAGTCAGCCCAGGTAGCCGAAACGCAAGTCGTCATCGCTACAACTCCATTGAATGTTCTGGTGGTCGACGATCACTCGGCCAATCGTCTGCTCACCTGCCAGCAACTGGAGTTTATTGGCCATCGATTCACCGTCGCGGCCGATGGCAAGGAGGGATTCGAGGTGTGGAAAGACCAACCGTTTGATCTGGTGATCGCCGACTGCAACATGCCGGTCATGAACGGTTACGAGCTGGCCCGCGCCATTCGCCGGCATGAACGACAAAACCATCGTCCTCCCTGCACCGTTCTCGGGTTTACCGCCAACGCACAACCGGAAGAAATACAACGCTGCAAACAAGCCGGAATGGACGACTGCCTGTTCAAACCCCTCAGCCTTGGCGCCTTGAGTCAATGGGTGGAAGGCATTGAACCGGCCCATGCAGCCCCGGCGTTCAGCCTCCAGGGGTTGAAACTGCTGACCGGGGGTAACCCGATCTTGAACCAGCGATTGCTGAACGAGTTGGTGAGCAGCAACCGCCAGGACCTGCAAACACTGCTGTCGCTATCCAGCTCCGGGGACACGCAGGCGTTGCAGGACATTGCCCACAAAATCAAAGGCGCGGCCCGGATAGTGCAGGCCTCTCGTTTGATCGACCGCTGTGAGGCGCTCGAAGCAGCCTGCCATAAGGATTCCGATCACGAAAAAGTGGCTGGATGCTGCAAAACCATGGAGCGCGCCATGCTTGAGCTGGAGCACGCGTTACTACGTCAGATCGAGCATTGCGACGAAAGCAAAATGACAGAGCCTTAACTATGCCTGGACCCTCAGCAGCGTGTTGACCATCCTGGAGAAAACCGCAATGCCTGACCCACTGCGCACGGACCCACGCCGGTTTCCCCTGCATGTCCATATCAGCGTGATGTTCACCTTTTTGTTGTTGCTGACCGGGGTGGTGCCGGGTCTTTTCAACTATCGGCAAACCACACAAATCATACTGTCCAGCAGTGAAAAACTCTTCAACCGCATTGAGCAGGATGTCCGGCTGGACCTGTACGCCCCCCCATGAACCCATTCGTCATCTGTCGAGCCTGCTGGCCAAGGCAGGCCTGGCATCTTGATCAGCAGTCGGTCAGGCGCAGGAAAATCGCCGCCAGTCGTTCGATTCCAGCCTGGTCCTGTGCGCTGAAGCGCGCGAGCTTCGGACTGTCGAGATCGAGCACGCCGATCAATCGGCCGTCCTTGACCAGCGGCACCACCAGTTCGCTGTTCGAGGCGCTGTCGCAGGCAATGTGGCCGGGAAACGCGTGAACATCTTCGACCCGTTGGGTCTGCAAGGTGGCTGCGGCCGCCCCGCATACACCGCGACCGAACGGAATCCGCACGCAAGCGATCTGCCCCTGAAACGGGCCCAACACCAGTTCTTCATTGCGGTTGAGGTAGAAACCGGCCCAGTTCAAGTCATCGAGCTGATTGAACAGAAACGCCGAGAACTGCGCGGCATTGGCAATGAAATCCCGCTCGTCCGCCAACAAGGACTCAAGCTGCGCGTGCAGCATGCCGTAGCCTTCGAGGCCCTGGCCGCTCTTTTGTAAATCGATCATGCCTTGTGCTCCAACAGCTTCAGCCCGACCCAATAACGGGCAAATTGATAGGCGCAACGTCCATTGCGATTGCCACGGCCGGTGGCCCAGCGCACCGCCAGAATGTCCAGCTCTTCGCTGCGCTGCCACACCAGTCCGGCCTTGCCGGCCAACTGGCCGATCCAGTGCTCGACGACGTTGAGGAAATGTTCCTGGGTAAACGGATAGAATGACAGCCACAGGCCGAAGCGATCCGACAGCGCGATTTTGTCTTCCACCGCTTCGCTGGGATGCAGTTCGCCGTCGACCCGTTTCCAGTTTTCGTTGTCACTTTCCTTTTCCGGCACCAGGTGGCGACGGTTGGACGTGGCGTACAGCAAAACGTTGTCCGGCGCCTGTTCCAGCGAGCCATCGAGGACGCTTTTGAGTACCCGGTATTCGCCCTCGCCCGACTCGAACGAGAGGTCATCGCAAAACAGCACGAAACGCTGGGGCAGTTTGGCGATCTGTTCGACCACTCGCGGCAAGTCTGCCAGGTGATCACGCTCAATCTCGATCAGGCGCAAACCGGCTTGAGCGTGCTCGGCCAACAAGGCGCGCACCAGCGATGACTTGCCGGTACCGCGCGAGCCCCAGAGCAAGGCGTGGTTGGCGGGCATGCCGTCGAGGAACTGTTGGGTATTGCGCCCAAGCTGTTCGACTTGCCGGTCGACGCCGATCAGGTCTGACAACCGCATGTCGAGGCTTACCTCCAGCGGCAACAGATAGCCGCCGCGCGACTCACGCTGCCAGCGCGCGGCCAGGCAATGCGTCCAGTCGATGGCTGGCCGGGGCGCCGGCAGCAACGGCTCGATACGGGCCAGAACGGCATCAGCGCGTTCAAGAAAAGCATTCAATCGGGAATCCACGACTTCTCCTCAGGCACGTTCACAGTAATGATGGTGATACAGCGACGAAATACAGCGTCAGACAAGTGGCTGCCCCCGCGATACAGGCCCCGCGTGAACATCAATAGGCTGGCATGATCGACTATGCTAGAGCAGCGAAAGGAAACGGAAGTGGTTCACCCCCCCATGGATATCAAATTCACCAACCGGCTGTCGTTCAAGCAAGCCCGGCTTACCGTGCTGGTCGGTTTCATTCTGGGCACGCTGCTCAGCCTGCTGCAAATAGGCATCGATTATGCCAGTGAAGACGCCTCCATCAATCGTGAAATCCTTTCATTACTGGAAATCAGCCACAACCCGGCCTCGCGAATCGCCTACAACATCGACGCCGAACTCGCCAAGGAACTGACCCTGGGCCTGCTGCGCTCGCCAGCGATCATTGCCGCGAAACTGACCGACAACAACGGCACCGTGCTGGCCAGCGTCAAGCGACCCAGTGCGCAAAACGGATACCGGATGCTCAGTGACTTCCTGTTCGACGCCAATCGACAGTTCGAAGACCGACTTTACCTGGATCATCTACCCAACGAATCCCTGGGTACGCTGCAGCTGAACGTCGACACTTACTCCTTCGGCAACCGGTTCCTGCGCCGGGCCGAGGTGACCCTGCTCAATGGCTTTGCACGCAGCCTGCTGCTGTCCGGCATCCTGCTGGCGCTGTTTTATGTAATGCTGACCACCCCCCTGGTGCGGGTCATCCGTGAACTCAGCGGTCGCGACCCGAGCAGTACCGAGCCGACCTCACTGGAATGTCCCACCGGGCACGCCAACGATGAGATCGGCGTACTGGTCAAGGTTGCCAACCAGCAATTCAAAAACACCGCCACCGAAATCCAGCAGCGACGCAACGCGGAAAACCGCCTGACCGAGTATCTCGGCCAACTGGAAAACATCGTCTCGGCCCGCACTGCCGAACTCAAGGCGATCAATGCCCGGCTGAGCCAATCCAACGAGGAACTGGAAGCCGCCCGCAGTACCGCCCTGGACATGGCCGAAGCCCGCTCGGTGTTCCTGGCCAACATGAGCCATGAAATTCGCACGCCACTCAATGGTTTGCTCGGGATGATCGCGCTGTCCCTCGACGGGCCGCTGAATGCCGAACAACAGCAGCAGCTGTCCATTGCCCATGACTCGGGCAAAGTGCTGGTGGAATTACTCAACGATATTCTCGACTTGTCGAAGTTCGATGCCGGTCAACTCGAACTCGAACACATCCCCTTCGACCTCGGCTCGCTGATCGAAGACACCGCCAACCTGTTATCGCAGAACGCCGCCCCCAGTGTCGAACTGACCTGCCTGATCGATCCGCACTTCCCGGCACTGGTGCTCGGCGATCCGACCCGGGTGCGGCAGATCGTCAGCAATCTGCTGTCCAACGCCCTCAAGTTCACCCGTTTCGGACGGGTCGACGTGCGCCTGTCGACGTTCGGGGACGGCGTCAGAATCGAAGTCTGCGACACCGGCATCGGCATCCCTCAGGATGCTCAGGTCAAAATCTTCCAGCCTTTCACCCAGGCTGGTGCCGGTATTACCCGCCAATTTGGTGGCACCGGGCTCGGCCTGGCCCTGACCTACAACCTTTGCGAGGCCATGCAAGGGCGCCTGACAATCAGCTCCGAGCCAGGCTTTGGCAGCCAGTTCTGCGCGGACTTGCCATTGCCCATCCATACCCATGCAATACCTGCTGTTTTGCTCAAGGGCAAAGTCATCGCCATCACTGCTGCCAGCAGCGGGCTGGGCGAATTGCTCAACAATCTGTTGCCGGGATGGGGGCTGGACTATGAACGGCGCTCCTTGAATGACTCACTGCTTGGACTGACAGCCGACGTGCTCATCACCGACTGTCCCGAATGCCTGTTCAATTTGCGCCCCACCCTCAGCGCGCCGATCCTGCTGATCACCGCTTATGGCAATTTCATGCCCAGCGAAGAGGCCAACGCCCTCGCCCCCTTGCAACAACAGGCACGCCCCTTGGCACGCAATACGCTGTATCAGATGTTGCGACGGATCCTGCAACCGGAAACCCACCCGATCAATGATGTCCGGCTCGATACGCAATCCCCGCTACGCCGCGGGCGTGTGCTGCTGGTGGAAGATAATCCGGTCAACCAGCTGGTGGCCAAGGGCATGCTCGGCAAGCTCGGCTGCGAGGTCACCACCGCGGCTCATGGTGGCGAGGCTCTGGATCAACTTGAGCAACGGGAATTCGACCTGGTGCTGATGGACTGCAACATGCCGGTGATGGACGGCTATGAGGCCAGCCGGCAAATCCGCCGCAGCGGACGCTGGCCGCAACTGCCCATCGTCGCCCTGACGGCCAACGCCATGTCGGAAGAGCGCGAACGCTGTCGTGCCGCGGGCATGAGCGACTACCTGGCAAAACCTTTCCGGCGAGAGGAACTGGCCGCCTTGCTGGACTTGTGGATCCCTGCTACGACAGCGCCTTGATCTGCCCCAACAGGTGATCGAGGCCATCGCGCAAGTCGTTGAGACGATTCAGATCAACCCCGCTGTCGCACAACAGACGCGCCTTGAGTGGCCCGACCTGATCGCGCAAGGCCATGCCGGCTGGCGACAGGCTCAGATGCACTTCACGCTCATCGCGCGCCGAACGCTGACGCTGCACCAGTTGCAGTTGCTCGAGGCGCTTGAGCAACGGTGTCAGCGTGCCGGAATCCAGGGCCAGGCGCTCGCCCAATGCCTTGACGGTCGGTTGCTCCGGGGCGGCTTCCTGCCACTCCCACAGCACCAGCATCGCCAGGTACTGAGGGTACGTCAGGCCCAACTGATCGAGCATTGGCTTGTAGGCGCGAATCACCGCCCGGGAAGCAGCGTACAGCTTGAAACACAGCTGGCTGTCGAGTTTCAGTGAATCGACGGACAAGGTGTTCATTTGAGCAAGGCTTCGATCTCGCGGGTCAGGTCCTGCGGCTTGGTCGCCGGGGCGAAACGCTTGACCAGTTGCCCGTCCTTGCCGATCAGGAACTTGGTGAAGTTCCACTTGATGCCCTGGGAACCCAGCACACCCGGTGCGCGTTTTTTCAGTTGCACGAACAGCGGATGGGCGTCGGCACCATTGACCTCGATCTTTTTGAACAGCGGAAAGCTGACTCCGAAGTTCAGCTCGCAGAACTCGGAGATCGCCCCTTCGTTGCCCGGCTCTTGCTTGCCGAACTGGTTGCAGGGAAAACCGAGCACCACCAGGCCCTGGTCCTTGTAGGTCTGCCACAGCTCTTCCAGGCCTTTGTACTGCGGAGTGAAACCGCATTTGCTGGCCGTGTTGACCACCAGCACGGCTTTGCCGGCGAAATCCGCCAGGGTCTTTTGCTCACCCTTGATCGTGGTGCAAGGGATACTCAGCAGGTTGTCGCTCATGATGAAAGCTCCGGATTCGGGAAGTTGAGCCAAACATAGCGAGCAATTGAATTGTGTGCAATTTAAATTATCGAACGCCAATCCACTGTAGGAGCGAGCTTGCTCGCGATGGTCGTCAACGATAACGCGGGAAGCCTGGTGCTCCGAGTTGTTCTCTGGTCCATCGCGAGCAAGCTCGCTCCTACAGGGCTCGCATTACTCGCGGGGCACCAGGTCCAGGCACACCGAATTGATGCAATAACGCAGACCGGTCGGCGGTGGGCCATCCGGGAACACGTGGCCAAGGTGCGCGTCGCATTTGGCGCAGACCACTTCGGTGCGGATCATGCCGTGGCTGACATCACGGATTTCGGTCATGGCGCTTTCGCCGATTGGCGCATAGAAACTCGGCCAGCCGCAGCCGGAATCGAATTTGGTCGTGGAGTCGAACAGCGGTTCGTTACAGCAGATGCAGTGGTAGACACCGTCGGTTTTGGTGGCGTTGTATTTGCCGGAAAACGGACGTTCGGTGCCTTTGAGGCGGCACACGTTGTACTGCTCTGGATCGAGCATCGCCTTCCATTCTTCCAGGGTTTTTTCCAACTTTTCCATCATCACACCTCAGCGGCTGAAAAAGCCCGATCTGTACCTTTTCCACGGATCGGGCGGCACGTATGATTGCGCCTCGTCAAACGCCAGTCTGGCAGCCAGACCACGCGCATTCAAACGGAAATATGGGTGCTGCATCTCAAGGCGTCAGGCCTGTGTGAATACGCAGGATTCCCAGCACGGTTGTCCAAACGCCGTCTGGATCGTTCATTTTCGGGAACACATCGCCATGCAGGTCAGCAAATCGAACAAGCTCGCCAACGTCTGCTACGACATTCGCGGCCCGGTGCTCAAGCACGCCAAACGCCTGGAAGAGGAAGGCCATCGCATCCTCAAGCTGAACATCGGCAACCCGGCGCCTTTTGGTTTCGAAGCGCCGGATGAAATTCTCCAGGACGTGATCCGCAACCTGCCGACCGCCCAGGGTTATAGCGACTCCAAGGGCCTGTTTAGTGCGCGCAAGGCCGTGATGCAGTATTACCAGCAAAAGCAGGTAGAAGGCGTCGGCATTGAAGACATCTACCTGGGCAACGGCGTTTCCGAACTGATCGTGATGTCGATGCAGGCCCTGCTCAACAATGGCGACGAAGTGCTGGTGCCTGCGCCTGACTATCCATTGTGGACTGCAGCCGTGAGCCTGTCCGGCGGCAATCCGGTGCATTACCTGTGCGACGAGCAAGCCAATTGGTGGCCAGACCTGGCTGACATCAAGGCCAAGATCACCCCGAACACCAAGGCCCTGGTGATCATCAACCCGAACAACCCGACCGGCGCGGTGTACTCCAAGGAAGTGTTGCTGGGCATGCTGGAACTGGCCCGCCAGCACAATCTGGTGGTGTTCTCCGACGAGATCTACGACAAGATCCTCTACGACGATGCCGTGCACATCTGCACCGCCTCCCTGGCGCCGGACCTGCTGTGCCTGACCTTCAACGGTCTGTCCAAGTCCTATCGCGTGGCCGGCTTCCGTTCCGGCTGGATTGCCATTTCCGGCCCGAAACACCACGCCCAGAGCTACATCGAAGGCATCGACATGCTGGCGAACATGCGCCTGTGTGCCAACGTGCCGAGCCAGCACGCGATCCAGACTGCCCTGGGTGGCTATCAGAGCATCAATGACCTGGTGCTGCCGCCGGGCCGCTTGCTCGAACAACGCAACCGCACCTGGGAGTTGCTCAACGACATTCCGGGCGTAAGCTGCGTCAAGCCGATGGGGGCGCTGTATGCATTCCCGCGGATCGACCCCAAGGTCTGCCCGATCCATAACGACGAAAAGTTCGTTCTCGACCTGCTGCTCTCCGAGAAGCTGCTGGTGGTTCAAGGCACCGCATTCAACTGGCCATGGCCAGACCACTTCCGCGTCGTGACCCTGCCCCGTGTCGATGACCTGGACATGGCCATTGGACGCATCGGCAACTTCCTCAAGTCCTACCGCCAGTAAGCGGCCAGTCACCGTGCGACGCTCCCGTACGTCGCACGGTGATTCATTCAGCAACACACGTATGCGCTCCGCCGATGGCAGCTACTTCGCTTCCTGCCGGATAACACCTTGCCTGCTTGCGCCTAACAAAGGCTGGGGCACTCGACGTTATTTGACTGACAAACACTTCCCGCACTCGCGTCGGAAATGCCCTGCAAGCAGCTAGACTGTTGCCGTAGGACACAGTTTGAAATAGTCACCCGGTTGAATACCCCGGTGCAGCACCTTATATACCCCGCAGTACGCTACATATTTAGCATGAGGAGATTTCTACAACCATGATGCGCATCCTGCTGTTCTTGGCCACTAACCTGGCGGTCGTGCTGATTGCCAGCATCACCCTGAGCCTTTTCGGCTTCAACGGGTTCATGGCGGCCAACGGGGTTGATCTCAACCTCAATCAGCTGCTGATTTTCTGTGCGGTCTTTGGTTTCGCCGGTTCGCTGTTCTCGCTGTTCATCTCCAAGTGGATGGCGAAGATGAGCACCAGCACCCAGATCATCACCCAGCCACGCACCCGTCACGAGCAATGGCTGCTGCAAACCGTCGAGCAACTGTCCCGCGAAGCCGGGATCAAGATGCCCGAAGTCGGTATCTTCCCGGCCTACGAGGCGAATGCCTTCGCCACCGGCTGGAACAAGAACGACGCGCTGGTCGCGGTCAGCCAGGGTTTGCTCGAGCGCTTCTCGCCGGATGAAGTGAAAGCCGTTCTGGCCCACGAAATCGGCCACGTAGCCAACGGCGACATGGTTACCCTGGCATTGATCCAGGGCGTGGTGAACACCTTCGTGATGTTCTTCGCACGGATCATCGGCAATTTCGTCGACAAAGTGATCTTCAAGAACGAAGAAGGCCAGGGCATTGCCTACTACGTAGCGACCATCTTCGCCGAACTGGTTCTGGGCATCCTGGCCAGCGCCATCGTCATGTGGTTCTCGCGCAAGCGGGAATTCCGCGCCGATGAAGCAGGTGCAAACCTGGCCGGCACCGCCGCGATGATTGGCGCCCTGCAACGCCTGCGGGCGGAACAGGGGCTGCCGGTGCACATGCCCGACACCCTGAACGCCTTCGGCATCAACGGTGGCATCAAGCAAGGGTTTGCCCGCATGTTCATGAGCCACCCGCCGCTGGAAGAGCGTATCGACGCCCTGGCTCGTCGCCGCGGCTAAGAGGCTCCACCGCAAATGAAAAGGCCCGCAGCGATGCGGGCCTTTTTTGTCTGCTTGAATACTTCGGTGTGTTTCAGGGCCTCTTCGCGGGCAAGCCCGCTCCCACAGGGGATCGCGGTCAAATGTGGGAGCGGGCTTGCTCGCGAAGGGGCCGGTGCTAACGACTAGATATTATCGACTGGAAACCCGATACACCCGCTCCTCAAGTCGCGTCACACCCGCGTCCAGGAACTTCCCGCTTTCACTCAGTACGTCCTGATCCTCCAGAACCTTCAACGACCACGACCCACCCAACAATCGCTGCACCTCATCATCGAGTACGGCAAACGGCGGTCCGTCCATTTGTGCCTGGTCATAGTCCAAAGTGATCAATAATCCGCGACACTCTTTCGGCAATATGCGATTCAGGTGCGCGGCATATTGCTCACGCATCTTCGGTGGCAATGCAATCAGCGCGGCGCGATCATAGAGCGCAGAGCAGTCAGCAACGTCGCCTGCCGTCAGCTCGAAGAAATCGCCGCACCACAGCTCAATGGAACCTGCCCGATAGACCTTGAAAGGCCCCTGCTCACTGACGGCCGGATCAAAGCCATGCTCGCTGAAAAACTCCTCGACGGCTTTTTCCGACAGTTCGACTCCCAGGACCTCATGGCCTTGATGGGCGAGCCAAAGCAAATCCAGGCTTTTTCCACATAACGGCACCAACACGCGTGCCCCTTCTTCAAGGCTTAACGCTGGCCAGAACCGCTTCAGATGAGGGTTCACCTGCGGCAGGTGAAAGCCGATCTGATTCGCCGCCCATTTCTTGTGCCAAAACTCAGGCTGCATAATTAACCCCGAAAATTCGATCAAAACACCCTAAAACTTATATTAGATTTAGATTAATGATCTGACTGAAGATGTTGCATCTTAACTCTCAGGAGCTCATTCATGTTCCCCAGCCTGTACATATCCCATGGCTCCCCGATGCTCGCCCTGGAGCCCGGCGCCAGCGGGCCGGCACTCGCTCGCCTGGCTGCCGAGATCTCCAGACCCAAGGCCATCGTGATTGTTTCTGCGCACTGGGAAAGCAATGAGCTGTTGGTCAGCGGCAACCCACAACCGGAAACCTGGCATGACTTCGGCGGCTTCCCCAAGGCCCTTTTCGAGGTCGAGTACCCGGCACCCGGCAATCCACGACTCGCCACAGAGGTTGCCGGGTTATTGAAAACCGCTGGCTTGCCTGCGCGTATCGACAGCAATCGGCCTTTCGACCATGGCGTCTGGGTGCCTTTATCGTTGATGTACCCTCGAGCCGACATCCCGATTGTTCAGGTTTCACTGCCCACCCGTGGCGGCCCCGCTCTGCAGACCCGCGTTGGCCACGCGCTGGCCAGCCTGCGCGAGCACGGCGTGCTGCTGATCGGCTCCGGCAGCATCACTCACAACCTGCGGGAACTGGACTGGCATGCCGGCCCCGAGAGCGTTGAGCCTTGGGCCCAGGCGTTCCGCGACTGGATGATCGAGAAACTCGCAGCGAACGACGAGGCCGCGCTGCACGACTATCGCGCACAGGCGCCAAACGCTGTACGCAATCATCCGAGTGATGAGCACTTGTTGCCGTTGTACTTTGCCCGCGCTGCCGGGGGGCAGTTCAGCGTTGCTCACCAAGGGTTCACCATGGGGGCGCTGGGCATGGATATTTACCGCTTCGGCTGACAGACAGACCGCGTCGCGGCCTTCGCGAGCAAGCCCGCTCCCACATTTGATCGCATTCTTTCTGAAGTAAAGCTGTCGTCTGTGGGAGCGGGCTTGCTCGCGAAGGGCGGCGACACAAATCCATGGCCGACCACAAATCAGCAGGCAAAAAAAATCCCCGAACCAGTCGGGGATTTTTTATGTTCGATCAATCAGCCCGAAAGCGGATCAATCTTCGCGGTAGCGACGCAGCTTCAACTGCTTACCGGCAACGCGAGTGTCCTTCAGCTTGGTCAGCAACTTCTCAAGACCATCTTCCGGCAGCTCAACGAGGCTGAAGCTGTCACGCACCTGGATGCGACCGATGGCTTCACGCGCCAGACCACCTTCGTTGAGGATGGCGCCCAGCAGGTTCTTGGCGGCGATACCGTCACGCGCACCCAGCGCGGTACGGCAACGGGCACGGCCTTCGCCCAGTGGCATCGGAGCACGACGCTCGCGGTCACCACGCTCAGGACGATCACCGGAACGCTCAGGACGATCGCCACGCGGTGCATTGTTCGGCACCAGTGGACGTTCTTTCTCGATAGCGGCCAGGTTCAGCGCTTGACCGTTGGTAGCCTTGCGCAGCAGGGCTGCGGCCAGGGCACGCGGGCTGCAACCGATGTCGGCAGTCAGGCGATCCAGCAGATCACCGTGAGTCGATTCGGCCTCAGCAACCAGTGGCGACAGGCTGTTGGTCAGTTTCTTGATGCGCGCATCCAGAACAGCTTGAGCGTCTGGCAGGCGAACTTCAGCAACCTTTTGACCGGTTACACGCTCGATCACTTGCAGCATGCGGCGCTCGCGCGGAGTCACCAGCAGCAGTGCACGACCTTCGCGACCGGCACGGCCGGTACGGCCGATACGGTGAACGTAGGACTCTGGATCGTACGGCATGTCAACGTTGAACACGTGAGTGATGCGCGGAACGTCCAGACCACGAGCGGCAACGTCGGTCGCCACAACGATGTCCAGACGGCCATCCTTGAGGGAGTCGATCACGCGCTCGCGCTGGTTCTGGGCGATGTCACCGTTCAGTGCAGCGGCTTTGTAGCCTTTGGCTTCCAGGGCACTGGCCAGATCCAGGGTCGCTTGCTTGGTGCGCACGAACATGATCAGGGCATCGAAATCTTCCACTTCCAGCAAGCTGAGAACGGCCGAAGTCTTCTGGTCAGCGTGAACCAGCAGGTGAGCCTGCTCGATCGCGGTAACGGTCTGGGTCTTGCTCTGAATCTTCACGTGCTTCGGATCGCGCAGGTGGCGTTCGGCGATGGCACGGATCGATTGAGGCAAAGTAGCCGAGAACAGTACGGTCTGACGGGTTTCCGGCATGGCCTTGAAGATAACTTCCAGGTCGTCCATGAAGCCCAGCTTGAGCATTTCGTCGGCTTCGTCGAGAACCAGGTGGTTCACAGTCGCCAATACTTTTTCGTCGCGACGCAGGTGGTCGCACAGACGGCCCGGAGTGGCGACAACAATTTGTGCGCCATTACGGATTGCTTTCAGTTGTGGGCCCATCGGCGCGCCGCCGTAGACAGCCACAACAGTCACGCCCGGCATTTGCTTGGCGTAGGTTTCGAAAGCGGTTGCAACTTGTAGCGCCAACTCACGAGTTGGGGCCAGGATCAGAGCTTGCGGCTCGCGCTTGGACGGATCAATGCGGTGCAGAATTGGCAGAGCAAAGGCAGCGGTTTTACCGGTACCGGTTTGCGCCTGACCAATCATATCGTGACCGGCGAGAATGATCGGGATCGACTGCTGCTGAATGGCCGAAGGCTCTTCATAGCCGGTAGCGACTACTGCAGCGACAATATTTGGATGAAGTTCAAGAGCGGCGAAGCCGCCGATTTCCTGGGTCATGGGTCTGCCTCTAAGTGCATCCGCAAAGACCCATGCTCCAAAGCTGCACATGCCGTGTTGAGACTCAAGAGTCGCCCTGGCAGCTTTGTCGGCGGGGATTTGCGAAAACGAATGAATGAAAAGAATCGTCAAGGAAGAGTCCGCTGGGCGGACGTGCAGCCGAAGCTGGCTTCGGGGAATTGCGCTACCTAAACGCGGCCCGGTTAAAGGCCGGCGCGCACTATACCGGAATTCGCCCAAAAAGGGAGTTTTTTTTATCGCAAATCCACTGGATACGCCGTTGTGTCACAGGCTTTGCGAATAATCCATCAGCCGTCTATTTTTCAAAGGCCCGGCCTTGCGGGTGACGGCGCTAAAACGGTTCACCCTTTGCCGTGCCGACCGCCTGTCTGGCACGCCTTTCCTACCCCCGAGGATCGCTCCATGAATCAGCCCTGCTCCAGTCGAGTCAGCCGCGAACGGCATGGTCATGTGTTCCTGATCGGTCTGGATCGGGTGGCCAAACGCAACGCCTTCGATCTCGACCTGCTCAACGCGTTGAGCCTGGCCTATGGCGAGTTCGAAGCCGACAGTGAAGCTCGGGTGGCGGTGGTATTCGCTCATGGCGAACACTTTACCGCCGGGCTCGATCTGGTCAATGCCAGCGCCACAATGGCAGATGGCTGGCAGGTTCCGCCCGGCGGCTGCGATCCGTGGGGAGTGTTCGCAGGTCCCAGGGTCAGCAAACCGGTGATCGTCGCCGCCCAAGGGTATTGCCTGACCATCGGCATCGAACTGATGCTGGCCGCCGACATCAACCTGTGTGCCAGCAACACCCGGTTCGCACAGATGGAAGTGCAACGCGGGCTCTTCCCGTTCGGCGGTGCCACCCTGCGCCTGCATCAAGTCTCAGGCTGGGGTAACGCCATGCGCTGGTTGCTGACCGGTGATGAATTCGACGCCCATGACGCCTTGCACCTGGGATTGGTGCAGGAAGTCATGGCCAGCGAGGATTTGCTGCCCCGGGCAATTGAACTGGCCGAGCGAATCGCCCGCCAGGCACCGCTTGGGGTCCAGGCGACGCTGATGTCTGCGCGACAGGCCCGGTATGAAGGGGAAACCGCAGCGGCACAGGCGTTGCCTCTGCTAGTCAAGAAGTTGATGGCTAGCGAGGACGTCAAGGAAGGCGTGCGATCGATGGTTGAGCGGCGGCCTGGAGTCTTCAAAGGGATTTGATGGCCCCTTCGCGAGCAAGCCTGCTCCCACAGGTTTTGCGCAAATCCCTGTGGGAGCGGGCTTGCTCGCGAAGGGGCCATCAGAAACAACTCAAGTAGCTGGGCGAATGCACTTGATCAACGACTGCAACGAATACCCCAGGCGCGGCGCCAGCGCTTCGGCACGGGCGATCAAGCCGTCCATGTCCAGTTCCTGATCCAGCTCCGACGGCACAATCAGAATCACGTTGCCCTCCTTCACCGGCAGCTCCCAATAATGTCGGTGATACAAACCGCGCAACAATGCCGCGCCCAGGGGTTTTCCATCGTCGGTAGCCCACTGATTGATGACCAGCCAGCCACCGGAATTCAGGCGTTTCTGGCAGTTTTCCAGAAAGCTCCAGGCCAGATGACCGACACCCGGACCGACGTCGGTGTAAAGGTCGACGAAAATCAAGTCCGCCGATTCGGCGGTGTCGAGCAGCTCCAGCGCATCGCCAACGCGGATGTACAGACGCGGGTCGTCATCCAGTCCCAGGTACTCGATGGCCAGGCGCGGTACGTCCGGGCGCAGTTCAATGGCTTCGACATCTTCCAGCGGCAGGAACTTGAGACAGGCCTGAGTCAGCGTACCGGCGCCGAGGCCGAGAAACAGCGCACTTTCCGGTTGATCGTGGCACAACGCACCGATCAGCATCGCCCGGGTGTAGTCGTACTCGAGCCAGCTCGGATCGGCGGTGAACACGCAGCTTTGCTCGATGGCGTCACCGAACTCGAGAAAACGGTAATCGGCCACTTCCAGCACACGAATCACGCCGAACTCGTCCTGTACCTCGGCGAGCAGATGCTCGACGCGCTCCTCAGTCATTTCATCTCCTGATCGTCACCGGGGCCGGCAACGCAATAACACCGCGTGTAGAGAGCGGCAAAGACGAGATTGTCGGCGAAGCGACGGGAACAGGTCACGCACTAATTTGCTGATAACATGGACGTCCGAGCGAAAACACTAGAGACCGTGATGAGCCAACCCTGGAGCCCTGACAGCTGGCGCGCCCTGCCGATCCAGCAACAACCCCAATACCCTGATGCCGCACATTTGCAGCAGGTCGAGCAGACCCTGGCCAGCTATCCACCTCTGGTGTTTGCCGGTGAAGCCCGGGAGTTGCGCCGCCAGTTTGCCGAGGTGACCCAGGGCCGCGCGTTTCTGTTGCAGGGTGGCGACTGCGCCGAAAGCTTCGCCGAATTCTCCGCGGCGAAAATCCGCGACACCTTCAAGGTGTTGTTACAGATGGCGATCGTGATGACTTTTGCCGCCGGCTGCCCGGTGGTCAAGGTCGGGCGCATGGCCGGGCAGTTCGCCAAGCCGCGTTCGGCCAACGACGAAACCATCGATGGCGTGACGTTGCCCGCCTACCGTGGCGACATCGTCAATGGCATCGGTTTCGACGAAAAAAGCCGCGTGCCGGACCCCGAACGCCTGTTGCAGTCCTATCATCAGTCCACCGCCACCCTGAACCTGTTACGCGCGTTCGCCCAGGGCGGATTTGCCGATCTGCATCAGGTGCACAAGTGGAACCTGGATTTCATCGCCAACTCGGCACTGGCGGAAAAATACAGCCACCTGGCCGATCGCATCGATGAAACCCTGGCGTTCATGCGCGCCTGTGGCATGGACAGTTCGCCGCAGTTGCGCGAAACCAGTTTCTTCACCGCCCACGAAGCGCTGCTGCTGAACTACGAAGAGGCCTTCGTGCGTCGCGACAGCCTGACCAACGATTACTACGATTGCTCGGCGCACATGCTGTGGATCGGCGACCGCACCCGCCAGCTCGATGGCGCCCACGTCGAATTCCTGCGTGGGGTGAACAACCCGATCGGGGTCAAGGTCGGCCCGAGCATGAACCCCGACGACCTGATTCGCCTGATCGACGTGCTCAACCCGGACAACGACCCGGGCCGCCTGAACCTGATCGCGCGGATGGGCGCGAACAAGGTCGGCGATCATTTGCCGCAGCTGATCCGTGCCGTCCAGCGTGAAGGCAAGCAGGTGCTGTGGAGTTCCGACCCGATGCACGGCAACACGATCAAGGCGAGCAGCGGCTACAAGACCCGCGACTTTGCGCAGATCCTTGGCGAGGTGAAGCAGTTCTTCCAGGTGCACCAGGCCGAAGGCAGTTATGCCGGTGGTATCCACATCGAAATGACCGGGCAGAACGTTACCGAGTGCATTGGTGGTGCGCGGCCGATTACCGAGGACGGCTTGTCGGATCGCTACCACACCCATTGCGATCCGCGGATGAATGCCGATCAGTCGCTGGAACTGGCGTTCTTGATTGCGGAAACACTGAAGCAGGTTCGGCGCTAGTTGTTGGCTGCCTGACAGGACGCCTTCGCGAGCAAGCCCGCTCCCACATTGGTTCTGTGTCGTTCACAAATCAAGTGTGGGAGCGGGCTTGCTCGCGAAGGGGCCGGTTCAGTCACCCTCAATCTGTGCCAATGCCCCCCGCAACCGCGCCGCACTCGCCCGCGGGCAATTCAACTGAACCTGCGCCAACCCCAGCCAATCCGCCATCTGCCGCAGATTGACCGCCAACGCCAGCATTCCCTCGTCATCCAGCCCCGGCTCTTCCTCATGCACCGCATGCACCGCCAGCCGCCCCGTCGCCCGTTCGGCGCGCAGGTCGACCCGCGCGGCAATCCGTGCGTTGTGCAAAAACGGCAGGACGTAATAGCCGTAGACCCGCTTGTCCTGCGGCGTATAAATCTCTAGGCGGTAGCGAAAGTCGAACAGGCGCTCGGTGCGGCTGCGCTCCCAGATCAGCGAATCGAACGGTGAGAGCAATGCGCTGGATACAACTTTGTGCGGTACCTTGGGCTCGGGCAGGCAGTAAGCCGGCTGCCGCCACCCCTGTACTTCACAGGCACTCAACTCACCCGCCTCGAGCAACTCCGCCAATCGCAAACGACTGTCCGCCGGGTTCAGGCGAAAATAATCCCGCAAGTCTTTCTCAGTGCCCACGCCCAAGGCTGTCGCGGCATGCAGCAACAGGCCGCGCTGGGCCTCAGCCTCACTGAGCAGGGGTTGTTGCAGAATCGCAGCAGGGATCACCCGTTCCGGCAGGTCATAGAGCCGTTCGAACCCCCGCCGTCCGGCCACTGTCACTTCCCCGGCGGCGAACAACCATTCCAGCGCATGCTTTTCCGCGCTCCAGTCCCACCAGGGACCGGCCCGTTCCTGACGGGTCGACAGGCTCCCGGCGCCCAACGCGCCCTGCTCCTCGACCGACGCCAGCACCCGGCGAATGGTGTCCTGTTGTTCCCGCCCAAAACGCGCCAATTGCTGATAAATGTCTTCGCCGCGGCTTGCACGCTGCATGCGCCAACGCATCAATGGATACATCGAAAGAGGCAACAACGAGGCTTCATGGCCCCAATACTCGAACAACGTACGGCGCCGGCCCAGACTCCAGGCAGCCTGGTCGAGCAAATCGGAGGAGTAATTGCCAAGACGGGAAAACAGCGGAAGGTAGTGCGAACGCACCAGTGCATTGACCGAATCGATCTGCAAGATGCCCAGCCGTTCGATCAGGCGATTGAGCGCAACAGCCTTGATCGCCGCTGGCGGCTGCCGCCCGTTGAACCCTTGGGCGGCCAGCGCCAGACGCCGAGCCTGTTTGAGGGTAAAGGACAATGTTGCGGGCATGGATGCCTCCTTGTCTGCTCGCAACCTACCTCACCGGTAAGGGGTTTGTGTAGCGTGGCATTCATCATTTATGCATCGGGTCATTCCAGAACGGTTTGATCGACTCGTTCTCCACATCCGCACGGCTCATGCCGATGTCCTTGAGTGCTTCGTCGCTCAAGCTCGCCAGCAGTTCGCGCTCGCGATGCAGTTCGTACCAGCGGCCGACCTTGTGCAGCAGATCGGAAATCACGTGAATCGAGTGTTTTTCTGCACCATGGAACTCGTGTTGACCTTTCATCTTGTTGCCCTCCGTTTGGATGGCTCCAGTCTCGCGCCGGGTCTAAGATCAATCCAACGAATGTTTCTGATGTCACATATCTCGGAGATTGATGGATGTCAGCCTACCCGAGCATCGATACCGAAGTACTGCGCACCTTCGTCGCCATCGCCGACCAGGGCGGCTTTACCCGCGCTGGCGAAATGGTCAACCGCACCCAGTCAGCCGTCAGCATGCAGATGAAGCGACTGGAAGAAGATGTGCTGCAACGCCAGTTGTTCCAGCGCGACGGACGGCAGGTGCGGCTGACGGCCGAAGGCCAGGTGTTGCTTGGCTATGCGCGGCGGATCCTCAAGCTGCATAGCGAGGTCTTCAATACGCTGCGTGAGCCCGACATGGTCGGCACGGTGCGCATCGGCACGCCGGACGATTATGTGATGCGATTCCTCCCGGGGATTTTACGCCGCTTTGCCCAGTCCTACCCGCTGATCCAGATTGAAGTGCACTGCGAATCATCAAAACAATTGCTGATGCGCCAGGATCTGGACCTGTCCATCGTGACTCGCGAACCGGGCAGCGAAATCGGCCAGTTGTTGCGCAAGGAGCGTTTCGTCTGGGCCGAGGCGCAATGCTACAGCGCCCACGAGCAGACGCCGCTGCCGCTGGCGATGTTCAACAGTGATTGCTTCTGCCGCCTGTGGGCCTGCAATGCCCTGGATGCCCAGGGGCGCGATTACCGGGTGGCGTACAACAGCGACAGCCTGTCGGCGATCATGGCCGTGGTCAGCGCCGGCCTGGCCGTCACGGCGCAGCTTGAAAGCCTGATCACCGCGGACATGCGCATCCTCGGTGAGGCCGAGGATTTGCCGCTTCTGCCCGAGGCCAGCATCATGCTCGTGCGCAATCTGCATAACCCGTCACCGATCACCGAGTGCCTGGCCGAACACATCATCGAAGGCTTCAAACTTTGAAGGCGAGCGTCACTGCACACGCCACCAGATAGCCGCAGAACAGCCCACGCAGCAGCCGCTCCGGAATTGCATGGGCAATCTTCACGCCCCAACTGATGCTGAGCAGCCCGCCTATCGCCAAGGGCACGCCGATCAACCAGTCCACCTGATGGTGCACGGCATAAGTCACCAACGTCACGCCGGTGCTTGGCAACGCCAAGGCCAGGGACAGTCCTTGCGCCACCACTTGGCTGGTCCCGAACACGCTGGTCAGCACCGGCGTCGCCACCACGGCTCCGCCGACGCCAAACACGCCGCCCATGGTGCCGGACGCCGCACCGAGTACGCCCAGCCATGGCCACGGATAATTCATCTGCGACGCCGCCGGGGCGCTGGCGGAGAACATTCGTGCCAGGTTAAGGGCCGACAGCGCGATGAGGAACCCGACAAAGCCTGAACGCATGGTTTGTGCATCAATGCCCACGGCCCATATCGAGCCGAGCCAGGCAAAACTGAAACCCATCGTTGCCAACGGCAGCGCATGTCGCAGTTCAATCCGGTTGCGCTGCTGATAACGCCACAACGCCAGCATCACATTTGGCACCACCATCACCAGCGCTGTGCCTTGGGCAATCTGCTGGTCGAGCCCGAACAACACGCCCAGCAGCGGAATAGCGATCAGACCGCCGCCGATGCCAAACAAACCGCCAAGTGTGCCCAGGGCGGCACCGAAGACCAGATACATCACAAACTCAATCACGGCCGATTTCTCCTCACATCACGCCATTGATCCTACGCAGTTGCTTCTGGCGCGGAAACGCACAGCAACGCACAATGGCTTTGCCAAATTCGCACAAGCGCAAACCTGCCATGAACCCCAGTCAACTGACCGACCAACTGGCTTTGTTCCTCGACGTGCTGGAAACCGGGAGTTTTTCCGCCGCATCGCGCCGTCATCCGCTGACCCCTTCGGCCGTGGCACGGCGTATCGACAGCCTGGAAAGCGCCGTCGGCAGCCAATTGTTCATCCGCAGCACCCATGCGGTACGCGCCACCCCGGCGGGATTGGCCTTTGCCGAGCGCGCACGGCGGATCGTCGCCGAGTTGCGCCTGGCCCGGGCCGAGGCGGTGTCCCTGAGCAGCGCGCCGGAGGGGTTGATTCGTATCGATGCGCCGGCAGCCTTTGGTCGCCGGCACCTGGCACCGGTGATTGCCGATTTCCTGATGCTCTACCCCGGGCTCGACGTGCAACTGCACTTGATCGACAGCTTCGTCGACATGCAGGGCCTGAACCTCGGCAAGGTCGATCTGGTGCTGCGCGCCGGGCAGTTGGCCGACACCCGGTTGGTGGCCACGCCACTGGCGAGCATGGTGCGTATCGCCTGCGCCAGCCCGGATTACTTGCAGCGTCGCGGTGTGCCAACCGATCCGTCACAGCTGAGTCAACACGACGGACTCGACTGGGATGGCCTGGCCCCGCCCTTCGCCTGGCGCTTCGAGCGGGACGGACAAATGCAGTTGCACCGGCCAGCGCGGGTCCGCATGAGCGCCAACAATGCCGAGGCGCTGGTGTGCGGCGCATTGGCCGGACTGGGTATCGCACACCTGCCGACCTGGCTGGCCAGCGAGTACCTGTTGCGGGGTGAGTTGCTGCCGCTGTTCTGCGAAAGCGGCCTGCCAGCACCGGAAAGTGCCGGCATCTATGCCTTGCGCCTGGAACAGCAACCCAACTCCCGCAGTCGCTTGTTGCTGGAGTACCTGAAAACCCGCTTCAGTCCGGTTCCACCCTGGGATCTGGTGCTTCAAACCCATTTGCAACGGCACTGATCAAAATTATCTGGCGCATTAAAGATTCGCCCGCTAGATTCCTAAGATCACAGATCAAGGCTTCGACATGAACACCGAGCGCAACACCCTGGATAACTGCGACAGCCTGCTGCTGGACAATCAGGCCTGCTTTGCCCTGCACTCCACTTCGCTGATGATGACCAAGGTCTACAAACCCTTGCTGCAAGCGTTGGGGCTGACCTACCCGCAATACCTGGCGATGATGGTGTTGTGGGAGCGGGACGGTTTGACCGTAGGTGAAATCAGCACGCGGTTGCTGACCGATCCTGGCTCGTTGACGCCGCTGCTCAAGCGCCTGGAGGCCGAAGGTGTGCTCAGCCGCACCCGCAGCCGCGAGGACGAGCGAGTGGTGATCGTCGAACTCACCGAACAGGGCCGGGCGTTGCGCGACAAAGCCCGAGATATTCCCCAATGCATCCTCGGCGCCAGCGGGATGACGCTGGAGCGCCTGCAAAACCTGCAAGCGGAGCTGCAAGAGCTGCGTCGTCACCTGCAAGACAGCCTGTAACTTCAAGACCACCACAAAACGAGTGTGGGAGCGGGCTTGCTCGCGAAGGCGTCTTGTCATTCGATATTTAAGTCGACTGACACACCGCCTTCGCGAGCAAGCCCGCTCCCACAGTTGCTTTGTGCGGTGCCATACAACCCGATTCCCCGCCACAAAAAGTCGCCTGCAAAACCTCCAGCCGCTCTAACTCAATGGCTCCAGCCAATCCTGCTTAACCGTTCGTCGGTCTTGGCAAATTTATTTTATTTTTTATCTTGCGCACTAAACATTAGCGCGATACATTCACTTCGCACTTACTTAGCGCGCAAACATTTAGCGCGAACACACATCCCCCTGAACGAGGCTTTCACTATGCAAACTCTCTACACCGCAATCGCAACTTCCACCGGTGGCCGTGACGGTCGTGCGGTTTCCAGCGACAACATCCTCGACGTCAAACTCGCCACGCCGAAAGAACTCGGCGGTGCCGGCGGCGCAGCCACCAACCCTGAGCAACTGTTTGCCGCCGGCTACTCCGCCTGCTTCATCGGCGCCCTGAAATTCGTCGCCAGCCAGTCCAAGCGCAGCATCCCGAACGACGCTTCGATCACCGCCCACGTCGGCATCGGCCAGATCCCTGGCGGCTTCGGCCTGGACATCGACCTGCACATCAGCCTGCCGGGTCTTGAGCAAGCCGATGCACAAGCACTGGTCGACGCAGCCCACCAGGTCTGCCCGTACTCCAACGCCACCCGTGGCAACGTCGATGTGCGCCTGCACGTGACCGTCTAACCGCTGACCTACCAGGCCCGAACAGGAAACGAACATGAACACTTTCAGCAAAGTCTTGACCGGTACCCTTCTCGCCCTGTCCATCCACAGTGCATTTGCCGGCGACGTTGAACACAACACCCAGGCATTCCTCGATGTGGTGAATGCCGGCACCGGCAAACCGATGGAGCAAATGCCCCCTGCCGATGCCCGCGCCGTGCTGGTCGGTGCACAGGCCGGGGTGAAGCTGACGCTGCCAAAAGCCGATGTCAGCCAGAAGACCATCCAGGTTGAAGGCCAACCGCTGAACCTGACCATCGTCCGGCCGGCCGGGGTCAAGGGTGAGCTGCCCGTGTTCATGTTCTTCCACGGTGGGGGTTGGGTGCTGGGAGATTTCCCGACCCACGAACGATTGGTCCGTGACCTGGTGGTGGGTTCGGGTGCAGCGGCCGTGTTCGTGAATTACACACCGTCGCCGGAAGCGCATTACCCGGTGGCGATCAACCAGGCTTACGCCGCGACAAAATGGGTGGCCGAGCACGGTAAAGAGATCAATGTCGATGGCAAGCGCCTGGCGGTAGCCGGCAACAGTGTCGGCGGCAACATGGCGGCCGTGGTTGCACTGATGGCCAAAGACAAAGGCACGCCGGCGATCAAGTTCCAGGTATTGCTGTGGCCGGTGACCGATGCCAGCTTCGAGACGGCATCCTACAACCAGTTCGCCGAAGGGCACTTCCTCACCAGAAACATGATGAAGTGGTTCTGGGACAACTACACCACCGACGCCAATCAGCGGAACGAGATCTACGCCTCACCTCTGCGTGCGACCACCGCCCAGTTGAAAGGATTGCCTCCCGCGCTGGTGCAGACCGCCGGTGCCGATGTGCTGCGCGATGAAGGGGAAGCCTACGCCCGCAAACTCGATGAAGCCGGTGTGCCGGTGACCTCGGTGCGCTACAACGGCCTGATCCACGACTACGGTTTGCTCAACGTGGTGAGCCAGGTGCCAGCGGTGCGTTCGGCGATGCTGCAGGCCTCGCAAGAGCTCAAGGAACACCTGAAATAAAACTGTGGGAGCGGGCTTGCTCGCGAAAGCGGACTGTCAGTCGACATAAATATCGAATATGAAGACGCCTTCGCGAGCAAGCCCGCTCCCACAGGGGTTCAACGCAGATTCTGAAAGGCACAAAAAAGCCCGACTCAATGGCCGGGCTTTTTCATTCCTCAAGCTGTGCTTATTTGGCACGGCCTTTGTAGGAACCGCCTTCGCGGGTATCAATCTCGATCATATCGTCGATATTGATGAAGTCAGCAACCGACAGCTCGGTACCGTTCTTCAGTTTGGCAGGCTTCATCACCTTGCCGGAAGTGTCGCCGCGAGCAGAACCTTCGGTGTAGGCAACCTGACGCACGATGGTGGTCGGCAGTTCTACGGAAACCAGACGGCCTTCGAAGAACACGGCTTCGCAAACGTCGGTCATGCCTTCTTCAACGAACGGCAGAACGGCTTCGATGTCTTCAGCGTTCAGCTCGTACATGGTGTAGTCAGTGGTGTCCATGAACGTGTAGGAGTCGCCGCTGATGAAGGACAGGGTCGCTTCTTTGCGGTCGAGGATCACGTCGTCCAGCTTGTCGTCCGCACCGTATACGGTTTCGGTCTTGTAGCCGGTCAGCAGGTTCTTCAGCTTGGTCTTCATGATCGCGCTGTTACGACCGGACTTGGTGAATTCAGCTTTCTGAACCAGCCAAGGATCGTTGTCGATACGGATCACGGTACCGGGTTTGAGTTCTTTACCAGTTTTCATTGCGAATATCCGAATTTGGATGGGATTTACAAAAATCTAGGCCGCGTATCATATCCAATTTCCATAAAACTGTACCAGCGCCGTGGCAAGATCGGCCTGCAAGGCCTGTTCCAGACACCACGCCTCGGCGTGTTTTTCCAGCTCTGGCCAGTGTTTACGGGTGGATTGCCAGTGGTCGGGCATTTTTTCACCGGCATTCCACGCCCGCCAGAGACCGCTGATCGCCTCCCGCGCAGGCGCAGATAGCCCCTTTACATAAAGCTCGAGGAAGGCCTCGAGCTTGTCCAGATGGATGTCTTCTTCCTGCTGGTAAATATGCCAGAGAAATGGCCGGCCTGCCCATTGGGCGCGCACGAAGGAGTCTTCGCCGCGCACGGCATTGAAATCACAGCACCACAGCAACCCGTCGTATTGGTCCTGGCGGACGAATGGCAGCACTTGCACGGTCAAGGCATCACGCACATGCACGGCACCGGCCGTCAAACCCTGCACACCGAGCCAGCGTTCGACATCGCCGAGAATCCGCCCTTCCGGCACCAGCAGATGAGTGGGCGTCGGATCGCCAGCCAGCGCATCGAGCCAACTGGCCAGCCCGGTGTTTTCGTAGGCAAACAATGAGATCAACTGCGCTCCGGGCGCACGATCGATCCCTAAACCTTGCAGGAATTCTCTTTGAGCTTGCGGGTCTTGCTGAAATTGCCGACGACGTTCAAGCAACCCGCGCTCACGTAACAACCCGCCTGTACCCTTCCGGAACCCCGGAAAGAAAAAGAATTTCTGTACGCTTTTGTACTTCACCGAGGGCAAACCGTGGCAGCCGATCACCCAGTCCTCGGCGCTCAGATAGTCGAGGTTCATCCACAACGGTGTCTTTTCCCGTTCGGCCATGGCGTCCATATAGGCGCTCGGCAATTGGCAGGCAAATGCAGCAATCACCACATCGGCGGCTTCAGTCGGTTGCCACTCGGCCGGCCATTGGCGCACTTCGACCTCTTGTTGCCACTGCTGCGCAACGTGGATATCGATTTCCGGGCACAGGCGTTCGAACGCTCGCAGATCATCGACCCATAGACGCACCGCCAGTCCATGTTCGGCCACCAGTTGCCGGGCCAGTCGCCAGGTCACGCCGATGTCGCCGAAGTTATCGACCACGGTGCAAAAAATATCCCAGCGGGTTTTCATATCAGGCATTCCAGGCTCCCGTTGGCAAAGGCGCCGATTGTCCGCATAAATTACCCCGTGCAGAAGAGCCGACGGCGATTATTCTTCATGCGACAATCGCCACTCGCCAGTGACCTTCCGCCAGGAGGCAACCATGCCCCACCGTCCCACTCCGCGCCGATCCTTCCCCATCAGCCTCAACGCCCTGCAACTGACCGGCAGCATCGCCCTCGGCATGTGGCTGGGATTCATTGCCATTGTGCTGACCTGCTGGCTCGCTTCCCACTTGTTGTTCAACAAGCAACTGGCATCTGTTGCGGCCGCCGTGGAGCAACTGGCCAAACCGCCCGTGGCAGCGCAACCGGTTCCGGACATTGCGCCGCAGAATCCACTGTTCGAGCAGTACGAAGAAAACCTGCGCAAAAACGAGCAGGCACAACGGCTCGATCAGGCGCGCAGCAGCAGTCGCAACCAGTCCAATCCGACCTGTCAGTTCTGGTTGCAACAGGACCGGACGATACCCAGCGAAAAAAGTCGCGCCAACGTCCTGCAATTCTGTGATTGATCATGAATAAGCATACCGTCCACCAACTGATTCTCGACAAGCTGCGAATCGATCTCGACATCGCCGAACGGGCCGCGCAAACCGCTTACGAAACGGCGACCCACGAAGAAAACATCGCCGAGAACAAGTACGACACCCTGGGGCTGGAAGCGTCCTATCTCGCCGCCGGGCAAGCCAGGCGGGTCGAGGAAATTCGCCAGTCACTGACCCTCTGCCAGAACATGGCCCTGCGCCCGTATGAAGATCGACGGGGCATCGAAGTGGGCGCGTTGCTCGGGCTCGAGGACGAAAAGGGACGCGAACAATGGCTGTTTCTCGCCCCCGATGCGGCCGGGCTGAAGGTCGATCTGGTGGGGCAACTGATTACCGTCATCACCCCGCGCTCACCGCTGGGCAAAAGCCTGCTGGGCAAGTTCGAGGGCGATGAGGTGGAGATTCTGGTGGCGGGTGCTCGGCAACAGTTTGCTGTCACCGAGGTCGTTTAAGCAGGATTAATGAACGGGCAGTTCGACACCGTCGAACAGCTCTTCCAGTTCCTGCTTGTTGTGGCATTGAATGGCCTTGGCCATGACTTCGCGGGTCAGGTGCGGCGCGAATTTCTCGATGAAATCGCACATGAAACCACGCAGGAATGTGCCGCGACGGAAGCCGATCTTGGTCACGCTGGACTCAAACAATTCGCTGGCATCAAGCACCACCAGGTCGCTATCGAGTTTGGCGTCGACGGCCATTTTTGCCACGATGCCTACGCCCAGCCCCAGGCGAACATAGGTCTTGATCACGTCGGCATCGGCAGCGGTGAACACCACTTTCGGCGTCAGGCCACGATGACTGAACGCTTCGTCGAGTTTCGAACGGCCGGTAAAACCGAACACGTACGTCACGATCGGGTATTCGGCCAGTGCTTCGAGGGTCAGCTTCGACAGCTTGGTCAGCGGATGCCCCTGAGGCACAACCACACAACGGTTCCAGCGGTAGCACGGCATCATCACCAGATCACCGAACAGCTCGAGCGCTTCGGTAGCGATGGCGAAATCCACGGTGCCGTCAGCGGCCATTTCGGCGATTTGCATCGGCGAACCCTGGTGCATGTGCAGGGCAACGTCCGGGTATTGCTTGATGAAATTGCTGATCACCGGCGGCAACGCGTAACGCGCCTGGGTGTGCGTGGTGGCAATCGACAGGGTGCCTTTTTTCTCGTTGGAGAATTCCTGGGCGATCTGCTTGATGCTTTCAACCTTGCGCAGAATTTCGCCAGCGGTGGTGATGATGCGCTCGCCGGCCGGGGTAACGCGGGTCAGGTGCTTGCCGCTGCGGGCAAAAACCTCGACGCCCAGTTCATCCTCCAGCAGACGGATCTGTTTACTGATGCCCGGTTGAGAGGTGTAAAGACTTTGGGCTGTTGCGGAAACGTTGAGGTCGTGGTGCGCCACTTCCCAGATGTAGCGCAATTGTTGAAGCTTCATATGAATCCCTCAAAGCAGGTAGACGCCACGGGCATCAGCGACGGTATATAACTATATTAATGGCACGAAGAATAAATCTAGAACTTTTTTGTCAAATTGCCATTATTCGTGCTCTAGCGATCCCCTTGGCGACGACGTTGCACCAGCGGCACCAGATAGACCGGCACCTTGGACAGTTGCAACACACGGGCGGCGGTTCGCCCCAGAGGCGTTTCCGCACCGGCACCATGGCTGTGACTACCTACGATCAATAAATCCACGGAGAGTTTCTGGGCCTGGTCCAGAATCACCTGCGACGGATCGCCCTGCAGCACCCGCACCGCCTGAATCCGCTCCAGGTCATGCTCGCCCTCATCCCCCAGCTCCTCGCGAAAACTGTCGAGCACCCGCTGCTCGATACTGGCAATCACTGTATTCAGGCCCTGGCTGTGAAACTCATTCAGCGCCCGCTCATCGAGATAACTTTGCAGCACCGATTCGGCAAACAACCCCATGGGTTCAACCGCATGCACGACATACAGATTGGCATTGAAGGTCCGGGCCAGTTCCAGCGCATGCTGCATCACCACGGGCGCATACAGCCCGAGATCGGTGGCATACAGCATCGAACGAATCATATGACCTCCTCGACTGCCAACATGGCGGAGATTTGATTCAGCTTAGCAGTGCCTTGGCGACTACGACGTCCGGCGCAACGCATTGAACGGCGGGCTTAAACCTTTTGCTCGTTGCTTATGCCATGGGGCACATGACCGGTGGCGACGACTTCACGGGCCAACTCGCAGTGACCGGCCTGATCGTCGAAAAACACGTCGGCCGCGAAGGCTTCGAGAAAGGCCGACTTGGTCAGGCCGCCGAGGAACAGCGACTCGTCAAGACGAATGTCCCATTCGCGCAACGTGCGAATCACCCGCTCATGGGCCGGTGCCGATCGCGCCGTGACCAGCGCGGTACGGATCGGACAGGCGTCCTCCGGGAACTCACGCTGCAGCAGATTGAGAGCGGCAAGAAAGCCCTTGAACGGCCCACCGCGCAACGGCTCGCGAGCGGCCTCGCGCTCGCTGGCCTGGAACGCTTCCAGACCACCAGCCTGATAAATGCGCTCCGACTCATCGGAAAACAGCACCGCATCTCCGTCGAAGGCAATGCGCAGCTCGTCGCTGGCTGCACGGCTGGCACCGCCCGACAGAATGGTCGCTGCCGCGAACCCGGCGTCCAGAGCATTGCGTACGTCTTCGGCGTGGGTCGAGAGAAACAGGTCGCAGCCAAAGGCCTTGAGATAGGGATACGGACTGCGCCCGCCGACAAAAGCCGCCCGGGAAATTGCCAGGCCGTAATGGTCAATCGAGTTGAATACCCGCAGCCCGGTGTCGGCACTGTTGCGCGACACCAGAATCACCTCGACCCGGGCGCGGCCGAGGCTGTTATTGAGGTTCAGGAGTTTCTGCACCAACGGAAAGGCATCGCCGGGCTCGAGGATTTCGTCTTCGTGTTCGATCTGATATTGCCGATAGGCTTCGACGCCACTCGACAGGTAGACCATGTGGCTTTCGCTCAGGTCGAATAGCGCCCGCGAAGAAATCGCCAGCACCAGCTTGTCGTCAATTGCCTTTGGCATGCCCTTCCCCCTCAGGTCGGTCGACTCAGGTGTTGCGTCGATCAATGAAACTCAAACTGCGAAACAAGGCCTCGATGCGCGGCATCTCACACCCGGCTGCCTTCGCCGCCGCCAAAGGCCGGGCGTAGATCGCGGCCAGTTCCAGCGGTCGCTTGTGCAAGTAATCGTGGTACATGCTCGGCCAGTAGTCGGGCATTTTTTCGGTCACCATGAACAAGTGCTCGGCATACCCTGCTGGTACGTCGTGCCCGCACGCGACTGCGCCTTGCACCACTTCTGCCATCAGCGCCTTGATCAGCTCACGAGTGTCGGCATCGGCCATCAACGGCGTGGTGCTCGCCCCCAGCAAAACCGAGAGACCGTTGTAGGGGATATTCCAGACCAGTTTTTGCCAGCGTGCCTGGTGCAGGTTCGCCATGGCCTGGGAATCGAGGCCGGCGCTGCGAAACAGGCCGACACCCTCCTCGACAATGGCGGCGCGCGTCGGCCCATCGACGGCGGGACCGCTGTGATAGCCAACGTGCACTGCGCCTAGCGCTTGATGGGTGATGACGCCCGGCGCCTCGCGATGGACGCAGATATAACAGAGCCCGCCAAGCACGTGCAGCGAGTCGGGGAGCAGCTCGCGCAGGCTGTCTTCGACGTCCAGGCCATTTTGCAACAGCAGCACTTTGGCGTTCGGTGCCGCAGCCTGCAGGATGGCGGGTGCCAGGTCTGCGTTGCTGGTGGTTTTCGCGCCCACCAGCAACCAGTCGCAGGGCGGCATGTCTTCAGCGCTCGAATAAGCCTTTACCGGGTTCAATGTCAGGGCACCGTGGGGCGCGCTATCGACTCGCAACCCATGCTCGGCCACCGCGGAGAATTCGCTGCGCAGCAGAAAATGCACATCAAAACCGGCACGCGCCAGCATCACCCCATAGAAACCGCCGATTGCACCGGTCCCGATAATGCCGATTGTCGGCCTGGCAACTGTCCCCATCATGGCAACTCCTCTGCTGTTCGACTCAGCGCCTGGCGCACGGCCCGATTGAGCTCGGTGTCGGTCAGACGCGATTTCAGTGCTCCGAAGAATTCGCCGTCGCGAACGACAAACAGCGCCGGCAAGTGAAAGACCTGATAACGCTCGACCACCCCTCCGTTATTGCCGGCATCGATCCAGCACAGTCGATCGACTGCCAGGTCGAGTGTCGGCAATTGCTCGCGGGCAAAACGGCAACTGGCGCAGCCGACACTGGTGAAAATAACCAGCGATACGCCGCTCATCGCCAGCAGCCGTTGGTCGGCGTCAAAATCGGTCAGTTCCAATTCGACCACTATACTGGTTGTAACAATGTCAGATGGCCGACACATGGAGTCTGTGTTCATGGGACGATTTATTCCTCACCCTGACGATGTGCCCGTCGAATTAACGTTGCTGAAACCTGAGTGTATTTCGCGACGACAGCTGCACACTATCAGTCTCGGGGGCATGGCTTGCAATTATCACCGCGCGTGGCGCCACGGCACGGCGCTGGAAGTTCGCATGCCGACCGTAAGTCCGGACGTGCGCTACCTGGGCTATGTCGCCTGGTGTCTGCGGCGCAAACGCGGTTATCTGGTGGGTATCGCCTTCGTCGACGAACAAATGCTGTTCAGCGCCCGAATGGGCGAGCAGGTGTGCCAGATCGAACGCTACTGCCGCCTGCATGACACCCACGACGATTTGCAGGATATCCAGGCCCTGGCCCTCGAATGGGTTCAGGAGCATGCCGACGAGTTCTCTCACGATTCGGTGCAAAAGGCTTTTGCCGAGCCTGTGCCGGATTAGGGGCATTGCCGAAGGGTTTGCCCGTCACGTTGGGGAAACTCACTGTGAATGGCCCCTAAACCGGCGTCTGCCCATTGTCGAGCCACGGTGTAACGCGCTAAGGTTCAGCTCCCCGACGCGCTTAATTTGCTGTGCTCCGCCGCGCGGGTTCGCTGGCGGCCGGCACCCGTGACCTGACGAGTAAACGATGGCTGATTTACCGATCAACGACCTAAACGTCGCCTCCAACGAGACACTGATCACTCCCGATCAGCTCAAGCGCGATATTCCCCTGAGCGACGCCGCACTGCGCACCGTCACCAAGGGCCGCGAAGTCATTCGCAACATTCTGGATGGCACCGACCACCGGCTGTTCGTTGTCATCGGGCCTTGCTCGATCCACGACATCAAGGCCGCCCATGAATATGCCGAGCGCCTGAAGGTCCTCGCTGCCGAAGTGTCCGATACCCTGTATCTGGTCATGCGCGTGTATTTCGAAAAGCCACGTACCACCGTCGGCTGGAAAGGCTTGATCAACGACCCGTACCTGGACGACTCGTTCAAGATTCAGGACGGCTTGCACATCGGTCGCCAGTTGCTGCTGGACCTGGCCGAAAAAGGCCTGCCGACCGCCACCGAAGCCCTCGACCCGATCTCCCCGCAATACTTGCAGGACCTGATCAGCTGGTCGGCCATCGGCGCGCGCACCACCGAATCCCAGACTCACCGTGAAATGGCGTCCGGCCTGTCCTCGGCCGTCGGCTTCAAGAATGGTACCGATGGCGGCCTGACCGTGGCGATCAATGCCCTGCAGTCGGTTTCCAGCCCGCACCGTTTCCTGGGCATCAACCAGGAAGGTGGCGTATCGATCGTAACCACCAAGGGCAATGCCTACGGTCATGTGGTGCTGCGCGGCGGCAACGGCAAGCCGAACTACGATTCGGTCAGCGTTGCGCTCTGTGAGCAGGCGCTGAACAAGGCGAAGATCAAGCCGAACATCATGGTCGATTGCAGCCACGCCAACTCCAACAAGGATCCGGCCCTGCAACCGCTGGTGATGGAAAACGTCGCCAACCAGATCCTCGAAGGCAACAAGTCGATCATCGGCCTGATGGTTGAAAGCCACCTGAACTGGGGCTGCCAGGCGATCCCGAAAGACCTCGCCGACCTGCAATACGGCGTGTCGATCACCGACGCCTGCATCGACTGGACCGCGACCGAAAACACCTTGCGCAGCATGCATGCCAAGCTCAAGGATGTACTGCCTAAGCGCGATCGCAGCTGATCACCCGATTGGCTGCACAAAAAGCACGCACAAAAAAACGCCGGGTAGAACCCGGCGTTTTTTTTATGTATTCGTTTTATTGAAGGTCACTGACTCAGCTTGGCAGCATGCCGCTGGTGACGCTCCATGTAGCGTTCGACGTAGGAGCACGATGGAATGACCGTGTAGCCCATTTCGTCAGCGTACTCCAGCGCCTTCTCGGTCAAGGCTGCCGCAATACCGCGACCACGCAGTGCGTTTGGCACGAAGGTGCGATAGATATCCAGGGTCTGCTTCCCCAGATCCATATAGGTCAGATAGGCACGATGACCGTCCACATTGGTCTCGAACTGATGACCAGCCTGGTCATGGTGGATGGACAACGCCTCGCTCATCACTACTCCTCGCGGGTCTGGAATTCGACCCCTACCTTACCGATGTTTTTCCGGCGAAGGAACATCTACGCCACCCCGTGCCTGAATGGACACCGAGAAGAGCTGCACCGATCTCGCGCTACCGAGCACGTACAAATAGTAGGCACCATTGACAGAAATGCTCAAGGTGCGCTCGTCATCATGCAGGTTGGCGGGTGCTGCTCCGGATCACGCAGGAATGGCTCGACCGAAGCTCACTCAGGGTCGATAGCCTGTACATTGCCGGATGTTGAGACTTAAGACGAGCGCCCGTTGTTAAAGTCACCTGAACATCGAGAAAGATATTGAGAGGTGCTACGCAAAAGCCGAACAAAAGTGTAGACGACTCCATATAGGCGGACTTTAGCCAGACTGAAAAACAGCGGTGTGCCACAGGAACTTTTTCTTGTCGGCTCGCTCAGCCACGGGCCTTGCAGCTGGATATTTTTTAAACAATTCAGTTAAAAGTTGCTCGAAAAAGAATCAACGCCTACAATTTTTTTTGCTTCTTGCGTCACGTCAGTTTTACTTACTACAAGTAATGGGTAGTATGTACGCCGGCTATTTCCTCAATCGGAGGAGATAGCTACTTAATAGAAAGTCCTTGAAGGGGAACACGATGAACAACGTTCTGAAATTCTCTGCTCTGGCTCTGGCCGCAGTTCTGGCTACCGGTTGCAGCAGCGCATCGAAAGAAACTGAAGCACGTCTGACCGCTACTGAAGACGCAGCTGCTCGCTCCCAGGCTCGTGCAGACGAAGCTTACCGTAAAGCTGATGAAGCTCTGGCTGCTGCTCAAAAAGCACAACAGACTGCTGACGAAGCTAACGAGCGTGCTCTGCGCATGCTGGACAAAGCTAGCCGCAAGTAATAGTCCTTCGGGATTGTTATCAAGCCGACCCATTTTTGGGTCGGCTTTTTTATTGCCCGGCGTTTTCTCCAGGCAAAAAAAAACCCGTCGACGCGATACGCGCCGACGGGCTCTTTGCAAGCTTACTGCATCGGGTCGATCGGAGTGCTCGACACCATCGGTGCGACGCTGGCGCCCGGCACAGCGATCTCCACCGGCAGGCCATCTTCAGCGGCAACCACATCACGCACCACATCCCAGTTCATGCGCAGGTTGTTGGTGATGTCTTCACGCTTGAGCATCGCGTTGATGACCGCAGTGTGCTTGTCGACCACCGACGGGTTGCCCTTGTCGTCCAGCGGCGTATGCGCCTCCAGATAGACCTTGCCGCCACTCATGCCGAACTTGTACGGGTCGTTGATGATCCGCACCGACGTACCGACCGGCACCATGCCCGCCATTTCCAGCACGTTGTTGTTGAACATGCGGAAGCAGCCGTGGCTGGTGCGCATGCCAATACCGAATTTCTTGTTCGAACCGTGGATCAGGTAGCCCGGTGTGCCCAGGGTGAACTTGAACGGCCCCAGCGGGTTGTCAGGGCCGGCCGGCACGACATTGGGCAGCGGATCACCGTCTGCTGCGTGCTCGGCCTTGATCGACGCCGGAGGCGTCCAGGTCGGGTTAGGTGTCTTGGCGGTGATGCTGGTATGGGCGATCGGCGAGCCCCAGCCTTCACGACCGATACCCAGCGGGAACGTGTACACCACGTTCTTGCCTTTCGGGAAGTAGTAGAGGCGGTACTCGGCCAGGTTGATCACGATGCCTTCACGCGGGCCTGGCGGCAGGATGAAACGGGTCGGCAGAATGATTTCCGTGCCGACGCCTGGCAACCATGCATCGACGCCCGGGTTGGCCGCGACCATTTCCGTGTAGCCCAGATCGTAGGTGGTACCAAGGTCGGCAAAGGTGTCTTCGTACTTGGCCTTGATCACCTGCACCTGGCCGATGATGTCCTCACCGGGTGGCGGCAGGGGAAACTCCAATGCTGCAACGGGACCTGCCACCAAAAGGGCGGCAAGAGTCAGGCAGCGGGTGACGGCAGGAAAGCGCGGCAACATCCGGAAAATCCTTCGCATAATCAACAGAGGGTATAAAAACGTGATTGTACACCGCCGTCCGTTATTTCGGGGAGATCGCCCGATTGCAGGCAATGCAAGGCGATTTTACGACTTTCCTCGCTCCCACATTGGGTCCGCTGGCCACTGAAGATCCCTGTGGGAGCGGGCTTGCTCGCGAAAGCTATGTGTTGGGCGATGTGTTTTTTACGGGTGTACATATCCATTGCTGCGGTCACGGCCGCTTATGGTTCCGCTCTTACAGCGGGTCACTTTGGAAAAGCCCCAAAGTAACCAAAGGGCTCTTGCCCCTGACATTCGGTGCCTCGCCGTGGCTCGGCATGCCCTCGCTCCGGTCCTGCTCCGTGGGCCCGCCGCCATCGGCCATCCATGGCCGGGGGCGGCTAACCCGGCATCCATGCCGGGTTGCCCACTGCGCAGAACCTGCGCTCGGCCTCACGAGGGGGCGTACACCGCAAAAGCAAAGCGAGGCGGCCTACCGGCCGGCCTGTTTACGGGGTTCGTTCGACTGTGATCTACCTGCGCCTGTCAGGCCGCCATCGCGAGCAAGCTCGCTCCCACAGGGGATTGGGTATGTTTGTGAGAAATTGGTCGGCTGGCAGGCCGCCTTCGCGAGCAAGCCCGCTCCCACAATTGGACCGAGTACATTCGGTGGAAATTGGTCGGCTGGCAGGTCGTCTTCGCGAGCAAGCCCGCTCCCACAGGGGGGGCTGGGTGTATCTGCGAGAAATTGGTCGGCTGGCAGGCCGCCTTCGCGAGCAAGCCCGCTCCCACAGAAGAGCAAAGGCAGATCGGCGTACACCTTCGCTCCTCACCACTCATCAGGCCGAGCGTTAGCTCGCCTGCAGCTTTTGATCTTGATCCACCCGCCCCCTCGGCAGGCTGAGTGGAGGCGTTCATCCGGGGGTGGGCG
>NZ_AKJM01000040.1 GCF_000282335.1 Pseudomonas sp. GM48
GCCGAACGCAGCCTCGCGGGCTCGGCAGCTGCTACAAAGGGTGTCGCGCTGACTGCCCTCGATGGCTTAACTCATCCAGCCCAGCGTCGCCACGGCCAGTACGCCATAGCGTGCGCCTTTGGCCAGGGTGACGATCAGCAGGAAGCGCCCTAATGGCTCGCGCATGACACCGGCGACCAGCGTCAGCGGATCGCCGATCACGGGTAGCCAACTGAGCAGCAACGACCAATGGCCATAGCGTTGGTAATGAAGCCGGGCTTTTTCCAGATGCCGGGGGCTCACCGGAAACCAGCGCCGGTCGCGGAACCGCTCGATCCCGCGCCCCAGCCACCAGTTAAGCAGCGAACCCAGAACGTTGCCGACTGTCGCCACCGCCAGCAGCACCCACAGCCAGTAGCGGTCGCTGAGCAACAGTCCCACCAGCACCGCTTCGGATTGCAACGGCAGCAGCGTGGCAGCACCGAATGCGGCGAAAAACAGCCCGAGGTACGCGCCGGCCATCAATGGGCGGGATAGTCCGCGACCACCACGTCAGTGCCGTCCTTTTTCAGGCCGATGACCTGATAGGCATCGCTCATGCCGTCCATTTCCATGCCGGGCGAACCCATGGGCATGCCGGGCGCAGCGACGCCCAGCAGATCGTCACGCTTGCTCAAGGCCAGGACCTGGTCGGCCGGGACATGACCTTCGACGAATTTGCCATTGATCAATGCCGTGTGGCACGACGCCAGGCGTGGTGGCACGCCGTGCTGTTGCTTGAACTCACTCATGTTGGCTTCGACGTGGTCATCGACCTTGAAGCCATTGGCTTCAAGATGAGTGATCCATTTTTTGCAGCAACCACAATTGGCGTCGCGATGAACCTCGATCGGAATGAGGTCGGCGGCCTGGGCCAGGGAGGAAATGAACAAGGCGCTGAGGGCGATCAGACGCAGAGGGTTTCGCATGGGATTTGTCTCGGCTAACAGGCAAAAAACGCATTCTGACCACTTTTTCCGGTCAGGCATTCATGGAGTATTTCGAATTGCTACAGAAATCCGCTGTTCAATGATGCTAGATCATCACTGTCAGGCAGATGAGGGGGGCATTACAAAATCGTCAGGTTGTATGCCCGGGGTCGGTATCGGTATTGATACAAACCAGCTGATTGTCATGTAAGAAAAACCTGTAGGGCTATTCATTAAAGCGCCATGACCCAATAAACAAGGCACTTTGCGGTGTGTGGCTGAAATGTACAAAAATTGTAAAAGAACTTAATTAACGTTAGGCGGCTCCCATGCTCCAGTTGATACTCGCGACCACTTAGCTTGGTCAGACAAGGAGTTTTTCATGACTATCGGTTATACCGGCGCATGGACCCCAAAGGCGGGACTATTGGTTCGAGATACCAACAGCAGATCGAAGCCTGTTGCCCAGAATGACAAGGTCAGGCAGATGCTGAACCTGGTGGGCAACAATCCAGTTGCGCTGGATACGGCCAAGATGGACAAGATGGAAATGCGCAAGCAAATGAAGGGTTTTGACCCCACAAATATTTCAGTCAAATCCATGGGCAATCTCAGTGTCTTTCTGAAAGAGCGTGGCCTGATCAGCGATGTGACGGCGGTTACGCTGAGCAATGCCGGTGACAAGTTCGACCGGTTTGGCATCAAGGACCCGGACGCGAAGTTCAATGCGCTGGAATATTTCGCGATTCAACTGGACAACATCCAGAACAACAACCTGAAGGGTAACAAGTACGCCAACTACTTGATTCCCGAATTCAAAAAAGCGATCTACGTCCTGCAAAACCTGGAAACTTACGGCAAAAGCAACGGCCCCATGGCAACGCCAGGCAATGAACTGTCGGCCAAGGCCTGACGCGGTGTTGCCCGGCCCGTCCGGTTCATCGAACGGGCCGGCGACCCTTACCGGTCGAGCAATTTCATGACTTCCTCCGGATAACGCAGGCCGGCGGTGGCATGCGCCGGAAAGATCGCTTCCAGCGCGTGCAGTTCTTCGGCGCTCAGCGTCACTTGCAGTGCGGCTACGTTTTCTTCCAGGTATTTACGTTGCTTGGTGCCTGGAATCGGGATCAGGTAGTCACCCTGGGCCAGTACCCACGCCAGCGCCAGTTGGCCCGCCGTCACGCCTTTTTCTGCCGCCAGTGCCTGCACTTGCTGCACCAGCAGCAGGTTTTTCGCGAAGTTTTCGCCCAGGAAGCGCGGGCTGAAACGACGGTAATCGTCCGCCGCAAAATCATCCGGGCTTTTCAATGCTCCCGTCAGAAACCCTCGACCCAATGGGCTGTAAGGCACAAAGGCGACGCCCAGGCGCTGGCAGGCAGCCAGGCAACCGTTTTCTTCCTGATCACGACTCCACAACGAATACTCACTTTGCAACGCACTGATCGGATGAACCTTGTGCGCGCGCTCCAGTGTCGCCACCGAGGCCTCGCTCAATCCCAGGTAACGGACCTTGCCGGCACTGACCAGTTCGGCCATGGCGCCGACGGTTTCCTCAATGGCCACTTGCGGGTCGATACGGTGCTGGTAATACAGGTCGATGGTGTCTACCCCAAGGCGCTTCAAGCTGCCGTCGATGGACTGGCGAATGTATTCCGGCCGACCGTTGACGCCCCGGGCGCCGGGGTTGGCCGGGTCGCGGACGATGCCGAATTTGCTGGCCAGGAACACCTGATCGCGCTTGCCGGCAATGGCCTTGCCGATCAGCTCTTCATTGGTGTGCGGGCCGTACATATCGGCGGTATCGAGCAGGTTGACGCCTAACTCCAGGGCGCGATGCAGGGTGGCCGTGGCTTCGCGGGTGTCCGTGCCGGTGGTGTAGAAATCGGTCATGCCCATGCAGCCCAGGCCGATGGCCGACACCTGCGGACCGTTTTTTCCCAATTGACGTGTGTGCATGAAATCAGCTCCCTGTGAAATGAATCGCCATTGTTCGCCTCGACAGAAACAAGATAAACCGGCTAAAACGGCTATCAGTATTCGTTAAATCTAAACAATCAGTCGGTGGAGCCAGTAATGGACCGTTTCAACGCCATGCGCGTCTTTACCCGAATCGTCGAGCTCGGTGGCTTTGCCAGGGCTGCCGACAGCCTGCAATTACCCCGGGCTTCGGTGACCATTCTGATCAAGCAACTGGAGGCGCATCTGGGGGTGCAACTGCTGCAACGCACCACGCGGCAGATCAGCCTGACGCTCGACGGTGCGGCCTATTACCCGCGTTGCGTGCAATTGCTGGCGGATCTTGAAGAGACCGAGTCGGTGTTCAGCGCAGCCCGTAACAATCCCAAGGGCTTATTGCGCGTGGACATGCCGGCGGGAGTGGGGCGATTGGTCGTTATTCCGGCACTGCCGCAGTTTTCGGCCCGCTATCCGTTGATCGAGCTGGAAATCGGCTTGAATGACCGGCCGGTCGACCTGATTCGCGAAGGTGTCGATTGTGTGTTGCGCGGTGGCGAGCCGCTGGACGATTCGCTGGTGGCGCGGCCGCTGGTGATGATGGATCAGGTGACCTGTGCCAGCCCCGACTATCTGCAGCGACATGGAACACCAACGACCCTGGATGAGCTTCGCGGGCATCAGGTCGTCGAGTATTTCTCCAGCAGCAGCGCAAAACGCTATGGGTTGGAGTTTGTCGTGGATGGCCAGGTGCGCCCGGTCGACCTGCCCAAGCAGGTGGCGGTCAACAGTGCCGATGGCTATCTGGCGGCCTGCGAGGCGGGATATGGTCTGGTGCAGACGCCGTACTATCACGTCGCCCGGCAACTGGAGGAAGGGCGTTTGTGTGAAGTGCTGAGGGAGGTGCCGCCACCGGGCATGCCAATGACGGCGCTTTATCCGCCGCACCGCCAGTTATCCCGGCGGGTGCGTGTATTTGTCGATTGGCTGGTGGAGCTGTGTGCCCAGCCCGGCAATGACTTTTACAGAAAGGATTCAGGGCGTTGAGCAGCTATCAACGGTGCTGGTAGTAACCCGGTCCGCCATGGTTGCCATAGTGATCGTGGTGCCAGCCCCCGTGGGGGAAAACAATGCAACCGCTCAGGGTCAGGATGGCAAGCAGGGGAATCAACAGTGTGATTCGACGCAACATTTGAAAGTCCTCATGGTTATCGCCGCAATGAAGCTAAAACTCTTCATCGGCTGTAACATGAGACCCCGCTTGTAGCGGCTTATCCCCAAAACAGGGTAAGCGCTTGGCATGCGTATCGATACAAACCGGATACATTTTCAGATTCAGGAACCCGCAATGACTCAGTCGCAACGTTTGAAATACTCGATTCTGATCTCCCTGGTGGTGCTGGGGATCATGTTTGGCCTTTCCTGGTTGCAGAACACCGGCGTCATCAGCGAAAAAATGTTCCAGTACATCGCCATCGGCGTGGCGGTGATCGTGGTGGTCGTCAATGGTGTGATGCGGCGCAAGGTCAAGCCCTGATCATTCGATCATTGGTTGCGCAGGATGGCAGCAGCCTGTGGATGCAGGCTGTAGCTTTTGTCGGGGTTGAGGACAATCACGCCTTCGCTGCACAAGCGCTTTAGCACTTCACGCACGCTAAGAAAGGACAGGGGAACATCCAGGTCCAGCAATTGACTGTGCACGCCGCGCACACCCAGGCTGCGGTCGTTTTCGGCGGCGGTCAGCAGGGCATCGATGACTTTCAGGCGGATCAGGCTGGTTCGCAGGCCAAAACTTTTGAGCAGGATTCTGATCCGCTCGTTGCCGTGGCGATCGCTACGCGGCTCGAATACGTCGACTCCCATGGAAGTACCCTTTGGCGCATTGCTACCGTCCGTTGGCAGTTGCGAGTTATACATTGCAAAAACTCCTTTTCAGAGCCTGATCAGGAAAAATGGGCGCTCTTACGTGACTAGACGGATGAGCATCCCAAATCATGAAGGCTCAAATGTAGAAAATTTGTCGCCGTCGTGTGATCAACCCGTGAGTCCTTGCGCAGTCGTGCAGTAAAACCCTAAATTTTTGTGGTGAGCTTCGTCCCTACAGGGAGGCACAGCGCGCGCCGGTATGCGCACCTGGGGCCATCGTTTTTTCGATCAGGAGCGAGCGTGATTATTTCCAGCCAGTTAACCAGGTTGAGCCTGGCGGGTGTGACTCTGGGGTTGAGCCTGGGGCTGAGCCTTGCGGCGAGCGCGAGTGGTGCGCCTGCGCAAACGAACGCCGACATCCGCCGAACCAGTTTCGGCGTGCCGCACATCCGCGCCGACAACGAACGCGGGCTTGGCTACGGCATCGGTTATGCCTACGCCCAGGACAATCTGTGCCTGCTGGCCAACGAAATCACGACGGTGAACGGCGAACGTTCGCGGTATTTCGCAGCGGATCAGCTCACCGTTGAAGCGCGTGAAAACCTGGTCAGCGATGTGTTTTTCAACTGGCTGAACACCCCGCAGGCGGTCGCCGGTTTCTGGCAGGCCCAGACCCCGCAAGTGCGTGAGTTGGTCGAAGGCTATGTGGCAGGGTACAACCGCTTCTTGAGCGAACGTCGCGCCCAGGGTTTGCCGCCGCAGTGCCAGGGCGATTGGGTGCGGGACATCAGCGCGGCGGATCTGGTCAAGCTGACCCGGCGCTTGTTGGTCGAAGGTGGCGTCGGCCAGTTTGCCGAAGCCCTGGCCGGTGCCACGCCACCCGAAGCCGTGGCCCGGGCGTCAAACCCGCAGGCAGTGTTCCAGGTGGCCGCCACGCAGATGCAGCGGTTTGCCCTGGACCGGGGCAGCAACGCCGTCGCTATCGGCAGCGAGCGTTCTTTTAACGGACGCGGCATGTTGCTGGCCAATCCGCACTTTCCGTGGGTCGGCGGCATGCGTTTTTATCAGATGCACCTGACCATTCCCGGCAAACTGGATGTGATGGGGGCGGCGTTGCCCGGCCTGCCGGTGATCAACATCGGCTTCAATCAACATCTGGCCTGGACCCACACCGTGGACTCGTCCAGACATTTCACGCTGTATCGCCTGCAACTCGATCCCAAGGATTCGACCCGCTATCTGCTCGACGGCCAGTCCTTGCCGATGGACAAGCAGACTGTGACCGTCAATGTCAGGCAGGCGGACGGGCAGGTCCAGGCGATTTCCCGTGTGGTCTACAGCTCGAAATTCGGTCCGGTGGTGCAATGGCCGGGAAAACTGGATTGGGATCATCAGTACGCCTTCAGCCTGCGTGACGCCAATCTGGATAACGACCGCGTTCTGCAGCAGTGGTACGCGATGAACCGCGCTGAAAACCTCAAGGATTTCCAGGCTTCGGTGCACAAGATCCAGGGTATTCCGTGGGTCAACACCCTGGCGGCGGACGATCAGGGGCAGACGCTGTACATGAACCTCTCGGTGGTGCCCAACGTCAGCGTCGACAAGCTGGCGCAATGCAGCGACCCGCGATTGGGTGTGCAGATGATCATTCTCGACGGCTCCAACAGCGCCTGTGCCTGGGATATCGACCCGCAGGCGCCACAGCAGGGCATCTTTGCGTCCGACAAGTTGCCGCAATTGTTGCGCAAGGATTTTGTCCAGCACTCCAACGATTCGGCATGGATGGCCAACCCGGCGCAACCGCTGACCGGCTATTCGCCATTGATCAGCCAGGACAACCGGCCATTGGGGCTGCGCTCACGCTTTGCCCTGGATCGCCTGGGTACGCTGACCGGCACCGTCGGGACGGCGGATCTGCAGCAGATGGTGATGGACGACCAGGTGTATCTGGCCCCTCAAGTGATGACGGACCTGCTGCAATTCTGCGCTGCGGATCTCGGTGCCGATGCAAAAACCCTCACGCCACTGTGCGCCAGCCTCAAGGCGTGGGACCGCAAGGCCAACCTCGACAGCGGCCTGGGCTTTGTGCACTTCCAGAATGTCATGGAGGCGTTGGAGCCAGTGCCGGACCTGTGGCGTGTCGCCTTCGATTCGCAGGATCCGCAACATACCCCGCGTGGACTCGCAGTCGATCGCCCGCAAGTGGCGAAGGCGCTGCGGGCAGCGATGCTGGCTTCGGTTGAGCAAGTCAACGCTTCAGGACTGCAACCCGACAGCCGCTGGGGCGATATCCAGGTGGTCAGCAGCGGCGGACAACAGACGCCGATCCACGGCGGGCCGGGGACGCTGGGGGTCTATAACTCGATCCAGAGCGTACCGCGCAGCGATGGCAAGCGCGAAGTGGTCAGCGGCACGAGTTACCTGCAAGTGGTGACCTTTGACGAAAACGGACCGCAGGCCAAAGGGCTGCTGGCGTTCTCGTTGTCCAGTGACCCGGCCTCGAAGTTTTCACGGGATCAGACGCAGGCCTTTTCGAAAAAACAATGGAGCACGCTGCCCTTCACCGAGCAACAGATCCTGTCCGACCCGAACTATCAGGTGCAGACGATCCGCCAGCAGGATGCAAAGGCTACCGAGGTGACTGCGCAGTAAGGCCGTGGATTTTTGCATGGACGCTGAAGGCCGCACCCCGAAAGGGTGGCGGCCTTTTCAGCTTTTCGGGGATTTTTGCGGAATCGCGTTGACCACCAGATTGCCGTTCTGATTGCGGGTCAGGTAGACCGGAAGGACCCGCGGCAGGGACTTCACCAGGCCGTTGATCTCTTTGATGTTGTAGATACCGCCGATGTGGATCGAGCCGGTGCTGTTGTCAGCGACCATCAACGGTTTGTCCAGGTAGCGATTGATCAGCGGCAACGCATCGTGGAGTGCCAGATCGTCGAGCACCAGTTTGCCCTGGCGCCATGCCAGCGAACTGTCATTGTCATAGGTCTGGCTGATGCGGGGGATGAAGTCGCCGTGGCGATAACTGGCCTGCATTGCCGGATCAAGGCGCAGACCGTCGCCGGGCAGGTCGTCGTTGCTGCTGACCAGTACCGAACCCTCGATCAGGCTGACCTTGACCTGGTCTTCATACATCCACACATTGAATTGGGTCCCGGTCACCCGAATCCGGCCTTCGGCGGCCTTGACCACAAACGGGTGACGGGTGTCATGGCTGACACTGAAGAAAGCTTCGCCTTTTTTCAGCGTGACTTGCCGCTGATCCTTGTAGTTGCTGTACGTCAGCTCGCTGCCCAGGTTCAGTTCCACCCGGCTGCCGTCGTCCAACGTGACGGTACGAACACTGTCGGTCGATTCGAAATGCTGGTAAGCGTTCGGTACCCAGCCCAGGTGCCAGCCGCCATAACCGGCCAAAGGCAGTGCCAGGGCACACACCGCCGCTGCAATGCCCAGGCGGCGCCACGGGTTTTCCCGTTGGGGGCGAACCAGCGGCACGACCGGCTCGGGGCGGGGCAAGTCGCCGGCGACATCCCAGATCTCCAGCATCGCTTCGTACTCGAAGGCGTGGAGCGGATGCGCATCACGCCATTGCTCGAACGCCTGGCGCTCTTGCTCAGTGCAGTCACTGGCGTGCAGACGCATGCACCAATGCGCAGCGGCATCGGTGACAGCGTCGTATTCGGCTTCCGAGAGCATGTGGTCGGTCATTGGCTCATCCTGATTTCGTGCATTCTAACCTTGGGGGAAGTCTGCGAGAACATCAGTCATGGCATTTAACTATCAATGTGCAGTTCTTTTTCAACGACTTGCCTCTGGAACACTTGTTGTCGGGCAGCAGTATCCACAGGGGGCGTGAAAAAAAGATCAAAATACGCACCGTGTACCGCGCGGATCCGGGGATCTGCGCGGTGTTACGTCAGGATCAGGTTTCAGGGGGCGAAGTGACGGGCACCGGGTCCAGTTGCCGGCCCATTTCGCAGATCAGAAACGCGATCGAGTCGGCATTGTGCAAAATGACATCGGTTCGGAACTTCGGATCCTGCACGTTTAAAAAAGCTTCCCGCGCCTTATCCATGGTCTTGCTGCCCGTTAGCCTCAGGACGGCCTTGCCGACGTGATAAGAACCGGGAATTGAATCCAGGCTGATCCACGATTGCAGCCCACTGTTCCAGCGTGCGAACAGTTCCTCCTGCGGCGTTTCCGTCGACAAGGCAGCTCGCTGGAAGTCCAGCTGTAACTGTTTCATGGCGGCGCCATAGGTGGTGATCGGCGCTACCAGATCGCTGAACGGGCGCCTGGCCTCAAGGTAGGCGATGTCCACGGCCTCGGAAAACAAATGGGCGAACTCGTGTATCAGCGTGGCGGCCTGACTGTGGCCATCGACGTTGAAGGGCTGGCTTAAACAGGATTTGTACCAGTCGAGTTGCTGGTCGAAGAATCGTTCCGTGAAGTGCACATTGCGCTGTTGATCCTTATCCAGGACAAACGCGATGAGATGGTTGTTCGGGTCCCGGTTTGAGCCCACGATAAAGCGTTGCGAGTTCATCCAGTCTTCATCGGGATCGACCAGCGCGTTGCAGATGGGCACGATGGCTTTCTTGATTTTTTCGATCAGCGCCATGTCGACCTGGCTCACACCAAAGAAACCCTTGAGGAATGTATCCAGTCGTGTACCCGGGAGAAGTTTGCGTAGCTGCACCATGTTGTGGAGGCTGTTGAACGCGTAATGGCGAGCGATGTCGATGGCCTGCACGATCATCCGGGCTTTTTCGGGATGTTTTGCGCGGATTTCTTCCATCCCCCGTGCCTCGATGTTCAGCACATCCCTGGCAACAAGGGCGTTGGCAAACTGATTGTGCATTTTCGAGAGGGCTTTTCCGCAGTGGACGGTGTGGGTATCCGGGTCGATCAGCAGTTGCTTGTCAGATGCTGCCCGTAACACGGGGCCTTCTTCTTCGCCCTTGACCATTCGCCAAACCGCCCCGGTCTTGTTCACGCCGTACACCTTGCCGGCAATGGCGGCGAAGGTTTTCTGGCTGGCCGCTTCGAGGTAGGTGCCATCAGTGCGGCTTTTCGTCAGGCCCTTCAATTCGACCGTGGTTTCGAACGGTTGTAGCCGAGTACGCAGCGCGGCTGTCGACCGGATCTGCGACCAGGGTTGCGCAATTACAGGGGTGGCAACCGGTTGAGCAACCGCCTCGCCGGTTGCCTGGGCGGTGTCGTTCCATCCTTCAAGCGATAACCGGCCCAACGACACGAGTTGCGCGGCACCGGCAATAAAGTTCCGTAATGCCACCCCCCAGTGATGGTCCTGCAGGGCTTCGGCCGAATTTCGGGCGTCCTTGAAGGCCTGCCAAAGAAATTGCCCATACGCGAGTTTGCCCGGCAGCAGGGCTGAGATGCGCTCAATGCCCGAGCCGAACAGGTGTTTGACAGCCTCCCAGTCCGACTGACCGGTAGCCTGTGACTGGCTGGCGAGCAACTGCGCCAGCAGTTGGGTGTTGTCATGGAAAAAGCGGGTGAGCAGGTTGCCGTCGAAGGGGCTGGACGCGAGGGTGATTTCGCTGGGCTGGCCGGCGGTGGACTCGAACAGGTTGCGAAACACCGTTTGCTCACTGTCCGGCAGGCGCCGAATCAACATGTCCTGCAATGGCCCCGGTGTGTTGAGCGCCGCGACAACGCGGGCCTCATTGGCGAACTCGACAAACGGTGAACCACCGGGGTGGTAGGGGGCGTAGAGGATTTGCGGGCCTGCCTTGCCACTGCCTGGGCCAATCAGATACAGGCCCAGCGCCTTGACGGCGGTGCTACCAGTTGTCTTGATCAGTTCAAGAGGTCGGGCAATCGCGTGCGCACCCTGCACGGCCGCCCGGGCGATGGCGTCCGGCATGTCCAGCACTTGCCGAAGCAAATCGAAAGCTCCGTCGGACAGCCGTTGCTGCAGCTTCAGTTGGTGGGCGTGTTGCAGCAGTTGCCAGGGCAGTTGTTTGACGAAGCGTAACATTCGGCTTTCGATGCCAGCCGCTTGATTCGACAGGCTGTCCGAGACCTGTTTAGCGTATTTCTGCGCAATGCCCAGTGACAGTAACAGTTTACGGACCGCCGCCTGGTCCAACCCCGCGGGCAGTGCTTGAGGGGTTGCCGAGCTGACGTTGAACCCGGTGCCTTGCGCGATGTTGACATGGTTCAGGGCGAATTCAGTCAGGCTCCGGGCGGGGCCAGCCAGGGTCAGGTCGGGGGTGATTTCGATGTCGTCGGGGTCCAGTGCTTTTTCAGGGAAGCGGCTGCCAAGCAACGACGTCAGCGTTTCATGCACATACGACTTTAGGGGTTTGATCCCGTGCAAGTAGTCTTTGTCCTCATCAACGTTGTTGCGGTATTGCTCCAGCAGTTCAAGGTGCAGTTGCTGGTCTTCCAGCGGTGCCATGCCAAGCCAGGCGGGCAGGGCCTGCTGCCGGCTGATCGCACGGGAAATCGAGGTGGCCCTTTGCAGGTTGGTGTTGAAGACTGTTGTGGTCAGGGCTTTCAGGGCCTTTTTCTGCTTTGTGTCGTTCAGTTCGAAGGTGCGCACGTGTTCGCAGCGAGCGAGAAAATGCTCGATGGACGATTGCGCGACTTGCTCCAATGCAGACCCTGCAATCAACCGCAGCGGACCCAGTGAGTAGCGTTGGTGAAAGATGCGCTGGGCCGGGGTGAGGTTTTCCAGCAGCGCCAGGCGATGTCGTGGGTCGAGCAGACGGCGGTTCAGTTCCAGCCGCGCACGACTGATGGTGTCAAACACTTCCAGGCCCTCGGCGGGTGTCCACAGGATCGTCCGGCCGGAATGCGAGGGGTCGAGCCCGCCACGCTCGGTCAAGAGCAGGCAATGGGCCAGGGGCAGGACATCCCTCTGACCGGAGCACGCCAGGGTCAACGAGTAGGCATCGGGCCGGAAGCCCTTGAGTGACCGACGATTGTGCCGGCTGGCCTGATCCGGGTTGAAAACCGTTTCGACAATGGCCCGGTCCGCGTCCCGCAGTGTCGCGCTGAGCCCGCGAACACTGGCTTCGCCACGGACGCCGACGGAAAGCGCATGGGCCAGGCGGGGTTTCATGTTTTCCAGATAGATGCGCTGTAAGGCAAGGGAAGCGAGCGGTTGTGCTGCAAAGTCTGCGTTGATCAGTGATTCGATGTCGCTGAAGGTCTTGGCGAAAGCTGCCGCCGTATCGGCCAGCACCATGGAGGGATGCTGATTGCCGGACAACACGGGCCGGGTGCTCCAGCGTCCGTCGGTTTCCCGTGTCAGCAAGCGTTCGCCGATCATCGAGCGGATATCCAGCGCCTTGTCGAACAGCGCGTGGATGTCCACGGCGCCGTCACTGTGACGGAACACCTGCAGGGCATATTCGATGTTCTGCAGTTGCTTGGTGACGATCGCGTCGAAGAGCTTGTGGAAGATCGCGCCGGAAATCACTTCCCCGGTCACATTCGGCCGATCAAAACCGATGAAGCGTTGGCGTTCGTCCAGGCTCAGCAGGCCATAGAGCTCATCCTCGTGACCGGCCGCGCTGAACTTGCCGAGCACGGTATCGCACAAGTCCTGATAGTCCTTGAGCACCTGCAGGCCTTCGGTGGGCGTGTAGAGAAACGCATGGCTGGCGCTGACCATCAGTGAGCCGGCCAGCTCGACATAGTTGGCCTTGTACTCCCACAGGCGCACGGTTTCGACCGTCATTGACTGGTTCGTTCGGCTGGCCGGCGAGATCAACGCGTGCAAATCCTGACTTTGCTCCGGGCTGATGATCCCGGCTTCGCGCTTGAGCAGCAGTTGCACCCGCACCTGATCGGCGATGGCGCGGCCGAAGAATTCGCGACGCGATGCACCATCGGCACTCGCCGCCGCCCAGAAACCATCGAGCTGCCCGACCAACTGGTTGACCAGTGTGCGTGAGAGCGTCGTGACCGCGGCTTCCCAGCGTGGCTGGTCGGCGTTTGCCGGGGACTTTTTCGGATGGGAAAACTCATGGGACTGTCCGGACGGCCAACGCTGATGGCGATAGTGCAGGAGTACGGCGTCACTCAGGGACAGGGAGTGGACCCAGCGCCGCGTTGGACGGCTTTCATCATCGTTCTCTTGCGTTGTTGCCAGATAGAAGTTCACCCGGGTCTGGCGCTGATCCAGACCGGGAAAAGACGAAGCCAGCTGTTCACCCAGCCATGCATCGAGCAGCGACGTCAGGGACGGTAGTGCTTTGAGTTCGTCGAGCAGGGCCTGGTCGTTGATCTGCTGTAGGGTGGAGAGGGTGTTGCGCTGGTCCTCGAACACGTCACCGTCGATGGTTTGAAAGTCGAGTTCGATGTCGGCGGCGTCCACCACGGCCTTGCGTAGGGACAACGCCATGAAGGCCAGCAGATCGTCTTCTTCGCTGGCCGCTTTGAGTTGAGTCATAAGGTGTTGGGTCAGGGCGGTACGGTCAGCGAACTTTTTTATTCCCGTGTAGGGGGTGTAGAGAATCAGGCCATTGTCATCGGGTGTCGCGGTCAGTAAAAAACTGCCGGCCAGCACCACAGGTTCCAGTTTCGGGATCTTCAGCCGGATTGTTTTCGCGAGCATGGGCGGCGTCTGCTGATCGCGCAGTGCCTGGGTGGCCAGTTCGATTTGGCTGAACCATTCGAAGTCTTTTAGCGTCAGCCCGTGGGTTTTGCCCAGTTCTCTCCAGAGGCCGCGCAACTTCAGCGCCTCAGGAAAAAACAGCGGAGTTACAGGTGTAGACATCGTCGAGTCTCGTTCAAGGTGCCACTCAAAGGCGCCTGTGGATTGAGCATCGAGACTAAAAGCCGGCGGGACGACGCAGGTGGTAAATAGATAACGCACGGGCCGTGCGTATTCGTGGCACGGATAAACGTCATTGACCCTCAGCGAAAGGTTGACAGGTCGCTTGCCGCGCGTTGTTAATCGACGGGTCTTTGTACGCTGTTGTTCCCTCCAATAATCAGTCTGGAGCTTCAGATGTCTGCGCCACACGAACATGCCTCTACGGCGGTCTCGCCACACCTGTCATTCGAAGCGCTGAGCGCTTTGCTCGAGAAGATTTTTCTGCGTCACGGCACGTCGGCCGACGTTGCCCGGGTGCTGGCGCAAAACTGTGCCGGCGCCGAGCGCGACGGCGCGCACAGCCACGGGGTATTCCGGATTCCTGGTTATGTTTCGACGCTGCAAAGCGGCTGGGTCAATGGCCAGGCCGTTCCGGTGGTCGAAGATGTGGCTTCAGGATTTGTGCGGGTCGATGCCGGTAACGGTTTTGCGCAACCGGCCCTGGCGGCAGCACGTGAACTACTGGTGCAGAAAGCCCGAAGTGCCGGCATTGCAGTGTTGGCGATCCGTAACTCGCACCATTTCGCTGCCTTGTGGCCGGATGTCGAACCCTTCGCTTATGAGGGCCTGGTAGCGTTGAGCGTGGTCAACAGCATGACCTGCGTGGTGCCCCACGGCGCTGACCGGCCGCTGTTCGGTACCAACCCGATTGCCTTTGCTGCCCCGCGGGCTGATGGCGAGCCGATTGTCTTCGACCTGGCCACCAGTGCCATTGCCCATGGCGATGTGCAAATTGCCGCACGCCAGGGTGAGCGCTTGCCGGCAGGGATGGGCGTGGACAGCCTCGGCCAGCCGACCACAGACCCGAAAGCGATTCTTGAGGGCGGTGCGTTGCTGCCTTTTGGCGGGCACAAGGGCTCGGCATTGTCGATGATGGTGGAGTTGCTCGCGGCGGCATTGACTGGCGGCAATTTTTCCTTCGAATTCGACTGGAAGAACCACCCAGGCGCCAAGACGCCGTGGACGGGTCAATTGCTCATCGTGATCGATCCGGGCAAAGCAGCAGGGCAAAGTTTTGCCGAGCGCAGCCAGGAACTGGTGCGGCAAATGCACGGTGTTGGCTTGAAGCGTTTGCCGGGTGACCGGCGTCACCATCAGCGCGCCAGGTCGCAGGCCAACGGCATCGAACTGGATGCCCAGACGCTGGCGAACCTGCAGGAGCTGGCCGGGCTCTGATCCTGTAGGAGCGAGCTTGCTCGCGATGGACTTGAGGGCTCCGTGGGGAATCAGATTTCCCGCGTAATCGTTAACGACCATCGCGAGCAAGCTCGCTCCTACAAGGTTTGCGGTTTTTGATCGGAATGCTCAGCGACGGCCCAGCAACAACCCCACGACCAGACCGAACCCGGCGGAAATGGCCACGGTTTGCCATGGGTGCCCGCCAATGTAAGTTTCAGTGGCCTCGACCGCGGGCAGGGTGCGGTCGCGTACGCTGCTCACCGAATCCTTGGCTTGCCGAAGTTTCAGGGCGATTTGTCCGCGTAGGGTCTCCGCTTCTTCCCCGACCAGCGAGGCACTGCTTTTCAGCAGCTTTTCCGACTCTTCGATCAGCGATTTCAGCTCGCTGAACGCTTGATCCTTGATTTGATCTTCGGCGGCTTGCGCGGCGGTTTTGCGGGCCATTGAAGTACTCCTTGCAGGTAGGTGGACAATGAATGATGGAGTCTGTCGTCGTCGGAAAAGTTGCAGCTATTTTGCCTGGGGAGGTCATCTTGCTGAAAAACCGGCGCAGGACATTTCGCCCTACAGTGTAAGATGTCGCCAATTTTACGCAGCAGGAAATTCCCATGAGCTTCAATCTGGCCGACAAACCCCTCGCCGAGCGCGCTGCGCTTGAAGACGAGAAATCCCGTCTGTTCGAACTCTGGCAAAACAACCTGGGCAAAGCCAAGGGCGAGGCCGCACGGTTGTTCGGTGAACGGGCCAAGCGCAAAGGCAAGTGGGCGGAATGGGTGCGCGCCGAACTGGACGGCATGTCGCCCCCGGAATTCGCCAACATGGTGCGCAGTGAGGTCAATCGCCTGATGGCGGCCAAGTAGGAGCAGCCGGCGGCAGCTCCTGCGCGAAACACGCGACAATCGCCTCGCGCACTTTCAACACCACCGGGTCGAGCGGGTTGCCGGTGCGCCAGCCCAGTTCGATCGGGTAGCGCGGCAACGCCAAGGGGCAGGGCAGCAGTGCCAGCCCACTGAGCGCCGCGATGCTTCGGGCGGCATGTGCCGGAATGGTCGCCACGGCCGGACTGCCCTTGAGCAAATGGGGCAACGCGGCAAAATGCGTGGTCGAGGCGCACACCCGCCGACTCAACCCCAGTGCCGCCAGCCCCTCGTCGGTAATACCGATAAAACCGCCGGACGACACCAGAATGTGTTCGCGGGCCACAAACTCTTCAAGACTGATGCTCTGCTGGCCCTCGACCAGGCTCGACGGGTCTGCCAGGCACAGATATCCGCCTTCCCCCAGGACCTGACGGCTGAGCAGCCGCTCGGCAAAACCGCCCGCGGTAATCGCCAGGTCAATACTGCGTTCCATCAGCGCCTGAGCCACGATCTGGCTGTGGGTCTGGCGGAAAATCAGCCGCAGTTTCGGCGCGCAACGGGCGATTTCTTCGATCAGCCGCCGGCCGTAGGCTATTTCGAAATCATCCGACATTCCCACGGTCACCGAGCGTCCTTCGTACTGCCGGGCGGCCGGATCGACCATCGCCAGGCTCTGCCGGCATTTGTTCAAGGCATCGCTGACCACCGGTTTGAGCTGATTGGCCTTGAGTGAGGGGGCCAAGCCTCGTCCGGTGCGCACGAACAGCTGATCGCCATACACCTCGCGCAACCGGCGCAAGGCCGCGCTGACCGCCGATTGGGTCACACCCAGACGCAAGGCGGCACGGCTGGCGCTGGACTCTTCGTGCAGCGCTTCGAAGACTTTGAGCAGGTTGAGGTCGATGTCGGTGATATTCATTTGGCTCATATCATTCAGCAGTGAATCGGTCTTTTTTGATGATCACGTGGCGCCGGAGAATGAGCAACACCTGATGCGAATGGAGTCTGTGCAATGCCCAAATCAATCGTTGCCGCCCTGCAAATCGGCGCCTTGCCCGGTGGCAAGGCTGAAACCCTGGAACAAATCCTGTCCTATGAAAACGCGATCATCGAATCCGGCGCCGCGCTGGTGGTGATGCCGGAAGCGCTGCTGGGTGGTTATCCCAAGGGGGAGGGTTTTGGCACGCAGCTCGGTTATCGGTTGCCGGAAGGGCGCGAAGCCTTTGCGCGCTATTTTGCCAATGCCATCGACGTGCCCGGCGCGGAAACCGAGGCGCTGGCGGCGCTGTCCGCACGCACCGGGGCCAATCTGGTGATCGGCGTCATCGAGCGCGCCGGCAGCACCTTGTACTGCACCGCGCTGTACTTTGATCCCCAGGCCGGGCTGGTGGCCAAACACCGCAAGCTGATGCCCACGGGCACCGAACGGCTGATCTGGGGCAAGGGCGATGGTTCGACGCTGCCGGTGATCGACAGCCAGGTCGGACGTGTCGGCGCGGTGGTGTGCTGGGAAAACATGATGCCGCTGCTGCGCACCGCGATGTACGCCAAAGGCGTGGAAGTATGGTGCGCGCCGACCGTGGACGAGCGGGAGATGTGGCAGGTCAGCATGCGCCACATCGCCCATGAGGGGCGTTGTTTCGTGGTCAGTGCCTGTCAGGTCCAGGCGTCGCCGCAGGCCTTGGGCCTGGATATCGCCAACTGGCCGGCGGATCGGCCGTTGATTGCTGGCGGCAGCGTGATTGTTGGTCCCATGGGCGACATTCTCGCCGGACCGTTGCGCGACAGCGCCGGTTTGCTTACCGCATCAATCGACACTGACGACCTGGTGCGCGCCCGCTACGACTATGACGTGGTCGGTCACTACGCTCGCCCTGATGTGTTCGAGCTGACCGTGGACGAGCGCGCTAAACCGGGGGTGCGCTTCACTTCCTGATGCCTGAGGGCTTTGGCCAAAGCAGTCAGACAACTTGATAGCTTTGACCATTGCCCGCCACCCCAAGCAGAGCGAGTATTTCCCTGTTGTTTACGGTTCCCCCAACCTAACAAAAACACAGAGGGATTCTGGCAATGCGCGATTACTTGTCTGCTACTTCTCAGTTCAATTATCAGCACACCGTCGACGCCGCACTCGCAGGCGATCTGACGGCCCTCAACGCCTGTGTCGAATGCTGTGACCGGCATGCCTTGCCGGGGCGCATCGCGCTGTTCTGGGAAGGCCGCGACGGCACCGGTGCGACGTACACCTTCACCGAATTGCAGGACAAGGCCGCGCGTTTCGCCAATTATCTGCTGGCCCAGGGCGTGAAGAAGGGCGACAAGGTCGCCGGCCTGTTGCCACGCAACATCGAATTGTTGATCACCGTGTTCGCTACCTGGCGCATCGGCGCGGTGTATCAACCGCTATTCACCGCGTTCGGCCCCAAAGCCATCGAGCACCGCCTGAGCTGCTCGGGTGCCAAAGTGGTGGTCACCGATGCGGTGAACCGGCCGAAACTCGCCGAAGTCGCCGATTGCCCGACCACGGTTACCGTCACCGGCGCCAAAGGGCAGGGCCTGGTTCGTGGCGACTTCAGTTTCTGGGCCGAACTGGCCAATTATTCCGCCGACTGTGCACCAGTGCTGCTGACCGGCGAAGATCCGTTCCTGCTGATGTTCACCTCAGGCACCACCGGCCCGTCGAAAGCACTGTCGGTGCCGCTCAAGGCCATCGTCGCGTTCCAGAGCTACACCCGCGATGCGGTGGATCTGCGCCCGGAAGACGCGTTCTGGAACGTCGCCGACCCGGGTTGGGCCTACGGCATCTATTTCGGTGTCACGGGGCCGATGTCCATGGGCCATCCGATCACCTTTTACGACGGCCCGTTCACCCTCGAAAGCACCTGCCGGGTGATCAACAAGTACGGGATTACCAACCTCACCGGCTCGCCGACAGCCTACCGTTTGTTGATTGCCGGTGGTGATGAATTCGCCAAATCCATCAAGGGCAAGTTGCGTATCGTCAGCAGCGCCGGCGAGCCGCTGAACCCGGAAGTGATCCGCTGGTTCGCCGACAACCTCGGCGTGGTCATCCACGACCATTACGGGCAGACCGAACTGGGCATGGTGCTGTGCAACCACCACGGCCTTGAGCACCCGATCCACATGGGCGCCGCCGGTTTTGCCTCGCCAGGCCACCGCATTGTGGTTCTGGATGACGAGTACAAGGAACTGGGCGTTGGCCAGCCGGGCATTTTGGCCATCGACCGCAGCCAATCGCCGATGTGCTGGTTCGCCGGCTACGAAGGCGGGCCGACCAAGGCTTTCGTTGGCAACTACTACCTGAGTGGCGACACCGTTGAGTGGAACCCGGACGGCAGCATCAGCTTCGTCGGTCGCAGTGATGACGTGATTACCACTTCAGGCTACCGGGTCGGTCCGTTCGATGTGGAAAGTGCGTTGATCGAACACCCGGCCGTGGTCGAGGCTGCCGTGGTCGGCAAGCCCGATCCCGAGCGCACCGAACTGGTCAAGGCCTTCGTCGTGCTCAGCCCGCAATACCGCGCAGAACCTGCGTTGGCCGAAGAGCTGCGCCAGCACGTGCGCAAGCGTCTGGCGGCGCACTCGTACCCCCGTGAAATCGAATTTGTCAGCGAATTGCCGAAAACCCCAAGCGGCAAATTGCAGCGCTTTATCTTGCGCAACCAGGAAATCGCCAAGGCTCAAGAGGCTGCGGCGAAGAACGTTCCAGCTTGAATCCAGGGAAACAATGATGCAGATCGAGAACAAGATTTTTATCGTCACTGGCGGCGCTTCCGGCCTCGGTGCCGCCACCGCCGAGGTGCTGGTCGCCGCTGGCGCGAAAGTGATGCTGGTGGACATGAACGCCGAGGCCGTTGCGGCCCAGGCCCAGCGCCTTGGCGCGCAAAGCGTGGTGGCGGACATCAGCAACGAAGCGGCGGCCGAAGCGGCTGTGCAAGCGACGGTCAAAGCCTTCGGCGGCCTCAACGGTCTGGTCAATTGCGCCGGCATCGTGCGTGGCGAGAAGATTCTCGGCAAGAACGGTCCACACACGCTGTCCAGTTTCAGCCAGGTGATCAACGTCAACCTGATCGGCAGCTTCAACATGCTGCGTCTTGCGGCAGCGGCGATTGCCGAGACCGAAGCGGATGCCGACGGCGAGCGCGGCGTGATCATCAACACCGCCTCTGCTGCGGCTTACGACGGCCAGATTGGTCAGGCGGCTTACTCGGCGTCCAAAGGTGCGATTGTCAGCCTGACCTTGCCCGCTGCCCGCGAACTGGCACGCTTCGGCATCCGTGTGATGACGATCGCTCCCGGCATCTTCGAGACCCCGATGATGGCGGGTATGACCCAGGAAGTCCGCGACTCCCTGGCGGCTGGCGTGCCATTTCCGCCGCGTCTGGGCAAACCGGGCGAGTACGCTGGGCTGGTCAGGCATATTATTGAAAACAGCATGCTCAATGGCGAGGTGATCCGTCTCGACGGTGCCTTGCGCATGGCCGCCAAGTAAGGAGGATTTGTCATGACTATGTCCAACGATCCAATCGTTATCGTCAGCGCCGTCCGCACCCCGATGGGCGGTTTCCAGGGCGATCTGAAAAGCCTGACCGCGCCGCAACTCGGTGCTGCTGCCATCAAGGCCGCGGTTGAGCGCGCCGGCGTCGCCAGTGATAGCGTCGATGAAGTGCTGTTTGGCTGCGTACTGCCGGCTGGCCTTGGCCAGGCTCCGGCGCGTCAAGCGGCGCTGGGTGCCGGGCTGGATAAATCGACCCGCTGCACCACCCTGAACAAGATGTGTGGTTCCGGCATGGAAGCGACGATTCTGGCCCACGACATGTTGTTGGCTGGCAGTGCCGACGTCGTGGTCGCCGGTGGCATGGAAAGCATGTCCAACGCGCCGTATCTGCTGGACCGCGCCCGTGCCGGCTACCGCATGGGCCATGGCCGGGTGCAGGACTCGATGTTCCTTGACGGCCTCGAAGACGCCTACGACAAGGGCCGCCTGATGGGCACCTTCGCCGAAGACTGCGCCGAAACCAACGGCTTCAGCCGTGAAGCCCAGGACGCGTTCGCCATCGCCTCGACCACTCGCGCCCAGCAGGCGATCCAGGACGGCAGCTTCAAGGACGAAATCGTCCCACTGACCGTGACGGTCGGCAAAGAGCAAGTCGTGATCAGCAATGACGAGCAGCCGCCAAAAGCCAAACTGGACAAGATCGCTTCGCTGAAACCGGCGTTCCGCGAGGGTGGCAGCGTGACGGCGGCCAACTCCAGTTCGATCTCCGACGGTGCGGCGGCGCTGGTGTTGATGCGCCAGTCGCAAGCACAGAAACAAGGCCTGAAACCGTTGGCGGTGATTCATGGTCACGCGGCGTTCGCCGACACCCCGGGCCTGTTCCCGGTGGCACCGATTGGCGCCATCAAGAAATTGATGAAAAAAACCGGCTGGTCGCTCAACGACGTCGATCTGGTGGAAGTCAACGAAGCCTTCGCCGTGGTCGGCATGGCCGCGATGACTCATCTGGAAATCCCCCACGAGAAACTCAACGTGCACGGCGGTGCTTGCGCCTTGGGTCACCCGATCGGGGCGTCTGGTGCGCGGATTCTCGTGACCTTGCTTTCGGCCCTGCGCCAGAAAGGCCTGAAACGCGGCGTCGCAGCGATTTGCATCGGCGGCGGTGAAGCGACGGCCATGGCCGTGGAATGCCTGTACTGAAATAGACGCAAAACCCATGTGGGAGCGGGCTTGCTCGCGAAAGCGGTGTGTCATTCAACAAAGAATTCGACTGACACGGCCTCTTCGCGAGCAAGCCCGCTCCCACAGGGATTCGCACTTAGCTTGATTCAAGGATTCACCATGATCCCCAATGACGACCAACAACAAATCCGCGACATGGCCCGGGACTTTGCCCAGGAACGGCTGAAGCCGTTCGCTGCCGAATGGGATCGCGAACACCGCTTTCCCAAGGAAGCCATCGGCGAGATGGCCGGGCTGGGTTTCTTTGGCATGCTGGTGCCGGAACAGTGGGGCGGATGCGACACCGGTTACCTGGCCTACGCCATGGCCCTGGAAGAAATTGCCGCTGGCGATGGCGCCTGCTCGACCATCATGAGCGTGCACAACTCCGTGGGCTGCGTGCCGATCCTCAACTACGGCACGGATGAGCAGAAAGAACGCTTCCTCAAACCACTGGCCAGCGGTGCGATGCTCGGCGCCTTCGCACTGACCGAACCCCAGGCCGGTTCCGACGCCAGCGGCCTGAAAACCCGTGCCCGTCTGGAGGGCGATCACTACGTGCTCAACGGCTGCAAGCAGTTCATCACCTCCGGGCGCAATGCCGGTGTGGTGATTGTGTTTGCGGTGACCGATCCGAACGCCGGCAAGCGTGGCATCAGCGCGTTTATCGTGCCGACCGACTCGCCCGGCTACACCGTTGCGCGGGTCGAGGACAAGCTCGGCCAGCATGCGTCCGACACCTGCCAGATCCTCTTCGAAGACGTGAAGGTCCCGGTGGCCAACCGTTTGGGCGAGGAGGGCGAAGGCTACAGGATTGCCCTGGCCAACCTTGAAGGCGGCCGCGTCGGCATCGCTTCGCAATCGGTGGGCATGGCCCGCGCCGCGTTTGAAGCGGCCCGTGACTACGCCCGTGAGCGCGAGAGCTTCGGCAAGCCGATCATCGAACACCAGGCCGTGGCGTTCCGCCTGGCGGACATGGCCACCCAGATCGCCGTGGCGCGACAAATGGTGCACTACGCCGCCGCCCTGCGCGACAGTGGCAAACCGGCCCTGGTCGAAGCGTCTATGGCCAAGTTGTTCGCCTCGGAAATGGCCGAGAAGGTATGCTCCTCGGCGCTGCAAACCCTTGGCGGCTACGGTTACCTCAACGACTTCCCGCTGGAGCGGATCTACCGCGACGTGCGGGTCTGCCAGATCTACGAAGGCACCAGCGATATTCAGCGCATGGTCATTTCGCGCAATCTATAAGAAGGAGTTCCCTGTGAGCGACAAAGAGCTGAGCTACGAAACGATTTTGTTGGAAATCCACGGCCGCGTCGGCCTGATTACCCTCAACCGTCCACAAGCGCTGAATGCCTTGAACGCGCAGATCGTCAGCGAATTGAACCACGCCCTTGATGGCCTGGAAGCTGATTCGAACATCGGCTGCATCGTCCTGACCGGGTCGAAAAAAGCTTTCGCCGCTGGCGCCGATATCAAGGAAATGGCGGAGCTGACCTATCCGCAGATCTATATCGACGACCTGTTCAGCGACAGCGACCGCGTAGCCAACCGCCGCAAGCCGATCATTGCGGCGGTCAACGGTTTCGCTTTGGGTGGCGGCTGTGAGCTGGCGCTGATGTGCGACTTCATTCTGGCTGGCGACAACGCCAAGTTCGGTCAGCCGGAAATCAACCTCGGCGTGTTGCCGGGCATGGGCGGCACCCAGCGCCTGACCCGTGCGGTGGGCAAGGCCAAGGCCATGGAAATGTGCTTGAGCGGGCGTTTGATCGATGCCGTGGAAGCGGAGCGTTGCGGCATCGTGGCGCGTATCGTGCCGAGCGATGAGCTGCTGGATGAAGCGCTGAAAGTCGCGGCGTTGATCGCCAAAAAATCGTTGCCGATTGCGATGATGGTCAAGGAAAGCGTCAACCGTGCCTTCGAAGTGAGCCTGGCCGAAGGCGTGCGCTTTGAGCGTCGGGTGTTCCATGCAGCGTTTGCGACGCAGGATCAGAAGGAAGGAATGGCGGCGTTCATTGCCAAGCGTGAAGCGGAATTCCAAGGCAAGTAATGCTGCGTTTTCACTGACGCTTTCGCGAGCAAGCCCGCTCCCACATTGGACCTCAGCGTTTCCGAGATCCTTTGTGGGAGCGGGCTTGCTCGCGAAGCTTTTAGAGCTTCACACCAGGTAGTTCTTCAGTTCGCGGGCAATCACCATCCGCTGAATCTCGCTCGACCCTTCGTAGATCTGCGTGATCCGCGCATCCCGGTAGTACTTCTCCACCGGGTAATCTTCCAGATAGCCATAGCCGCCATGAATCTGAATGGCGGACGAACAGACCTTTTCCGCCATTTCCGAAGCAAACAGCTTGGCTTGTGACGCCTCCGACAAGCAGGGCTTGCCGGCCGTGCGCAGGCGCGCGGCGTGCAGGATCAGCAACCGAGCGGCGTTCAACTGCATGTGCATGTCGGCCAGCAAATTGGCGATGCTCTGGTGTTCATTGATCGCTTTGCCGAACTGCACACGATCACGGGAGTAGGCCAGCGCCGCTTCAAACGCAGCACGGGCGATGCCCAGCGCCTGGGCGGCGATGCCGATGCGGCCGCCTTCGAGGTTGGACAGGGCGATGGCCAGGCCTTTTCCACGCTCGCCGAGCAGATTGGCTTCAGGGATGGTGCAGTCGTTCAGGGTGACCGCGCAGGTGTCGGAAGCGCGGATGCCCATTTTGTGCTCGGTGCGATCAACGATAAAACCGGCGGTGTCGGTGGGTACCAGGAACGCCGAGATGCCACGCTTGCCCAGGTCCGGGTCGGTCACGGCAAATACAATCGCCAGCTTGGCGCGCTTGCCGTTGCTGACGAATTGCTTGGCGCCGTTGATCACCCACTGGCCGTCGCGCAGTTCGGCGCGGGTGCGCAGGTTGTGGGCCTCGGAACCGGCCTGGGGTTCGGTTAGGCAGAAGCAGCCGATGACCTGGCCGCTGGCCAGGTCCGCCAGCCAGGTCTGTTTCTGTTCTTCGCTGCCGTAGTTGAGCACCGGCCCGCAGCCCACGGAGTTGTGGATGCTCATGAAGGCGCCGGTAGCACCGTCGCCGGCGGAAATCTCTTCTACCGCCAGGGCGTAGGCCACGTAGTCGACATAGGTGCCGCCCCATTCCTCAGGCACCACCATGCCGAGCAAGCCCAGTTCGCCCATCTTCGCCACCAGGCCGTCGTCGATCCAGCCGGCCTTTTCCCAGGCCTGGGCATGGGGCGCGATTTCGCCACGGGCAAAATCCCGGGCCATGTCGCGGATCATGACTTGCTCTTCGCTCAATTCGATATCGTGCATGGCTCAGCTCTCGCTCTGGTCAAACCCGCTGAAGAAGCTCGCCACGTGTTCGGCGTCCAGCGCCTTGAGGGTTGGCGGGTTCCAGCGTGGTGTTTTGTCTTTGTCGATCAGCAAGGCGCGCACGCCTTCGATCAGGTCGCCGCGCTCGAACCACTGGCGGTCCAGATGCAGCTCAAGGGCGAAACATTGTTCAAGTGGCAGCTCGCGTCCGCGACGCAGCATTTCCAGGGTGACGCCCATGGCCAGTGGCGAGCGGGTTTCCAGCAGGTCGGCGGTGGTGACGGCCCACTCATGGCTGTCGGCGACCGTGACCTGGCGCAGTTGCTCCACAATACTCGGCACATCGGGTTGGGCGAAGAAGTGGTCGATGGCCGGGCGCAGTGCACTCAATGGAGCGTCGGGCAGCTGCTGGACGGCGAGTTTTGCCAGCAGGCCTTGCAGGTCCTTGAGCGGCGTGTCGTGCCACTCGAGCTGGTCAAGACTCTCGTCCAGGACGCCCAGTTTGTCGCTTTCCAGGTACCAGTCGGCCAGGCCGCAATACAGCGCATCGGCGGCGCGAATCTGCACGCCGCTGACGCCGAGGTAAATCCCCAGTTCACCAGGGATGCGCGGCAGGAAGTAACTGCCGCCGACGTCGGGGAAATAGCCAATGCCGACTTCCGGCATCGCCAGGCGGCTTTTCTCGGTGACCACGCGCAAGTCTGCGCCTTGCACCAGACCCATGCCGCCGCCGAGGACAAAACCGTCCATCAGGGCCAGCACTGGTTTGCGGTAATGATGGATCGCGAGGTCGAGGGCGTATTCTTCGACGAAGAAATCTTCATGCAGGGTATCGCCGCTTTTGAAGCTGTCATACAGCGAGCGAATGTCGCCGCCGGCGCAGAAGGCTTTTTCGCCGGCGCCGCGCAAGACCACCGCATGTACTTGCGAATCCTGGGCCCAGGCGTCGAGCTGGCGGTGCAGGTTGCGCACCATGTCCAGGGTCAGGGCATTGAGGCCGGCGGGGCGGTTGAGGGTCAGATGACCGATGTGGTTGCGCACCTCGGCCAGCACTTCGTTTTGCATGGCATCCATGGACAGCGGCCCCTTCGATGAAACCTGAGCAGTCATCACTAACTCCCTGCTTTTATTGTTCTTTATCGAGATGCTCGCGCGCGAGCGATGGGGGATCGTATCAGTGCAAATTTGCCTTGTACAACCCGGATAAGTGCAGGTTATCTGTGCATTTTTGCATGGTGATGACCGGCACTGTTTCAGCGTAGACCACGGCGTATTCAGGCAAACGCCGCGAGCAAATCCTCTTCGAACGCCTTCTGCGCATCGCCGGCCACCTGCGCCCGGTGCCGGGCCAGATGAAACGCGACATCGAAACTCATATCGCTTCGACGCACGGCCCTGAGCAATCCTTTTTCTTCCCAGCCACGGGCAAAGTGGCTGGGCAAATAACCGACATGCTTGCCGGAAAGGATGAAGGCGAGGGTGCCTTCGACCTGTTCCGAACGCGCCGAACACCGCTTGCCCTGAAAGGGTTCGTCACTGCGCAGGAAACGGTAGGGGTGATCGACCCGGTCGCAGGACTGGAGATCCTGATCGTCCGGTTGCGCGCTGGTGAACAGCGGATGGCCGGGAGCGCAATACAAGTGCTGGGTTTCTATGAACAGTTGGCGGTAGTCAAACGCGCTTTGCACTTGTGAGAAATAACCGATGGCGAGGTCCAGCCGCTGTTGCAGCAGCAAGCGTTCCATTTCGCCGGGCATGGCGCTGATCAGTTCGATACGCACCGACTCGTCCCGCTCTCGGAAACGCCGGATCGCTTCGGCCACTCGTTGCAGCACCGATTGATCCAGGGCTTCGGACAGACCCAGGCGCACTTCGCCGATCAAGCGTCCGGCCACGCCGTTGGATTGATGGCGGAACGCTTCGATGGACTGGAACAACCCGCGGGTGGCGCTGAGCAATTGCTCGCCCTTGGGGGTGATTTTGAATCCGCCCTTGCCGCGACTGCATAAGCGATAGCCGAGACGGGTTTCCAGCTTGGCCATTTGCTGGCTGATGCTCGACTGGCTCAACCCCAACTCGCCCTGGGCTGCGCTGAACCCGCCGCACTCCACCACGCTGACAAACAGACGCAACAATTGCAGATCCAGATCATGCAGTTGGCCGAGCATCAAACATTACTCCGTCATAAAGTCAGGTTAATTAACTTGATATTTCACCAATGTATCCGACGACGCATCCTGCAACCACTTCCTCTGGTCAGGTGTTCGTCATGGCTCCCATGTTCAAGCTGTGTTTACCCGCGCTATTCCTTGCCATGGCTGCATCGGCCCAGGCCGAAGACAACGTGGTCAATCTGTACAGTTGGGCTGATTACGTCGCCCCCGAAACCCTGCAACGGTTCGAGCAGGAAACCGGCATCCATGTGCGCTACGACACCTTTGACTCTTCGGAAGTGCTGGAGACCAAGTTGCTCACTGGCGGCAGCGGTTATGACGTGGTGGTGCCGTCTTCCAGTGTGCTGGCCCGGGGCCTTGCCGCCGGGGCGTTGAAACCGATCCCCCACGAAGGCCTCAAGGGTTACGCCAACCTCGATCCGGATTTGCTGGAAAAACTCGCCGCTGTCGATCCGGGCAACCGCTACGGCGTGCCTTATACCTGGGGCACATTGGGATTTGGCATGAACGTCGAGGCGGTAAAGCAGCGCTTGCCGGATGTGCCACTCAACAGTCTGGATATGCTGTTCAAGCCCGAGTACGCGAGCAAGTTGAAGGATTGCGGCATCGCCATTCTCGACTCGCCCCAGGAAGTGATCGGGCTGGCGCTGCACTACCTGGGTAAAGATCCCTACAGCATCGACAAGAACGATCTGTCAGCCGCCGAGGCGTTGCTGCATCAGTTGCAGCCGAATGTGCTGTACGTCGCCACTGGACGGCAGATCAGCGACCTGGCCAATGGCAGCGTTTGTCTGGCATTGACCTACAACGGTGACGCGAGCATGGCCGCCGATCAGGCGCGCAAAGCCAACAAACCCTATGAAATTGCCTACCGGATTCCCAAGGAAGGCACCCTCGTCTGGCAGGACAACCTGGCCATTCCCAAGGACGCGCCGCACCCCGAAGCCGCCCGCGCCTTTATCGAGTTCATGTTGCGCCCCGAGTCCGTCGCGGCACTGACCAACACGTTGTTCTTCGCCACGGCGAACCAGGCCGCCACACCGCTGGTGGATGAAGCGGTGCGCACCGACCCGGACATCTATCCACTGGCTGACGTGCGCGAACGGCTGTATGCCGACCGCAGCATGAACCTCAAGGACATGCGTCAGCGCACCCGTCTGTGGACCACTTTCCGTAGTCGCCAATAATAAAAAGGAGCCTTCAATGGACGTCCCGATGCAGAACGATCAAGCCCTTACCCGTGACAGCCTTTACGGCACGGCCGCCGAAAGCACCTACGCCGGCATTACCAGTTTCATGCGTCGCCGCTACAGCCGTGACCTGCGTGGTGTTGATGTGGCTGTCAGTGGCGTGCCGTTCGACACCGCCACCAGCAACCGCCCCGGCGCACGCTTCGGACCACGCGGCATTCGCGCCGCCTCTGCCGGGATTGCCTGGGAACGGCACTGGCCGTGGACGTTTGACCCGTTCGACCATCTGGCGGTGATCGATTATGGCGATTGCGATTTCGACTACGGCTCTCCGCAGTCGACGCCCGAAATGATTGAGGCTCACGCCGCGCACATCCTCAATGCCGGCACTGCGATGCTGACGTTCGGCGGCGATCACTTCATCACCTATCCGCTGCTCAAGGCCCATGCGCGCAAGCACGGGGCGTTGTCGCTGATCCACTTCGACGCCCACAGCGACACCTGGCCGGACGAAGAGGGCAAGCGCATCGACCACGGCACCATGTTCTGGCACGCGGCCAGGGAAGGGCTGGTCGACCCGTCGCGCTCGGTGCAAATCGGTTTGCGCACCACCAATGACGATCATCAGGGCTTTGAAGTGCTGGACGCGCGGCAAGTGCATCGCCGTGGCTGCGAAGCGATTGTCGAGGCGATTCGGGCGCGGGTCGGCGACAACCCGGTGTACCTGACGTTCGACATCGACTGCCTCGATCCGGCGTTCGCGCCTGGTACGGGAACGCCAGTCTGCGGCGGCTTGAGCACGGTGCAGGCACTGGAGATTCTCGGCGGATTACGCGGGATCAATCTGGTGGGCATGGACGTGGTGGAAGTGGCCCCGGCCTATGACAGCGCAGAGATCACGTCACTGGCAGCGGCGACGTTGGCGATGGAGATGCTGTGTCTGTATGCGGCCAGGCACAAGATCGATAAGTAATACACGGTCGAAATGTGGGAGCGGGCTTGCTCGCGAAAGCGGTGTGTCATCCAACAACTATGTCGACTGATACGACGCCTTCGCGAGCAAGCCCGCTCCCACAGGTTTGATGGGTGTCAGGCTACCGGAATGCTTGGCAGATCGAGGACCCGACCACCGCTAAACCGCGCGAACGAACCGGCAATGGATTCGTGCGGCACGCCTTTGGCCACGTCACTGACGCCATCGAGTCGCGCCAATTGCTCAGCATTCAACTGCACATTCAGTGCCCCCAATGTCGCGTCCAATTGCTCGCGGGTCCGGGAGCCGAGGATCGGAATCAGCGCCGTGGTCGAACGCTTGGCCTTTTCCCGCAGCCAGGCAATGGCTACGTGGGTCGGGCTGGCGTCCAGTTCTGCGGCGACACCGATCAAGGTGTCGAGCAGAGCGGTTTCGCGGGCGCTTTTTTCGGTATGAATCAGCACGCCGAGCTTGTTCGCGCGATTGTCGCCTTCACTGTTGCGATACTTGCCGGTGAGGAAGCCGCCACCCAGCGGCGACCACAATGTCGCGGCCAGGCCCAGGGCTTCGGCCATCGGCAGTTGTTCACGCTCAGCGGTGCGTTCGGCGAGGCTGTACTCGACCTGGATCGCGGCAATCGGTGCAAAACCGCGTACCTCGGCCAGCAGGTCGGCGCGGGCGATACGCCACGCGGGGAAATTCGATAGCCCGGCGTAATGAATCTTGCCGGCACTGACCAGATCGTCGAAGCCGCGCAGGATCTCTTCCATGGGCGTGACGCCGTCGCTCATATGGGCCCAGAACAGATCGATATGATCGGTCTTCAGGCGTTTCAGGCTTTCCTCGACGGCGCGCACCATGTTCTTGCGACTGTTGCCAGTGTGGGAAATGCCGGCCGCCGGTGTAGTCCCGAGGGTGTATTTGGTGGCGATGACCAGGCTATCCCGTTCTGCGTTGATGAATTCGCTGAGCATGGCCTCGGACTGCCCGCCCTGGTAACCATTGGCGGTATCGATGAAGTTGCCACCGGCCTCCAGGTAGCCATCAAAAATGCGCCTGGCTTCGTCACGCTCGGCGCCATGACCCCAACCGGTGCCGAAATTGCCGGCGCCCAACGCCAGTTCGGAAACACGCAAGCCGGTTTTACGACCGAAAACTTTGTAATGCATGGGATGACTCCAGAGGGATGAGGTCGGGGTTGTATTTAAATGTCTGTCGACATGTATTAAATATGATGTGAGTAATATAAGCCGTCAAGACGCTTTTTCTTCCTGCACAAAACTGCCGATCACTGGTCGCGGCATCGACGCGCAATGGCATACTGCCGCCCATGACTATCGAATCCCCCTTAAACGCCTGGCAACACGCCATCGAACACAAGGGCTTTGTCCAGGACGAGGCTCAGGAATTTGCCGTGTGGGCGCTGCAAAAATGCCACGAAGCGCTGCACGAAGGCCGTTCGCGTATTTCCGGGGTGTACTTGTGGGGCCCGGTCGGGCGGGGCAAAACCTGGCTGATGGACCAGTTCTACCAAAGCCTGCGGGTCCCGGCGCGGCGCCAGCACTTTCACCATTTCATGGGCTGGGTGCACCAACGCTCGTTTCAACTGACCGGCACCGCCGACCCACTCAAGGCGTTGGCCCGTGAATTGGCCGAAGAAGTGCGCGTACTGTGTTTTGACGAGTTGTTCGTCAATGACATTGGTGACGCGATCATTCTCGGGCGGCTGTTCCAGGTGATGTTCGAACAGGGCGTGGTGGTGGTCTGCACGTCCAATCTGCCGCCGGACCAGTTGTACGCCGACGGATTCAATCGCGACCGCTTCATGCCCGCCATCGCGGCGATCAAGCAACACATGCAGGTGATTGCGGTGGATGGCGGGGAAGACCATCGCCTGCATCCGGGTGCCGGTTCGCAACGCTACTGGGTAGCCGAGCCCGGCCAGCCCGGCGCACTCGCCGAGGTGTTCGCGGGGTTGACTGTGGACCAGGCGGTTTCGAGCGAGCCGGTCAAGGTCGGTTACCGCGCCCTTGAGGTGGTCAAGGCCAGCCCGACTGTGCTCTGGACCCGTTACGCCGCGCTGTGCGAGCAACCCTTCGCGGCCATGGATTTCATCGCCCTGTGCGATACCTACGGCGCTATTCTGTTGGGGGACGTACCCAACCTCAGCGCGCAAAAACGCGCCGGGCGCATTGCCCGTGGCACCGAGGACGGTGTCGAACGGGTGGCAGCGGGGGATCGCGAGTTACCGCAGTTGTCGGTGCATGATGACGGTGTACGACGGTTTATTGCCTTGGTGGACGAGTGCTATGACCGCAAGGTGCCGCTGTACCTTGAAGCGCAAGTGCCAATGGCGTCGCTTTACACTGAGGGTTATCTGGAGTTCCCGTTCCGCCGCACCCTCAGCCGCTTACAGGAAATGCAACTGCAACGGTTTGCCGAAGTTTGATCGGGATTTGATCGGGAGCAGCGAACATGAATCAGCCCCTGTCACACCATTTGCTGACCATGGCCTATCAGAACGCCTGGGCCAATCACCGACTGGCCAAAGCCTGGCGGCAGTTGAGCCCGCAGGAGTTGACCGCACCCCGGGTCAGCTTCTTCCCCACTATTCGCGCCACGCTCAACCACATCCTCACCTGTGACTGGTTCTATGTGGACGCCCTGGAGCGCGAATTGCGCGGCGACGATCCGCATCCCGATTGTCATAGGTTTTTCAAGGAAGACGAGCCCTGTCTCCTGGCGACGGACCTCGTCGGCGAACAGGCCCACGTCGACCGCCGGCTGATCGCCTACTGCGAGCAGATGCGCGACGCCGACCTCGGCAAAATCGTGACCATCGCCCGTGACACCCCGCAACACGACAGCCGTCTGCGCCTGCTGTCCCATTTGTTTGAACACCAGATCCATCACCGCGGCCAGGTTCACGCCATGCTCAGCGGCACCTCGGTCAAGCCACCGCAACTTGACGAGTTTTTCTGTGCCGGTGAGTCGCACTTGCGGGCCGAGGACTTTGCCGAACTGGGATGGACGGAAGCTTTGATCTGGGGCGCTTGAGCGCCAAAGATTTCCTCGGTTGCGATTGTCGTTACCCCGGTGCTCGCGCTATGGTCTGCGGGCACTTCAGCGTGAAATACATGCCGGGGGCTACTTCATGTGTGATCGAGGATGGAAATGGACTCCGCAGAAATTCTTGTGCTTCAGGCCAGCTACACCAATCCGGTGCATGCCGAGGCTATTTGCCTGGTGTTGAACCACTACGCCGAGGACCCGATGGGGGGTGGCCAGCCGTTACCGGCCGGTGTGCTTGAGCAACTCCCGGCTGAGCTTGCCAGGCGTCCCCACGCCTTCAGCGTGCTGGCCTTTGTCGGTGGCGAGCCGGCCGGGCTGGTCAATTGCTTCGAAGGGTTCTCCACCTTTGCCTGCCGGCCGTTGGTCAATGTGCACGATGTGTCGGTGGTGAAAAAATTTCGCGGCCTGGGCTTGAGCCAGAAGATGCTGCAAAAGGTCGAGGACATCGCCCGTCAGCGTGGCTGCTGCAAGCTCACTCTGGAAGTGCTGGAAGGCAATGCCGTGGCGCAGGGCTCTTATGAAAAAGCCGGTTTCGCCGCCGGCATGTTCGACCCTGCCCATGGACGGATGTTGTTCTGGACCAAGAGTCTCTGACTCAACAGGCAAAACAAGGGCGTCCATCAGGACGCCCAACAATCTTCTCCGACTGTAGAGCCGCAGTCAGAGACCCATGGATCATTTCGGTCTGTAGGTTTCAGTCATTTGTGCGGTTTGATCGTCCGGAACCCGCAGCTCGGTGCTTTGGATGGGGTGGCCCAGGGCTTGTTGCTGGGCCAGTCGCAGACTTTCGTAGTAATAGCGCATGCGTTCGGCTCCGCCTTCGGCAAAAGCGCTGGTTGCGCCCAAGGCCATCAGGCCGGCGAGGATCAATGCGGTGCGTTTCATGGTTTGCCTCCCACCACAGATGTCGGATGCCTTTCGTCCATGAATCAATGAATCAGTGTCGAAATGACATTATCCGCCGATTCGGCTAAATGGGAATTAACTTCACCAGCGGCCTTTATGGCTGCGACGGGAGCATGAAAAAGGGGGCGGGAATCGGCCTGATGCCAGTCAGTTAAGCGCTAATGCGATCTGTAGCAGCAGCCGAGCCCGCGAGGCTGCGTTCGGCTGCGAAGCAGTCGTGAGTCCATCTGACGCGGTCTGCCTGACATGCCGCAATCACTGATTTTTACGACTGCTTCGCAGCCGAACGCAGCCTCGCGGGCTCGGCAGCTGCTACAAAGGATTACTGCTGAACGACCGCGAGTGCGAGAACGGCTGCGGAAGCAGTGCAGACTGCTCCCGCTTGAAAGGAGGGGGGCAGGCGAGTGGGGCGCGTTACGTCACAGCCAGGGGTTGCGTCTGACTGGCTTGCAGCAGCAGTCGCAATTGCGCCAGCTCCTGTTTCAATTGATCGCGTTCGTCTTTCAACTGACGCAATTCATCGCGACGGATAGTGACGTAAAGGGTTTGTGCTGGCAGTGCGGTGTGTACTGTGCCCATTGCTCACCTCGCAAATGGCGTGTCTCAACTGTAGGTCCGCCTCGAAATCAACGGCTGATCTACTATCGGCGCCAATTTTGATTTCTTTTGCCCCTGAAGGGAACTTTTTTATTTTTGATTGTCGTTGTGTCTTCGGCTTGATTGCCGACGTTATCCATCAGGATCGGGCACAATGCCCGGAAACTTCACGCCAACGCTCTGGACTAACCTCATGAGTCGCGTTGGGCTATAACCTTTGACACACCTTTTATTTGTAGTAGGGAGCATCAGCACATGCAACTCGGGATTATTGGACTGGGCCGCATGGGCGGCAATATTGCGCGGCGCCTGATGCTCAACGGGCACACCACCGTTGTTTACGACCGCAATACCGCCTTTGTCGAAGCCTTGTCCGCTGAGGGCTCCACCGGCGTCACCGATCTGCCAGCGCTGGTCGCTGGTCTGGCCAAGCCGCGTGCGGTGTGGGTCATGCTGCCGGCAGGCGCACCGACCGAAGAAACCATCGACACCCTGAGCACTTTGCTCGAAGCCGGCGATACCATCATCGACGGCGGCAACACCTTCTATAAGGACGATATCCGCCGGGCCAAAACCCTGTCGGAAAAAGGCCTGCATTACATTGACGTCGGCACGTCTGGCGGCGTCTGGGGCCTGGAGCGCGGTTACTGCATGATGATCGGCGGCGATGCCGCGACCGTTAAGCGTCTTGACCCGCTGTTCGCTACCCTGGCCCCGGGCATGGGCGACATCCCGCGTACCAAGGACCGCAAGTCCGACGACGATCGTGCCGAGCGTGGCTATATCCATGCAGGCCCTGCAGGCGCCGGGCATTTCGTCAAGATGATCCACAACGGCATCGAATACGGAATGATGCAGGCGTTTGCCGAAGGCTTCGACATTCTGCAGACCAAAAACAGCGAGAACCTGCCGCAAGACCAGCGTTTCGACCTGAACGTGGCGGACATCGCCGAAGTCTGGCGTCGTGGCAGCGTGGTGTCGTCGTGGTTGCTCGACCTGACTGCCGACGCCCTGGCCAGCGATCCGAAACTCGACGGTTTCTCCGGCTCGGTGGCCGACAGCGGTGAAGGTCGCTGGACCATCGAAGCTGCCATGGAGCAAGCGGTGCCGGTGCCGGTGCTGTCGAACTCGCTGTTCTCCCGCTACCGTTCGCGTGGCCAAGGCACCTTTGGCGACAAGATCCTCTCGGCCCAGCGCTTTGGCTTCGGCGGCCACGTGGAGACTGCGAAGAAATGACCCACACGATCCACAGAAAATCCAAGGCTGAACCCGCGCCGCCGACCACGCTGTTCCTGTTCGGCGCCCACGGCGATCTGGTCAAGCGCCTGCTGATGCCGGCGCTGTACAACCTCAGTCGCGACGGTTTACTCGGGGATGGACTGCGGATCATCGGTGTTGACCACAACGCCATCAGCGATGAAGGCTTCGCGAAAAAACTCGAAGACTTCATCCGCAACGAGGTGGCCACCAAGACCGGCAAGGGCGATCAGGCCCTTGATCCGGCGGTGTGGGCCAAGCTCGCCAAAGGCATCAGCTACGTCCAGGGCGATTTCCTGGACGACAGCACTTATCAAGCGCTGGCGGCAAAAATCGCCGACAGCGGTACCGGCAATGCGGTGTTCTACCTGGCCACCGCGCCGCGATTCTTCAGTGAAGTGGTGCGTCGCCTCGGTTCGGCCGGTTTGCTGGAAGAAACCCCTGAGGCGTTCAGAAGGGTGGTGATCGAAAAGCCTTTCGGCTCCGACCTGCATACGGCCGAGGCCTTGAACGCTTGCCTGCTCAAGGTGATGACGGAAAAGCAGATCTATCGGATCGACCATTACCTGGGCAAGGAGACCGTGCAGAACATCCTGGTCAGCCGGTTCTCCAACAGCCTGTTCGAGGCGTTCTGGAACAATCACTACATCGACCATGTGCAGATCACCGCCGCCGAAACCGTCGGCGTGGAAACCCGTGGCAGTTTTTACGAGCACACCGGCGCGCTGCGGGACATGGTGCCCAATCACCTGTTCCAGTTGCTGGCGATGGTGGCGATGGAGCCACCTGCTGCGTTTGGCGCCGATGCGGTACGCGGCGAGAAAGCCAAGGTCGTCGGTGCGATCCGGCCGTGGACGGTGGAGGAGGCCCGCGTCAACTCGGTGCGCGGCCAATACGTCGCGGGTGAGATCGACGGCAAGGCACTGCCGGGCTATCGCCAGGAAAACAACGTGGCGCCCGACAGCAATACCGAAACCTATGTGGCCCTCAAGGTGATGATCGATAACTGGCGGTGGGTCGGCGTGCCGTTCTACCTGCGTACCGGCAAACGCATGAGTGTGCGTGACACCGAGATCGTCATCTGTTTCAAGCCGGCGCCTTATGCGCAGTTCCGCGACACCGAGGTCGATGAGTTGCAACCGACCTATCTGCGCATTCAGATCCAGCCCAACGAAGGCATGTGGTTCGACCTGCTGGCCAAGCGTCCCGGCCAGGCCCTGAAGATGGACAACATCGAGCTCGGGTTTGCCTACAAGGACTTCTTCGAGATGCAACCGTCCACCGGTTACGAAACCCTGATTTACGATTGCCTGACCGGCGACCAGACGCTGTTCCAGCGTGCCGACAATATCGAGAACGGCTGGCGCGCCGTGCAGCCGTTCCTGGATGCTTGGCAGCAGGACTCCAGCGTGCAGAGCTATGCCGCCGGGGAGAACGGCCCGAAGGCCGGTGAAGAATTGCTGACCCGCGATGGTCGCGTCTGGCATCGCCTCGGATAACACGGATCTCCTGTGGGAGCGAGCTTGCTCGCGATGGCGGTCTGTCAGGCACAGGGATGTTGAATGTGCCGCCGCCATCGCGAGCAAGCTCGCTCCCACAGGGGCGGCGGTGTCAGAGCCAGTAGCTCACCGCATACCACCCGAGCAAGCCCATCACCACGGTGTACGGCAACGCCATCCAGACCATCCGCCCATAAGACAGGCGCACCAGCGGCGCAATTGCCGAGGTCAGCAAAAACAGGAACGCCGCCTGACCATTGGGTGTCGCCACGCTCGGCAGATTGGTGCCGGTATTGATCGCAATGGCCAGCGTCTCGAAATGCTCACGGCTCATCTCACCTGCCATGAATGCACGCTTCACTTCGGTGATGTAAATGGTTGCCACGAACACGTTGTCGCTGATGGCGGACAACAGGCCGTTGGCAATGAACAGCATGCCCGGTTGTTGGTCCGCCGGTAGTGCCAGTACCCACTGGATCAACGGTGTGAACAGCTGCTGATCATGAATCACCGCGACCACGGCGAAAAACACCACCAGCAAGGCGGTGAACGGCATGGCGTCCTTGAACGCGGTGCCGAGGCGGTGTTCGTCGGTGATGCCGGTAAAGGCCGTGATCAATACGATCACCATCAAGCCGATCAAGCCCACTTCGGCAATGTGAAACGCCAGCCCGGCAATCAGGATCAATGCGGCAAAGCCCTGGACCAGGAGCGCTGCACGCTGGCGAGAGGTGCGCGCGGCGTTGTCTTCGGCGGCGTAGTTGGCCAGCACCGCTCGGACGTTGTCCGGCAGCAACGTGCCGTATCCGAACCAGCGCAATTTTTCCAGCAGGACGCATGTCATCAATCCGGCTGCCAGCACCGGCAGGGATACCGGCGCAACCTTGGAAAAGAACTCGGAGAAGTGCCAGCCCATTTCATGGCCGATCAGCAGGTTCTGCGGCTCGCCGACCAGCGTGCAAACGCCACCCAGTGCGGTGCCCACGGCACCGTGCATCAGCAGGCTGCGCAGAAAAGCGCGGAACTGTTCGAGATCGCCGTGATGCAGGGTTGGCAGATGTTTGTCGTCGTTGAACTCGCTGTCCTGACGCGGATCGTTACCGGAGGCGACACGGTGATACACCGAGTAAAAACCAACGGCGGCACTGATGATCACGGCGGTCACGGTCAAGGCATCGAGAAACGCCGACAGAAAGGCCGATAAAAAACAGAACATCAGCGCCAGCAGGGCCTTGGAGCGAACCCCGAGCAGCAAGCGCGAGAACAGGTACAGCAACAAGTCCTTCATGAAGTAGATGCCAGCCACCATGAACATCAGCAGCAGGATCACCGGGAAGTTGTGCAGCAACTCGTCGTACAGCGCCTGGGGCGTGGTCATCTTCAGCAACAGGGCTTCAATCATCAGCAGGCCGCCGGGCATCAGCGGATAGCATTTGAGCGCCATGGCCAGGGTGAAGATGAACTCCAGCACCAGCAGCCAGCCGGCAGCCACCGGGCCTGCAGACCACAGCACCAGGGCATTGAGGATGAGGAAGCCGACGATGCAGGCCTTATACCAACGGGGCGAGTGCCCGAGAAAGTTGTGCGCGAACGCCTGGGCCATTGAACCGGACATCGGCTGCTCCTTGTTTTAAGAAGCGCGCAACTTGCCGCAAGCGGGCAAGAAGATCAAGCACGGGAAAAACGCAGGTGTTTATCCCAAATAGCGTGCGATGACCGCCTTGTAATTGCCGTGCAGTGAATAGCCTCCTGCAACGATGTTTCCATCGGCCTGCACGGCGACACACGTGGCGGTATCCAGGTGGGGGCCGAGGCGGGTTCGCGTACAGCCGCAGCCTTTGCCAAAGTGGCGATCGGGACGGCCATTGGGCAGGTATCGCCCCAGAATGAAGTCTGCTTCAATGCCGCCGATGGTGGCGCCCGCCGTCAGCACACCGCCATCGGGCTGTAACTGCGCAGCGTTCCACTTGCAGCCGCTGTGACCGATTACCAGCCGCTGCGGTTTTCCGCCGTTGCAATGATTGTCGGGGCGGCCGTTGCTGTGCATTTTAAATGTCAGGCAGTGCATCGGCTCGCGACTGCTGCCAAAACACAGGATGTCACCTTCGTTTTGCTGGACCACCTGACTGACCCGGGCACCATGCCCTTGCGCCTTGAAGGTCATGAATCCATCCACGGCAAAATTGTCGTCGAGACGCCCGTCAGGGTGATAGCGTGCCAGCAAGCCTTCTTCAGGGAAGTTGATCGATCCACCGACCAGAATCCGGCCATCACGTTGTAGCGTCAGGCTGCTGAGCCAGGTGTTCATCAGCAGGTGCCTGACCACGACAAAGCCGCGGTCGTTGAACGAGTAGTCCAGCGAGCCTTCGACATCCAGCCGTATCAACATACCGGCGTGATCAGTCGGTTCGTAGTGATGGTTGGCCAGAATCAGGATTCGACCGTCTTGTTGCACGCCGACATCGCAGGCTTCGGCACCCGGCACACCGGGCGGGAGACAGGCATCGCGCATGCCCAGGGACAAACCACCAGGCAATCGCACGACACGGTAGCCATTATCACCAAAGCGTTGAACCAGGCGGCCCTCTTGATCCAGCAACGCCAGGGCCGGAAGCGTGCGGCGTGCGTTTTCGTATTGCAGGCCGGCCAACAGGATAGTGCCGTCGGGCATGGCCAGGACCTTGGCGCCCATGGCTTCGAACCCAGGTTCGAACTGCCCGATGACACTGCCTTGTTTGCCGAATGCGAGGTCTGCGGAACCATCCTTCAGCAGGCGGGCCAGGCCAAAGCGACTGCCATCGGCCATGACGACTTTAGCGGCTACCAGCAAGCGACCCTGCGCATCGATCGCAATGCCATTGGCCTGGCTGGAAAGGCTGTCGGCAAAATACACTTGGGTCTTGCCGTTGGCGGCAAACGTCGTATCGAGGGTCCCGGCGTTGTTCCGGGTGGCGGGGTAGGCAAAGGCCGGCTGGATTGACATGCACCGCATCTCCTTGCGCGTCGTCATGATCCAGAAGTTTGGGTGGCGACTTATAAGGAAAATATTCAACCCCTGAATCAAGGGATGCACAACGGCAAGAACTAACAGACGGAGGGTCGTTGTGTGCCACAACAGTGTCTTTTCGAACCATTGGCAAGCCTGCAAAGTATCAGGCGTTTGCAAAGTTCGAAATAAACGGCGTCAAGAAGTGCGCATGGCCAGAAAAACCAGCGAACTAATGACTGGAGGAGGGTGCGGATTACCCCGGAGTAATCCGCATAACAATTAGTGCGGCATCGACCACGACTGCAGCGTGTAGCCTTCCTGGCTCAATTCGGCACGGGCCTGTTCCAGCAGAAGTTCGAGTTGTGCGGGGTCGGAGTAAGCGCTGCTTGGGATCTGCTTGCGGCCAATACTGGTGCTGGTGCGGTCGATAACGGTCAGGCTGAGTTCGCCATTACCGTCCTGTGGAGCCCAGGCCACGCATTTGAATGGTTTAAATGCGCGGTCGGCAATCAGAAGTGCTTCGTTGATACGGAGCGGGGCGTTCATGGGGTCTTCCTCGGCATGCCCAATCAAGTGATGTGCCGACGGTTGGGCTTACCGTTCGGCTGGTTACTTGTACTGATGCCCGCAACCGGGGTGTGGGTCACACACAATCAAAAAAAATTTCCGCTTTATTTCAAATGCTCAAGAATGAGCCTGGCATTGAAAGCTGAATGAAAGGAAAGAGTCGTTAGGTAACTAACAAACTCGCACCTTATAACTGCTTGTATAGCGCCTCTATAGTTAAACGGTACAAGAGCTTGTCAAATTCTTGCTAATGTTACAGTCAGGTATGCCAAATGACTGTTTTTAATAAAATTTCTTAAATTTGGCGCCAAGGAACAGTCATGAGCAATGCGCCTGCTTTACGACGTCTATTAGTGGTGGACCCTTGCGACGATTGCTATCGTCTGCTCCCAGGATTGCGCGCTATCGGTTGGGACGTTGACAGCTGCACGCTGGAGAACGCCGGTGACCGAACCTGTGACGTGGGCCTGTTGCGCTTGCAGCCCTTTCACTTTGAGCACCCGGAGGCTGTCAAAGAGTTGATCCGTCGCAGCGGCACCGAGTGGATAGCCGTACTCAATCAGGACGTGCTGCGGCTGCAAAATGTCGGCGACTTTGTCTGTGAATGGTTTTTTGACTTTCATACCCTGCCATTCGATGTGTCCCGGGTTCAGGTAACGCTGGGCCGGGCGTTTGGCATGGCGCGGTTGCGCGGACAGGGCACGGTGCATGTCGACCAGCCCGAGCACGAATTGCTGGGCGACAGCAAACCTATACGTGAACTGCGAAAACTGTTGAGCAAACTCGCTCCAACCGAATCTCCGGTGTTGATTCGGGGTGAAAGCGGCACCGGCAAAGAGCTGGTCGCACGAACCCTGCATCGTCTGTCCCAGCGTCACAACAAACCCTTTATCGCGATCAATTGTGGTGCGATTCCCGAACATTTGATCCAGTCCGAGTTGTTTGGTCATGAAAAAGGCGCGTTTACCGGTGCGCACCAACGCAAGGTCGGGCGGATAGAAGCCGCCAACGGCGGCACCCTGTTTCTCGACGAAATCGGTGACCTGCCACTGGAGTTGCAGGCCAACCTGTTGCGGTTCCTTCAGGAAAAACACATCGAGCGGGTGGGCGGCAGTCAACTGATTCCGGTGGATGTGCGGGTGCTGGCGGCCACGCACGTCGACCTTGAAGCCGCCATCGAGAAGAAACGTTTTCGCGAAGACTTGTATTACCGCCTGAACGTTCTGCAAGTGGTGACCGTTCCACTGCGCGAGCGCCATGGCGACCTGGTGACGCTGGCCAACCACTTCGCCCATTCCTACAGCCATGAAACCGGGCGCCGCCCACGCAGTTTCAGCGAGGACGCATTGATTGCCATGGGCAAACACGACTGGCCAGGCAATGTTCGCGAACTGGCCAACCGCGTTCGTCGCGGGCTGGTGTTGGCCGAAGGCCGGCAGATCGAGGCCCGCGATCTGGGGTTGATCAGTCAGCATATGATCGCCGCACCGATGGGCACCCTCGAAGAATACAAGGCCCGGGCCGAACGCCAGGCGTTGTGCGATGTATTGAACCGCCACAGCGATAACCTGAGTGTCGCCGCCAAAGTATTGGGTGTGTCGCGACCGACCTTCTACCGGTTGTTGCACAAGCACCAGATTCGCTAACCCCCCAGCCTGAAACAAAAAAACCGTTGCGTTTGAAATTGCAGCAGTTTTTCTGTTCGGGTCAGAAGTAGTAAGGGAATTTCAGGCTGAACTGGAAGTCCGGGGCATCGTCCGTCATGCCGATGGTCAGGTTCGGTACGATGGTCAGGTTGTCGGTGGCCGCAATGGTCATACCGATGTTGAAGTAACCGGCGTTGGCGTCGCTGGAAACCACCGATTGCCAATCCCCGCCATCTTCCTTGAGCTGGCTTTTGCGTTGCACCAGGTCAGAGACCGAGAACGACATACTCATCTTTTCGTTCAAGGCGAACGCAATACCGGCGCCAATCTGGAAGCTGTCGCCAATGCGTACTTTGCCCGGTGTCTTGACCGCCGGGTTGGAGCTGATGTCGTCGAAAGACTCTTCCAGGTTGTGCGTGTAGGACAGGCTGCCGAACAGCACGGCCGGATCGAACGTCTTGACCAGAGAGATCCCCGGCGTAAGCGACCAGACGCCATTACCGGTAGGCAAGGATTCAGGCACGGCCAGGTTGGAGTTATCGTCCACCCGAACCAGCTTGATGCCGAACGGATCTTTGCCGGTCGGTGCCTTGACGCGCAAGGTCACCACGGCATCCGGGGTGTTGGCCGATTCGTCGAGGAATTTGTAGGCGATACCGAAGTTGACGTCACCAATGGTCGGGTCTTCCTTGACGGTACCTTCGGTCGTGACGTTGGAGGCGCCGTTATTGCCGCCACCGGACTGGTACGTGGACTGACGGTAGACCACGGGCACGTTCAGGTCGAACTGCCAGCGATTGTTGAAGTTGTAGCGGCCGGTGAGGTCCAGCGTCCAGGTGTCGGCCTTGATCCGGTCCAGGTTGATGGCACCGAGAAAGATCGAGTCCAGGGCGAGAAAACCGTTGAGGACCAGTTGGCGGGTATCGTATCGGGAGTAGGTTATTCCGGTTTCGACGCTGAACTTTCCGCCGCCGAAGAATCCGCTGGCCTCGTCATACAGGTTTGAAACACTTTGCGCCGGTTGTGAATCATCGGCCAGCGATTGCCCATAAGAGCTGCCGCTGCCCCCGGCGGCGCCCCCTGAAGCCGCTGCGGCACCGGTGCCAGTGGCGACATTTTGATTGCCCTTGAGATCCGCTGGCGACTTGGCCAGGCGTTTGGGAGGGGGCGAAGCGGGCTGGTCTTCGACCTGGCGGACCCGTTGTTCGAGAACCGCCAGGGCTTTTTGCTGGACTTCGTATCGTTGTTTCAACTCCAGAAGCTCTCGTTTGAGAGCCTCCAATTCCGGGTCAGGTGCTGCCTGCACCATCGCCACCGGAAGTAGAGAGCACAAGCATATAACTGCACGCAGTGATACCGATCGGTACATGAAAAAGCCGTCCATTTGTGCCCAATGGTCGTGATTCAGCGTAGCTCAATACCCCAAGGTCCGTAATGCAGCGAGTTGGTTCAGGTTGTAGCCCAATCCACCAGCTCTCGGGCTTTTATTGTCGAGCACTACATTGAGTCGAGTCATGTTGTTGACCACATTGCTGTTGCCCAGCAACCGGGTGTCTTGCAGTAACCCGCCTTGGGCGATTTGTTGCAGGCTTGAGCCCTGGTTGTTGTTGGCGGTAATGGCCACCTGAACACCGCCGCCGGTCGCGGACACAGCGACACTGCCTGCAGCATTGCTGCCGGTGATGGTTTGACCGGCTATCAGCGCCTGGCCCCGGCTCGGCACCGGCGCAGGGGCCGTGCTGGCCTCTTTGACGTTGATGGCGATCTTGTTGTTTGAACTGTTGCCATCGCCTGCAGCCCGTGTGACCTGGGTGATGCCTTGAGAGGTGCTCAGCCCGGCGCCACCCGTTACATGACCGGTACCCGAGTTGGGCGAACCGCCTTTACCGTTGTGTTTGATGGTTGAAACGTAGAACTCGGGCTTGACCGTTTCGGCTTGAAGTTGCATCGAGGTTGATGCCCCGATCAGATCACCACTGGCGTTGCGCCAGGTACTGCTCATGACGACACCGAAGCTGATGATCCGCCCCGGCATCACATACCGGCCACGCAACTCGGCCAGTTCCTGGTCCTTGATTTCGATGGGTCTGAACTCATCAGCAAAACCTGAAGTGGTCGCTGCCAGACAGGCAGCGACCACCCAATACGAGGTTTTCATTTGCTGCTCCCGGAGCATCCTGCCCCCTATCATCTTATTGGCGATTAAAAGAAGTCGCTCTGTATGAAACCAAAATCCATCAATTCAGCATCTTTGACCGGGTTGAAATTATCCAGCTTGTTCTTGGCTGTCAGCGGTTGAGGTGGACTGCGTAACGCATTGGTTTTGTCATAACCCGTACCGACGATAGCGAAGATAATGCCATTCCAGCCTTTGACAAAGTCATCATGGGAGTAGCGTTTGTGACCGAGTACCGGGTCGCCGATGTAGACCCAGTTCTTGTCCGCCCGCTGCAACACCACGAAGTGCTTGTAGCCGCGAATTTCCATCAGTACTACCACCGGAATCGTTACGGCATCGAGTCTTTCAGGCGGGATCTTGTAGCCCCGGGCGCGCATGCCGATGCTTTCTATGTAGCGCTTCATGTCCAGCATGGAAAAACCCTGGGTACGCACAAGGTCCTGGTCGGCGTAGACCAGCATGCCTTTGATGATGTGCTCCTCATCGACGTCGAGCCAATAGGCCTGGCGCAGTATCGTTGCCAGCGCGGCGGCGCCGCAGCTGAAATCGGTTTTCTGTTCGACGATGTCGCTGAACTTGCGCTCACGCAAACTCTGTACGTGCTTGTACACCAGCACGCCACCCGGCAGGGCGGCAACCGGCATCTGTGCAGCCTGGGTCAGGCCAGACAGGCAGAGCAGGGCGAAAAGGGCCGTCTTACGCATGATCGATACGCCTTGGGACCGTGGAAAAGCCCCGTCGCCGGGGCTTTCATTGCGTTCGCGATTATGGGCATGATTTGCAGCCTGCGGCGATCGACAGCGAGTTGCTTTGCTGGTTGCCGACGCCGGACGATACGTTGGCTCCGCCGTTGCCGGAGAAGTTGTTCATCGAACCCGTGATCGAAGCATTGTTGGTTACGGGAGGTCTCCAGCCTTCTGGCGTCATCACTTGTTGAGTGGATATGCCGGACAGACCAAGTACACCCACGGGTACGAAATCAGTCCTGGCGTTGTTGGTGACGTTCAGCCCGGACGTGCTTTGGTTGGCCGCCGCCGCGGCTACTGCTACACGGCCACCCGAAACGGCAATCGCCAGGTTGTTTTTCTGTTGGTTGAAGTCGCCGGTGGTCACGTTGATGCCGATGTTGCCGGAACCGCTGTTGCCAGCGTTATTGAGCGTTGTGTTGTTGGTGTTGGAGTGGTTCCTGGCGGTGTTGCCGGCGCTCTTTTGAGTCGCGCTGGAGACGGCGATCGCGCTGCCGAAGATGAAGGCTTCGTCAGCCGTGGCAAGGGCGGCGGCGTTGTCTTGCTGGTTGCCGTTACCGGCTGCAACGTTGGCGCCCATGTTGCCGTTGGAGTTGTTCAGGGAGTTATCGATTTTGGCGTCGTTTTGGGTGCCCCGGTTCACTACTCTGCTGTCACTGCTTTCCTGCGAGTCCAGCACGGCGGCCCCGGCGCCTGAGGTAATCTGCAGAATTTGATCCAGCGACGGGCCATTAGGCTGTTGGTTGCTGCCCTGTCCATTGCCCTGCACGGGATCAGCCTGGGCTGCGAATGCCATCACTGCTGCCAGGGCGAAAGCCAGTGGTTTGAGAGCAGTTGTCGGGTTCATGGTGATTCTCCGTGCTCATTAGTTGGTCAAGTGTTGGTACTTCCCTAATTGCACTCCATAGGGGTCAGTCAGCGACCCGGATGCTCAGGGTGTTAGCCATTCGGTTCCCCACCCCGGCACTCTGGTTTACCTGGATCACTCCCCGGCTGCCGGTGAAGGCCTGGTCGCTTGTCACGACCTGGCGACTGCCGATTGCGGTGCCAGTTGCTCCCGAGTTCGGAAACAACGCCACGTTCTGTTGAGAAAGGGCACTGTCGTCAACGGCTTGCGGAGCAGCGCTGATGCTGATGCGCATGGCGTTGGCCATCTGGTTGTTCGCCCCGGCACCCTGGTTGACACCCAGTACGCCGTTGCCATTACTGAAGGAGGTGCCGCCGATATTGGCCGTCGCATCCATTGACGGATTGGCGGGTGAGGTGATTCTCTGTCTGACGCTGGTGGTCGCACCGGCTTCGGTACCAATGGCGATCGCGCGGACGTTGGCCTGCTGCTGTTGATCACCGGCCGCCTGGTTGACGCTGAAGTTGCCTCGATATTGAGTACCGGAATCCAGGAGGGTGGCGTTGTTCACCGAACTGACGCCCGAATCGGCCATCACGCTGGTACAGTCGAGCAGGGCAAGTAACAGGGCAGGTAACAGGAAGAAACGATCCATCTCACTGGCCTCCCGCCATTCTGCCCAGTGAGCCGAGGCCGCTGCTCATGGCGCGGTTGATGGTTCCGGAAATGGCACCGCCACTGCCACCACCGTGGCCGACGGACATGCCGGGCAAACCGTTGGGGTTGGTGATGACATTCATGCCTTGCATGCCGCCCGGGTTTTGCCCGAAGTTGTTATGAGGGGTCGTTCCGGTGGTTACCCCGGCGATATCGGCGTCGCTGAGTTCGCCGGTGACGCGGGCAGAAGGGTTGGCATTGATGGTGGCCGGGTTCGGATCTCTGCCACCGCTGCGACCGATGAGAGTGGGGTGAACGGTACGATCAAGCACGATGACACCGTTGCCTTCGGCTTGAACGTTGAAACTGAGTACAGTGCCGACAGCGCTTGCGATCAGCAGGAGGCACATCAAGCCTTTTTTTTTGAATATCTCCACGACATTCATTCCTTCATTTGTAAGCTGGCCCCGGTCAGCTGTAAGAGGGATAGAGCGAAAGCCGTGCCGGTTTTTGAATATCGAGTTGATTCAATGGTTTACAGACTCTGTTCGGGAACCCTTTGCCGAGGATGTACCAACGGTGAGACGAAACCCTGCGCAGGCAGCCCGTAATTGCGGACGACCCCCTCTGGAACAAGGGTTCTAGCGTAGTTGTATCAATGCCCTAACACATCCTGTGATCAAACGATGAAGGGCGCTGAAATGGGCCGTTTCAGGCAGGGAGGGTGTTTCAGGATCGGACACTTTCCCCCCCAAGGCAGGGGGATGATGGGGAAATTGCCCCAAACGCCGGTCAGGCGCCGAGCAATCGGGTCACGGCGTTCAGTGCCTGGAGTCGGCGTTCTGCCCAATCTCCGTGCAGTACCTGAACCGGTTGTGCGTGGCGCAAAAGCCAGTCGAGCGTCTGATCGAAAAATGCCTGGCGCTCACTCAATCGGGGCTGGCAACGCTGGCCGTCGTCAGTCCAGTCGACGTGTTCCGGCGACAGCAGCAGGTGCAAGTCGTAATGCCGGGCCAGTAACGCTTGTTCAATCCAGGCGGGGCAATCGCCAAACAGGGTCTGGCTCCAGAGGATGTTGCTCAACAGGTGCGTGTCGAGGATGAGCAAAGACGGTTGTTGCGTCCGCGCTTCGTCTTCCCATGCCAATTGACCGCGGGCAATCTCCGGAATGTCGGCCAATGTAGTGTCCCGAGGATTCTGCTCAATGAACCGGCGCACATACTCGTCGACCAGAATCCCGCCGAAACGCTGTTGCAACTCGGCCGCCAGCCAGCTTTTACCGCTGGATTCGGGGCCGGTGAGTACCAGAACTTTCATGCGCGCAATGCCGGATCGGCGCGCCATTCGCGCCAGCCCTGCACGGCGATAACGGTGAACAACCCGTACAGGGTGGCGGTCAGGTACAGGCCCTTGTAGATGAACAACCCGACGAAAATTACATCCAGGGTGATCCACAACGGCCAGCACTGGACACGTTTTTGCGCCATCCAGACCTGCGCCACCAGGCTGAACCCGGTCAGCGCCGCATCGAGCCAGGGTTGCGCAGCGTCAGTCCAGTGGGCCATGGCCGCCCCCAGCAACAGACTGCCGAGTGCGCCAACGGTAAGGCTCAACGCCACAGACCGGGTATCGAGCCGACTGACTTCGCGGCCATGGGTGGTATCGTCAAACCGCGTCCACTGCCACCAGCCGTAAAGCTGCAAAGCGGCATAGACGACTTGCAGCAGCATGTCCGAATACAGCTTCACCTCAAAAAAGATCCAGCTATAAAGCAGCACCATGACCAGGCCGATGGGCCAGCACCAGGCATTCTGTTTGACCGTCAACCAGACGGCAATGACACCGAGGGCGGCGGCAAACAGTTCAAGCCCGGACATGGAGGTTCCTTGGAGAAATCGAAGAGGGGGCGGATTGTACCCGGATTGGCGTCAGGAATCCTGTGGCGAAGGGCCGTGCGCCGATAACGCGGCAGCGCCAATCGGACTTGTCTGATAGGATTTCGGCCCCGTACGGATAAACCCGAATCAGGGTTGTTTTTTCACAGGATTTTTACGGTTCTGTGGTAATCCTTGATGCGCGGGGCTTCAGCTACGCTGATCGCGATGAAAGCTTTTGAAAAATACTAACGGGGCATGCCGGTGCGCATAGCCTTTTGGGGGATTAATGGATTTTTGGACCGCCTTTCAGGCATTGATTCTTGGGGTTGTAGAAGGGCTGACCGAGTTCCTGCCCATTTCCAGTACCGGCCACCAGATCATCGTGGCCGACTTGCTCGGCTTCGGGGGCGAGCGGGCGATGGCGTTCAACATCATTATTCAGTTGGGGGCAATCCTGGCGGTGGTGTGGGAGTTTCGACGCAAGATCTTCGACGTGGTCATCGGTCTGCCGACCCAGCCGGGCGCTCGGCGGTTTACCGCAAACCTGTTGATCGCGTTCTTGCCGGCCGTGGTGTTGGGCGTCATCTTCGCCGACCTGATCCACCAGTACCTGTTCAATCCGATCACCGTGGCAACGGCGCTGGTCGTGGGCGGGATCATCATGTTGTGGGCCGAGCGCCGTCAGCATGAAGTACACGCCGAAACGGTGGATGACATCACCTGGAAAGATGCCCTGAAAGTCGGCTTCGCCCAATGCCTGGCCATGATTCCGGGCACATCGCGTTCGGGCTCGACGATCATCGGCGGGTTACTGTTCGGCCTGTCGCGCAAGACGGCTACCGAATTTTCGTTCTTCCTGGCAATGCCCACCATGGTCGGCGCGGCGGTGTACTCGGGCTATAAATACCGTCACCTGTTTGTCCCGGCGGATTTCCCGGTGTTCGCAATCGGCTTCGTCACGGCATTCGTCTTCGCGATGATTGCGGTCCGCGGGCTGCTCAAGTTCATCGCCAACCACAGCTATGCGGCGTTTGCCTGGTACCGCATTGTGTTCGGCCTGATCATCCTGGCGACCTGGCAATTTGGCTGGGTCGACTGGAGCGCGGCCAAGCCGTGAGTGATTCGCGCTCGCGCAACAACCCCGGGCGCCAGTCCGGGGGACAGATCCGCCATTCGCGGCTGAAGTGGCTGGTGTTTGCCATCCTGTGCGCGTTGCCGCTGTCGGGGTCGGTGTCGACATGGCTGCACGGGGAGTCGCTGATTCCCCTCGCGGCCTATGGCACCGTCAGCGTCGTGACGTTTTTCCTGTACTGGAGCGACAAGCGCAAGGCGCGCGCCGATCAATGGCGGACGCCGGAAAACGTCTTGCATGCGCTGGAGTTCGCCGGAGGCTGGCCCGGCGCCTTGTTGGCCCAGCAAGCGTTTCGGCACAAAACCCGCAAAGTCTCGTTCCAGTTGGTGTTCTGGATCATCGTGCTGTTGCACCAGGTGTTCTGGATCGATCACCTGTTCCTCGGTGCACACCTGTTCGCCTTGTTCTAATAAAGAACGCCCTAAAGCAACAGGCCGACTTGCGTGCGCTTGGGCAGTTTGCTCACCACCAATTGGTGGGAGCGCTGCAGTAATCCCTGTAGTTCTTCGCCTCCGAGCGGGTAGGGCGTTTCCATGATGATCCACTGGGCGCGCGCCAGATAAGGCGCCGGATGAATCCCCGGGCGGTCGCAGTGACCGAGAAACAAATCCTTGTCGACCTTGAAGGCCAGGGAGTCACCCCGCAGGCCCTGTAAGGCGAACATCTTGTTCCCGGCAATCGAAAACACCCGTACGCCTCCCCATTTATAGTCTTCCCGCGCTCCGGGCAGGGCGAGGCAAAATTTCGCGACATCCTCTTCGCTCATCCGTCCAGCTTTCATAACAATCGTTCCCCACAGGCATTGAATGATTCGACCAAATGGTCAATCCAGGCGCGCACCGCCGGCATCACCCCGCGCCGATGAGGATAGACCGCTTGCAACCAGCCACCGGGCAGCGACCACTCGGGCAACAACTGCACCAGTGAGCCGTTTTCCAGTTCCTGCTCGCAATACATCATGGGCAACATCGTGAAGCCCAGGCCGGAGAGGGTACTGGCCTTGCGCACGATAAAGTCATCGATGCCCAGCCGGGCCTCAAGCGCGAGTTCACAACTTTTGCCTTTTTGATCCAGCATGCGGATGTGCACCATGCGGTCGGCTTCCAGGGCGCCGAGTACCGGCAGGCTTTTCAGATCCTCGGGATGGTTGATCTCACGGCCAACGAGGAAACCGGGGCTGGCGACCATCAGCATCTGCGCCTGACGCAGGCGGCGAGTGACCAACAGCGGGTCTTCGTCGCCCAGTTCCCGCACACGCAGGGCCACATCAATGCCTTCGTTTACCAGGTCGACCCGCCGGTTGAGCAACATGACCTCCAACTGGACTTGCGGAAACCGTTCGAGAAAGTCGCTGATTACTCCCGGCAATATTTCGTGGGCCAGCCCAACCGGGCAGGACACCCGTAATCGCCCACGGGGTTCGCTGGACATGCTGGCCACGGCCTCATCGGCCATTTCCGCCTCCAACAGCATCGCCTGGCAGTGCCTGAGGTAACGCTCACCCACGGCGGTCAACTTCAGCTGTCGGGTCGTGCGTTGCAGCAATCGTGCGCCAAGGCGTTCTTCCAGTTCGGCGATACGGCGCGACAGTCGTGACTTGGGGATGCCCAGCAAACGCCCGGCCGCCGCGAAACCACCGGCTTCCACGACTTTGGCGAAGTAATACAGGTCGTTGAGGTCTTGCATGATGTGAGCCTGATTGTTCTATCTGTGAGACGAACTATCGCATTGTTGCCGACTAATCAGCTATTGGTTTCGTCTGTAGGATTAGTCCCATCAGATCGCCCTTGTGGGCGATCCTCACTTGGAGATCCCACATGAAACTGCTGCATATCGATTCGAGCATTCTGGGCGACAACTCGGCCTCCCGTCAGCTGAGCGGCGAAGTCGTCAAAGCCTGGCAAGCCGCCGAGCCAACCGCCGTGGTGACCTACCGCGACCTGGCCGCCGACGCGATCAGCCACTTCTCTGCCACCACCCTGGTTGCCGCCGGCACCACCGCTGAACTGCGCAACGCCGCACAACAGCACGAAGCCGAACTGAGCGCCTCGACCCTGGCCGAATTCCTTGCCGCCGATGCCGTGGTGATTGCCGCACCGATGTACAACTTCACCATCCCGACTCAACTGAAGGCGTGGATTGACCGCATCGCCGTTGCCGGTCAGACCTTCCGTTACACCGAAGCCGGCCCTGAAGGCCTGTGCGGTGGCAAGAAAGTCGTGATCGTCTCGACTTCCGGCGGCATGCACGCAGGTCAGGCCACCGGTGTTGCCCACGAAGAATATTTGAAGCTGCTGTTCGGTTTCATCGGCATCACCGACATCGAAATCGTCCGCGCCGAAGGCCTGGCCTACGGTGACGATGTTCGCAACAAAGCCATGAGCGATGCTCACACGCAAATCAGCGAGCAGTTGTTCGCCGCCGCGTAAGGCTTGCGTAAAAGTAGGCAAGCGTTCGGGTAAAGCAAAAAAAACTCTGTATTCTGGTTACGCAAGTACCAGATACGGAGTTTTTTGTTTCTGGTTATTGCAGTTTGTGGCCTGACTTATGCAGTCAAGGGTTCACATCTCAAGTCCGGTAACAAGGTGGGGCATCCCATGATGCGTCTTTGTGCAACTTTACTGATTTGTCTGCTTAGCAGCCTGAATACAGTGCACGCCGCGCCTGCACCGCATCCTCACTGGAGCGTCGGCTTCCATGAGATGACTTTTCTCGATCCACTGGACCTGCAGCCGATGCGCGCCATCGCCTTCTATCCTTCCAGTGACTGGGAGCACACCAGCAAACTCGAGGGTTACACCGTCGAAGCCGGGGAAGATACCAAAGTCGCCATTGGCCGGTTCCCGATGCTGATGCTATCCCACGGTAACACCGGCACCCCGCTGGCCCTGCACGACCTTGCCACGTCGCTGGCGCGTAAAGGCTTTGTCGTGGTGGCGGTGATTCACCCCGGTGACAACTCCAAAGACCACAGCCGTCTCGGTACTTTGAGTAACCTGTACGGCCGGCCGATCCAGATTTCCGAAGCCATCACCGCCACCTTGGGCGACCGTATGCTGTCGCCGTTCGTCAATGCCGAGCAGGTGGGGGTCATCGGCTATTCGGCCGGTGGCGAGACCGCATTGATTTTGTCCGGCGCGACCCCGGACCTGGATCGCCTGCGTCGTTACTGCCAGGAGCGTCCGGATGACCGCGATGCCTGCAACACCCGGGGTGAATTGATTGTTGACCGCGATGACCTGCAACCGGTCGCTGATCCTCGCGTCCATGCCTTGATGCTGATGGCGCCGTTGAGCCTGAAGTTCGGCCGCCACACCCTGGCCGATGTGCATGTGCCGGTGCTGCTGTACAGCGGTGATGGCGACAAACTGGTTGCTTTCGACAAAAACGCCGCAGCCCTGGCACGCAAACTGCCGACGGCACCTGACTTCAAGTTACTGGCCGGGGCAGGGCACTTCGTGTTCATGGCGCCGTGCAATGACGAACAGATCGTGATCATGCCCGCGCTGTGCACCGATGCCGATGGCGTCGACCGGCAAGATATTCACCGCAACCTGATTTCCGAGGCTGGAAGTTTCTTCTCGCGCACCCTGGGCAGAGCGACCCGGGCGGGGATGCAGACGGCTGATCAGTAAGTTTCCTCGACCCTCTGTGGGAGCGGGCTTGCTCGCGAAGGCGGTGTGTCAGGCAATACATATGCCTACTGTCACACCGCCTTCGCGAGCAAGCCCGCTCCCACATTAAACCATCGCCCGGCGCTTGAGCAGCAGGGTCAGCCCCAGGCCCGTCACCGACAACAACGCCGCACTGAAGAAAATCCACGCATAACCCAGGTTCAACGCCACGGCGCCCATCAACGGGCCGGCGATTGCCAGCGCCAGGTCGAAAAACACCGCATAAGCACTCAAGCCCGCCCCCCGGCTGGAGTCAGGCACCTGTTTGATGGCCTCGACACCCAGTGCCGGGTACACCAGGGACAGGCCGAATCCGGTCAGCCCGGCGCCAATCAGCGCGTACCCGGTCGACGGTGCCAGCCACAGCAGCACCAGGCCAACCGTCTCGATGCACATGCAGGCAATGGCCGACGTGAACCCGCCGAAACGACTGATGGCGGAAATGAACAGCAGTCGCGACAGGATGAAACACACGCCAAATGCGGTCAGGCAGTAGGCCGCGCCGGTCCAGCCGCGATTGACGTAATACAAGGTAATAAAGGTGGTCAGGGTGCCGTAGCCAATGGAAGCCAGGCTCAGGCTCGCGCCAAACGGCGCTATGCGTCCGAACACTGCCCAAAACGGCAGGCGCTCACCGCGCACCACGGGTACCGAGGGCTTGTTGCGAATCAGCAACAGTGCGGCCAGGGCCAGCAGCGACAGGGCGATGCCCAGACTGGTGAAACCGAGTTGTTGGACCATCACCACGCCCAGCGGTGCACCAATGGCAATCGCACCATAGGACGCAATGCCGTTCCAGGAGATCGACCGCGCAGTGTGTTCGGCGCCGACCTGGCCCATGCACCAACTGATAGTGCCGACGCCGATCAACCCTTGGGCGATACCCAGCAACAGGCGGCCGGCGATCAAAATCAACAGGCTGAGCAAGGGAAAGCCTTGCAACAGGGTCGACAGCAAGGTCAGCAGGCCACTGAGCACAATCCCGGACAAGCCATAAATGATTGCGCGTTTGGTGCCAACGCTGTCCGACATTCGCCCGGCCATGGGCCGGCTGAGCAGGGTGGCGAGGTATTGCGAGCCGATGGTCAGCCCAGCCACGATGGCGCTGAACCCCAGTTGCTCGTGGACATAACCCGGCAATACCGCAATCGGCAAACCAATGCAGAGGAAGGCAATGAAGGTATAGAAAACGATGGAGACGATCTGCAGGGTGATCGCCATGGAGCTTTGCGGAGCGACTTGCTGCACAGACATGAGGGCTCGTTCGCGGGCGGCGGTGGGAGAACTGCATCATGGCGCGGGACAGTGATAAAAGGAAGCAGGCTAACTAATTATCGCTGTTCTTGAAGGCCTCTTCGCGAGCAAGCCCGCTCCCACAAGGGGAATGCATTCCAAATGTGGGAGCGGGCTTGCTCGCGAAGGATTCGGTACCCAACAAAATCCTGACCATGAAATGCAAAAAGCCCCGTCACATGGACAGGGCTTTTAACTTGCAGCTTGAAACCAATAGCTGCCCTTAGAACACCACACCCTGGCTACGCAGGTAATCGTCGTAGGTACCGCTGAAGTCGGTCACGCCGTTAGGGCTCAACTCGATGATGCGGGTGGCCAGGGACGATACGAACTCACGGTCGTGGCTGACGAAGATCAGCGTGCCCGGGTAGTTTTCCAGCGCCAGGTTCAGCGCCTCGATGGATTCCATGTCCAGGTGGTTGGTCGGTTCGTCCATCACCAGTACGTTCGGCTTTTGCAGGATCAGCTTGCCGAACAGCATGCGGCCTTGCTCACCACCGGAGATGACCTTGACCGATTTGAGGATCTCGTCGTTGGAGAACAGCATGCGACCCAGCGTGCCGCGAATGATCTGCTCGCCCTGAGTCCACTGGCCCATCCAGTCGAACAGGCTGACGTCTTCTTCGAAGTCATGGGCGTGGTCCTGAGCGTAGTAGCCCAGCTCCGCGCTTTCGGTCCATTTCACGGAACCGGCGTCCGGGGTCAGCTCACCCATCAAGGTGCGCAGCAGGGTGGTCTTGCCGATACCGTTCGGGCCGATGATCGCCACGCGCTCGCCGGCTTCGACGGTGAAGCTGAAGTTTTTGAACAGGGTCTTGCCGTCGAAGCCCTTGGACATCTGTTCGATGGTCACGGCCTGGCGGTGCAGCTTCTTGGTCTGTTCGAAGCGGATGAACGGGCTCACGCGGCTCGATGGCTTGACTTCGGCCAGCTGGATCTTGTCGATCTGCTTGGCGCGGGAAGTGGCTTGCTTGGCTTTCGAGGCGTTGGCCGAGAAGCGGCTGACGAACGTTTGCAGTTCGGCAATCTGGGCTTTCTTCTTGGCGTTGTCCGACAGCAGTTGCTCGCGGGACTGGGTCGCCGCGGTCATGTACTCGTCGTAGTTGCCCGGGAACAGGCGCAGCTCACCGTAGTCCAGGTCGGCCATGTGGGTGCAGACGCTGTTGAGGAAGTGACGGTCGTGGGAAATGATAATCATGGTGCTGTTGCGCACTGTGAGAATGGATTCCAGCCAGCGAATGGTGTTGATGTCCAGGTGGTTGGTCGGTTCGTCGAGCAACAGCACTTCCGGATCGGAAAACAGCGCCTGAGCCAGCAATACGCGCAGTTTCCAGCCCGGAGCGACTTCGGACATCGGGCCGAAATGCTGTTCCAGTGGAATACCCAGGCCCAGCAGCAGCTCACCGGCGCGGGATTCGGCGGTGTAGCCGTCCATTTCGGCGAATTCGGTTTCCAGCTCGGCCACGGCCATGCCGTCTGCTTCGCTCATTTCCGGCAGCGAATAGATGCGGTCGCGCTCGGCCTTGACCTTCCACAGCTCTTCGTGACCCATGATCACGGTGTCGATCACGGTGAATTCTTCGTAGGCGAACTGGTCCTGGCGCAATTTACCCAGACGCACGTTCGGCTCCAGCATGACCTGGCCGCCGGAAGGCTCGAGGTCGCCGCCGAGGATCTTCATGAAGGTCGACTTGCCGCAACCGTTGGCGCCGATCAGACCGTAACGGTTGCCACCGTTGAACTTGACCGAAACGTTTTCGAAGAGCGGCTTGGCGCCGAACTGCATCGTGATGTTAGCTGTAGAAATCAAAGGTTTTTCCTGCGAAGCATTCAGAGTAGCTAGGGTTGCGGCAGTACCGGTTCAGTACCCGTTCCACTGTTCGGACCCCGGGACATTCATCCCGATCAGCAGTGGAAGATCCATCTGGCATTAAGTGGACAGCAGCATGTGGAGCGCTTGGCCCGAGTCAACGTGCGCTGAAAGGGGATGTTTCCCGCTCTCAACCTGGGGGGCGCGTAAAGTTTGGCGGCGATTGTACTGGTCTGGCTCTTTAAACGATAGGGCGTTGAGGCCTCTGCAACGCTTTGGCAGTTTTTGCGAACACATTTTCACCGTTGCAGGTTAACTATTGGTTACAAACTGTGGCTAAAATGCCATCCATCAGTTGTCTGCCGACCATCGGCATGGCTTGTAGGCACTACGGGGCCGCCGTTTCGTATTCAGTCGCTGCACTAGACCCAGGGACCGGTATGCCGGTAAAGGGCGCAGTTTGTTTACTTCCGATCTGTGACGATTTCCGTGAAACTCATCATTGCCGTTGTCTACGTTGTCTCTATTGCGTATGTCCATCTGCGTGGTCAAGTGCGCCATAAGCTGGGTCGCCAGTTGAGTGATCACTCGACGTTTCTGGCGCCAATCAATTGTTTTCTTTATCTGTTTTCGAAAATCCCGAACAAGCCGTTTCTCGACCCGGCCGACTTCCCCGACCTGAGTCCGTTGCAGGCGCATTGGGAGGAAATCCGCGCTGAAGGCCAGAGCCTGCTTCACTCCGGGGCGATCAAGCGTTCGAACCAATACGATGACCTGGGTTTCAACTCGTTTTTCAAGAGCGGCTGGAAGCGCTTCTACCTCAAGTGGTACGGCGATAGCCATCCGTCGGCCATGAAGCTTTGCCCACGGACCACCGAACTGGTGCAAGGCATTGGCTCGATCAAGGCGGCGATGTTCGCCGAGTTGCCACCGGGCTCCAGACTGGTGCGCCATCGCGACCCGTACGCCGGTTCGTACCGTTATCACCTCGGGCTGGAAACTCCCAACGCTGCCGGTTGCTACATCAATGTCGATGGCCAGAACTACCATTGGCGCGATGGCGAAGCGGTGATGTTCGATGAGACCTACATTCATTACGCAGAAAACACCACGCAGCAGAATCGCATCATCCTGTTTTGCGACGTCGAGCGGCCGATGAGGTATCGCTGGGCGGCGGCATTCAACCGCTGGTTCAGCCGCAATATCATGTCGGCGGCAGGCGCGCCGAACGAGGTTGGAGACAGGACGGGCGGGCTCAACCGACTGTTCAGCAAGATCTACAGGATTCGCTTGCGCGGCAAGGAACTGAAAAAACGCAACCGCAAGCTTTACTACCTCGAAAAGTGGTCGATCTTTGCCGGGTTGCTGGTGGTCTTCATTCTGCTCTGATTTTTTTGGTGTAGCGTGCCAGGCCTTCGCGAGCAGGCTGGATCAACGTCGTGTTACATCTTGCCGGGGAGGTTTTGGTTAACAAATCCGAACCCCGGGCGTAGCGTGGTATCGAAGTCCTTATCCACGCGACGTTGAGAGGCACCCCATGAACCGATACGTGATTGGCGCCATTGCGCTGGCCTTGAGTGGCGTACTGGGCCCACTGGCCCAGGCCGATGCGTCTGCTTCGTTGCAATTGGCCCAGAACCTGCCGGGCAGCACCAACAACAACCCATACAACAGTCCGATTCGCCGGGCCAATCCCAACAGCATGCAAGGCACTCAACCCAGTGCCCCGGTAATACGCGGGCCGAATACCGTGCCGGTGACGCGCTCGCCAACGCTGGACAACGGTGGCATCGGTAATCGCTATCCCGACCGGACTGCTCCCGCCAGCCCACCGAAATTCGTTCCCAATCCTCCCCCACGAGACGCCGGCACCGGCAACCGTTGAGCTGCAGGCATGACATCTGCCAGCCATGTTCCTCAGACCCCCATGTTCCACAGACCCCCATGTTCCACAGAAAAGGAATCCCGCATGTTGCGCAAAGACTTGTTGGCAACCCTCTGTGCCAGCGTATTGATCACCGCCACTGTCCCCGCGCTTGCCGCACCCGGCCAGATGATGAAAAGCGAAGAAGGCACCCTGGAGGTCACCCCTATCGTGACGGGGCTGGAGCACCCCTGGGCACTGGCATTCTTGCCGGATAGTAAAGACATGCTGGTGACCGAACGAGCCGGCAACCTGCGGTTGGTCACCGCCGACGGCAAGCTGTCGGCACCGCTCAATGGCGTGCCAACGGTCTGGGCCAAAGGGCAGGGCGGCTTGCTGGACGTGGCGTTGTCACCAGACTTCAAGCAGGACCGGATGGTCTATCTGTCCTATGCCGAGGGTGGTGGTGAGGGTAACAAGGCCGGTACTGCGGTGGGGCGCGGCCGGCTCTCCGACGATCTGACGGCGATCAAGAATTTCCAGGTGATCCTGCGCCAGGAGCCAAAGCTCTCGGTCGGCAACCATTTTGGTTCGCGACTGGTGTTCGACCGCGACGGCTATCTGTTCGTGACCCTGGGGGAAAACAACGACCGTCCGACCGCCCAGGACCTCGACAAGCTGCAAGGCAAAGTGGTGCGAATCTACCCGGACGGCACGGTGCCCAAGGACAACCCCTTTGTCGGCCAGGCCAACGTGCGCCCGGAAATCTGGTCCTACGGGCAGCGTAACCCGCAAGGCGCGGCGCTCAACCCGTGGAACGGCACGCTGTGGGAAAACGAGCACGGCCCTCGGGGCGGCGATGAAATCAACATCATCGAGCGTGGCAAGAATTACGGCTGGCCGCTGGCGACCCATGGCATCAACTACTCCGGTCTACCGATTCCCGAAGCCAGGGGCGATACCGTTGAAGGCACCGTTGCCCCGAACCATGTCTGGGAAAAATCCCCGGGCCTGAGCGGCATGGCGTTCTACGATGCCGACCGTTTCAAGGCCTGGCAGCACAGCGTGTTTATCGGCGCGTTGGTCAGCCAGGAGCTGATCCGCCTGGAGTTCGACGGTGACAAGGTGGTGCACGAGGAGCGCTTGCTCGGGGAGCTGAGCAAGCGCATTCGCGATGTGCGGCAGGGGCCGGATGGTTACTTGTATGTATTGACCGATGAGGAAGACGGCGGGTTGTATAAAGTCGGCTTGAAATAACAGTAATCAAGAGCCTGGGGCATGTGGCCGAGCGCGCCGCGCTGGATGGCCGGGTTATTCCTGAATGGCTTTCTCGACCTTGTTCGACGCCGACCAGATCCGGTAGCGCACTTCGATGTCCTTGGGCACGTACAGCACGAGCGGCAGCTTGCTGTTGTAACGCAGCAGGAAGCCATCGCCGACCACCGGTACGAAATCCTGTTTGCTTGTGCCGTCGGGGCAGGCCATCAGCGTGCTCATCGGGCCAATGACTTTTTCCAGACGATAGAACGGGTAGCCCCAACCCTCGAGGTTTTTCTCCTCGAGAATGCCGCCCAGACGAGGGTGATTGCAGTCTACAGTCATCGTCTTGCCGGCCAGGATTTCAACCTGGAAGTCGTTTTCCCGGGACTGTGGCGCGAGGTGAATCACCTGGCGGGTAAACCCGCTTTCGGCCTTCGGATAGGGCGCGGTTTCTTCGAGTTTGGCGGCGTGCGCCACGCCAGCAAGCCCCAGTGCGAACAGCACTGCGCTCGCGTTAACGGTCAAAGAACTCATGATGCCTCCTTGCTTGAAGTGAAGGGCGGCATTTTCACTGTCGTGTGCAGTGAATGCAAACCTGCAACGCCCAATATGCAAATGGCAGGGTCGCCCCAGGGGCGTTCATTGCAAACCGCATGGCAGGTTTTACCGGTGACTTGCCGAAACCCTTAAATTGCCGATGAGCTGCACAGCGAAATCCGGGACATGCTTTATGCTGTAGGTGCCCTAGAAGCTTGCCGGGATTTCATATGAGTGAGCGTTGATAGTTGATTGGCAGTCTCACAAAGGAGAAGGTCGTCATGTTTCTTTCTGCCTTGGAACTTCGCAAAATCATCGAAAGCAGCTTTTTACCCGAACGTTGCGAGTGCACGTTGTCACCGGATCTGATGATGACCGTCAAGGTCTATGCCGACGGGCAAACCGATCACCTCGATCTATTGGTCACCGGCATCGATGCCTCCGGGCTCAATGGTTGTCGGGAAATAAACGATTTGATTGGCCAACTGCGCTCCAGACAGCATCACGTAGAAGTCGAGCCCCACTCGATGCTGGGCAAAGCGCTTTAGCCTGCGGTTTCGAGCTCCACCGACACGCGCCGGGTCTGGAAGAACGCCAGGCCCAGCGCCAGTTCAACCCCGACCGCCAGCAACATGCCAGGCCCGACATGGCCGGCGAGCCATTCGGTAAAACCCAGCACGGCCAATCCCCAACAGCCGACGACGAAGCCGAGGCTCAGCGCATTGCGGGTTGCACAAGGGGGGGCGTTGCGAACCAGACAAGAGATCACGCTAAACGCCGCAAACAGCACGGCGGTGCGGCGTGCGACCAATCCCGCCGCGAATGAAAATTCAATACCCCAGAACGCCAGTAGCCATTGAGGCGTCAAGCCCCAGAGCAGGCTCAGTAAAAGACACAAGACGGCGGTAAACATCGACAACGTGCGAAACGAAAACTGCATGGCCTATCCTTGCGGGCAGTGAGGGGGCGCTAGAGCATAGCGCCGCAGCCCTCAAAGGAATACCGCCAAGTGTCAAATCAGACGTTTCAGTCAGCTTTGGTTCTCGCAGGCGTCGGAAAGTTTACGGTAGGTGATTTCTGCGGGTTTTCCCGTGTCATCGATGTACTTCATGTCGGCGCTCACCACTTTGCACTCCAGGGTGCTCGGCTCGGTGAGTGAAATCACTTTGCTGATATGTAACGGCATGCCGTAGTGATAGGGCACGGCTTCAGAGGTTGTGGTGTTGTCACTGGCTTGAGCCAGACCGGCAAACGCGGTGCAGGCGAGGGCGGCGGTAACCAGCAGGGTGCGAGTGTTCATTAGCGATCTCCGGTGCGGACGGAAAGTCAGTTCGATGTGTTGCCTGTCGAACTTGCCGCACTGGGCGTCAGAACTGTCTGAGGGCGTGCGGTCCAGTGAAGTGTTGGACCGCACAGTTAAGCGAGGGTTAACCCGGCTGAACGCCGTCTGTCGCGACTGCGTGGTCTTGGTTATAAGTTAAGACCATCGGGCGCCTGATAGAAAGTCATCCCTGTAGGAGCGAGCTTGCTCGCGAAGAAACCCTCGGATTCAGCGCAGATCCAACTGCTGGCGATAAGGCAATTCCGGCCCGGTCTTGCTGCACGTCAGCGCCGCCGCCTGAACCGCGAACTTCAGCATGCTGTCGATCTGTTCGCGGCCAAGTTGCTTCACGCCTTCGACCGAATCCAGATGCTGCTCGGTCAGCCAGGCAATCAGCGCCGCCTGAAAGGTATCGCCCGCGCCCACGGTGTCGGCGATTTTCACCGGACGGGCGGGAGCCGACCACGAGCCGTGAACCCGGCTGAATACACTCGCGCCTTCGCCACCCCGGGTCAGGAACACCAGCTGACAGCGGTGCTGCAACCAGCCTTCGATCACCCGCACCGGGTCCTGGCCGGGATACAACAGATGCAAATCCTCGTCGCTGACCTTGATCAGATCGGCCAGCTCAACCAGCGTCGCGATCCGTTTACGCCACAGCTCAATGTCCGGCTGCGGGTTCAGGCGCACGTTCGGGTCGAGGCTGATCAGGCGCCTTCCACTTTCCCGGCGCACCAATGCCAATAGGGTGTCAGCAATCGGCTGTACCACCAGGGAAAACGAGCCGATATGCAGGCCGCGTACCTCAGGCCCGAGTGCCGGCAGGTGCTCCGGTTGCAATTGGCGATCCGCGCAGCCTTCGCCACGGAAGCTGTACTGCGGCGAGCCATTGGCCCCCACGGCGACCATCGCCAGGGTGGTCGGCGCCGCAAAATCCAGTAGGTAATCCTGGCACACACCTTCATCCTGCAGCACCTGCAACAGGCGCCGGCCCAGGTAGTCGGTGGACAACCCGGCCAACAGCGCCGCGTCCACGCCCAACCGGCGTAATCCCACCGCCACGTTGAACGGCGAGCCACCGGCGATGGCTTTGAAATTCACTTTGGACGCCAGACCGCTGGCGTCGTTTTCACTGAAAAAATCGAACAGCGCTTCGCCACACACCAGGTACATAGTTGTTCACTCTTTAAATAGGGTTGCGACATGCTGTTGATAGCGTTCATAAGCCTGCTGACAGGCTTGCACATTGTCGGCCACCGGCAGGGTTGCACTGGCCGGGTCGAGTTTCACGCAGCGCTCGCACAAGTCCGCCAGACTGTGTTCGTGCCCGTTTTCCCTGGATACGCACCAGGCTGCCTGAATCGCTGCACCCAGGGCCGCAGCCTCACTTTGTTCGGTGCAGATCACGGGCGTGTTCATGGTGTCGGCGACAATCTGCCGCCAGACCGGGCTTTTCGATCCGCCGCCGATCAGGCAAATGTTGCGGCTTTGTAAGCCATTGCGGCGTATCAGGTCCAGTCCGTAACGCAAGCCGAACGTCGTGCCTTCGACCACTGCGCGGCACAGGTTGGCCCGGGTCAGGTTGGTCATGGTCAGGCCCGACAGACTGGCGCTGGCATGGGGCAGGGCGGGTACCCGCTCGCCGTTGAAGAACGGCAGCATGCTCACACCTTCGGCACCGATCGGCGCCTGGGCAACCAGTTCGTTGAACTGATCGATATCGAGGTCCAGCAGGTCGCGGATCAGGCCAGTGGCATTGGTCAGGTTCATGGTGCAGATCAATGGCAGCCAGCCGCCACTGGAAGAACAGAAGGTGGCGACCGCAGCATCCGGGGCGACGTTCGGCCTGTCTGAATAGGCGTACACCGTGCCCGAGGAGCCGAGGCTCATGGTGATTGCGCCGGGCTGGATGTTGCCGGTGCCGATGGCTCCCATCATGTTGTCGCCGCCGCCACTGGACACCAGCGCCCGGGGATTGATGCCCAGGTGTTCGGCAATGCCCGGCAGAATCGTGCCGACCGCCTGGTGGGCATCGATCAGCTCCGGTAGCGCGGCCTGCAGGCGTCCGCTCGGGTCGATGTCGCGCAGCAGTTGCAGATCCCACTGGCGAGTACGCACGTTGAAATACCCGGTACCCGAAGCATCACCGTATTCGCTGCAACTGCGGCCAGTGAGCCAATGGTTGAGGTAGTCGTGGGGCAGCAAAATGTGGGCGATCCGGGAAAACACCTCGGGGTGCTGCTCTTTGGTCCAGAGCAGTTTGGATAAGGTATAGCCCGGCGCGATGACCACACCGAGGCGTTCCAGCGACGCCTTTTCGCCACCCAGATCGGCCAGCAGTCGGTAATTCTCCGGCGTGGTTTCGGTGTCGCACCAGAGCTTGGCCGGACGCAGCACCTGGCCCTGATCGTCGAGCAGCACCAGGCCATGTTGTTGGCCGGACACGCCAATGCCGAGGATCGACTGGCCATCGACTTTGGCCGCGAGCAATGCGCGGCGGGTGGCGGTGGCGAAGGCTTCCAGCCACTGCTGGGTGTCCTGTTCGCGGCGGCCATTGGGGCCGCTGATCAGGCTGTGGCTGGCGGCTCCCTGGCCAAGCACTTCACCACTGACCGTGTCGAGGATGATGGCTTTGGTGCCTTGGGTGCCGCAGTCGATGCCGAGGAAGAGTTGTTGGTTTGGCATAGTGGATCCTTGGATCATTCAACATAAATGTCGCCTGTCAGGCCGCCTTCGCGAGCAAGCCCGCTCCCACAGTAATTGTGTTCGCCAGCACTTCAGTGTGGGAGCGGGCTTGCTCGCGAAGACGGCAGCAGCTCCACCGCAGGACTTACGCCAACACTCGTTCCAGCGTCCGCGACACCCCAACCTCGCGCAAACTGTTGCAGCACCACTCGAACGCCGCGACAAACTCCGGCGAGCGCGCAATCGCCGTACCAAAAATCTCCTCGACCGCCAGCAACCGCTGGGTAATCAGCACATCATCGGCCACCAACGCCTGGCAGAATGCTGCACGCGGGTCTGCAATCGCGTAGGTCTCGCCATGCTCATCCACGCCTTTGAGGTACAACGCCCAGGCCGCCACCACCAGTGCTGCACGCTTGGTCTCGCGGCCATCGGCGATCAGGCGGTTGATGGTCGGTACGGTGAATTTCGGAAACTTTGACGAGCCATCCGAACACACCCGTTCAAGCTGATCGGCAATCGCCTGGTTGGAGAAACGCGCCACCAGGGTGTTCTTGTACTCGCTCAGATCGATTCCCGGCACTGGGGCCAGTTGCGGCGTCACGTCCAGGTCCATGTAGGCGTGCATGTAGCGTACGAACAACGGATCGTTCATGGTCTCGTGGACGAAGCGGTAACCCTTGAGGAATCCCAGGTACGTCAGCGCCAGATGACTGCCGTTGAGCAGCTTGATCTTCATTTCTTCGTAGGGTGTGACGTCGTCGGTGAACTGCACGCCGACCTTTTCCCAGGCCGGGCGCCCGTTGACGAACTTGTCTTCCAGCACCCATTGCACAAAAGGCTCGCAGACCACCGGCCAGGCATCGTCCAGCCCATGCTGGTCCGCCAGTTGCAGACGGTGCCGGTTGCTGGTCATCGGCGTGATGCGGTCGACCATGGCGTTGGGGAAGCTGACGTTGGCGTCGATCCAGTCGCGCAGTTCGCTGTCGTGCAAGGCTGCGAAGGCCAGCAGGGCCTTGCGGGTGACGGCGCCGTTGTGCGGCAGGTTATCGCAGGACATCAGGGTGAAGGCCGCGCTGCCGGCAGCGCGGCGCCTGGCCAATGCGGCACAGAGGAAGCCGAACACGGTTTTCGGGGTGTCGGGGTGCGCCAGGTCATGCTGGATCTGCGGCAAGTGCGCCATGAACTCGCCGTTGCTATCGTCGATGCAGTAACCGCCTTCGGTGATGGTCAGCGAGACGATGCGGATCTCGGGGCTGGCCAGCTTGTCGATCAATGCCTGGGCATCGTCCTCGGCCAGCAGCATGTCGCGAAGGGCGCCGATCACCCGCACCTCGGTGTCGTCGCCATCGCCGAGTTCGAACAGGGTGAACAGGTAGTCCTGATCCTTGAGGTCGTCACGGGCGCGGCGGTCCTCGGCGCGCAGGCCAACACCACAGATTGCCCAGTCCAGGCCTTCTCCGGTGTTCATCAGTGCATCGGTGTAAAACGCCTGATGGGCGCGATGGAAACCGCCGACGCCAATGTGCGCGATGCCTTGGCGGGTATCGCCCAGCGCGTAAGCAGGCAGGACCACTTCGGGAGCGAGGCGGTTGAGGTTCTGTTTGTTCAGTTTCATCGCAGGCACTCTGAAGTCAGGCAGCAACGCGCAACGGGCGGGTCAACGCCACGCCGCTGGCATCGAACAAATGGCAGTGTTGCGCATCCAGGTGCAGGCTCAGGGGCTCGCCGTAGCGGCTGGCCAGATCGCCGCGAACACGCATAGTCAGGGCTTCGCCGGACGACGTCAGGACGTGACAGAACGTGTCGCTGCCCAGGCGTTCGCTGACATCGGCGGTGACCTGCAGGGTGCAGTCACCCGGTTTGGCCAGTTCCAGATGCTCCGGGCGAATGCCCAGCGTCACCGCACCCCCGACGCTCAGATGGGATCCGCTCAAGGGCAGGTTGATGCGTGTTCCGGCGTCCAGTTGCACTTCGCAGCCGCGGCTGTCGACGCGGCTGACCTTGCCCTTGAGGAAGCCCATTTTCGGCGTGCCCAGGAAACCGGCGACGAACAGGTTCGCAGGCTGGTGATAAAGATCCAGCGGCGAGCCGACTTGCTCGATCTTGCCGCCATTGAGTACGACGACTTTGTCGGCCATGGTCATGGCTTCGACCTGATCGTGAGTCACGTAGATCATCGTGGCTTGCAGTTCTTTGTGCAGGCGCAACAGTTCCAGACGCATCTGCACCCGCAGGGCTGCATCGAGGTTGGACAACGGTTCGTCGAACAGGAAGATTTTCGGGTTGCGCACGATGGCCCGGCCAATCGCCACGCGCTGGCGCTGGCCGCCGGACAGTTGCTTGGGCTTGCGCTCCAGCATCGGCCCCAGCTCGAGGATGCGCGCCGCTTCGCTGACCTTTTTCTCCACTTCGGCTTTCGCTACGCCAGCCAGGTCGAGGGCGAACGACATGTTCTTGCGCACGCTCATGTGCGGGTACAGGGCGTAGGTCTGGAATACCATCGCCAGGTCGCGCTTGGCCGGGCTCACTTCGGTGATGTCGCGGCCGTCGAGCTCGATGGTGCCGCCGCTGACTTCTTCGAGCCCCGCGATCAGCCGCAACAGCGTGGATTTACCGCAGCCCGACGGGCCGACGAAGACCACGAATTCCTTGTCGTTCACTTCAAGGTCAATGCCCTTGATGATGGAAAAGCCTTCGAAGCCTTTGTGCAGATTCTTGATTTTCAGATTGGCCATGGTGATGGGCCTCCGCTTGTTTTATTCGTTAAACCGGACTGTTTTCTGTAGGAGCGAGCTTGCTCGCGAAAAACGTCCGGACAATGAGTTCTTTCAGGCAGCGTGCGTTATCGTTCACGTCCATCGCGAGCAAGCTCGCTCCTACAGGGGAACGCGTTTGGCGGGCGATCTTCATTTCACGGCGCCGAACGACAGGCCGCGCACCAGTTGTTTCTGGCTGATCCAGCCGAAGATCAGGATCGGTGCGCAGGCCAGGGTCGAGACCGCTGACAACTTGGCCCAGAACAGCCCTTCGGGGCTCGAATACGAGGCGATCAACGCGGTCAGTGGCGCGGCTTTCGACGAGGTCAGGTTCAGCGACCAGAACGCCTCGTTCCAGCACAGGATCAGCGACAGCAGCACCGTGGACGCCAGGCCGCCCTTGGCGATGGGCAGCAATACCCGGAGCATTTCCTGCGTCAGCGTTGCGCCGTCCAGGCGTGCGGCTTCGAGGATGTCCCTGGGGATGTCCTTGAAGTAGGTGTAAATCATCCAGACCACGATCGGCAGGTTGATCAGCGTGTAGATCACGATCAGCGCGATCCGCGTGTCGAGCAGGCCGAAACTCTTGGCCAGCAGGTAGATCGGCATCAGCACGCCCACCGGCGGTAGCATCTTGGTCGAGAGCATCCACAGCAGCGTGCCTCTGGTGCGCTGGGTTTCGTAGAACGCCATGGAGTAGGCCGCCGGCACCGCGATCAGCAGGCACAGGGCCGTGGCGCTGAAGGAAATCACCACCGAGTTCCAGGCAAAACTGAAGTAATCACTGCGCTCGTTGATGTGCAGGTAGTTCTCCAGCGTTGGCATGAAAATGAATTGCGGCGGCGTGGCGAAGGCATCGATTTCGGTCTTGAAACTGGTCATGACCATCCAGAAGATCGGGAAGAAAATCAGGATCGCAATGGCCCAGGCCAACGTACCGAGCAGCAGGCTTTGCAGGCGACGGGATTGTTGAAGAGTCATGGCAGGCCTCAGGCTTTGTCGGTCAGGTTTTTGCCGATCATCCGCACCAGGATGATCGCGGCGATGTTGGCGATGACCACGGCGATCAAACCGCCCGCCGAGGCCATGCCGACGTCGAACTGCACCAGCGCCTGGTTGTAGATCAGATAGGCGAGGTTGGTCGAGGCGTAGCCGGGGCCGCCGTTGGTGGTGGTGAAGATTTCGGCGAACACCGAGAGCAGGAAGATGGTTTCGATCATCACCACCACCGCAATCGGCCGCGCCAGGTGCGGCAGGGTCAGGTGCCAGAAAATCGCGACAGGCCCGGCCCCGTCCAGGCGTGCGGCTTCTTTCTGTTCCTGGTCGAGGGACTGCATGGCGGTCATCAGGATCAGGATCGCGAACGGCAGCCATTGCCACGAGACAATGATGATGATCGACAGCAGCGGATAGTGCGCCAGCCAGTCCACCGGCTGTGCGCCGAACAGTTTCCAGACGTAGGCGAGAATCCCCGACACCGGATGGAAAATCAGGTTCTTCCAGATCAGCGCACCGACGGTGGGCATGATGAAGAACGGTGAGATCAGCATCACCCGCACGATGCCGCGACCGAAGAACTCACTGGCCTCCAGTAGCGCACTGATCAGCACCCCGAATACCACGCTGATCAGCAGCACGCTGCCCACCAGCAACAGCGTGTTGCTGGCGCCGGGCAGGAAACCCGAATCCGTCAGGAAGTAGGTGAAGTTCTCGATGCCGACAAATTCGTTTTCACCCGGATTGAGCAGGTTGTAGCGGATCATCGAGAAGTAGAGGGTCATGCCCAGCGGCACGATCATCCACAACAGCAGCAGTGCCACCGAAGGGCTGACCAGAAACCAGCCGGGATTGGCCACGCGGCTTTTGTGTTGCGGTTGGACAATGTCCATGTGAGCTTTGGCAGTTGATGTATTCATGGCATTAAACCGATTCATTCAGACCTACGAAGATCCAATGTGGGAGCGGGCTTGCTCGCGAAGGCGATGGTTCAGTCACGAATATTCGGCGGATGCACCGGCCTCTTCGCGAGCAAGCCCGCTCCCACACAAGGCAAGAGCAGGGAAGTGCGGGGGTTACTTGGGATAACCCGCGCGCTTCATTTCGCGCTCGGTGGTTTGCTGGGCCGCCGCCAGGGCCTGGTCGACCGTAGTCTGGCCGATCAGCGCCGCGGAGAAGGATTTGCCGACCTGAGTACCAATGCCCTGGAACTCGGGAATGGTCACCAACTGGATGCCGATGTACGGCACGGGCCTGGCACCCGGCTTGCCCGGGTCCGCGGCCTTGAGCGATTCCAGCGTAACCTTGGCGAATGGTGCCGCACTCAAGTACGCCTCACTGTAGGTCGAGGCACGGGTTCCCGGCGGCACGTTGGCGATGCCGTCCTTTTCCGCGACCAGTGCGCTGTACTCCCTGGAGGTGGCCCAGGCGCTGAAGGTTTTCGCGGCGTCCTTGGCTTTGGAACTGGTCGGAATGGCCAGCGCCCAGGAATACAACCAGGCCGAGCCCTTGTCGGTGACCTGGTGCGGCGCATAGGTGAAACCGACGTGATCGGCGACCTTGCTCTGGGCCTTGTCGGTGACGAACGAGCCGGCGACGCTGGCGTCGACCCAGATCGCGCATTTACCGCTGTTGAACAACGCCAGGTTTTCATTAAAACCATTGCTCGACGCGCCCGGCGGGCCGGATTTCTTCATGGTGTCGACGTAGAAGTTCAGCGCATTTTTCCATTCGGGAGCGTTGAATTCCGCTTGCCACTTTTCATCGAACCAGCGCGCGCCATAGGCGTTGGCGACGGTGGTGATCAGCGCCATGTTCTCGCCCCAGCCGGCCTTGCCGCGCAGGCAGATGCCGTACTGTTCCTGCTCGGGTTTGTTCAGTTTGGCGGCGAACTCACCGATCTGCTCCCAGCTCGGGTGCTCGGGCATGTTCAGGCCAGCGTCCTTGAACAGATCGGTACGGTAATAGGTAATCGAGCTTTCGGCGTAGAACGGCAGGGCATACAGCGACCCCTTCACCGACAGGCCTTCACGCACCGATGGAAACACGTCGTCGAGGGCATAACTGGCCGGCAAATCCTTCATCGGCTCCAGCCAGCCCTTGGCGCCCCAGAGTGCGGCTTCGTACATGCCGATGGTCAGCACATCGAACTGCCCGCCCTGGGTGGCGATGTCGGTGGTCAGGCGCTGGCGCAGGACGTTTTCTTCGAGGACCACCCAATTGAGCTTGATGTCCGGGTGCTCGGCCTCGAAGGTTTTCGAGAGCTTTTGCATGCGGATCATGTCGCTGTTGTTGACGGTGGCGATGGTCAGGGTCTGGGCGCCAAGGCTGACGCTGCTGAGGGTCATGCAGGTGAGGGTAAGCAGAGCTTTTACCGAAGGTTGCATCGTGCACTCCTTTTCTGCACCCGGCGGGATACAGAAGGACAGTTATTGTTTTTGTGTCTTCCGATGGCAGGAAGAATCTGTGCTGATTACATCCTTCAATGGCAGGCGAGACAAATCATCCGTCGCACCTTGATCGATACTTTTTTGCACTAGATCGTCTTGATAGCTACACATTGCGCATAGCGGGAGCACTGACTGGGCAATTATTTTTGCCAGTCAGTGCTCACATTCTTACCTTGGGGCTCTAACTTTGATTTGGTTGATCTTACAGTTATTACCACTGGCTAAACCAACTTCCAGAGATACCTTGCCATGTGCGTCAGCTTTCACGTCGATAAAAACATATTCCGAAAAATTACCTTTGCTGACGGGGCCATATTCGCTGTTACCCTCTGCATGCGTTACACGTAATGTTTGATTGTCCTGTAGTGCACTCAGCGTCACACCGACCTGTACAAACGCATGGGGTGTGACAACTGTGTCGAATGTTTTTCTCAGACGATTAGTGGTCCAGGCGTAATATGGGCTTTCTGGGGTAGCCTCATTCCCGATGGAGCCTGACCCGCTCCAGCCAAACTTTTCATTGGGAGCAAGTGTGGCTGTTTCATTAAAAGACAAAGGGGCAATTTTTTCTTTTGTATTATTAGACATATCCTGAATCTCCAGCGTGCAGATGAAATATCGGAATTGATATTTGCTCAGTTCAAGATATGGCATGTTTGTCGGTATGGTCTACTGTCAGAAATAACAGGTTTTACCAGTTTTTTTATTTGGCACCCATGATCGACCCATCCCTAGCATCTTTCAATTTTGCTCAGTCAACCGCTGTAACGCCAGCCGCCGGTAGTGCGAGGGCGTCATCCCCTTAAGCTGCTGGAACCGCCGGTTGAAGTTGGAAATATTGTTGAAACCCGATTCGAAGCACACATCGGTCACCGGTTTGTCGCCATCGGCCAGCAGCTCGCAGGATTTGCTGATGCGCAGGCGATTGACGAACTCGATAAAGCAGCGCCCGGTGGCCTGCTTGAACACGCGGCTGAAATACGTGGGTTTCATGCCCAGGTGCCCGGCGACCTCTTCCAGCGTCAAGTCCCGGGCGTAATGGGCGAAGATGTAATCCACTGCGCGGTTGGTGCGGTCGATGTTGTGCTCGTCGGCCAACTGCGGTGTTGTCGCGCCGGAGAGCAGTTGGTAATCGTCGGTGGCCGCGAGCAATTCCAGCAGGATGAAAAAGTGCCCGAGCCGGGTCATGCCTTTGGTATCGGCAATGCGCTGCATCAAGTCCATGGCCCGGGCGATGGTGTGTTTGCAGCGAAACTCAATGCCGTACTGCGCGCGTTCGAGCAGCGGCGCCAGGGTCTTGAGCTCGGCGAATACCTGATAGCCGCTGTCGAACAACTCGTCGGTGAAATTGACCAGCATGTCACGCTTGGGCACCACTTCGTCCTCGGCCACCTGGCTGATCCAGTTGTGGGGCAGGTTGGGGCCGGTCAGGAACAGGGTTTGCGGATAGAAGTTGCCGATGTAATCGCCAATGAACACCTTGCCGGAACTGGCGGCGATCAGGTGCAGCTCGTATTCCTTGTGGAAATGCCAGCGCACCAGCGGGCTGGGAAAACCGTGCTGGCGGTAGATGATGGACAAGCCATTGTGGTCGTCCATCAATTCATAGGAGGGGTCGGTAACTCTGGCGGTGCGGGTCATGTCCAGTGTGGTCTTTTTGTTTTTCAGATGCCAATCATGCACCCCCGCCCAAGACAGTTCCAGTTCGCCGGCCTTACGCCTTGCGCAGTCCCCTGGAAAAGTTGATTTCCCTGCAATAGCTGACCAGTTGTGTCGCTCCAATAAAGTCGGCACTGATGATGCTGCACTTCGGCGCCCATCCAGAGTCCGGACCAAACCACTCGTTCAATTCCCGGGTGATTCGTTTTACACCGGCCAGTTCTCCATAACTGGTGGCGGATAATGACCAGAGCGTGTTTTTCTCGGGCGGATTATTCAGTGTTCTTTCAATATGCTGCCTTAACTCTTCAGGTGACGTAATGTCGCTGCCGCTCCATTCGCTTCTGATTTTTGGCCAGTACAGGGGTGAACTGAAGTCCGGATGCCAATCGCTGGCTAGTACGATTCTTTGCAGGGGACTCCTTTTCTTTAGTGCACCCAGTGTCAGATAACGGTTTTTTAGCGGAATCAGTCGCGTGCCCAATTCACGGATGATGGCCTCATGAAAGCCTTTGTAGTCGAAATTTTTTTCATCAAAGCCTTTGAGTTCGTGCATATCCAGCACGACGAATTCATCCGGGTTTTCATTGAGGAAAAAGTCCAGGCTCTTGAACAGTTCAATCAAAGATCGGCCTTTGAGGTGTTTGTAGCCGTGAAAAGTATGAAATTTCCTTACACCCAGCCAGCGCTCTTCTGAAAGAAATCGCAGGTCGAGTACCCGGACGCCCTCGTTGAGCTGCTGGATAAATGGCCCATCCTGGCAGACGAACCAGTGACTGGCCGGTTGAACGTCGATTGGGTATGAGAAGTCATAATCCACTCCCGCGTTATGGGCGCCGGGCCAGACCAGTTCCAAGAGGGTTAACTTGTCAATGGAAGGTGTCGCCGACATCCAGTTTTTATGGGGGTAAGTATTTGTCATTGTGCAGTCCGTTGCTATTTAAGAATAAAGAAACGCCCGAATATCAGAGTTGATATCGGGCGATTTATTCTTGGTTGCAGGTCAGGGTCTGTACAAGCAATTAGTGTTTTCAGGATATTGTTATTGCTGGCTGTTTTTCGCCTCTAGATGATGGACAAGCCATTGTGGTCGTCCATCAATTCATAGGAAGGATCGGAAACTCCGGCGGTGCGGGTCATGTCAGGGTGCTTTTGTTGTTATCTCGCCCTGATCATGCCTCTTGCCGGATGGATAACGCTATTACCGGACGCGAGCCTGTTCATGCAAGGCATGGCCGTAAACCGCTTTCATGCTGGTGGCGCTCCAGCAGTAACGGACGATTTCGGATTCATCGAAAAAATCGGTACTGATGATGCTGCAACGCGTCACCCAGTTTCCCGTAGTGTTGAACCAGTCGTTGATCTGCCGTTTTATACGCCCGGGCCCGCCCAGCAGCGAGTAGGTGATCGCGGACAATGACCAGAGGAATGTCTCATAGGGCGCATCTTCCAGGTTTTGCGCGATGTGGCGTTGCAGCTCGGTGGTGTCGGAAAACGTGCTGTCACGCCACTTGTGCGGGATTCGCGGCCAGAAGTAATCGCCATCGAGTTCCGCCAGGGCGGGCGCCGCCATGACAACACGGCGATGCCGACTCGCACTTTTCAGTGCTCCCACTGTCTTGAGTCCGTCGCCGGGAAGGACGGCCCGAAGCCCGAGACGACGCACGAGCCAGTCACTGAGCCTTTTATGGTCGAAGGGTTTGTTGCCGTCCGCCAGTTGATGGAAGTCCAGCACGATGAATTCGTCCGGGTTTCGATCAAGGAACAGCAGCACCGCGTCGATCATATCGTCCAGGACGCGATGCGAGCGAAAGCCGTTGTGGTGAAAGTAAAACCCGGATCGAGCCGCGCCGGCCGTGTAGCCCAGGCGGATATCAAAGGCGCGGGCGCCATTGGCCAGTTGCCAGGAAAAAGTGTCGTTCTGACAGCTGGTCCAGTTGCCGGTCACCGCATCGTAATTCGACGCCTTTTTGTCCATGCCGGCGTTATGTACGCCAGGCCAGACGATATCGGTGAGTTTGAGTTGATTGATGTCGAGGGTGTTGCTCATCCAGGTTTGCTTGTCGAGCAATCCTGTTTTGTTGTGCGTCATGGCTATTCCTTTTGCCGGTCACCCCGTCCGTGGGGCGGTGAAGGCCAAAGGATATCCGCTCATTGGTGATCAATGCGGTAGATATGTATCGCACAGGGCGGCTAGTTGAGGCGATTCTTGGCCTCGATCCATTGCGCCATGTATTGGGTACTTTTGTGTTGATGATGGCGCAACATGCTGCCGGTGAAGTTGTCCCTGCGGATGTTGGCCAGATGTTGTTGGCATTCAACCAGTCTTTCGATCAACGCCGGGCCGTGAAGGGCTTGCTGGTAACGACCGGCCAGCAGGGTTTGCGCTTGAGCCTGGGCGTTCAACCATTGCGCCTTGTCGTTGTAAAGCCGGACGGCGCAGTCGGCGAACTCCCGTGCGGTCCGGGTTATGGCACCGGGCCAAGCCTCTTCGCCGTACATCGCTTCCGCACCCGCGGGCGTTGTGACATTGGGCGTACCACAGAGCATCGCATCGACGATCTTGCCTTTGATACCGGCGCCGAAACGCAACGGCGCCAGGCACACCCGCGTGGCCGACATGACTTGCAACGCATCTTCGGCCCAGTTCATGACGTGAAACCCCTGGGCGGCGTTGTGCAACGCGGTGGCCTTGGGCGGCGTGTATGCGCCGTAGATGTGCAGTTGCGCCGTGGGCAGCTGAGCGCGGATCAACGGCCAGATCGTGGTTTTCAGCCAGAGCACGGCATCCCAGTTCGGTGCATGGCGAAAATTGCCGATGTGCAGAAGGTTCGCCCGGTTTTCGAATGGAACGGGCGACCGGGTCGGCAGTTCGACCATCAGCGGGCACCAGTGCAACAGGTTGCGCGGTACTTTGAACTGCTCGACCAGCAATTCGATTTCCACCTGCGAAACCATCAGGGTCAAGTCGCATCGATAAATTGCCGCGATCTCCCGTTTGGCCAGGTCGGTATCAGCCATGAATTCGAACTCTTCGCGTAACGCGGGCGCAAACATTTCGCTGAAGTCGTTGTTGTCGTCGCTGGCCTTCAGGCGGTCCTTGAGACGCTGATGACGGGCATCACGCAAGCTTTGCAGGTCGGAAGACTCCAGCACCCGCATGGCATTCGGGCAGTGTTTTTCGACACGCCAGCCGAATTGCTCTTCCATCATGAAGCGATCGAACAGCACCACATCCGGGGCGAGTTCGCTGATGAACGTGTCGAAACTGCTGTTGTTCAATTCGATGGGCACTTCGCGAATGCCCAGTGGTGCCAGGTCGGCGCGGTGCTCGCCGGTACCGGCGGGGCTGCTGAAGGTGATGTCCCAGCCTTGCTGCAGGAACGTTTCAAGGATTTGCATCATGTGCCCACCGGCTGCCGAAGAGCGGGGCTCGGGCCAGACGTAACCAATGACCAGGACTTTGGTTGCGTGGGGTTGAATCATTGACGGGAATTCCTTGAAGCGGATACAGGGCAGGGATGAAAAACGGTGCGCATTAAACCACAGCAGGGCGCAGGGTTAGCCGAGAATGCTTTTAACTTTGTCGCGCAACTGATCGATGGAGAACGGTTTACCGATCACATGCATTCCTGCCGGTGCATCGATGCTTTCGGCATACCCGCTGGCAAAAAGGACCGGAAGGGTTGGACGCAAAGCACGCGCTTCATTGGCCAGTTCGCGGCCGTCCATGATCGGCAAGCCCACATCCGTCATCATCAGATCAATCGGTTGATTCAGGTCCTTGAGCTTCTCCAGCGCCTGTTCGCTGCCATCGGCTTCAAGCACCTTGAAATCCAACTCCTCCAGCACATCAACGATCAGCATGCGCACGGTGGCATCGTCTTCGACGACGAGGATGATGGAGGCGTTGGCGGATGACATAGTGAGATTCCCGAAAAAATTGGCGCTGCCAGTCGCTCGAAATCAGCGGCCTCTTGCATGAGTAAGTGACGGATCCCGACAAGTTCCCAACGCGATGGAAAAAAGAATGGCGGCGCAGGTCAGGCAAGGATAACCCGCTGCTTTGGGGGGCGCAGTGGAATGTAGGACCTTGCGCGATAACATGTCAGAAAATTGGATCAGTGTGCGAGTTTTGGGGCAAACTCCTTGCACTCTGACAGTTCGACAAGGCCTTCCCCATGACCCCTGCGTCCTCGGTTGATGAGCAACGATTTCGTAAACTCCTGAGCCGCAACATCAGCCTGCCCTTGGGTCTGGGCCTCATCAGTGCAGTGTTTTTCGTTTCGCTGATCACCTATTTACTGTCGACGATCCAGTGGGTGGAACACACCGACCGGGTGATCAATAACGCCAATGAAGCGGTCAAGTTGACCGTGGACCTGGAAACCGGGATGCGTGGTTTCCTGCTCAGTGGCGACGAACATTTCCTCGAACCCTACGAAACCGCCAAGCCGCGAATTGCCGTGGCGCTCAACACCTTGCTCGAGCTGACCGCCGACAACCCGGTGCAGACCGACCGTTTGCTGCGGTTGCAGGCACTGCAGCAGGAGTGGGCCCATTACGCGCAATCGCTGATCGATTTGCAGCGCAGCAGCGGTGACTTTCGCGCCGTGGTCAAGGCCGGCCGTGGCAAGCGACTGACCGATGAAATTCGCAAGCAGTTCGAGGACGTGATCGACGCGGAACAACAATTGCGCACATCGCGCAATGAAGAAGTGCGACGTACCACGGTCATGAGCATCAGCCTCTATCTGTTGTTCATTGCCGGTGTCAGTGGGTTGCTGGCGTATGTCGGGCGTCGCGATTTGCTCAACCTTTCGCAAAACTACAGCGTCAACCTCGCTGCCCAGCAGGCCAGCGCCCATCGCCTGGAGCAGCAGGCCTGGCTGCGCAACGGCCAGACCGAACTGGCCGAGCAAGTGCTGGGGCAATTGAGCTTGAACATGCTGGGTCGCAACATTCTGCAATTTTGCGCGCAGTACCTGGGCTCCGCCGTGGCAGCCATTTATGTCCGTGAAGACCATGGCGGCCTCAAACGCATCGCGACCTACGGCTTCTCCCGTGAGCAGGAAGATCGTGAGCAGCAGATTTATAGCGACGAAGGCATTGTCGGCCAGGTGGCGCAACAGGCACGGCTGATTCGCCTGGACGAGGTGCCGGGGGATTATTTCAAGGTCAGCTCCGGCCTCGGCGAAGGCTTGCCGCGCAGTGTGCTGGTGGTGCCAACCAGCGACGACGACCGGGTCAATGGCGTGATTGAGTTGGGTTTCCTGCGTCCATTGACCGACCGCGATGTCGCGTTGCTGGAGTTGATTGCCAGCAACATCGGCACGTCCATCGAGGCCGCACGCTATCGCCAGCGCTTGCAGGAAGTGCTGGCTGAAACCCAGCAGCTCAATGAAGAGCTGCAAGTGCAGCAGGAAGAGCTCAAGACCGCCAACGAAGAGCTCGAAGAACAGTCGCGGATTCTCAAGGAATCCCAGGCGCACCTGGAAACCCAGCAGGTGGAGCTGGAGCAGACCAACGAACAACTCGCCGAGCAGGCAGAAGTGCTGGCTGAGCAGCGCGACGCCATGGACCTGAAGAACACCGAACTCAATCAGGCGCAGATCCAGCTCGAAGAGCGCGCGCTGGAATTGCAGCGTTCGAGCAAGTACAAGTCCGAATTTCTCGCCAACATGTCCCACGAACTGCGCACACCGCTGAACAGTTCGTTGATCCTGGCCAAGCTGCTTGCGGAAAATGCAGAGGAAAACCTCAGCGCCGAGCAGGTCAAGTTCGCCGAGTCGATTTACTCCGCCGGCAATGACTTGCTTAACCTGATCAACGACATTCTGGATATTTCCAAAGTCGAGGCTGGCAAGCTGGAAATCCGCCCGGAGAACACCAGCGTGGCGCGTCTGGTGGATGGCCTGCGCGGCCTGTTCCAGCCGTTGGCCACGGACAAGCAGCTGGATTTCCAGGTGGATATGCAGGACGGTGCGCCGCAGATGCTGTTCACCGACCGTCAACGCCTGGAGCAGGTCCTCAAGAACCTGCTGTCCAACGCCGTGAAGTTCACCGAAAAAGGCAGCGTCAGCCTGGCCGTCGCCATGGCGCCAAACGAGGGCATTGCGTTTACCGTGCGCGATTCCGGCATCGGCGTTGCGGCGGATCAGCACGAAAGCATCTTCGAAGCGTTCCGTCAGGCCGATGGCACCAGCAATCGGCGTTACGGCGGCACCGGGCTGGGTTTGTCGATTTCCCGTGATCTGGCGGCCTTGCTCGGCGGCTCCATCAGCATGAGCAGCACGCCGGGGCAGGGCAGTGTGTTTACTCTGGTCTTGCCGCAGCAGTACGTGGAACCGGGCGAAGTGCCTGTCGAACCGATGCGAGCCGTTCCTGTGGCGGCTGCACCGAATGTACCGCCACCCACGTTGTCGCCATTGATTGCCGACGTCGACATTCCGCGTTTTGACGACGATCGCCACAACGGTCCGTTCACCAGCCGCTGCATTCTGGTGGTGGAGGATGAGCCGAACTTTGCGCACATCCTCTACGACCTTGCCCATGAACTGGGTTACCAATGCCTGGTGGCCCATGGCGCCGACGAAGGTTATGACCTGGCCAAGGCGTTCATTCCCGATGCGATCCTGCTGGACATGCGGCTTCCGGATCATTCCGGCCTGACCGTGCTGCAACGTTTGAAGGAGCACGCCGAAACCCGGCACATCCCGGTGCATGTGATTTCGGTCGAGGACCGGGTTGAAGCGGCGATGCACATGGGCGCCATTGGCTATGCGGTCAAACCGACCACCCGCGAGGAACTCAAGGACGTGTTCGGCCGCCTTGAGGCGAAGCTGACCCAGAAGGTCAAGCGCGTGTTGCTGGTTGAAGATGACGATTTGCAACGCGACAGCATTGCCCGCCTGATCGGCGACGATGACATCGAAATCACCGCCGTTGGCCTGGCGCAGGAGGCGCTGGACCTGCTGCGGGCCTCCGTCTTCGATTGCATGATCATCGACCTCAAGCTGCCGGACATGCTCGGCAATGACCTGCTCAAGCGCATGTCTACCGAAGACATCTGCTCCTTTCCTCCCGTCATCGTCTATACCGGGCGCAACCTGACCCGGGATGAAGAGGCCGAACTGCGCAAGTATTCGCGCTCGATCATCATCAAGGGCGCACGCTCGCCGGAGCGGCTGCTGGACGAGGTGACGCTTTTTCTGCACAAAGTCGAATCACGGTTGTCCCATGAGCGGCAGAAGATGCTCAAGGTCGCCCGCAGTCGCGACAAGGTCTTCGAGGGCCGCAAGGTGCTGCTGGTGGATGACGATGTGCGCAACATCTTCGCCCTTACCAGCGCGCTGGAGCAAAAGGGCGCGGTCGTGGTCATTGGCCGCAACGGCCACGAAGCGATTGAACGATTGAATGAGGTGGAAGACATCGATCTGGTGTTGATGGACGTGATGATGCCGCAGATGGATGGCTTTGAAGCCACCGTAGAAATCCGCAAGGACCCGCGCTGGCGCAAGTTGCCGATCATTGCGGTGACGGCCAAGGCCATGAAGGACGATCAGGAGCGCTGCCTGCAGGCCGGCGCCAACGATTACCTGGCCAAGCCCATCGACCTGGACCGCCTGTTTTCGCTGATTCGTGTCTGGTTACCGAAGATGGAACGTATCTAGTGGAGCGCAATTATTCAGGGGAGCGAAACAGCGAAATCGAATTGCGGTTGTTGATCGAGGCGATCTACCTCAAGTACAGCTACGATTTTCGCGATTACTCCGGCGCTTCGATCAAACGCCGGGTCAACCATGCGTTGAGTCAGTTCGAGTGCAATACCATCTCGGCGTTGCAGGAAAAGGTCTTGCACGATCCCGCCGCGTTCATGCAATTGCTGCAATTGCTGACCATTCCGGTCAGTGAGATGTTTCGCGACCCTTCGCACTTTCTGGCCATTCGCAAGGAAGTGGTGCCGCTGCTCAGGACCTACCCTTCGATCAAAATCTGGATCGCCGGATGCAGCACCGGTGAAGAGGTGTATTCGATGGCCATTCTGCTGCGTGAAGAGGGCCTGCTCGACCGCACGATCATCTACGCTACGGATATCAATCCGCGCTCTCTGGAAAAAGCCAAGCAAGGGATTTTCTCGATGGAGAATGTCCGCGCCTACACTGCGAATTACCAGCAGGCCGGTGGCCGGAGTTCATTTGCCGACTACTATACGGCGGCTTATGGGTACGCCATTTTCGACAAGACGTTGCGTGAGAACGTGACCTTTGCCGATCACAGCCTGGCGACGGACAGTGTATTTTCAGAAACTCAATTAATTTCATGTCGTAATGTATTGATTTATTTCAATAAAAAACTTCAGGATCGAGCGCTTGGACTGTTTCATGAGTCCCTGTGCCATCGCGGTTTTTTGGTGTTGGGCAGTAAGGAAACCCCGGATTTCTCAGCCTTCGGCAATCAGTTCGAGCCGCTGGTCAAACAAGAACGGATCTACCGAAAATCATGAACAGTGCAACGAACCTGCCGGCGATCGAGGCGATCGTGATCGGTGCCTCCGCCGGTGGCGTCGAGGCGCTGTTGAACATCCTCGGCCCGCTGCGCGAGGGTTTCGCACTGCCGGTGATTGTCGTGCTGCACCTGCCGGATGAGCGCTGCAGCCAACTGGCGGACGTGTTTTCCCGCCGGGTTGCCCTGCCGGTGCTGGAGGCGTGCGACAAGACCCCGGTCGAGGTCGGCACGCTGTATTTCGCCGCGCCCGGTTATCACCTGTCGGTGGAGCAGGACCGCAGCTTCTCCCTGAGCCTGGAGCCTCGAGTGCATCATTCGCGACCTGCCATCGATTACCTGTTCGAATCGGCCGCCGATGCATACGGAGCCCATCTGGCCGCGGTATTGCTCACCGGTGCCAACCGCGACGGCGCGCGCGGGCTGGTCCAGGTCAAAAAGCGTGGTGGCATGACCATCGTGCAAGACCCGCAATCAGCCCAAGTCGCCACCATGCCCCAGGCTGCGCTGGATCTGCTCCAGCCGGATCACATACTTCCTGTACGCGGCATCGGCCGTTTGCTTGTCGAGCTGGAACGAATCGCATGCTAAGTAATATCAAGGCCAAACTGCTGATCGTCGACGATCTGCCGGAGAATCTGCTGGCGCTCGAAGCGCTGATCAAGCGTGAAGACCGAATCGTGTACAAGGCGCTGTCCGCCGACGAAGCCTTGTCCCTGCTGTTGCAACACGAATTCGCCATGGCCATCCTCGATGTGCAGATGCCCGGAATGAATGGCTTCGAGCTGGCCGAGTTGATGCGTGGCACGGAAAAAACCAAAAACATCCCGATCGTTTTCGTCAGTGCCGCCGGACGCGAACTGAACTACGCGTTCAAAGGCTACGAAAGCGGTGCCGTGGACTTCCTGCACAAGCCGCTGGACATCCACGCAGTCAAGAGCAAGGTCAATGTGTTTGTCGACCTGTATCGCCAGAGCAAGGCGATGAAGGAACAAGTGCTGGCCCTGGAGCACAGTCGCCGCGAACAGGAGACCCTGCTCAAGCAGCTGCAAGACACCCAGCTGGAACTGGAGCAGGCGGTGCGTATGCGCGATGATTTCATGTCCATCGTCGCCCACGAAGTGCGCACGCCGCTCAACGGCCTGATCCTTGAAACCCAGTTGCGCAAGATGCACCTGGCCCGGGACAACGCCGCCGCCTTCACCCTGGACAAAATTCACGCCATGGTCGACCGCGACGAGCGGCAGATCAAAAGCCTCATACGTTTGATCGAAGACATGCTGGATGTCTCGCGCATTCGCACCGGCAAGTTGTCGATCCGGCCGACGTGCTTTGATCTATCGGCGCTGGTTCGGGAATTGTTGCAGAATTTTTCCCCGCAGATCGACGCCGCCGAGTCGTCGGTCACACTCGATGCCGGGCAACCGGTGATCGGAAATTGGGACGAGTTTCGTATAGAACAGGTCATTTCCAACCTGTTGACCAACGCCTTGCGTTACGGGGCCAAAGGCCCGATCTCGGTGAAGGTATACAGTGAGGAGGGCCGGGCGCTGGTGGACGTGCAGGACCAGGGGATCGGCATCAGCGAAGAAAACCAGGAGCGGATATTCCAGCAGTTCGAACGGGTATCGGCCAAACACGTCGTCGCCGGACTGGGCCTGGGATTGTTTATTTCAGAACAGATTGTGACCGCCCATGGCGGTACTATTACCGTCCAGAGCAGGATTGGCGAAGGCGCCTTGTTTCGCGTTTGTCTGCCGCTGTAGGAAAACAGCCAGATAAACGCAACCTCTGATCGACCCTACGGTCGTATCAGCAGCAATTGACCGAACAAAGGCTTCCCATGAGCGAAGATGCACAAGATGTAGTACTCGTCGTCGAGGACGATCCCTCGATTCTGATGGTGCTGTCCGCTTATCTGTCGGGCGAGGGTTACCGCGTATTGCAGGCCGAAAACGGCGAGCAGGCGTTTGAAATCCTGGCGAGCAAACCGCACCTGGACATGATGATCACCGACTTCCGCCTGCCCGGTGGCATCTCCGGCGTGCAGATCGCCGAGCCCGCGGTGAAGCTGCGACCGGAACTCAAGGTGATTTTCATCAGCGGCTACGCCCAGGAAATCCGCGAGACGGACAGCCCGATCACGCGCAAGGCGCCGATTCTCGAAAAGCCGTTCGATCTGGATAAATTGCAGGAACTGATGCAGGACATGCTTTCGTAAGTGCGCTGTTGGCTCTTGTACCTGTAATTTCTGACAGTTGACGGTGGTGGTGTATCAGCAGATAAACGTTTCGGATGTCATGCGGCTAATTCTTGCATGTCAATCCGGAGCGAAGGCAATGCACAGACATACACCGGCACTCTCAGTGAATGATCCGCGTCGCGCCGTCGTACGTGAAATTGCCTATCACCGGCGTTCGGACCAGCAAGCCCCTCAGGCACGCATCACCCAACATATCTACAGTACCCGCAACCGCGCCAGTCACAGCCGTGACCCGCGGCTTTTTGCCCTTCATGAATACGATGGGGCAGCGCCCGCCAATCAAACCACGATCACCACCCTGAGCGGGCTGCCCATGCTCTCCATCAGCGTGGATGCCGGGTGGCGGTTGAGTCTTTACGGTGCTGCCGGGCAAAGGCTGGAAGATTGGGATCAGAAACGTAATTACCTGCGCATGACCTACGATTCATCACTGCGCCCTGCGCGCGGTTTTGAGTCAGCGATGGGCGAAGAGCAGCAAACGGCTTGTTTTGCATACGGTGACGGGTTGGAGGAGTCCGTCAGACACAATCGCTGCGGTCAACTGATCCGCCACGATGACTGTGCGGGCACTCAGTACTTCACCGAGTTTGGTGTGCTCGGTGCACCTCTGCATCAAACCCGACGTTTTCTGGCCCACCTTCAGGTACCCGACTGGCCGGAGAACGAAACCGAACGTGACAAATTGCTCGAGCCTCAAGGAGCACTCACGCAAATGAGCTTTAACAGCGTTGGTGAGTGGGTACGGCATGTTGACGTTTTGGGCAACGAGCAAAAGCAGCGTCAGACCGTTGCCGGTGAGTTGTTCAAAACCCGCATCAGGCTGGCCAACACCGATGATGAAATCACCCTGGCGGGGGACATTCAATACAACGCCTTCGGACAAATCGTGCAGCAAAAGGCCGGCAACGGCGTGGTAACACGCGCCGTTTTCGCTCCCGAGGATGGGCGGCTGGCAACGCTGCAAGCGCAGCTGGCAAGTCAGCCGCCGTTGCAGAGTCTGACGTATGCCTATGATCCCGTCGGTAACCCGATTCGTATGACTGACGCCACTCAGTCGATCCGTTACTCGCGCAATCAGAGCGTTGCCGCGATCAATACCTGGCAGTACGACACCCTCGGCCAACTCATCGAAGCCCGCGGCCGACAGCGATGCAATGCCCCCGGCGGCCCCCATTTGCCGGCTTTCGTTTCGCCACCGGATCCTGGCCAGCTTGAGAACTATCTCCAGACGTTCGACTACGACGCCGGTGGCAACCTGGAGGTTCTGCATCACCACGCTGACAGCGCAAATCGAACCGAGCGAACGGCCGTTGCAACCTTGAGCAACCGAAGTTTGCCTTGGAGCGATGGCATCGAATCACCCGGGGACAGTGAAATTGATGCAGCTTATGACGCCTGCGGCAATCTCAATGTGCTTCAACGGGGACAGACTCTGCACTGGGACGCACGCAACCGCTTGCGTCAGGTCGATCAGGTGGTGCGGGAGAATGAACCGGCTGACTCGGAGATCTATATCTATGACGGCGATGACCAGCGTGTGCGAAAAATCCGTACGGCTGATACTGGCACATTGATCCGTATCCATGAGACCCGCTACTTGCCGGGGGTCGAGATTCGTACAACTCCGGATGAGACCCTGCATGTCATCAGTGTCCAGAGCGGTAGATGTACCGTGCGGATCCTGCACTGGGAAAGGGGATCGCCACCGGACGGTGCCCGGCATCAGTTGCGTTACTGTCTTGCCGATCATCAGGAATCCAGCACACTGGAACTGGATCAAGACGCCAGGATCATCAGCCAGGAAAGCTACTATCCCTACGGCGGCACAGCCTGGTGGGCAGGTCGGGACCGGGTTGAGGCCAGCTACAAGACAGTCCGTTATTCAGGGCAGGAACGGGACGCGACGGGGCTGTATTACTACGGGTTTCGGTATTACATGCCGTGGCGACAGCGTTGGTTGAGTGCCGATCCGGCGGGAGCGATAGATGGGTTGAACCTGTATCGGATGGTGGGGGGCAATCCTGTTCGCTTTGTGGATGTGCATGGGCTGGCGGGTAACGATTTATCGTTAATGGAACAGGGGGGCCAGGCTGCACAGAGGACGTCGACCGTTCAATGGGTCGGTGCTCGTGTTGCAGACGTGGTTCGGGGAGGGGTAGCAAGCGCCACAGGTGAACTCGCCAGTGTAGGAGTCTCAACCCTGTTGGAAACAACAGCGGGCTCTACATTGCGAGGCGCTAATGCTGCAATGAGCGCTGTAGCCCATGGATACGCCGGCGGCGGCTTGGCGGAAAACTATATAAGAAACCATCGATTGAGGAGCCGCTTTGCGACGGTTCCCATCAGATTCACTGGATATGTGCTGGGTGCCGGAATGGGCGCGGCATCAGGCTATTTAAGTCCTGACCCTTTGGGGAGTTTAGCTCGCACCACCAGTCGAGCCTTCGAAGCTGGAATGTCTAGCTTCACATCAGGAGTTGGACCATCCATACAGAACAACACACCGTCAGGGGGTTGGTCGGTGGTGTTCGAAGGGGGAGTGAACCTCGCTACCGGAGTTCTTGAGGGAGCCTATCTACCGCAGGTTTCCGGGCTAAACCCTGTGCTTCAAGGTTTTATTACCGGAAGTATCAAGCAGATTGCTGGTGCCGCTATTCGCCGTCTGGGTAATGTGGATACCAGTTACATTCCGAGTAGCGAATTGAGTTTTCCAGGCTGGGAAGAACTTGATGCCGGATTGAAACAATTTGGGCACAACGTGCTTATGGATATTACGTACTCGAATTCAATGGACTGGGTAGTTGTAAGCCTCGAAGGTGCAGGTCATGAAAGTTTTACGCAAACACATCCGGTCGCGGATAGCATTTTGCATACGGTCAATCCGATCGCCGAACTCGATCCGTTGATAGGACAGAGGGTCCAGAATGGCTATCGCCAACGAGCAGTAGACAACATGGTGGGAACCCGTAAGTTTTTGGCCACAGTTTAGCGATTGAGGCATATTGATCATGAGCGAACGCTACAAGTAGCAAATCATCTCCCGCACCTTCGCCATCAAGAGATCGAAGGTAAACGGCTTGGTAATTAACGGCATACCCGGACGAAGGCTGGTGAAAGGGGGCGAAGGCGCAGTTGATGCTTTGCGGCATGCCAAGGCCGGTGTCGGTGACACTGAGTATCACGTAATCAACGAAATTTCCGTCGGGGTTAAAGCCCTTGTTGCAACGCCGGATCATCGGGATTCATCTGCTCGAGTTGCGCCAACAGGATCTGCACGTTTTGCAGTTGACCGCTTTCCTTCCAGTAATTAATCAGCAACACCCGGGCCTTGCGGTCATTCGGATGGCGCTGAACAACTTCCTGCAATTGTTTCTGCGCTGCTTCCAGCTCCTGCTCGCCGTGCAACGTGGTAGCCAGGTCGTAGCGGTAATCCCGGTTGTTCGGCTCAAGTTCGACGGCCTTGGACAGGCCGAGCAGGGCGAATTCGCTTTGCTCGTGATGCAGCATCCAGAGCCCCAGGGCATGTTGCAGGTAGGCTGAATCGGGTTGCGCCTGGAGTTGCCTGGCCAACAGCTGCCGGGCGGCGTCGTTCTGGCCCTGTTTATCGAGCACCTCGATTTGCAGCACCAGCGCCGGCAGGTTGTCTGGCGCCAGGTGCAGGGTGTTGTCCAGCGCCAGTTGCGCTTCCTTGAGCTCGGCATTGTGCAGGTGCAGGCGGGCCAGTTGGTATTGGTTGTCGGCGCTTTGCGGTGGGTTCTTGAGCACTTGCTCCCAGGCGTCGATGGCTTGCTCCAGTGGCCCGAAATACAAACCCAGTTCATCCGGGGACAACCCCAGCAGCGCGTTGATTGCGGCCAGTCGTACGCTTTGTTCGCTGTCGTCGAGCAATGGCCCCAGCAATAAACTGCGCTGGCCGCTCGGTACCAGGCCGCTGATGCTCTTGATCGCGGCGATACGCACCTCGGGCGATTCGTTCTGCAAGTCGGCATCCGCCAGTTTCAGGGCCACCGAGCTTGGATAATTGGGCAGCTCGGCATGCAGCCAGACACGACGCTTGGGGGACAGGTCCGGACGGGCCAATTGCTGATAGAGCACGCGCGCGGCACCTGGCTTGCCGGCCCGGGCTGCCGCCAGCGCTTCGCTGTAGCCATGCTGGATAGCTTCGGGAACCACCGGGGTGGTATCGCGAAGGGAAAACCACGCAAGGCCGATGACGAGCAGGGCAAAGAGGCTGATAAACAGATAGCGGCGGGACTTGGGCATGCAGGAATCCGGAAGCTGGCGAGCTTTTGCAAAGGCGCAAGCTTCGGTCAGGCAACGCGTTGAGTCAAACCTTGACGACGTTTACGCTCGATTCAAACGGTTGAAAAAACCTTCAGCCGGCAAAGAATGGGCCTACAGGCTGTGTCGACAGCAAAACCTCTCTTGGCACCGCTGCAGTGACTACGCTTGCTGGAGGTGTCTCGACGAGCGTTCCCATGCAAGCGTTGCTGCAGTACTTCAAGGCCATGCTCAACCCCGGACCCGGGGTGTTGCTGTTTGCCCTGCGAACCATAGCGGCCGGTTTGTTGACCCTGTACCTGGCGTTCCTGTTCGATCTGGATCAGCCCAAATGGTCGATCATGGCCGTGGTCATCATCAGCCAGCCACTGGGTGGCATGGTGCTGGCGCGCAGCTTTGGCCAGGTGATCGGCACCACGATGGGCGCGGTTGTCGCGGTGGCTATCATGGCGATTTTTCCGCAGGCACCGCTGCCTTTCATCACCACCCTGGCCCTGTGGCTGGCGCTGTGCACCGCCGGTGGCACGCTGTTGCGCTACACCAGTTCCGGGGCATTCGTGCTCAGTGGCTACACCGCCGTGGTCATCGCGTTGCTGGCGATTCCCGATCAGGATGGCACCTTTTTGCTGGCGGTGACGCGCCTCACCGAAACCTTGCTGGCCGTCGCCTGCGTGTGCGTGGTCAGCCTGCTCACTGCCAGGCCGGAAGCCGTGGCCCGGGATTATTTCGCCAGGATCGATCAAATCACCCGGTTGCTGGCTACCCATGCCAGCGCCGTCATCCGCACCGAAGAAAGCGAAGCGGATTTCCAGCACCGGCAAATGCAGCTGTTGGGCCAGATCAGCGGCCTGGAGGGCGTGCGTCGGCACATGTACTTCGATGCGCCACGGTTACGCAGTGCCAACGGCCTGGTGCAACTATTGGGCAATGAACTGGTGTTGTTGACCGCACGGCTGACCGCTCTGCGCCATCAGCGGCTGTTGTTGACCGAGCGCTGGGAGGGCGAGTTGCCCGAGGAAATTCAACGATTACGCGCCGAAGAACTGGCCTTTCTCGATGAACTGGCGCAGCAGGGGCGTTCGCTGTCCAGTGAACAACGCCATCACTTCACGTCGCTGCAAAAACGCTTCGATGAGCTGGCGTACAGGGCCGAACAATTGACCGAGCCGCTGCCGGCCACCTTGCGCTCGCTGGCCTGGTCGCTGCGCTGGGAGCAAGCGCGTCTGCTGCAGCAACTGGAGCAGATTCTGGAATTGAGCGATGCGATCCAGAGCGGGCGGCCCGCCAGCAGTGTGTTTCGCGGGCGTGAAAACCCGCTGCATCTGGATTTTACCCTGGCGACCATGAATGCCGTCCGGGCCTTTTCCGCGCTGTTGATTGCCGGCCTGATCTGGATCGAAACCGGCTGGGACGGTGCGCGAGGCGGAATGGTGCTGCTGGGAATCCTTTGCTCGCTGATGTCGACGTTTCCACGGCCGTTGCTGGCGGTTCAAAGCTATGCAAGGGGATTCGGGCTGGCATTGGTGGCCTCGGCGCTTCTTCAGTTCATGTTTGTCCCGATGATCAGCAACTTCGAGATGCTTGCCTTGCTGCTGGCGCCTTTGCTCTACGCCGTCGCGGTGGGGCTGGCCAGTCCACCCACCACAGGTACCGGCATAGGCCTGGGGCTCACGACTTTTCTGTTGCTCGGCCCGTTGAACGTGGGGATTGGTCAAAACACCGCCATCCAGTGGTTTGAGTTTGCCGGGGCCTACACCTGCGCGACCGTGCTGGCGTTGAGTGTCTATGCGCTGATCTTTCCGTTCAGGCCGGATTTACGCATGCGCCGGCTCTACAGAGAAAACTGCGAGCAGGTGCACGCCTTGCTGAAAACCTCGGCGAGCGATGAACAGCAGTTTGCTTTCGAAAGCCGCATGGTTGATCGCCTGACCATGATGCTGGGGTTGCTGCCGGCGACCCAGGAGCCACAATCGCGTGAGCTGTTTCAAGTCAGCCTGGCCTGTATGGCACTGGGCATTGCCTTGAGCCAGCTCAGGCAACAAGGGCAGAACAACGCACTGCTGAGCCCGCCAGTGCAAAACCGCTTGTTTTCGACGGTCCGGGACACCGGGAGACTGGTCGCCGGCCGGCCCGGAATCGAAGTGACTCAGGTGCTGGACAGCCTCCACACCTTGGGCGACGAACTGGATGCCTTGCATACCAATGTCCATGAACACTTGTGGTCAGTGTTTCGCATGCGTGTAGCGCTGTTGATCGTAGTGTCGTTCGTCGAACGTTATCGCCGTTATTTTGAAGCCTCAGGCCTTGAAGGAGATCCCGTCCTTGCCCATTGATCTGGAAGTGGGTGGTGCCTATCTGCCCCCGATTGCCCAGGCACTGCTGCTGGGCCTGCCGATTTTTCTGTTGCTGGACTGGACGTTGCGCCGCCTCGGAGTGCTGCGGTTTGTCTGGCACGAAGCGTTGTTTGAAGGCGCGTTGTACGCCTGCGTCTGCGCTACATTGATTCTGGTGATGGGAGCCTGATGCCTTGAAGAACATCCTTTCCCGACTCTCGACAGTTGCGGTGGTACTTCTGGCCTTCATCCTGGGCTGGTTCGCCTGGGAGCATTACACCCGCGCCCCCTGGACCCGGGATGCCAGGGTGCGTGCCGATGTGGTGACCTTGTCCGCCGATGTTTCGGGGCGAATCGTCAGCCTGGCCGTGCAGGACAACCAACACGTGGACAAGGGCCAGGCCCTGCTGGAGATCGACCCGGCGCGTTACACCCTTGCGGTGGAGCATGCCAAACGCGCGGTGGAGGTGGCCAAAGCCTCACTTGGGCAGGCCCAGGCGACTATTACCGCCAGCGAAGCATTGCTCAAACAACGACAGAGCGAAGAGCAGCGGCGGCGTACGCTCAAGGACCGTTCGGCGATTTCCGGGGAAGAGTGGGAAAAAGCCAACACCGATGTATCGGTTGCCCAGGCTGATTTACTGCGTAATCAGGCAAATCTGGTGTTAGCCCAGGCCAACGTGCAACTGGCCATCGCGGCATTGACCCAGTCTGAACTCGATTTGCAGCGTACCCATGTTGTATCCCCGGTGACCGGCTACGTCACCAATCTTCTTACCCGGGAGGGCGACTACGCCTCGGCCGGTGGGCCATTACTGGCGCTGGTGGACAGCGACTCGTTCTATGTCAGTGGCTACTTTGAAGAAACCAAGTTGCCGCGGATCGGGGAGGGCGACCGGGTCAAAATCGAATTGATGAGTGGCGAGACGTTCGGCGGCAAAGTGCAGAGCATTGCCTTCGCCATTGCCGACCGGGAAAACCTGCCGGGCGGCCGCCTGCTGGCCAACATCAACCCCAGTTACACCTGGATCAAACTGGCGCAGCGGGTGCCGGTGCGGATCCAGATCGACACCGACTATGCCGGTAAAGACAAGCTCAGGGCGGGGACCACGGCCACCGTGACCGTCCAGGAAAACCACAAATCAAAAGACCCGCATTAACCCTAATACCAGTCAGTTAAGCGGTAATGCGATCTGTAGCAGCTGAAATTGCTTAATACCCCCCTGTGTGGGATGTGTTGTTTTTGATAGGCAAAAAAAGCCCCGCGACCGAATGAGACGCAGGGCGAAGGAATTGGTTGGTTGCGGCCAACCAAAGGGGCTTTAAGCCATCGGGTTAATTGCTCGCGACCGTCTCCGGCTGCCAGCCACCGCCGAGGGCCTTGTAGATCGCGACGATGCCGCGATACAGGTCGACTTCAGCCTGGGCCTGGGAGTCTTCGGCGGCCAGGCGTTCACGCTGGGCGTCGAGCAATACGAGGAAATCGGCGGTGCCTTCGCGGTAGCGGATCTCCGCCAGGTCGGCGGCCGAACGGCTGGACTCGCTCTGACGAATCAGCGAGATCAGGCGCTGTTGGCGTTTGCCGTAGTCGCTGAACGCGTTTTCCGATTCTTCCAGGGCCAGCAACACTTGCTGCTCGTAGGTCGCCAGGGCGCCTTCGGCATCGGCATCGGCGGCGCGCAAACGGGCGCGCACGCTGCCCAGGTCGAACGCCGCCCAGGTTATGCTCGGGCCCAGCGCCCAGGCATTGGCCGCCGAGGAACCGATTTGCGAACCACGCCCGGCGGTGAAGCCAAGAAAGCCGCTGAGGCTGACTTGCGGGAACAGATCCGCCTTGGCCACGCCGATCCGCGCCGTGGCCGACGCCAGTTTGCGTTCGGCACTGAGAATGTCCGGCCGGCGTTGCAGCAGTTCACCCGGATTACCGATCGGCAAGGCCTTGGCAATCGCCGGCAAGTCTTTCGGGCTCAGGTCCACGGCCAATTTGTCCGGGCGCTGACCGAGCAAAGTGGCGATACGGTTCTTCTCCCGAACCTGCTCAGCCTGCAATTGCGGCACGCTGGCTTCGACCGACGCCAGGCGGGCATCGGCACGTTCGACATCGAGCTGATCGCCGACGCCGGCATCACGCAGGTTGATGGTGATCTTGCGCGACTCCTGCTGGTTTTCCAGGTTGGCCAGGGCGATCTTTTCCCGCAGTTGCGCACCGCGCAGTTGACCGTAGGCATCCACCAGTTCGGCAATCATGGTCACTTGCAGCTGATACAGATCGGCTTCAAGCGACTGTTGCTCGGCATTCGCTGATTCCAGGTTGCGCTGGATACGACCAAACAGGTCGATCTCCCAGGCCATGTCCAGGCCGAGGTCGTAGCGTTCGCTGTTGACCCGGTCGGTGGTCTGGCCGGGAATCTGGCCCTTGCCCAAGTCACTGCTGACACGACTGCTGACGACCGGCAAGTTGTCGTTACTGATGTCATCGCGGATGGCCCGGGCCGCTTTCCAGCGGGCAAAGGCGACGCGCAAATCACGGTTGCCCTTGAGCGATTCGGTCACCAACTGGTTGAGCGTCGGGTCTTCGAACTGCTGCCACCAGATGCCTTCGAAACGCGAACGGTCAAAGTTTTTCTGACCGGCCGCGCCGTCGGTGGCGGTGGTGATGTTCGCCGGTTCCGTGGCTGGGGTCTTGTAGTCCGGGCCGACGGCACAGGCACTCAGGGCCAGTACCAGCAGGCTCGGCAGAAAGGCTTTCAAACTCATCAATGAGACTCCAGCTGCTTATCCAGTTTCTGCGCCTTGGCGGCTTTGCGCGATTGGCCGCGCTCGACAAAGTTACGGATCAGTACGTAGAACACTGGCGTCAGCAACAGACCGAAGAAGGTCACGCCGAGCATCCCGGAGAACACCGCTACACCCATGGCGTGGCGCATTTCGGCACCGGCACCGCTGGAGAACACCAGCGGCACAACACCCATGATGAACGCGAAGGAGGTCATCAGGATCGGCCGCAGACGCAGACGGCAGGCTTCCAGAACCGCAGCCAGCGGGTTGAGGCCTTCCAGTTGCTTGTCCTTGGCAAACTCGACGATCAGGATCGCGTTCTTACAGGCCAGGCCCACCAGTACGATCAGGCCGATCTGGGTGAAGATGTTGTTATCACCACCGGAGGCAATCACCCCGGTAATGGCCGACAGCAGGGTCATTGGTACGATCAGGATCACCGCCAGCGGCAGGCTCCAGCTTTCGTACTGAGCCGCCAGTACCAGGAACGCCAGCAGTACGCAGAGCGGGAACACGAACAGCGCGGTGTTGCCGGACAGAATCTGCTGGTACGTCAGGTCGGTCCATTCGTAGGTCATGCCGTTCGGCAGTTCTTCCTTGAGCAGTTTCTCGATGGCTTTTTCGGCCTGGCCGGAGCTGTAGCCGGGGGCTGCCGCACCGTTGATTTCAGCGGTGATGAAGCCGTTGTAGTGCATCACGCGGTCCGGGCCCGAGGTGTCGCTGACCTTGATGAAGGTCGCCAGCGGGATCATCTCGCCTTTGTTGTTACGCACCTTCAGCTGGCCGATCTGGTCGGATTCGAGGCGGAACTGCTGTTCGGCCTGAACGTTGACCTGATAGGTGCGGCCAAAGCGGTTGAAGTCGTTGGCATACAGCGAACCCAGGTAGATCTGCAGGGTGTCGAAGATGTCGCTGACGGCCACACCGTGGGTCTTGGCTTTTTCCCGGTCGATGGCGGCATCGACCTGCGGCACGTTCACCGTATAGCTGGTGAACAGGCCGGCCAGTTCCGGCACGCTGTGGCTCTTGGCGATGATGTTCATGGTTTCCTTGTACAGCTCTTCGTAGCCCAGGTTGCCCCGGTCTTCGATTTGCAGGCGGAAACCACCAATAGTGCCCAGGCCTTGTACCGGCGGCGGCGGGAAGATCGCCATGTAGGCTTCCTGAATGTTCGCGTATTGGCCGTTCAAGGCACCGGCAATCGCACCGGCGGACATGCTCGGGTCTTTACGTTGGTCGAACGGTTTCAGGGTCACGAACACGATGCCGGCGTTCGGGCTGTTGGTGAAGCCGTTGATCGACAGGCCAGGGAAGGCCACGGCACTTTCCACGCCAGGCTGTTTCAGGGCCAGCTCGGACATGCGCTTGATCACGTCTTCGGTGCGGTCCAGGCTCGACGCATCCGGCAGTTGCGCGAAGGCCACCAGGTATTGCTTGTCCTGGCCGGGTACGAAACCGGTCGGTGTGCTGGAGAAACCGAAGAAAGTCAGGACCATCAGGCCGGCGTACAGCAGCAGGGCGATACCGCTTGAGCGGATCACACGGGCAACCGTGCCGACATAACCGTGGCTGGCTTTTTCAAAGAAGCGGTTGAACGGACGGAACAGCCAGCCACCGAAGATCTTGTCCAGCACCTTGGAGAAACGGTCTTTCGGCGCGTCATGACCTTTGAGCAATACCGCGGCCAGTGCTGGCGAAAGGGTCAGCGAGTTGAAGGCCGAGATCACTGTCGAGATGGCAATGGTCAGGGCGAATTGCTTGTAGAACTGACCCGTCAGGCCGGAGATAAATGCCGCAGGGACGAACACCGCGCACAGCACCAGCGCCGTCGCAATGATCGGGCCGGTCACTTCACGCATGGCGCGTTTGGTGGCTTCGACCGGCGTCAGTCCGAGCTCGATGTTCCGCTCGACGTTCTCCACCACCACGATGGCGTCGTCCACCACGATACCGATGGCCAATACCAGGCCGAACAGCGACAGGGCGTTGAGCGAGAAACCGAACAGGTGCATCACGGCAAAAGTACCGATCAGCGATACCGGCACCGCCACCAACGGAATGATCGAGGCGCGCCAGGTTTGCAGGAACAGGATGACCACCAGTACCACGAGGATCAGTGCTTCGAAGAGGGTGTGAACCACCGCCTCGATGGAGCCGCGCACGAAGATCGTCGGGTCATAGACGATGCTGAAGTCCATGCCTTCGGGGAAGCTCTTCTTCAGCTCGGCCATTTTCGACCGCACTTCGTTGGAGATCTCGATGGCGTTGGAGCCCGGGCGTTGGAAGATCGGGATTGCCACGGCCGGTTGGTTGTTCAACAGCGAACGCAGGGCGTACTGGCTGGAGCCCAGCTCAACCCGGGCGATGTCCTTGAGGCGAGTGATTTCACCGTTGTCGCCAGAGCGAATGATGATGTTCTCGAACTCTTCCTCGGAAACCAGACGACCCTGGGTGTTGACCGACAATTGGAATGCGGTGGCATTCGGTGCAGGAGGCGCACCCAATGCACCGGCCGCCACTTGACGGTTCTGCTCGCGAATCGCGGTCACGACGTCGGTTGCAGTCAGGTTGCGTGAAGCGGTTTTGTTCGGGTCGAGCCACACTCGCAGCGAGTAATCGCCCATGCCGAACAACTGCACATCGCCGACACCGCCCAGGCGCGCCAGCTCATCCTTGATGTTGAGCAGGGCGTAGTTGGACAGGTACAGCATGTCGTAGCGCTTGTCCGGCGAGGTCAAGTGCACAACCATCGTCAGGTCGGGCGATGCCTTGTCCACGGTGATACCGATGCGCGTCACTTCCTCGGGAAGTTTCGGCTCGGTCCGGGTCACGCGGTTCTGCACCTGCACCTGTGCGTTATCCAGGTCGGTACCCAGGGCAAAGGTGATGGTCAGGGTGATCTTGCCGTCGGCGGTGGATTGCGAGGACATGTACAGCATGTTCTCGACGCCGGTGATGGCTTGCTCCAGCGGAGCGGCCACGGTTTCACCGATGACTTTAGGGTTGGCACCCGGGAAGTTGGCGCGCACCACCACGGTCGGCGGCACCACTTCCGGGTATTCGCTGATCGGCAACTGGAACAGCGAGATCGCACCGGCGATCAGGATCAGCAGCGATAGAACCGCTGCGAAGATCGGCCGCGAAATGAAGAACTGGGAAAAATTCATCTTGGAAATCCCTTAACCGCGTGGGGTCGTGGCGGCCAGTTTCACAGCCGTACCCGGTGCAACCTTGACAGGCGCGACTTGGGGCAGGTTGCTGGCTTCCAGCGCTTGGCGTTGTTGTGCGAGTGCCGCGAGGGTTTGTTCGCTGGCCATCGGAATCACTTCAGGCGTGACCGGTGAACCAGGACGTACCCGTTGCAGGCCCTTGACGATAATGGTGTCGTCCTTGTTCAGGCCGTTGCGCACAATGCGCAAGCCTTCAAGCTTCGGACCCAGTTCCACTGCGCGGTAGGCGGTCTTGTTGTCGGCATCCATCACCAGCACGAACTTTTTGCCAAGGTCGGTACCGACCGCTTCATCGTTGATCAGCATGGCGTTGTAGGTGCCGCTGCCCACCAGTTTCAGACGTGCATACAGGCCCGGGGTGTAGCTGCCATCGCTGTTGTCGAACACCGCGCGACCACGGATGGTGCCGGTTTTCGGATTGACCTGGTTGTCGACGAAGTTCATCTGGCCCTGGTGCGGGTTGCCGTCTTCGTTGGACAGGCCCATGTACACCGGAGTGGTGTCGCCGCGTTTGCCCTGGCGAGCGAGTTGCGTGTACTTGAGGAACACACGCTCGTCAGCATCGAAATAGGCGTAGACCTTGTCGGTGGAAACCACGCTGGTGAGCGGGGTGGTGTCGGCGGTCACCAGGTTGCCGGCGGTGATTTCGGCACGGCTGACGCGGCCGCTGATTGGTGCGGTGACGCGGGTGAAGCTCAGGTTCAGCTTGGCCAGGTCCAGTTGCGCTTGCAGGGCACCGACGGCGGCGCGGGCTTCCTGAGCGGCGCTGGTACGCGAATCGGCCAGTTCGGCGGAAATGGCATTGCTGGTGCGCAGGCGTTCACCACGCTGGGCTTCGTTTTCGCTGCGGGTGGCATTGGCGCGCGATTGTGCAACCAGTGCTTCGAGGCGGCGGACCTCAGCCTGGAACGGACGCGGGTCGATCTGGAACAGCAGGTCGCCTTTCTTGACCAGCGCGCCTTCAGTGAACGCCACTTCATCGATCTGGCCGGAGACCCGTGGACGAATCTCGACAGTTTCCGGGGCTTCCAGGCGCCCGGTGAATTCGTCCCACTCGTTGACCGGTTGCTCCAGCACCTTGGCCACGCTGACCTTGGCTGCCGGCATCGTGGCGGCGGTTTCCGGGGCCTTGCCGCAAGCGCTGATCACCACGACGGCCAACAAAGCCAACGGGAAGCGCAAATGTTTGAGTGACTGTTCCATGGATGCATCCGCCAATGTGTTGAGATTGGCGAATAATGCGCGGCGAGCTTATATCTCACGAATCGAATGGGCCAAAGGTAACTATCATTCGGAATGATATAAGGACCAAGCCAGCCCTCTAGACTGCGCCCTGCGTTTGGTCGCCATCAACTGGTTTGATGACAATTGTGTGTTGCATTGGATGCAAAAGTTCGACTCGAAACCGAGTGACTCCATGGCGTCATGAAGAATTCTGACGATCACGTCGTCGTTTGCTACACGGCAGAGCATGGCCTATCGCAACGGGCGAAAGACAATGGGGTCGATGTAAGCCGATTGCAGGTCCCGCTCCGGGATCTCCCAGATGATCTGCTTTGGCGGCGTTTCTTTGAAGGCCGGGTTGTTGAGGTAGCTGTTTGCAGCGCCAGAGAACGCTCCGCCGTCTTTGGCGAAGTTACCCACGGGGGCGCCCAGTGCCTGCTGCAGAAACCCGGCGAAGTTGGAGTTGCGCGAGAATGAAGTGCCGATGAGCGCGGTGTTGGGGAGGTCGGCATCGCCAAAGAGGTCTGCCTCAGTGTCAGGGCTGGCGACTGACGCAACAGGAAGTTCGTGGGTGCTGGTTTGGGCGACCATTTCGGGGGCGGGCTGCCATTTGAGCGGCAGCCAGTCGATGCCCGCCAGATGGACCAGATCGCCAGGTCGCACCGCGAGCGGGGCATGACTTTCGTCGAACGACCTGCGTGGCGTTGCGCTGATGCCCAGGGTCTTCAGGCGCTGTGTGATGGCATTGGCCGCCGCCTTCGCGCCGGATTCACTCCAGTGCGTATCGGTGCGCAACCAGGCACTGGCCCCCAGTGGCGTCAGCGCACCGGTGAGGTCCAGATTCGACACGCCACCCATGTCCAGCTTCGAGGTCCAGGCCTGGATGCGCCCTTCGAGAGCGGCTGGGCGCTGCAGTGCGCAACGCTGCTCGTAAGCGATGCGGCTCTTGTCTGGAACGATGACCACCAGCAGGCTGATGTCTCGTTGCGAGAGCTGCTGCTTCAGATCAATCACTGCCTGGACTTTGGCATCGGCATTGCGCTGTGCTTGATGATTGATCTTGAGCTCATCAGCCAAAAATAACCAGTCAGGACAACCCGAGCGAACCCTTGGCCCGGTGTCACTCAGGAGCAGCCAGCTGACACCGCGCTCCAGCTCGGCGAAGGTCGTGGGCAGTTGAGCGTTTGACAGTTCCTTGGCAATCCGGTGTGTGATATCGCCGTCAAAAAACTGCGGGGTCAGCACTTTATCGGGTAATAGCGAGATCTGCCCTGAAACGATCAGACCGCCAGAGGACAGCAGTCCGACGAACAGGAATATCAGCAGCGCCAAGCCTGCCAACCGACTGCTGCGTGTCGCCAGATCATCTGGCTGAGTGGGCATAGGTATCTCCACAACATTGAAATACGGCGTAGCACCGTGTCCGTAGCAGCTGCCGAGCCCGCGAGGCTGCGTTCGACTGCGAAGCAGTCGTTAAATCAAGCAACGAGTTCTTCCATGCAAACAGTGTGCGCAGGATTTGCGAGGACTTGGTCCTCGAACGCAGCCTCGCAGGCTCGTCAGCTGCTACGGGGGGCGGGGTGTGCTTTGGCGTCGTCATCAGAATTGGAAGTACAGGAAGGGTACGGTTTCGCGACTGGCGATCAGTGCGAACGACAGCACGAAACCGCCGACGGGCCAAAGGGCGGCGGTGTAAAACGCAATGCCGCCCAGTTGTTTCTCACAGTAAGGGCGCATTAACGGTGCGACGACACCGAACACACCCAGCAAACCCGCAAGGCCGTGTACCGGGCGCAGGGTCACGGACAGTTCGTCACCGAGGGCGATGCCCTGCAGGCCGAACTGTCCGGCATACAGGTTCAGCGCGCTGTGAAAGTCGGGGGCGCGGAATAGTGTCCAGGCCAGGCAGACGAACAGCAGTGTCAGCCCATGGGACAGCACCGGCGGTACCGGGGGCAGGGTGGAGCTGTTCCAGGCACGGTTCACACATAACGCAATGCCATGGGCGCTGCCCCACAGCAGATAATTCCAGCTATCACCGCCGTGCCAGAGGCCGGCGATGGCCATGATCAGGAACAGGTTGCGGTAGGTTTTCCAGGTGCCGTTGCGATTGCCGCCCAGCGAAATGTACAGATAGTCACGTAACCAACTGGACAGCGATAGATGCCAGCGGCGCCAGAAGTCCTGGATGCTGTTGGCCAGATACGGACGGTCGAAGTTCTCGGGGAAGTGAAAACCCAGCATCAGGCCCAGACCAATGGCCATTGCGCTGTAGCCGGCGAAGTCGAAGAACAGTTGCAGGGAGTAGGCCAGGCAGCCGATCCAGGCATCAGAGAAACTTGGGTTCTGCACATTGAATGCCACGTCAACCACCGGCGAAAGGGTGTCGGCCACCAGGACTTTCATGCACATCCCGACCATGAACCGGCGTGCGCCCAGCGAGAAATTCTGCAGGTTGAAGTAACGTTGATTCAGCTCACGCCGAACCCAGTCATAGCGAATGATGGGGCCTGCGACCGAATGGCCGAACATCGAAATGTAAGTGGCGTAGTCAATGAAGCTGCGTTCAACCGGCACGGTACGGCGATGCACATCCACCAGATAGGAAATCGCCTGCAAGACGATGAACGACAGCCCGGCCGGCATGATGATCCGCTGCCAGTCCGGGGGCAGGACGCCGTACCCGGTGATGATATCGATCAACGTGCCGGCAACGATGTTGGCGTACTTGTACCAGCACAGCACCGCCGTGTTGAGCACGATCAGCGTCGCGAGTAGCCGCACGCGGCCTTTGCCTTCTTCCCGCAAGGCGTCTATCAGCAGGCCACCGGTCCACGCCGTGATCGTCAGGATCACATGCACCGCGAGGAACCGTGGGCTCAACCAGCCATAGAACAGCCAGCTGCCGATCAGTAACGTGACGTTGCGCCACGCCGCTGGGCACACTGCATAGGCGCACAGGAACAGCGGCAGGAACAACGTCAGAAACTCGAGAGAGGCAAAAACCATGGTGGTGGCGCGATCCGGATCAGTGGGCCAGGACGTCAGTCGCCAGCAGCAGGTACGGGCCATTTACGCCCGGCAGCAGCACAACGCTGTAGCGCTCGCCGGCCTTGAGCTGGCCCAGGTCAAGCGGGGCACCGACGTTGGTTTGGGCGCAGACCAATTGAACCGACAGGCTGACCGGGTTGATCGCTCGGCGTTGTACGCTGCCGTCGGCCACTTCCTTGAACAGGTCGGCGTTTTTTCCCGCAGCGCGCAAACCGGCCTGGGTGCATGCTGGATCAGCGCTGACAAACGCCAGCGAGGCTCTCAGGCTATTGAAGTCGTCGGGTTGCTCACGGATGACGACCTGGCGGATACCTTGAGCGCTGTCCGGCAGTGCGATCACGCTGGCGAATTCGCCTGCCGCCACCTGGATGTCCAGCGGCTGGCTTTTGCCGTTGAGTTCCAGGGTGCCCTTGATCGGCTGGTTGGCTGGGACGGGCAGGTAGTCGGACACGGCATTCGAACCCTCGAGCCTGAGGCTGGCCCGCGAGCCTTCGGCCAGCAGCTGCAAGGGGCGGTCGGCGGCGTTGATAAAGCGCAGGAAGGCCGAGTCCTGATCCGGGCCCGTCGGGTACAGGGCAATGTCGGCGGCCTGGGCGTGCAGGCTCAGCATCAAGGGCGCGAACAGCGCCCAGCCACATGCGGATCGGCTCATTTGCCGGCTCCTGTGCTGCTGACGGTATCGGCGGGCAGTTTGGCCAACGCACCACCAATCGCATTGCCCCAGGATTGATAACCGGCGACGGTGAAGTGCTGCCCATCGGTGGTGATCCACTGCCCGGGTTTGGAGAGCGCCAGCGAATCGATGTAGGTACAAGGCGCCACGTTCGCGGCCAAAAACTGCGACATCAATTGGGTGCGGGCATCATTTTTCTGGTACATGCCACCGGCTTTACCCCAGGCCGGGCCTACCCAGGCGCAACGGGTCCCGGTGGCCGCAATGGCCTTGGCCAGGCCGGTGACGCTTTGCCATGCCCAAGCCTTTGGAAACACTGGCTTGTCATAGGACGCCATGGTGTCGCCGATGACCAGCACCACCAGGTCGGGCTTGTCAGCGGCGATCAGGTCCTGGATCGGTGTGGTGGTTGCCTCGCGCCCCTTGATCACGATCTTGTCGTTGCCTTTGCGCTCGGCGCCGCAGTCGACTTTTTTACTGATCAGCCAGTCGCCGGCGCTGGCGCCGCAGGCACCGATGGAGTGGACCTGGGCGCCCTGGCGCGTCAGGTTGTCGTGCAGCGGCTCCAGCAAATGGTCCGCGAGGCTCATGTGGCTCTCCCCAAGAACAAGAAGAGTCAGGCCGGCAAGGGCAGAAGTGGGCATCGAAAGCTCCAGAATGATCAGTTGGAATAAGGCGAGGTGTACGGGCTGACCGGCAGGCTCATGGGGCCGCTGATCTCCTCGTACTGGTAGCGCAAAGACAGGGCACCGCTGAGTTGTTGGTAGTCGTGGGCGTTGTCCAGGCCCAGATTGGCGCCCAGCAGGAAGTTCGACGCGAACTTGTATTCAGCCGCCGCGGCGACGCTGTAGCCGATCCCGGTTTTGTTTTGCCCGGCGTAGCGCAGGCCCGAGGCCGTCTGCAGGGCTTTGTCGGTCGGGAAATAGTCGGCGCTGTCCTGTTCAAAATGCTGTACGCCGACCGAACCCTTGACCTGGTACGTCAAGCGTCCGGAGCGTTGTGCCCAGGTCACTGGCACGCCGAGGGCGAAGAATGTCTGCGGGCTGAAATAGCCACCGTGGCCATAGGTGAAAAAGTCCTGGTTGTTGGCGTAGCTGATGCCGGTCATGCTCAGGCCGACGGTCAGCTTGCTGTCCGTTGCATTTTGCAGGTACCAGTACACACCGCTGCCCAGCTCACTGCGGTTGTTGGACTCGACATGGTTGCCCAATAGCTGGTGCCAGGAGGCGTAGCCATAGGCGCCGACTTCGTTGTCGTCAAAGCTCAACTGGCCGCGTCCGCCGTTGGCGGTCACACCCCCCCAGGACTGCCCGCTGCGTTTGTCCGTGGTGCCGGCAAACGAGGTGACGCTGTCCGTCACCGGGCGCCGGGAAACGCTCACGCCGTAGCGGACATTGGAGGTGTCGCTCACGGGGCGATCAATGCTGATGCCGCCCGTCGCGGTGGAGTACTTGAAGCCGAGCGGGGTGGTGCCAAGATCGGCTTTGAGCCCGTCAGCAGGCCGTTGAATGGCGACGGAAAGGCCAACACCTTCGGCTTTTTGCGAACCGGCATTGCCGCTCTGCGCACCGTTACCGAAACGCGACAGCGCTTCGCTGCTGACGCTGCCGGCGTTCAGCGAGACGGGCGTCACGCGCAGCGCGATTCGGCTTTCATCCAGCGGAATATTGATTTCCAGCGGTGTTTCAATATCGGTCAGCTTGCTCAACCCCGACTCACTGTTGTTGCTGCGAATGCTCACGCCCTGGGTGACGTAGGCACTGCGCTCTTGAAGGATTTTATTCAGCGCCAGTTGCGCGGGGCTGATGTCCTCGCTCACGAGTGCTGCGCGCGGCTGTTGCGACTCGAATGGATTGCTCGCTTGCTGCGGTTTTGGCGAAGCGCCGATGACAAAAGAGGTGTGGGACGTCATGCGGCCTGGCTTCTCTTGTACCGGTGGCGGAATGGCTGCCAGCAAGGTGTCGCGACTGGCTTCGTTACGTGAGCCCGACACCCCGGCAAAAGGGTTGGGCGCCACTGTTGAACCTGCCAGTTGGGCGCCCTGGCTTCTGCGTTTCTCGCTCTGTTCAATGGCCACGGCTTTGCGCAGCAGATCGGTCGCCGTGCCGGTCTTGCCCATGTTCTGGTAGAGGCGGGCAGCCTCTGTCAGCGTTTGAGGATTGCCGGATTCGGTCTTGAGCAGCTGTTGCAATGCCTGTTCGGCAAAGGCCGCGTCATGTGCCAACACCGCCGCGTCGGCGGCACCCAACAGCAGTTGCGGGTCGTTTGGCTGACGTTGTAACAGCGGTTTGTAGAGATCGAGGGCTTTTGCCGTGTCGCGGTTGGCCGCGTACATCCGCGCCAGGGCCGCGACGGCAGTGCTGTCACCGGGACGTTGCGCCAGTGCGGGCGCCAGCGTGTCATAGGCGTTGGCCAGATCGCCTCGCTCACGCAACTGATCAGCCTGGCGGATGCGATAGAGATAGAGCAGGTCGTCGAAACGCTTGCGAGCCGGCGCGTTCAGGGGCCTGCTCTGAAGATCGCGCAGAATCTCGTTGACCTGTGCGTCTTCTCCGGATTTAAGCAACACAGCGGCGTATTGCAGGATGAAGTCCGCCGAGGGCGCAGCGGTGTTTTGCAACTGGCCGCGCATGAGGGCCAGCGCACGGGTCGGTTCGCCGATGTCGACATAGGCCGAGGCCAGGCTCGCCGTGCGGTCTGGACTGTTGTTGGTCATCGGTTGAATGCGCTCGAGCAAGGTCAGGGCTTCCTGGCGCTGTCCGCGCTTGCCCAATTCGATCACCTGGCTGAGTTGCAGGTTGAAGCTGACGTCGGCGGCCAGCGCTTCCATGTCCGCGGTGCGCTGGTCGGGGCGCAAGCGTCCTAACGTTGTCTGGGCGGCTTTCCACTCACCCATCTGCACCGATAACAAAGCGCTGACGTAAAGCGCATCGGCATTGTCGGGGTGGGCCTGGAGCATGGCGTTGATCAGGTCCCGCGCCTTTTGCGGTTCGCCCATCGCCAGGTTCAGGCGGGCCAGGGCGAAACGCGTCCAGATGTTGTCCGGTTCGTAGCGCAGCGCGTCTTGCAAGGCGCTGCGCGCAGCGGGCAGGTCGTTGCGTTGTTCGGCGAGGGCGGCCAGTTGCGTCGCGCGCAAGGCTTGCAGGCGTGCGGACTGGCCGATCCTGGTCTGTCCGGTGGCTGGCAGGCTGTTGATCAGTTGCAGGGCTTCATCGTTCTTGCCGCTCTTGAGCAGCACATTGACCAGCCCTTCCAGTGCTTGAGGGTCGTCGCGGCGCAGGTTCAACGTTTGGCGATAGTTACGCTGAGCGTCATCGAACTGCCCCGCGTTGGCCTGAATGTCCGCCAGGGCGAGGCGGGCGTCCGCCCCGTTTGGATTGAGCTGCAGCGCCTGGTTTACCAAGACCTGTGCCTGGCCTGCCTGGCCTTTGGCCTGGGCGTCGCGGGCCTGTTGCAATGCCGACCAGTAGCGCACTTCATTCAGCGCGGCTTGCCAATGGCTGCCGTCGCGTTGTCGCGTGGCCTGACCCAGGAGCTTTTCCGCTTCGGCCAGTCGGTGTTGTTGCTGGCGGATAACCCCAAGGCCACCCAGCGCGTCAACATCGTCGGGCCGGGTGTTCAAACGCGCTTGAAACGCCTGTTCGGCGGTGACCTGATCACCTTCTTTGAGCGCCTTCAGGCCGTGCGCGACGTCGGCGGGCGGTTGCCATTCCTTGCCGGCCGTCGTTGCTGCCTGTTGCTTGCCCTTGTTCATCTGCGCCCGGATTTCGCCATCATCCGGATGCGTCTTGAGGTACGTCTCGAACAATGGCACTTGTGCGAGATTGGGTGGGCCGATCCAGGTCAGCGCCAGGCGCCAGCTTTCATCGGCATCACCGGCAATGTCGGTACGCTGGGTCAGCGCGGCCAAAGCGCGAATGCCCTCGGCACGGCTGTCTTCACGGCGGATCAGATGCTTGGCGTAAAACAGCGCGACGATCGAATCGTTGGGCATTTCACGTTGCAGCCGCTGAAAGCCGCTGCGTGCTTCAGCCCAGTCAGCCTGATTGAAGGCGAGGTTGTTGTAATACTCGCGGCCAATCGTACCTTGAGGTGGACGGCCATCGAACAGCGAACGAAACACCGTGGTCGCCTTGTCGCGCTCACCGGCATCGACCAGGCGCCGAGCCTCCTCCAGACGCTGCTGGTTCTGCGGCTGGGCCAGGGCGATGTCCTGTGCCAATTGCAGTGCCTGCCGAGGCGGAGGCTGGATGGCCTGCAAGCGGGCGAGATTTTGCTGCGCCTGTTGTGAGTTGCCCTGTTGCACGCCAATCAGGCCCAGGCCATACAGTGCGTCAACCTGGACCGGGTCCAGCAGCAGGACTTTTTGCCAGACCTCCGCAGCGCGTTGAGGGTTCTTGCGCGACTGCCAGTACTGGCCTTGTTCGACGAGCAATGTCTGTGGCGTCGGACTTTGAGCGTGGGCAGCAGCCGTCCATGCGCTCATGACGGCGATGGCTAGCGTGCGGTGGTGCGCGTGCATGCGGTCTCCCAGGAGAGTTTCAGCGTTCCGTCTTCCCGGAATCGATAATGGTTATCTGCCCAGCCGAGCGCGAAAAGGCTGAGCATGAAGTTGTAGTAACGCGGCGGACCTGCGTCGGCATCAGGCCTGGCCAGCGCCTCGCGCAAGGCGAGTTCCACGCGGTGCCGTTGCTGATCGGCCAAACGGGGGTGCCCCTTGGCCTGGAGGTACGGAATCAGCGCAGCGCGGAATCCGAAAGGGCTCTGACCCTGAACACTGCCGTGCAGAACCTGAACAGTTTCCGGGGGGGAACCTGTCGCGACAGTGCTGCGGGCCATGCCGTCCAGCCGTTTGAGCAGGAGCGCTGCCAGCGGTTCGGAGGTATCACTCATGCCCAGCCAGAGGTACACGCGAATGGCATCGTAGCTGCCCGTGTCGCCGTTGATCGGGTCGCTGACGAAGACTCCCGATTGCGCTGAAGTGCCTTGATAACCGACCCAGTCAGCGACAAAACCGTGGTGGCTTGATTGGGCAATCATCGTCGCGGTGTTGTTGGCAATCGCTTGCCAGGGCCCGGCGGGGGCTTCCTTGGCCAGCCGCCGTAACAGTGGCAGTGGCAGGTAGCTGGGGTTCAGGCGCCAGAGAGCGTCCGGCTGGACGAAACCTTGTGGTCCGGGCAATACCATCGGGCCCAGTCCGGGCAGCTTGACGACCAATTGCGCTTCGATCGTCGCCATCAGGTGCAGGGCGTCCTGGTGATAGTCCGGCCGATGCCACAGGCGTGCGGCTTCGAGCAGGGCGTAGGCGATCCACAGGTCGGCGTCGGCGGCTGAATTGGCGTCTTGCAGGCGCCACTGACCGTCCTTGCCTTGCCCCCATAACCAGCCCGGCAGGCGGGTGGCGGTGGCGGAGCCTGCGAGGTTGGCTGATGTCCAGCGCCAGAGTTTGTCAAAGCGTGGCTGATCGTTGCCGATCAGTGCGAAGAGCATGCCATAGGCCTGCCCTTCAGAAGTGCTGTGATTGTTCTCAAGGCTCGATTCCAGAACCCGGCCGTCGGCCTGGACGAAGCGCGTTGCATAGCTTTGCCACAGTGGCCAGGCCGGCGGCTCGCAGGATTGTGCGGCCGCTATCGCCGGCGCCAGCAGGGCGAACGCAAGCACAGCGCTCAACCTGCGCGCATTACCGCGCAGGCACTGGCGAAGCGAAACACCCCGACTGCTCATGGACGACACAGGCATGCGCGGTTCATTGGCCAAGACGACGTTTAGCCCGTAAGCGCAGGGTCAGATAGGCCATTGAAGCAAGCAGCAGGACCCCGAGGAGAGTGAACAGCATGAACGCGATTACGTTTTGCGAGAGGTACCACTGCAGATAGCGCAATGGGCCCAGGCTCCCGACGTAGTAATCCTGCTCGGCGACCAGCGATTCGACATGCTTGCCCCTGACCACCACCAGACTGCCCTGCAACTCTTGGGCGTTCTCTTCGTTGCGGAGCAGGGCGTTGGTCACATCGGCCAAGCCGTTGGGCCTTGCGCTGGCGATAAACACCACGCTGCGCCCACTCTTCAGTGGCGATTCGAATCCAGTCAGATAAGCACTGCCATCGTCAGCGGTAAATCTGAAGCTGCTGCGCGCTTCGCGCAGATTGACTTTCGTATCCGGGCTGACCCAGTTGCGCAGACGCAAGGGCAGGTCAGACAGTTCAAAGTACTGCGCGGCATCCTCGTCCTTGGCCGGCAGATGGCTTTGCCATTGCTCCAGCAACGGCTGATTGTTGCCCGAAGCAAGCACCAGCAAATCCCGGTCGCGTTGCTCGGCCACCTGGTCGGCGTGGACCACCTTCACGCCGGTGGCCGGATAACCGGTGGAGTCGCCGAAGCGGCCCAGCAGGGTCAGATAGGCGCTCAGTTCGGCCGGGCCTGGTTCGTTGGGCAGGATCACCGATGTTTCGGAAAGGTCGGCCATGCGGGTGAACGGGAAGCCACTGTCCTTGAACACCCCGAGGTTGGGCATGGCCATGAAATGTTCGTATTGGCTGAGGTCCAGGGTCGAGTCCGGGTCAATTACACCGCGCATGTTGTCGATGATGATGTCGCGGCATTCGCCCTGTTTGATGTAGTCATACATGAAACGAAATTGCAGGCGCGATTGCAGCGCGACTGAATTGAGCGGTAACAGCATGCGCGACGTGCGGGCCAGACTGTCGTCGGTTTTGAGCATCGACAGCAGGCTGTCGCTGTTGCCGAGCTTCTCGATCGAAGGCAGGTCGATCGACTTGATAAAAGTATCGTTGAAACTGATCAGCAACGAGGAATTGGTGGAGACCGGTTGCGGCGTATAGCGGTATTTAAGGTCGAGTTGCGCGCCGGGCTCACGCCAGTTGAACAGGTCGGGTGGCAAGCGCAGCGCAACCGTCATTTGTCCCGGGTTATAACCCGATACATTGAGTTCAGCGGGCTTGGCCAGTTCACCCAGACGAACCGGGCGATCGGAGGGCAGCCAGTTAGGCGCGTCGTATGGCCGGCGTGGCTTGAGCGAGTCGATCCGGTCGATCACCACGCTCTGCCCGGAAAAGGCCGAGCCACCGAGGGCCAGCGCGGTCGCGGCGACCTTGAGATCGGCGCCATCGCGCCCGGAGACGATCAACAGCTTGCCCTGAGCATCATTCGGGTTGCTCATGAGGGTCAATGTCGGCCCCGTGGCCTCTTTGATCGGTAAGCCACTCAGAGTCGTCGATTCGCTGCCGCTGACAAACACCACGGCGTTGCCTTTGGCCGGCAGGCTGGTGAGGCCGGCGGGGAAGGTTGCGCCGCGGTAGCTGGCCAAGGCGCCAAACCAGGACGACAGAATGCCGGCGGCCTCAAGCTCAGGGCCGCCCGGGCGCCCGGCGAACACGAAGGGCAGCTTCAGGGGCGAGGCGTCTCGACGATCGAACAAGGGACGCGGCAGCGCGGACAGGTCGTTGGGCTGTTGAATCGAGGACACCTGGAGGCTCAGCTGGCTCTCGTTGCCGATCCTGGCCCAAAGGCTTGAGTGCAACGGATCTTCACATTGCATCGTGTAGTGACCGATGAACTGCAGGCTGAGCCGGTTGAACTCGGTAATGGTCTGCGGTGGAATCTGCACGGTCCGGGTCTGCAATTTGCCGGCCTCTTCCTTCGGGAGGGGCAGGCTGGCGGCCACTTGATCGTTGATCAGCACGTTGATTTGCGAAAGATCGGCCAGCAGCGCCGGTGAGTAGCTGTACTGCAGTGTGACCTGCGCAGCCGTGACGACTTCATCGGCGCGCACATCGAAATTCACACTGTCGGTCGCCTCCACGCCTTTAAGGGTCATCGAATAGCTTTTACCCAGCTCCTTGAGGCTGCGGGTATAGCTGTTGCCCGGTGCATCGGTCCCGGGCAACGACGCGGCCGGCATCACTGCCGGCTCTGTGGCGCTGATTTGGGCGGCAGCACTCAACGCCCAGCTGCTCCAGCCCGCTAGCGAGCAGGCGATCAGCATGAGTGAGTGACGAGGAAGAAAGGTCCGGCGAGTGGAAGGATTCAAGATCGTTGCGTGTCCGCGGTGGAGTCTATAGGTGATGGAGTGTCCGGGCGTTTGCGCAGCAGCGCCTGGCTGTCTTTTAGAGTTGCAACGAACAAGCGCAGGATGGCGCGTAAGCCAATGCCGCTGACCTCGCGCAACGCCGACATGGGCGCATCGAGGCGGCCGTTACCCCAGGTGTTGGCCCAGGTGTCGGCCCGTGAAAAGGTCAGTCGCACCAGTTCACTTTGCTGGCGCAGGGTCAAACCCTCGAATTGCACACCCGCCACGTTGTCGTTGCTGAAGATCGTTTTTGCGGGAAAGAGGCTTGAGGGAGGTGTGCGCAGAATGCAGACCCGCAGCGTCTCATTGACGCTGAGCTGAACCTGCGGTGGCAGTGCCAGACCCACGCCGTTTTGTGAGAAGTCCCGGGTGATGCAATCAAACGTGGTGCCGTCTTCGCGATAGACCCGCACAGGCAGATCCGCCGGCACCCTGGGTTCGTTGCGTACCTGAGAGGACTCAGTGGCCACCGCCACGGCGGTGCTGACAATGATGATGTTGTACACGGTCCAGGCCAGGTTGATCAGCAGGGTAGTGGCCTGGGCCGAATCACTCCCGATCAGTTTCACCACGCCAATCACCAGGCCGATCATGTTCAAGGTCAGCAGGACGATGTAAGGCCGCGCGAGCTTCCAGTTGAAATAGTCATCCTCGATGGTGCCGCCCTTGTCGGTCACGTTGAACTTACCCAGCGAAGGGTTGATCAGGGCCAACAGTACCGGTCGCATGATGTACCAGGCCAACACCGACTCATACACTTCGTTCCAGAAGGAATGGCGGAAGCGCCCCTGGATAGCGGAGTTGGTCAGGCTGGAATGGAAAATATGCGGCAGCACATAGACCGTGACCATCAGCGCCGACGCATGGAAAATCTGCGCGTCGAAAAGCAGGTAGGCCAAGGGTGCGGTCAAGAACACCAGGCGAGGCAGGCTGTAGAAAAAGTGCATCATGGCGTTGAGGTAGCAGATGCGCTGCCCCAGGTTCAGTCCTTTGCCAAACAACGGATTGTCGGTCCGAAAAATCTGTGCCATGCCCCGTGCCCAGCGTATGCGCTGGCTGATGTGCCGGGAAAGGCTTTCGGTGGCCAGTCCCGCCGCTTGTGGAATGGCGAGGTAAGCCGTATTGAAACCGCGGCGGTTGAGCTTGAGTGCCGTGTGCGCATCTTCCGTCACGGTTTCGGTGGCGATGCCTCCGACTTCCAGCAAGTGAGTCCGCCGGATGACCGCGCAGGACCCACAGAAGAATGCCGCGTTCCACAGGTCGTTGCCGTCCTGCACCAGACCGTAGAACAGCTCACCTTCATTGGGCACCGAGCGAAAGGTCTCGAGGTTTTTTTCGAACGGATCGGGTGAATAGAAGAAGTGCGGCGTTTGCAGCAGCGCCAGGTTCGGGTCCTTGAAAAACCAGCCCATCGTGATCTGCAGGAAGGAGCGGGTAGGCACGTGGTCGGCGTCGAATATGGCAATGAACTCGCCATCGGTGACTTTGAGCGCCTCGTTGAGGTTGCCGGCCTTGGCATGTTGATTGTTGTCGCGAGTGATGTAGTTGACACCAATCTGCTGACAGAAAACCTTGAATTCCTCCCGGCGTCCGTCATCGAGCACGTGCACCCGCAGTTTGCCCTCGGGCCAGTCGATGGCCTGAGCGGCGAGCACCACCAGTTTGACGATACCCAATGCTTCGTTATAGGTGGGAATGAAGACATCTACGGTCGGCCATTCAGCGGGTGGCTGTTGCAGAAACTGCGGTTTGCGGTGCAGCGGCCAGGCGGTCTGCACATAGCCGAAGACCAGGACGAGCAAGGCATACAGTTCGGCCAGCACCAGCCCGTAGCCAAATACGGCATCCTGCCAGGTGTCGAAGCCCAGGGTGTCGGACAGGCGCCAGTACATATAGCGCAACGAAGCGATCAGCGAGAGAGTGATCAGGGTCAGGATCGCCAGACGCCCGGCTTGCTTGCGAATGATCAGGCTGGCGGCAAAACAGACAGCGGCAAACACGGCCTGGGAATACAGATTCTGCGGCGCAGTGAGGATACCCAGCACCAATAACGCTGCGATCATCCCGCCTGAGATCTTCAGGCCCTGGCGCCAAATCAGGGGCCATCGACTGACGCGAGCCTGGAAAGTATCCAGTAGCCCCTGCAACCACCAAGTCTTTGCAGGCAGCTGATTCAGCTGGACGGTCATGGCGTGTCCTGCTGGCTGGAATTCTCCGCGAAAAGCAGGGCATGGACCGCGCCTGACAGCGAAAGAATGTCCTGACAGCCAATGCTCTCAGGTGCGTATTGCAGTAAGTCCCGACCATGGGCCAGCGACTCGTTGAACTGGTGATCGAGGCGAATCGTCCCAATCAGGTTGGCGCCGAGCCGCCGCAGAAACAACACGCCCATGTCCCTGCTGAACGAACGCGAGTCATCCCGTTGGTTGAGCACATACCGTTGCCGCTGCGCGCGTCGTCGGCTGGTTTCCAGCCACTGGGTCATGCTGTCCAGCGCCAGGTAGGAGGCCGCGTCGGCCACCGTCATCACCAGCACCAGATCGGCGGCGTCGAGTGCCTGTTGCGAATAGACGGTCTCACCCGAAGGAGTGTCCAGGATCACGGTATCGTTTTCGCTGAGGTTCATTGACGCAAGGTGCTGATTCAACCAGTCAGAATCTTCAAGCATCATCTGCTTGAGCAATCGGCGATCGTTCACCTCGCCAGTGCCGAAGGGCAGGCATTCGCTATTGCTAAAGCCTGGCAGGCGATGAGCGCCCCAGTCTGCGTCCTGTTCCTTGAGCTGAATCAGCCCGGGAGCCTGGCTGGTGATACCCAAGTGGCTGGACAGCGCGTTCTGAGGGTCCAGATCAATCGCGATGGTTCGCCCGCCAGGGCGCCGAAGTGTTTTCGCGAGACCAGCAACGATGGTGCTTCTACCCACGCCACCATTCGCCGAAACGATAGCAATGACCTTCGCCTTGGTCCGCTTGCGAGTCGTTTCTGACAGAGTGTCTCGACGAACCTGGCTGAGTTCACGCAACAGGTCGCTCAATTGCTGACGGTCACCCGTAGCAGAACTCGCAGGTGGCTCGGTCGGGGAAGGGGATTTGGGCGAAGGTAGCGAGAGGACAACATTCTTCACCGGCTCGACCGGCACGCCAATCAATAAGGAAGGCTGTGGCTCGTCCAGCAGAAACACAGGAGGTGTTGGGGAGGACAATGCCGCCGACGACTCTGGCTCAGCCACCGCTGGTGTAACCGGGTCGTCTTTGAAATCTTTATAATTCGGTTGTATTTCCTGGTAACTCTCCGCGTTGGCGCCAAAACGTGTAAAGAGTTTCGTAATATCGTCTACATATTTCATGCGTTGTACCAGGAATGAAATAACTCAGAAACTCAGCATTCCATTAACTTGACAAAGTTGATGTGTCGTCTTGGTGTTGGCAGAGTGCCAGCACTTTAGGGAGTTTGCGTCTGGGTGTCAACGAATGTTATAAAAAGTCATTGATGCTTGTTTGTGCTTGCCGGAGCGTTATTAAGGCACTGTGTTATTCGTGGAAAGTGTGAATGTTAGAATGCGCTCATTAGTTACTCTACTTGCAAATTCCACGCGCACTTGGACACTCGTTCCACAAACACCGGGACAGAGATGCTTCGCTGATAAGCCCTGCGCTCAGGCAATAGCTCCCTTTACACAGCTCTGGCCTATAGAAAAAAGTATCGAGAATCGGATCCTGCACTCTCCACCTTTGTTCGCTGTGTTATTTGCTGTTTTGGAATTGAAGGCGATTGGAAACAAGACAACTCGGGAGAAGAAACGCTCTTATGGTTTTCCTTTTCTATATTGAAAAAGTTTATCCAGACGCTGGACAAGAGTTCGTTGAGTATTTTCGACGCACAGGTGGTTCCGCCGACGGAGTGAGTTAGGGCTCATTCTAAAAAAGTGAGCCCAACAACCTCAATGATTGCCCGATTTGATGGATGAGTTGAGCTTCACGAGCGCGACCAAGACGCTTGAAATTCTTGAATCGGTGATTGAATCAGGCAATGAAAGAGCTAGATCGGGCAACTCTTTGGGCTATTGGTCGACGCATACTTCAAGCATTGGATCTACCGAATAGGACTCCCCATGGAAAAGGATAGAGAGACTCCTGGATCAAGCTCCCAGAATCTACGAACCCTCAGTCGTCGTGACGTGCTGATCAACTCGGCCATCGTTGGCACTGGATTGGCCGTCAGCCCGTTGTCGTGGGCCACCACATCGGACCGCACTCATGGCACCTTTGATGGAGGACATGTCATGCAGCAGCGCAAACTCGGCAATCTGGTTGTCTCTGAGTTGGGCTCGGGATGCATGAGCATCAGCGCCAACTATGGCCCGCCGGCAGACAGAGCTGAAGGCATCAAGCTGATTCGCAGCGCCTATGAAAAGGGCGTCACCTTCTTTGATACGGCTGAAGTCTATGGCCCGCATACCAACGAAGATCTGGTCGGCGAGGCGCTCGCCCCTTTTCGTGATCAAGTGGTCATTGCCACCAAGTTTGGTTTCGACATCGAAGCTGGCGGTCTCAACAGCCGTCCTGAACATATCAGAGCAGTGATTGAAGGTTCGCTCAAACGCCTGCGCACGGACCACATTGATCTCTACTACCAACACCGAGTCGACCCGTCAGTGCCGATCGAAGAGGTCGCGGGTGTGATCCGGGAACTGATCAAGGAGGGCAAGGCGTTGCATTTCGGCCTCTCCGAAGCGAGCGCCAGCACGATTCGTCGGGCGCACGCAGTCCAGCCGGTGACGGCTGTTCAAACCGAGTACTCGCTGATGGAGCGAGACGTGGAACGAAACGGCGTGCTTGCAGCGTGCGAGCAGCTCGGGATCGGTTTCGTGCCCTGGGGGCCGCTCGGAATGGGCTATTTGCCCGGAACCTTGAATGGTCAAGCCCGGCTCGATCCGAAGACGGACCTGCGAGCCGGATTCGACCGTTTCAGCCCTGAGAATCTGGCTGCCAACACTCCGATCATTGATTTCCTCAAGGCGTTTGCGAAACGCAAGGGCGCCACTCCCGCGCAGATCTCGCTGGCTTGGCTGCTGGCCCAGAAACCCTGGATTGTTCCGATTCCAGGTACGCGCAGTTTGAATCACCTGGAAGAGAACCTGGCATCTGTCAGCGTTCAATTGACGTCCGCAGACCTGAGTGAGATCCAAACGGCGCTGTCCAGGCTCAAGGTGCACGGCGGTCGCATGAATGAAATGCAGATGCGCGTTGTCGATGAGACGGAGTGAGCGACGCCATGAAAGCTTATCGCCTGAACCCCTACACGAGCCGTGAAGAACTGCTGCGAGAGGTCAGAGCGAAGAGAGTTGGACTGACACAAGATCCGTCATTTTAGGCAATGAATACGCCAATTAATGCAGCAACCAAAGGGAGAGGCTCGACACAATAGGCACTCGTTAGAAAAGGAACAATCACATGACTGAGAAAAAAGTTTGGTTCATCACCGGTGCTGGCCGCGGACTGGGTGTAGACATCACCAAAGCGGCACTCGCTGCCGGCCATGCCGTCGTTGCCACCGGCCGTGATGCCAGGAAAGTGCTGGCGGCAATCGGTGAACATGAAGACCTGTTGGCCATCAAGCTTGATGTCACCCGTCCCGATGACGCCCAAGACGCCGTCGAGGCAGCCATCGGCAAGTTCGGACGGATTGATGTACTGGTCAACAACGCGGGTAACTTCTATGCAGGGTTCTTCGAAGAGCTCAGCCCGGAACAGGTGCGCAGCCAGATCGAAACGCTGCTGTTCGGTCCGATGAATGTCGCTCGCGCAGCACTGCCGGTAATGCGCAAGCAGCGTTCTGGTCTGTTGCTAACCATTTCCTCCACGGCGGGCATCGCTGGCGGCATGTTCTGCACGGCCTATGCGGCGGCGAAGTTTGGTCTCGAAGGCTGGATCGAGTCCCTTGCGCCAGAGATCGAACCCTTTGGCATTCGCACGATGTTGGTTGAGCCGGGCTTCTTCCGTACTGAACTGCTGACGGCCGATTCCACCACTTTCGCACCACCCTCCATCGACGATTATGCCCAGCGGACGCGAGAGACCGTCACGGCCTGGAGTGGCATGGACGGCAAACAGGGCGGTGACCCTGCCAAGCTCGCCGACGCGATTGTGCAGCTTGCAGGGCTCGACGAGCCACCGGTTCGTTTCGCCGCGGGCGCTGATGCGGTGCAGACCTTCGAAGCCAAGGCCAATGCGTTACTGGCACAGGCCGACGTCTACCGTCAGCTGTCGTCCTCTCTTGCTCACGATGATGCGTGACTCTCGTCAACATCTCATCCATTGCCGGCCGTTTACAACCGACTGACATAGAAAGGGGAAACCATCATGGAAACGGGATCAAAAAAGCTTCTGATGAAGCGCTTCACTGATTTCATAAACACCGCGAGCGATGAATTGGCCGGGGAGTTGATCTCTCCGCAGGCGATGTTTTTCGTTCCGGGGCGTTCCGAGCCTTTGCAGGGGCCGGACGGCTATCAGGAGATCATTGCGATGATGCGCGCAGGTTTTCCAGATATTCAGTGGACGCTTGAGGAACTGATTATTGAGGGCGACAGGGTGGCCGCGCGCTTCACAATGCGCGGTACGCATCATGGAAGCTTCCTGGGTGTTCCACCCTCTGGAAAGGCTATCGAGGTCAAGGCGGTAAATTTTTATCGGTTCGCCGATGGTCAAATAGTTGAAGAGTATGGTCAGCCTGACCTGCTGGGGCTGCTTCAGCAGATCGGTGCGGTACCGCTATAGATTCACCGTCGGACTCAGTGCATGGTCGCTCCGGGTATTTGGCACCCGTGGCCCATGCAGGGCGGCGGCCTCAGGTGTCCATGCATCCGTAAACGGACACCTGTTTTAACCTTGAACGTCAATTCGCTGGATCAGGCAGTAGAAGCAGCAGAACCGGCAACTCCCTCCTGGCACACCCTCACATACTTAGAAAACCACGATGGCCCATCGATGGCCGGTCCGGCTCATCTGGGGTTTCGTTTGTTATTCAAATTCATGGGAGTTCATACGATGAAAAAATGGGTCACAGGTTCTGTCGCTGCAATCACGTTCACGTTTGCCGGTCTCTGTCTGGCGCAGGGTCCAACGCCGCACGGCTACATGATCGCCAACTACCAGATCAACGATCAGGCGACCTTCCAGCGCTACATGGAAGCCGCAGGTCCGCTGGCACCGAAGTACGGTGGCAAGGTGATTGTTTTCAACCTCAATGCCACGGCTGTTGAAGGAAAACCCAAGTCGGTGATGGCCATTGCCGAGTTTCCAAGCCTTGCCGACGCACAGCGGTTCTACAACTCGCCGGAGTACACCGCAGCTAAAAAACTTCGCATGGCCGCTACCGAAGGCTCTGTCGTAATTACCGAAGGCTATGTACCTGCTGCGCAGTAAACCGATGCCAGGTCTTCTTTTGCAGTCCCGGCCCTTTAGCAGACATTCGGAGCCTGACATGAACAAGCCACTCGATATGCTCGTTCCCCCGATTGCAGCGCCTGCGCCAAGCCGCCGCAACGTACTCAAAATCGGCGCGGCGATGGCCACACTGCCTGTGATCGCCTCGGCGCTATCCTTTGCCCAAGCAGCTGAGAAACAGACGATGACCGCAACAACAGAAGATCCATCCGATACCTTCATCAACGGTCTCGCCGATTTGATGGCGCACTCGACACGTACGCCGATTCTGCGCTGGCCGAACGAATACGGCATGGAGTATGAGGAAATCTTCTTCCCGGCAATGGATGGCGTGACCATTGAAGGCTGGTTCATTCCTGGTAAATCCAACCGTTTGGTGATCTGCAATCATCCGATGCCGTGCAACCGTTATGGTTACCCAGGGCACCTGGCACCCTGGACTGACTTCGGCGGCTTCGAGGTGAATTTCCTCCCGGAGTACAAGGCCTTGCATGATGCAGGCTACAACATCATTGCCTACGACCTGCGCAATCATGGTCGGAGCGGCACGGGCAGTGGCGGCGTCAACGGTCACGGGGTGCTGGAATACCGCGATGTGGTGGGTTCGCTGCGCTACGCCAAATCCCGACCGGATACAAAAAGCATGAAGACGGTGCTGTACAGCCGCTGCCTGGGTGCCAACGCCACCATTGTCGGGATCAAGAAGCACCCGAAAGAATTCAAACACGTCAAAGCGCTGGTGGCGCTGCAGCCGGTAACGCCAAGGGTGTTTGTGGAAACAGCGGTGGAGCGGCAAAAAATTGCTAATGGCATCGATCGCTTCGACGCCGCGCTGCATCGGCGCACCGGCTACCACCTGGCGGATGTCTGGCCCATGGAATATGCCAAAGCCGTGACCTTGCCGACCTTTGTCGCTCAAGTGCGCAATGACTTCCTGACCAGGCCTTCCAACGTTCAGGAGATCTTCGACACCCTGTCTTCCAAAGACAAAAAGCTGTACTGGATCGAAGGAACAGACCTTAGATTTCAGGGCTACAACTACTTTGGACAGCACCCCCAACTGATCCTAGATTGGTTCGATAAGCATACTGCCTGACGTTGATCGTCGACCCGGTACTGGCCGATCAAGTCGAACGCTCCCGTAAGGCCGACAGGGACGATGCACTGACCAAGATTGCCGTGTGTGAAGTGATGGGGTTGAGGGTCGCCGCCTGGAAAGGCAATGCCCTGGCGGTGTATTTACCCGATCGAACGTCTCTACTTGAGGCTATTGATCATTACGACATCGGGATGAGGGCACCGACAAGCCACGACTGGAAAATACGAATCGATGACCCTGAATTACAGCAGCAACTGCAGGCGGCGGGTGCTGCTCTGGATGATCGGCCGCACGTCGACTACATCTTTCATCGACTGTAGAGTGGCTTCATTGGATTAGGCATTAAGGCGATCTGAATTACTTTGTAATATCTGGCTGTGGCAAGCCGGCGCTACAAAACTCCGTTGAATCGTGCAAACAACAGCATCAATGAGGCAATCGGCGGATGCCGGAGCCGCCTCATACTGTGGCCATTCTGATCAACGAAGCAGGACCGTACTGGCTGCAGAACTGGGCGAGCTGAGTTTGCCCCGGCTGGCAGGCGCTGCCCCATGAATGCCTGTTTCGGGAAGCAAAAAACCTCCGTGGAGATTGCTCTGGCGGTCATGGTAGACATTGTTCGTGTCAGCAACGGTGTCGTTCGTGACCAGCTATAAACCTGGTGTTTTCAAGGAGACCACTGTGCAGCCTGCTACCAAAAGTCACCAAACTGCCAGCGACACAAGTCGTCTCGCCGGCGTCGTCAGTCAGATTGTGCGCAGCGATTGCGACCTGATCACCGCCATTCCCAGCCTGAGTCTGCATCGACGCAAATCTGCCACTGCGCCTGTGCACTGTATTTACGGGCTGGGGATTGGGGTGACCTTGCAAGGCTGCAAGCAGGTCATGGTGGGGGAGGAAGTGCTTAGTTACGCGCCCGGTCAGTCCATGGTTACCAGCGTTGACCTGCCGGTCATTTCACATGTGACCCAAGCGAGTGTCGCACAACCGTTTCTGGGCATGATGCTTACGTTCGATAGCGCCACGGTGATACAGCTCGCCGAGCGTATGCACTTGTCACAGCGCATGAAGGATGAAGGGTTCCGGCCAATCACCGTACAGGCGCTGGACGCTGCAGTGCTTGATGCACTGGAGCGTTTGGTCGGACTACTCAGCGAGCCTGAACTGCTTGAAACACTCGCGCCGCTGATCAAGGAAGAGATCATTGCTCGCCTGTTGAGCGGCGCTCACGGTTCGCAGTTGCTTCATGTCGTCGCCGCGGGTTCACCGAGCCAACACATCGCCAAGACGCTTGCCTGGCTGAAGCTTAATTTTCGCCATGCGCTACGCATGGACGACTTGGCGGCGAATGCACACATGAGTCCGTCTACCTTTCGCCAGCATTTTCGTACCGTCACGGGTATGAGTCCGTTGCAGTATCAGAAACAATTGCGGCTGCAAGCGGCTCGACAGTTGATGCTGAGTCAGAATGTCGACGCAAGCAGTGCGGGCGGATTGGTGGGCTATGAAAGCTCGTCGCAGTTCAGTCGCGAGTACAGCCGTCTGTTCGGAGAACCGCCGCAGAGGGACATAAAACGAATGCGCTTGCAGTGAATAAGTTACAGCTACCAATGGCGTATTGGTGTTGATGCGGAATTGCCCTACCTGCTGGGGCAAGACGGCCCCAACATGGATAGGTAGATACCCAGCACAGACGGCCGTAGCCTTGAAGGCTGCTTGGGTCAGCGTTTTATCGGCAGATGGGTCAATTCTTCATCAGCGCCTACAGCATCGCCCTCGCGCTTGCAAAAACTGCGTCTACACTCGGTCTTGCTGGCCCAGAAGGATCGACGGCTGCCATAGGTTTTCGTTGGGTCCTTTGAAAACTTTCTTTGAGACAAGGAGCAGTCATGACTACCCCAGACACACTTGTGCAAAGGCAAATCAGTCTTACACATGCTTTCGTGGTCAATAATGCGGCGCTGCATTCGCAGTCCTGGAAAAACATGCAGAACCCGAAGCCGAGCCAGGTTAAAGACAATATTCTTACGCGTCTCAAGGACTCGAAGGTAGGCGGCGGCTATGACGTAGCCTGGGGCCCCGCGCTGGTAATGGATGGCGAGTATGCGGCGCACATCACCGTGGTGCTGACCGGCGGAGGAAGCGGGAACGACATCGTCGTGGTGACGAGTGGGACACTCACGGATTCTTTGAAGGATCAGGTGGACGATCTCGATATTTTTCCAATGGTGCCGTTGCAGAGCGTAATCCCGGGCTGCCAGGGATCGGCGAGTATTGCCCAGGGAACGTCGGATGGTGTGAACGCGATACTGACCACAGCCTCTACTATCGATTCTCAGGGCACACTGTGCGATTTTCTTGGGACTAAGCAAATTGGAGCAAACATCCGTTTGGTTGGTCATAGCCTCGGCGGTGCGCTCATGTCAGTGCTCGCGCTTTATCTGAAAGACAAATTTCCGGGCTTTAACTTCTTCTGTGAAACCTTTGCTGCGCCCACGGCGGGAGATGGTTTTTTCGCCAGCTATTTCAATAAGCAAATGGCCGGTAATGCGCTGCGCATCTACAACACCCTGGATGTTGTTCCGATGGCGTGGTGCGCAACTTCTCTCGATTACTCCCTGACCCTTTATGATGATCCCATTGAAGAAAAAACGAGGAACACGGTTTGTTCCGGCATAGACAAGGTTGTGAATAACAACCTGAACTATACGCAATGGGGAATGGGCAGCGCGAACATGGAGCTGCGGCTCTGTGGGAAACCTCAATCCGACTGCACAGGCTACAAGTCTCAATCCGGCTATCAGCACGTCTATGAGTACATGACACTGTTGGGCCTGCAGCCCGCCGATATACCGATGCCGCCGTTCGGCAGCTAGTGGGGCAGTCTCGCCGTCCAGATGTTTGAGTTGCAGTTGCCGAGGTTTCCTTGGGGAAGTCGACGCAACTGCAATTCGCTTATCCGCAAGCAGATTGCGCTGTCGTAGCAGTTGGCCAAAACCCAATTCGACGAACATGGATCAACCTCCTGACGATGACATTTCATCCAGCGCAATGACGTCCAGCATCACGCCCGTGCGCCTCACCACCCGGACCTGTTGGCCCAGGTGCAGGGGCGAGCAGCTCTGAACTTGCCATTTTTCGCCCTGCAGTTGCACCCAGCCGCTCATCGGCAGACCCGGCAGCAGCCCCGTCACCGTGGCCAGGCTGCCGACCAAGCCCGCATCGCCGCTGACCAAGGCACGGCGTCTGGCCTTGAGCGCCATGCCGACCAGAGTCATCAGCAACAGGGCGCTGATTAGTGCCATGCCGATGATCAGCGTCAACGGAATGCCAAAGCCCGGTACATCGGTGTCCATCAAAATCACTGCGCCAACTACAAAAGCAACCACCCCACCGAAGCCGATTACACCGAAACTCGGTAGAAACGCCTCGGCGATCATGAAGGCGATCCCTAGCAGAATCAGTCCGACCCCGGCGTAATTCACGGGCAACAGTTGCAGGGCATACAGCCCCAGCAACAGGCAGATGCCACCTAGCACCCCACCAATGCTCGACCCAGGGTTCATGAACTCGAATATCAAGCCATAGACCCCGAGCATAATTAGCAGCAACGCCACGCTGGGGTTGGTGATCACCGCCAGCAGTTGTGTGCGCCAATCAGGCGCATGGTCGATGAGCGCAACCCCGGCGGTGCTCAGCCTGAACGTTTGACCGGAGACATTCAGGCTCTTGCCGTCCAATTGCTTGAGCAGGTCTGCCACGTCATTGGCCACATAATCGACCACCTTGAGTTTGAGCGCTTCGTGGGCCGACAGGCTGAGCGATTCACGTACCGCTTGTTCGGCCCAGTCGGCATTGCGTCCGCGTAGTTGCGCAAGGCCACGGATGTAAGCCGCCGCATCGTTGATCTGTTTTCGAGTCAAGGTGTCCTGCAACTCACGCGCAGAACTCTTGTCGGTGGTGGGTGGACTCGGCGGTTCGGGCGCGGTCCCGGGCAGGCCGCCGATCTGCACCGGTGTAGCAGCGCCCAGGTTGGTGCCCGGGGTCATCGCGGCAATGTGGCTGGCATACAAAATATAGGTGCCGGCGCTGGCCGCACGTGCGCCACTAGGGGCGACGAAACTTGCCACTGGCAAGGGACTGGCCAGAATCGCCTTAATAATTAAACGCATTGAGGTGTCCAGCCCGCCGGGGGTGTCGAGGCTGATGACCACCAACTGCGCGCCCTCGGTCACCGCACGCGCCAGGCCGCGCTCCACGTAGTCGGCACTGGCCGGACCAATAGCATCGTTGACGGTCAGTACCACGACACTGCCTGCAGCCGTCGTTGAACCCGTCGGTAACCCGATCAGTATTACTAGTAGGAGCAGGCGGCACCACCAGTGACTGTTCACGGAACCTCCCGGTTGCGGGTATGACAGCCTGCAACCCTCACTTAAAGCGTAGTTGAGTCAGTCATGGGCGATGCAGGCGCGGCGATTAGTCCGTTGCCTATACAGATAGGGGCGACTCTGAACATGTCGAACGACATAGAGGGACGGCCTTGGACTGAATTTCAATGTAACCTTATGTTTATAAAAGATTTTTTTAGCTTGATGGGGCTCTGTTACAAACTATCTGGGTCACCGAAAAACATCTGAATCCGCGAGCGCAACCAGCGCTCACCCGGATCATTATCCTGCGACCCTCGCCACGCCATGTGCAGTTCAAAGCTGCGCACCGGCAACGGCGGGTCTTCAGCCCGCACACCTCCCGCAGCAGTCAGTGCATCGGCGGTGTAGTCCGGCACGGTTGCGACGATGTCAGTGCCGGCCAGCAAGGTACTCAAGCCATTGAACTGCGGCACCGCGAGTACCACATGACGTTTGCGCCCGAGCTTTTCCAGTTCTTCATCTATGAAGCCGCTGAGGTCGCCAGCGAACGACACCAGTGCATGGGGGCGGGCGCAGTAATCATCCAGGCTCAACGGCCCCGGCACGGTGTCGGCGCGCAACAGTTTCGGCTGGCTGCGGCGCAATACTTTGCGCTTGGCATTCGCTGGCAGGTCTGTGGTGTAGCTGACGCCGATGGATATCTCGCCGGATGCCAGCAACCCCGGCATCAGGATGTAGTTCACCCGGCGTATCACCAGCACAATCCCCGGTGATTCGGCGCGCAGGCGCTTGAGCAGCATCGGCAGCAAGGCGAACTCGACGTCGTCCGACAGCCCGATACGAAACACCGCGGTGCTGGTAGCGGGGTCGAAATCGGCCGCGCGGCTGACCGCAGTGGAAATCGAATCCAGTGCCGGAGAGAGCAGGGCGAAAATCTCGATCGCCCGGGCGGACGGCTCCATGCTGCGGCCGGTGCGCACAAACAAAGGGTCATCGAACAACCCGCGCAGGCGCGAGAGCGCCGCACTGATGGCTGGCTGGCCGAGGAACAGTTTTTCCGCAGCACGGGTCACGCTGCGTTCGTGCATCAATGTTTCGAAAACGATCAACAGGTTCAGGTCGACACGACGCAGGTCATTACGATTCATCTGGAGTCCTGGCAGAGTCAGCAAACTTGACGTGGGCGGCCATATGAGAACAATGGCCAGCAGGAATATTACGGGGAAAGGCTGGTACTCTGCACCGAGTAATTCAGTTTTCCTACAAAAGCGGCTTCAGTTTCTTACGACATTTGACGATGTTGCCGCCGCTGCGGAATCAATGACAGGCATGTCGACTATTAATAGCCACTGATAGTGTTGGGTTGAAAGCCCAGCTAGAGTTCATGGCATTAGAGGTTTATTTGGCGAGGTTTGCGATGTCCCGCACGATCCGTTTTCACAAGTTTGGTCCAGCCGAGGTGCTCAAATGCGAAGAGCATGCGGCCGCTCTGCCTGCACCGGGTGAAGTGCAGGTGCGCGTCGAAGCCATTGGCATCAGCTGGTACGACACTCTCTGGCGCCAGAACCTGGCATCGTCCCGTGCCCAACTGCCTTCCGGCCTTGGCCAGGAAATGGCCGGTATCGTCACGGCTGTCGGTGAGGGTGTCGATGACCTGGCGATAGGTGACAAGGTCGCCAGTTTCCCGGCCCAAAGCCCGAACGACTATCCGGTCTACGGCGAACTGATTGTACTGCCGCGCTCGTCGCTGACCCGTTACCCGGATGTACTTAGCCCGATCGAAGCCAGCGTGCATTACACGCCGCTGTTGGTCGCCTATTTCGCTTATGCCGACCTGGCACGGGTCAAGCCCGGGCAATTCGCCCTGGTGACTGACGCGAGTCATTGCGCCGGACCTTCGTTCGTGCAACTGGGCAAGGCCTTGGGCGTTCGAGTGATTGCCGCAACCAAGTCAGCAGAAGAACGTGAGTATCTGCTGTCACTGGGCGCCGAAAAAGTCATCGTTACCGAGGAAGAAGATCTGCTCATGCGGATCAACAAAATCACAGACAACCGCGGCGTGGACGTGGTCTTCGATGGTTTGGGTGGCCCGCAGATGTCGCTGTTAGGTGATGTACTGGCGCCTCGCGGCAGCCTGGTGCTGTACGGCCTGCAAGGCGGCAACCAGACGCCATTCCCGGCTTGCGCTGCGTTCCAGAAGAACATTCAGTTCTTCGTGCACTGCATCGGCAACTTCACCGGCAAGCCGGAACTGGGCATCATCCAGGACCAGGTCGCACTGCAGCGTGCTTTACGCGACATCAACCAGTTGACCGCTGACCGCGTGCTGTTGCCGCTCAAGACTCGGGTCTTCCCGTTTGCCGAGGTTGTCGAGGCACACCGCTACATGGACGAATGCCCGTGTCGTGAACGGGTCGCGCTGCAGGTCGAACCGGCGTAACACTTACCCAAGAGCGCTCCCAAAAGTCCATCCAAGAGCCCACCCAAGAGTCCGTGCCCACACGGACTCTTTCGTTTCAGCCCTCGAAACCCGTCGACCCTCAGGCCAGTCCAGCAACTGAACTGGTTTTTGCTCGTAATCTGTAGCTTCTAATCAGCCACTAAGCCCTGATAATTGAATGATTACTTTCATCTCAAGGAATGAGTCATGGCTGGGTGTCAGGCTGGAACTTTTCAATGTGCGCCGTCGGTGCACCTCTCAAATTTAGTTCGTTGTTGTGTAGTTGCCAAAGACTCAGCGACAACTTTCTTCTTTATTTCTTGTATTAAGAGTCTGTGGGACTTTGTCGGACGTTTCCTAGGACTCCGGTTTAAATCGAGCAAACCCTTGCCCGCCGGGTGGTACAGCCTCGCCGTCGTGGTTAAACCGAGGGGGGGCAGCGCTCACTTCAAATGATTGTCTGAAAATTCTAGTGTTAGCATTTGGCAATAAAGTCCATGACTCCGTTCGTACAGACAGTCCAACGGGATTTGCTGTCTGCGCGATATTGAACTTACGAGTATCAGGTAAATAAAGATGACCAGCATCCATGACCAAGCGATGAACCATGTCTATCAACAAGTGCTGCAGCGATTGCTGGGTTATTTCTCGCGTGCCGAACGCACCGCATTGCAATTGTTGATCCAGCGTCTGGCGGTAGCGGCGGGGGGTATGGAGCATATTGGCGATTACAAGGTGTTGGCGATTCAGTCCGGTGCCCGTGACAACTGCTACACCCTGGCACTGTTGCGTGCCGCGCAGTTGACCATCGCCACCCGGGCGCCGGCGACATTCCAGTTGCGCATAGCCTCGTTGCGGCTGAACGGGGCAAGCTGCGCGACCGTGGAAAACATGCACCGGACCAACAGCGCACTGTTTGTCTATGACGATCCCCGGGTCGAGGTGTTGATGGTCGATGATCGGCAAGTCTTGCCGTTCAATCACCTGACGCCGATCTCCGACGCCGGCCGCGAGTCCAGCCGCCTGAACCTGTTGCTGATCGGCCATCGCCGGGAGTGGCGCGGCGGGTTTGACCTGTGGGATGACGGTTATCTGGCCACGGGGGAGTTCTACGGACAAATTGCCCGCTGGGACGGTGGTGTCGACGCTTTGCTCATCAGCGACACGCCGCGCCAGCAGAAACAATTCATCGACGGTTTGAAACGTGCCGCGACCAAGGCCGGGCTCAAACCTTCGCATGCGGGCGAAGCCGGTTTTGCAGGGTTGTTTGCGTTGCTCGATGAACTGGGCAGCGATTGTTATCAAGCGTTCTACACGGATTACGGCCAGGCCCGATGGCGTCCGCAAGAACGCTTTGAGGCCTGTCGCCGCGCGACCTGCATCGACATTCACGACCTGCTGGTCAGCAACCTGGAAGAGCGCTGGCCATTGCTGACTGAGTTTCTCGGGTTCCAGCCTGACGAACTGTCCGCGCAGATCAGTGACAACGAATTTGTCAGCCCATCGGTCTCGGCGCACGTCAGGGGGTTGCAAGCGTGCTTCGTGCAGGGCCGCAGCTACGAGGCCGGCGTTGCGCAATACCTGCAACGCGCCTTGGTGATGATGCGCCGCAAATGCTTGCCAGAGCGCTTGTGCGAGCAGGCCGTCGAGGTATTTGGCAACCCGGCGACACTGGCCGAACAGCGCGCCCGCGCGGCGGCCGAAGCGCAAAAGAACCTGGGCCTGAGCGAGGCACAACTGGTGTGCCTGCTTTTTTCGCCATTTATCGAACAGGGCGCGGGGCTTGAGCGTTTTCTGCGTCAGTGCCATCCGGGCATGCTGGTGGCCATGCCCGAACTGCACCGGGCCATGCAGGGGCATCCGGTCGCCGAACAGATCATGCAATGGATGATGGATGTCAGCGGATTGCCCGCGAGTCTGGTTGGCCAGCTCTATCGCATGGAGTGGGTGCCCGGAAGCGATAGCGGGGCGCCTGAAGCAGAGATCCAAAGGGCTGCGTTGCAAAACGGTGTGGACGACCCTGACACTGGCATCACGTGGGTGGATGAATGGTCGGCGGGTCACTGAACGTGGGTGGATTTGCAGGCAGTGCAGTCGGCCTTCACCCATGAAAGGTCCACGAGCAACGGATTTCGCGTATCAGGCGGTTTACCGATACCTGGCCAGCCTGATCAACGAGTCTGCAGGTGACTCGCGCATCCGCCTGCCGTCGTTGCGGCATCTGGCGGAGCGACTCAATGTGTCGATCTCAACCATCCAGTACGCCTATTCGCTGCTGGAGAAGGAAGGGCGCGTCTATTCGGTGGCCAAGTCCGGTTACTACGCATTGCCCGTGTCTTCAATCAGCCTGCAGGACAGCGGCAGTGATCTGCTGGAAGCCGTCTACGTCAATGCCAGGCGTCCGGGGATGCTGGTCTTGAGCGCCGATGAACCGGCCTTGTTACAGCCGCTCGACAGTCCTTTGTTGCTGCTGGAGCGGGAGTTGCTGCGCCAGTATCCCCGCCAGCCGCAGGCGCCTTCGCAACCTTGCGGCGAACTCGAACTGCGCGCCGCCCTGGCAGCACGCTATACCACTTCTCCGCTGCGTTACTGGCATGCCGATGATGTCTACATCGGCGCCGACCTTCGTGGTGTACTGGAAATCCTGATTGCCGTGCTGGGCTTGAAAGACGCCACCGTGGTGGTTGAATCGCCGTGCGACTGGACGATCCTGCGTTTGTTACAAACCGCCTGCGTACGGGTGATTGAATTACCGGTGCAAGCCGATGGCTGCCTGGATCCGGAACGGCTCAAAGTGCTGCTGGATACCGAACCGGTGCGGCTGGTGATGCTTTCATCAGCCCTGAACATGCCCCGTGGCAGCCTGGCGCCCGATGAAAACCGGCAAGCCATTGCCCGGCTTTTGGCTACGCACGAGAGTTGGGTGCTGGAAAACGACTGTTATGGCGAACTCGTATTCGACTTGGGCAGCGTGCGGTTTCGAGACTTGCTGGCCCCGGAACGGCTGATGGTGTTTTCCACGTTCGAGAAAGCCATCGGTGCGGAAGCGCCCTATGGTTATCTGCTTTCAAGGCACTTGAGCGCTGAGCTGCAACGGCACTTTCTGCTGCGCTCATTCCGTCTCTCGCCGATTCGCCAGAAAGCCATCGCCCGGTTGTACAGCAGCGGTCGCATCGATCAGCACCTGCTGGTGCTGCGTCGGTTACTCAAGGAACGCAAGAGTCAAATGATCCTGTTGTTGCAGGAGCGATTGGGCGATGCCTTGCATTTTGTCGAGCCTGAAGGCGGCGCAACGATCTGGGTGCGCTCCTTGCGTCGGGTCAATGTACGTCGTGTATTCCAGCGCCTGCTGGCGCATCAAGTGGTTATCGCACCGGGAGAACTGTTCAGCCTCCACGGCCTGCACGGGCAGCATTTGCGCCTGAGTCATACGTTTGGCGGTGATCACAATCTGGCTGCCGCACTGGGCCTGTTAGGGGATGCGCTGCGCCTTGAATCAATCGAGTGACTCAGGCAAAAAATAACATCCTGCACTCTGTTGGATCGATCCCATCGCCTTGCGGTCAAACTGCCAGTAAACTGCGACCCAATTCCTGAACCACTCTATTCCAGAGGTTTTGCATGACACTCAGTCCTTTTGCGGGTAAACCGGCACCGGCAGAATTGTTGGTCGACATCCCGCGACTGGTAACGGCCTATTACACCGGCCAGCCTGATGCCGCCATTTCGACCCAGCGCGTTGCCTTTGGCACGTCCGGGCACCGGGGCAGCTCGTTCGACTTGAGTTTCAACGAATGGCATGTGCTGGCGATCAGCCAGGCCATCTGCCTGTATCGCGAAGCTCAAGGCATCGATGGCCCGCTGTTTGTCGGCATCGATACCCACGCGCTGTCCACACCGGCCGGCGCCAGCGCCCTCGAAGTGCTGGCGGCCAATGGCGTGACCGTGATGATCGCCGAAGGTGACGAATACACGCCGACGCCGGCCATTTCCCATGCGATCCTCTGCTACAACCGCGGGCGCACTTCGGGCCTGGCGGACGGCATCGTCATCACACCGTCCCACAACCCGCCGCAAAGCGGTGGCTACAAGTACAACCCAACCAACGGTGGTCCGGCCGATACCCACATCACCAAGTGGATCGAAGCCAAGGCCAACGAGCTGCTCGCCAATAAGCTCGCCGGGGTCAAGCGCATTAGCTATGAGCAGGCACTGAAGGCCAGCACGACCCATCGTCACGATTACCTCAACACCTATGTTGCCGACCTGATCAACGTGATCGACTTCGATGCCATTCGAGAGGCCAAGTTGCGCCTGGGTGTTGACCCACTGGGTGGAGCAGGGGTGCGCTACTGGTCGGCGATTGCCGAGCATTACCGCCTGGACCTGGATGTGGTGAACAAAGAGGTCGACTCGACCTTCCGCTTCATGACCGTCGACTGGGACGGCCAGATCCGCATGGACCCATCGTCCAGCCACGCCATGCAAGGCCTGATCGGCCTGAAACAGCGTTTCGACGTGGCGTTTGCCTGCGATCCCGATCACGATCGTCATGGCATCGTCACGCCGTCCGGCGGTTTGCTGGCGCCGAACAACTACCTCGCCGTTGCCATCGACTACCTGTTCCAGAATCGTCCGCAATGGCGCGCCGATGCCGCCGTGGGTAAAACCGTGGTCAGCAGCGGCTTGATCGATCGTGTGGCCAAGCGCCTGGGTCGTCGTCTGTACGAAGTGCCGGTTGGCTTCAAGTGGTTTGCCGATGGTCTGTTCGATGGTTCGCTGGGTTTCGGCGGTGAAGAAAGCGCTGGTGCGTCGTTCCTGCGCAAGGACGGCGGTGTCTGGTGCACCGACAAGGACGGTTTGATTCCGGCCCTGCTGGCCGCTGAGATGACTGCCCGTACCGGTCGCGACCCGAGCCAGGCGTATCGTGCCTTGACCGATGAACTGGGTGAGCCGTTCTCGGTACGGGTCGACGCCAAGGCCAACCCGGAACAGAAAGCACTGTTGAGCAAGCTGTCGCCGCAACAGGTCACTTCTACCGAACTGGCCGGCGAGCCGATCCAGAGCATCCTCAGCCACGCACCGGGCAACGACCAGGCCATTGGCGGTCTCAAAGTCATGACTGAAAACGGCTGGTTCGCGGCGCGTCCGTCGGGCACGGAAGACATCTACAAGATCTACGCCGAAAGCTTTGTCAGCGACGACCACCTCAAGCAACTGGTGGCCGAGGCGCAAACGCTGGTGGATGGCGCCATTTCCGCGAAGTAAACACACAACCCTGTGGGAGCGGGCTTGCTCGCGAAGGCGATGTTTCAGTCAACATTGATGTTGAAGCTGATACCGCTTTCGCGAGCAAGCCCGCTCCCACAATGGGTTCGGTGCAGCAATAAAAAAGGGGCGACCAATACGGTCGCCCCTTTTTTTTGCAATGGCGTTCAGCGGATCACGCCAGGTCCACCAGAACGATCTCGCTGTCCTCGATGGCCGTTACGCGCAGCACCTGCTCATCGGCCACCGCTACACCATCTCGAGCTTGTGCACGCAAGCCATTGACTTCAATGGCCCCGGTGGCCGGAACCAGGTATGCACGACGGCCGTTGTCCAAATGGTATTCGGCAGACTCGCCAGCCTTCAGGTTGGCCGCTACCAGCCTGGCATCGGCGCGAATACGCAGGCTCTGATCGTCGCCTTCCTTGCCGCTGGCCAGGGTGACAAAACCTTCGCGCTCGCCTTTCGGGAACGGCTTGGCGCCCCAGGACGGGGCCAGACCGGATTCATTCGGGATGATCCAGATCTGGAAAATCCTGGTCGGTGCAGCTTCCAGGTTGTACTCGCTGTGGGCGATCCCGGTACCGGCACTCATGACCTGGACGTCACCGGCTTCGGTGCGGCCCTTGTTGCCAAGGTTGTCCTGGTGGGTAATGGCGCCTTCGCGGACATAGGTGATGATTTCCATGTCCCGGTGCGGGTGTTGCGGGAAACCGGTGCCGGGAGCGATCACGTCGTCATTCCAGACCCGCAGGTTGCCCCAGTTCATACGCTTGGGATCGTAGTATTCGGCGAACGAAAAATGGTGATGAGCATCCAGCCAGCCGTGATGAGCGCCACCGAGCGAGTTGAAAGGTCTGAGTTCAAGCATGATCGTCTCCAGAAAAGGTTCGTCATGGGGCGAGGCGCCTGGGCCACGAAGCGAGACCGGTGAGTGATGACAGCCATCATCCAGCAGGCAACAATCGATAAAAAGCGTAAAAAATGCAGCATTCCAATCGAATAGATTGATATAAAACCACCTCGAAATTTTCTCATCCAACCTTCACTTCATCGCATAAGCCAATGAGTCATAAGCAATTCACTAGAACTCGACGGCAAATGCAGACACCATAGCGCTCAACAGCCTCACACCCTGGAGTCAGTCCGCGTGCCGCAACACACCCCCGATCTTCCTCCTGAACTTCGCCCCCTGGCCGAGATGCCGCTGATCAAGCGACTGCTCGCCCGATTCTTCGGTTACAGCCTGACCCGCCTGCATGCCCAGCATCGTGCGTCGTGGTTGCATGGCCAGGCCGACGGTTTTCGCAGCGGTCACAGCGCCGGGGTCGATTACGGCTACAAGGAAGGCAAGCTCGAAGGGCTGGAGGAAGGTCGACAGGTCCTGCTGATCCGCGACTCGCGCTCCACTGAACACCGGCCACCGAATGTCGATGACCTGCTGTTCGACGATTGGCGCCTGCCATTGAGCGCCGAGTTGAAGAGGCGCATGAAGGCCGATGTCGCCCGGTTGCTGCCGGCCCATGCCCAACCCAGCGCCGCACAGTGGAAAATGATCTTCAGCGATACGCCGTCCACCTCGGTGATCGCGGGGGCCGGTGCAGGCAAATCGACCACGCTGGTGCTGCGTATCTTGCTGCTGACCCATTACCTGGGCTTCGAGCTGAGTTCGATGACAGTGGTAACCTTCACCCGCGAGTCGCGCAAGGACTTCATCAATAAGCTGATCGAACTGTTTGCGCTCTGGGGGCGCGTTATCAGCTTCAAGGAGGCGCGTGATCTGGTGCGCACCTTTCACTCGCGGATCCTGCCGATGGTGCGCAGCCTACCGGGTTTCGAGCGTTTACAGGCTTTCGAAAACCTCAGCCTGCGGGCTGCACAGGGTGATGAGGAGGTCGACAGCAATCCATTCGATCTGCGGATCAACGATGCTCAACGCCAACAACTCAACGCCTGCTATCACCGTCTGCACCGTGACGATGAGCGTTTTCGCGAGCTGATCAAGCCATTGTCCCGCCATGCCTTGCAACTCAAGGAACTGGAGCGGGATCACCCGGATGTGCAGAAACGCATCGGCGTTACCGAACTGGCCGCCAAGCGCGATGAAGAATTGTGCGACGCCATTGAAGACCTGTGGATTCGTGCCGGTGCCTGGCCCATCAAGGGTATCGAACCGAATCGCCAATCGTTTGATATCAACGGTTCGAAATTCCATTGTCACGGCTATATTCCGTCCCTGGACGCCTGGGTGGTGCTGGGCTTCGATCCTCGGGAAAACCCGCAGGTGGCACGTCCAAACGCCAAACTGACAGTGCGCGCAGAGTGGGCAGTAAAGCGCACCCTGTTTCAAGCTTTCTGTCGTAAGCCATTGATATGGCTGGATAGTTACGAATTGTCAAAGCGTGTTTTGGCCTCGCTCGCCGGCGATGCCAGCGCCGGGCCGGGCTTCGATTACAAGGTCAAGGGCGAACTCGCTTCCGCGCCATTGCTCGATTGTTTTGTCGCCGCCGCCGGGTTTATCGAAAACCTCGGGCTGGATGTGCCGAGTGCCGTGGGACAGATGAGTTTTGCCAAGGACGATCCCGACCGGTTTTTCTTCGAGGCCCTGAGCCTTTACTGGCGGGCGCTGGAAGATCATTTGCTCGATCAGAAACCGCCGATCATGACCTACAACCGGATGTTCGCCCTGTTCAGCGAGCATTCGCCGGAGAACCTCAAGCTGCTTAGTGATGAGCTGCTGCGGCCGCTGTCGCACCTGATGATCGACGAATTCCAGGATGTCTCGCCGCAAATCGTCTCGTGGATCAGGGCCAGCCTGGCCGAGATCCGCAGTCGCGGACCGGCCATGCACGTCGGACGCGGCGCCCAGCGTTCCTCGTTACTTTGCGTGGGGGATGACTGGCAATCCATCTATGGTTGGCGCGGCAGTTCGCCGACCTACTTCATGGAGTTCAACAAGGAGTTCCCGTCGCCGAGCACCACCAAGGTCATGCTTAGTGACAACTATCGCAGCCACCAGCACATCATCGATGCTGCCGAACACATCGTGCGGGCCGCACCGGCGATTGCCGGGAAGAAAGCCAAGGCCAGCGGAGAGCCTAAGGCATTGCTGCCGGTTAACGTCCTCGATCGTGATGACCAAGGCATGGCCCAACGCCTGATGGAGCATTACCGAAAGGGCGATTCGATCTTGATGCTGTATCGAAAAAGTAGCGATAAGTTATTGATAGAAGAACATATTCAGTCTGTAGTTAATGTTGATTCGAGCTTGCCGTATGAAGCTCGCAGGCTCAAGCAACTGACGTATCACAGTGCCAAGGGCCTCCAGGCCGATGCGGTATTTCTACTGGGCGACTGCCAGCACCTGACCAGTTCGCCTTACAAGAATCAGGTTTACCGGATGGCGGGCCTGGGCAAGGCAGGTGACAGCGAACCCTACGACAATGCCCAGAAGGACGAGATCCTGCGGCTGGCGTACGTGGGTATTACCCGCGCCGTCAGCCATTGCTACTGGTATGTCGACGCGCAAGACACCCAGGCTGCGAACATGCCCAAGGCCTCCGACCGGATCGGCAAGGGCAAGGCGTTTTTTGTCGATCATCGTAAAAGCCAAACCACGACCTGATTTTGTAGGAGCGAGCTTGCTCGCGATGGACTCAAGAGCGCCGCGTTCAGCCAGTAAATACGCGTTATCGTTAACGACCATCGCGAGCAAGCTCGCTCCTACAGGGGGGGCAGCCTTCAGGCATAACTCTTGATGGCCTCCGGTGGAATGAAGGCTTCAAGTTCATCTTCCACCGCTTCGATTATTCGTTCTACATCCGCGGCATTCATGATGTTGGCGCATGGAATACCGGCAATGGCGATCATGGTCTCGCCAGTGGCACGATCAAACAGACGGGCAATCATGCTGCCCGGTGCGTCCATGCTCGCCTCGAACCCCATGGGATGAAAATGCCAGCGCATCAGCTGGCAGGCGTTTGGAAACGTGACCTTACTGAACCCTATATTCATGTGTTACCCGCCTTCATCTTCGAGCGCTTCCTTTAGCTCATGGTAGGAGGGAAGAACCTTCGTTGGTTCAACCAGTGACAGTGTTTAAAAGTAGCAGCCGGATGTGAAAAGAGTGTGGATTTTTCAGGCCGTTTGGCGATTGCCGGCATTGTTTTGATTCAGCTCACTCTTATCTGCAATTTGCGGGCAAAAGCCACCATCTGTTTAGTCGTTGAAGACAAAGCGGAAGTTGGGCAAGCTCGGTTTTTTCCCGTCGAGATTTTCAATGCACGCCGATGATGATGGCCCGCTGCAAACCCAGGCCACGGGCGAGACGGTCATGCGCTATCACTTGCGCTGGAAGCACCGGGATCTGGATGGCGTCATGGCGCTCTATCACCCTGAAGTGCAGTACAACGATTTTTTCCAGAACCGGGTCATGGGCCTGGCCGAATTGCGCGACTACGTGCGCAGCAGCATGCCCCGGGATCCGGATGAAGCGCTGGAGCACTCCGACCGCATTCGACTGGACGGCAACACGGCGTTCATTCAGTACCGCATCACACTGCGTGGCGGTGAAGGACTGGTGTCGTTCCGTGCCAGCGAAGCGATTACCGTCAAGGACGGGCTGATCTGGCGGGTCAACGAATACGCTTCATTGGTGCATGAGCAACCCGCCAGCAAAGCCTCCGGCAACCAGCGCCCGGCGGTCAGCCGGCTCGGATTGTCACCACGCCAATTGAGCTTCATGGCCGATGACCTGCAACAGTATTTCCAGGGTCAGCAGCCTTATCTTGACCCGGAACTCGACCTGCAACGGGTGGCGAAGGAGTGTGGCTACAGCCGCAATCAGATTTCCTATCTGTTGAACCAGGTGTTGGGGCAGAGCTTCTACCGCTACGTCAACCAGGCGCGCCTGCAGCATTTGCTCGCCGCGCTGGATGCCGCCACACCGCCACTGCGTATCGATGAACTGGCGTTCGCTGCCGGATTCAATTCGCTGTCGGCGTTTTACAGCTGTTTCCGTCAGCACACCGGCCAGTCACCCAAGGCCTACGTCAAACAAATTTCTTTGCGTGCACGCGCGCAAGACAGCCCCTGAGCCCACGCACTAGGATCGACGTCATCGAAGTTTGAGTGGCGGAGTCTTGCATGCCGGCGTGGCGCACTATCAGTTTGTGGATGGACCAGCTCGACGAGCCTTTGTTGGCGCGTCCGGCGCTGGAGCGGGACCTGGATGTCGACGTGGCGATCATCGGCGCGGGCTACACCGGTCTCTGGACCGCGTACTACCTGAAGCAGCAGAAACCTGACCTCAACATCGCGATTGTCGAAGCACAAACCGCCGGTTTCGGCGCGTCGGGTCGCAACGGCGGCTGGCTGATGGGCAACTTGCTGGGTGAAGATCGTCTGCTGGCCAATCTGCCAGTGGAAGAGCGCCGCGCCTCCTACGATTTGTTGCACAGCATTCCGGAAGAAGTGGAAATTGTCCTCGAACGTGAGGGCATCGACTGCGATTACCGCAAAGGCGGGGTACTGTATTGCGCCGCACGCTACCCGGAGCAGGAGGCCAGCCTTCGTCACTATCTGGACGATCTCCACCGCCAGGGCCTTAACGACAGCCACTATCGCTGGCTGAACCCGGAACAACTGGCGCAACAGATCCGGGTCGCCAAACCCTATGGCGGTATCTACGCGCCACACGTGGCGACCATCCATCCGGCCAAACTGGTACGCGGGCTGGCCCGGGCGGTTGAGCGCCTGGGGGTCAAAATCTACGAAAACAGCCCGGTCACCCATTGGCAGTCCGGCAACCTGCGGACGGCGCAAGCGTCGGTGCGCAGTCGCTGGGTGGTGCCGGCGGTAGAAGGCTACTCCGTCACTTTGCCGCCATTGGGGCGGTATCAGATGCCGGTGCAGAGCTTGATCGTCGCAACCGAGCCATTGTCTGCCGCCACCTGGGACGAAATTGGCCTGAGTCGCGGCCAGGCGTTCAGCGAGGCCAGTCGCCAGGTCACCTACGGTCAGCGCACCGCTGACAACCGCTTGATCTTTGGCGCCCGTGGCGGGTACCGGTTCGCCGGCAAGCTACGCCACGACTTCGACCTGACCACTGACGAAAAACAGCTGCGGCGCTATCTGTTTGGCGAGTTGTTCCCGCAATTGAAAAACGTGCAGATCACCCATTCCTGGGGCGGCAACCTGGGCATGTCCCGGCATTTCAAGCCACACATGCTCTGCGATCGGGCCAACGGTATTGCCTTGTCTGGCGGTTATGGCGGGGAGGGCGTTGGCGCCAGCAACCTGGGAGGGCGGACGCTGGCCGACCTGATCCTGGGGCGCGACACCAACCTGGTACGCCAACCGTGGGTCATCCCCGAGCGTGGTCTTGACGCGCTCAGGGCCTGGGAGCCGGAGCCCATCCGCTGGCTCGGCTACAACGCGATCATCCGCAGCTTCGTCCATGAGGACCAGACCCTGGCCAACCCGACGACTGCGCCCTGGCGGCGCAAGCTTGCCAGCGGGGTCGCCGGTTTCATGGAAGGTTTCATGCACTGAACGACGCGCTCTTCATCTACAGGCTACATCGACAGGTATTCCCATGAGCATCACGCAATTCAAGAACACCGCAACCCTGAAACTGGAAGAGTCCAATCCGGTCGCCGTGCCGTTGGGCACACCCGTGGCCGTGGCTTCGACCACCAGCGTCGAACGCGACGACGGCGTCGAGACCGGCGTCTGGGAATGCACACCCGGGCGCTGGCGGCGGCAGATCGTCGCCCAGGAATTCTGTCACTTCATCCAGGGCCGCTGCACCTTCACCCCGGACGGCGGTGAGCCCCTGCACATTGAAGCCGGCGACGCACTGATGTTGCCGGCCAACAGCCTCGGCATCTGGGATATCCAGGAAACCGTGCGCAAGACCTACGTGTTGATTTTTTGAACGATTAAAAAAATTAAAAGCTGATCCCTTTGATTGCCTGCCAACAAAAATAACCCATACAGGAATCGACTCATGATCCGAAAGACACTGACCCTGGCTCCGCTGATGCTCGTGGCATCGATCAGTCAGGCGGCCGACACCGTCAAAATCTACAACTGGTCGGATTACATCGCGCCGGACACCACGAAAAACTTCCAGAAAGAAACCGGCATCGCCTTCACCTATGACGTTTATGACAGCAACGAGACCCTCGATGGCAAGTTGATGACCGGCAAATCCGGGTACGACGTCGTGTTCCCGTCCAACCACTTCATGGCCCGGCAAATCGAAGGCGGCGCACTGAAGAAACTCGACAAGAGTCAGTTGCCGAACTGGAAGAATCTCAACCCTGTACTGCTCAAGGCGTTGCAGACCAACGACCCGGGCAACGAGCACGGCTTCCCGTACCTGTGGGGCAGCACAGGCATCGGCTACAACATTGCCAAGGTCAAAGCGGTACTGGGCGACAGCGCGCCGGTGGATTCCTGGGACCTGATCTTCAAGCCCGAGAACATGCAGAAATTGCAGAAGTGCGGCGTGGCCATCCTCGACAACGGCCCCGAACTGCTGCCGGCCGCGTTGAACTACCTCGGTTTGCCGCCTCACAGCAAGAACCCGGAAGACTACAAAAAGGCCGAAGCCCTGCTGTTGAAAGTGCGGCCGTATGTCAGCTATTTCCACTCGTCCAAGTACACCAGTGACCTGGCCAACGGCGATATCTGCGTCGCGGTCGGTTTCTCCGGCGACATCCTGCAAGCGGAAAACCGCGCCAGGGAGGCCAACAACGGCATCGACATCGGCTACTCGATTCCCAAGGAAGGTGCAGCGATCTGGTTCGACATGGTCGCAATGCCGGCCGATGCCCCGGATGAAAAGGCTGGTTATGCCTTCATGGACTACCTGCTGCGCCCGGACGTCATGGCCAGTGTCAGCAACTACGTGCATTACGCCAATGGCAACGAGAAGGCCGACAGCCTGATCGACCCGGCGATCAAGAACGACACCAAGGTTTACCCAAGTCCGGAAATGATGGGCAAGCTGTTTGCCCTGGAAGCCATGCCATTGAACATCGACCGGGTGCGTACCCGGGTCTGGAACAAGATTCGCACCGGCAGCTAAAGCCGTGAGCGGCCATCGGGACAGGACGTCCCGATGCCAGGGTCATCAACCGACCGGCTCGGCTGTGCAACTCATCTTTCCTGAGCCGGGTATCTGCAAAAATACGTCATCGCCGATTTGCCAGAAGCTGTAGTTGCCTTTGTAATCCTTGCCCGTGTACTGGGTTCCGTAATTATTCGGCACCTGGTTCAGGGCTATGGAAGTGTTCGCCCATTTCAGGAACACAACCCCCGGTTCGACCGTAAAGTACGTGGCGGCAACCAGCGGGCTGAGTCCTGCGCAATGGAAGGCAACGGGGCCTTCGGTGCGTCTGCTCGGGTCCTTGGTTCTGGCAATGGCCGATCCCTGGCGCAGTTGATGCGCACGCTCGGCATAACTGCGAATGACGCAGGGCTTGGCTTGCGGGCCGCTGTCACACTGGTTGCGGGCGTCGATCCAGAACTGTTGATCAATCTCGACTTTATCCGGGCGCGGCACCGAATGTTCATCCGTGAGCGCCAGCAGATAAAGGCGATTGAGTTCGAGGTCCATCTGCGCCAGTTGGGCGTCATGACAGATGAGCTTTTCGGCGGATGCCTGGGGCGAGGCGCAATCGAAACTGGTTTTGTAAGTTGGCAAGGGCTTTGGTTTTGCCTTTGCCTTTGTGGCGGCGTCACACACGCTCGCAGTCATGCACGCGCTGACGGCGAGCAGAGAGGCAAGAAGTGGCGTGACCATTTTCATTTCGGCGTCACCTGAATCTTTACGTGATGCCCGTATTGCAACGCATCGTGTCGAAGCGTTGCACAGTCATTCGGTCGCACGGGGTCTATCGAGTGTAAAGCAGTGCTCGAAACCTGCCACATCGTGCCAGGAGAAACGTTAGTCTTCCTCACGAATCGTCGCCACGTCATTGGCCCTGACTTTGACCTTCGCACCCGCAATGTCCTCAAACTCAAAGAACCCGTCGCTGGTTTTGGTTTTCGGCATGTCTTTGGTCAGGTATTGAGTGCCGTTCTGCAGCGTCACCACCGTTGGCGTCGAGCAACCGGCCAGCGTCAGCAGGGCCGCTACCGCCATGGGCAAGCCCAAAGTCTTGATGTCCATAATCACCTCCCGTACGTTCTGAAGCAGCGCCATCAGTTCGATGGCTATTGCTGCATCTCCATGGCGGTTGGTGTCGCCGGGGGGCAGAAAGTTCTACTGCCCGGGAAAAATTCCCTACAGCGCCATTTATCCTTTTCCCATTGCACCGGGCAGGGCGGAACTGGTATCTGTACGCATAACCAGTACTCGCTCGCCATGGCCCATTTCCCTGTGACTGCAACCCCCCTCGACGATCCGTTCTATTACCTGAACAACTTCATGCAAGTGCTTGATTGGCTTGAACAGCGCTCTGCCGATGTGTTGAGCGTCGACGAGCAGCGTTTCATTCATGACTTCAAGCTGTTGCCCCGTGAATCAAAGGCACTGCTGGTCAGAATGGTCATGCGCAAAGGCGTTCATTTCAGGGCGAGCAAACTGCATTACGACGAAATCGGCGATATCGGCAGCGCCGCCAGCCCGCTGTTACAGCTCGGCTGGGTCGATGAGCGAATGCCGTTGGCGGTCGAAGCGCTGTTCGAACTGCTGCTCAAGGGCGAAATCCTCCAGACCTTTGGCCCTGCCATCGATCAACCCAAAGGCAAGAAAGCCGATTGGTTGCCAGCGCTGTGCGAGCAATTTCCCCAGGTACAAAGCTTCAACGACTGGTGCCCGTCGCTGGACGACCGCCTGTTTAGCCTGACCATCATGCAATTGTGCGATCGCCTGCGCCTGATGTTCTTCGGCAACCTGTACCAGGACTGGTCGGAGTTTGTGCTGGCCGACCTTGGTATCTACACCTACGAAAAAGTCGAATTCAGCACCGAGTCCCGTGGCCTGCGCAGCCGCGAAGACGTGGATGCCTGCGTCCTCCTGCACGCGTACCAGCAACAATTCGAGGCCGGTGAAGCGCTGGAAGAGGTGGCCGAGCGGATCATGGGGCTGGCGCTGGATAATCCGTGGTTGCAACGGCGGCGCGGCAAACTGCTGTTCCAGATGGCCCAGTATTGCGAACGCATCGCGGATTTCTCCATGGCCCTTGACCTCTACCGCGAATGCGCCTATCCCGGCGCGCGTTCGCGGCTGATTCGCGTGCTGGAACGCAGCGGTCAGTTTGAACTGGCCCTGGACCTGGCCGTGCGGGCTGAACAAGCACCGGAGAGCGCCGCCGAACACCAGCAACTGCTCCGTGTGCTGCCTCGACTGCGGCGCAAACTCGGCGGGCCGCCCATCAAGCGGGCAGCGCCTCGGGAAATGCAGCGTCTGGACCTGCAATTGCCGAGGACAGACCCGACGTTATCGGTGGAATCTTACGTCCAGGCGCATCTGGCTAAGGATTCGGCACCGGTGCACTACGTCGAAAACAGCCTGGTCAATTCACTGTTTGGACTGCTGTGTTGGCCAGCGATTTTCGCACCTTTACCGGGTGCCTTTTTTCACCCGTTCCAGCGCGGACCGGTGGATTTGCTCAGCGAAGACTTCCATGGACGCCGGGCCGAACTGTTCCAGGCATGCCTGGCCGAACTCGACGACGGGCGCTACCGGCAGACCATCCGCGAACGTTATGCCGCCAAGTGGGGCGTGCAGTCACCGTTCGTGTTCTGGAGCGTGCTCAGCGAAGAGTTGCTGGAGCAAGCCCTGGACTGTCTCCCGGCCGAGCACCTTAAACACTGGTTCAACCGCCTCTTGCTCGACATCAAGGCCAATCGCGCCGGCATGCCGGACCTGATCCAGTTCTGGCCCCGGCAAAAGACCTACCGCATGATTGAAGTCAAAGGCCCGGGCGATCGCCTGCAGGACAACCAGTTGCGCTGGCTGGAATTCTGTCATGAGCACCAGATGCCGATCGCCGTGTGCTACGTGCAATGGGCGGAGCAGGAGGTTTGAGCTACAGCATTGCGGTTCGGGCGCTGTGTGAGTTCACCGCCAAGGCCGGCGACCTCGACCTGCGTTTCACGCCGTCGCCGACCGCGCTGGAGGGTATTGTCGGGCACCGTACGGTGGCGTCGCGGCGCAGCGAAGGCTACCAAAGCGAAGTTGCCCTGGAAGGCCAGTATCAAACATTGACGGTCAAGGGCAGGGCGGATGGCTATGACCCCGGGCAAAACTGCCTGGAAGAGGTCAAGACCTACCGCGGTGACTTGAGCAAGCAACCAGCCAACCACCGCCAGTTGCATTGGGCCCAGGCCAAAATCTACGGCTGGTTGATGTGTCGGAAACTGGAACTGGCACAGATCAATCTGGCCTTGGTGTATTTCGACATCGTCAGCGAAAAGGAAACCTGCCTGGTCGAGCCTTTCGACGCTACCGAGCTGCAACAATTCTTCGAACGGCATTGCGCGTGCTTCCTGCAATGGGCCGAGCAGGAAGTCGCCCATCGTGAAGGGCGCAATCTGGCGGCGCAACGCCTGGTCTTCCCCCACACCGAATTTCGTCCGGGGCAGCGCCATCTGGCCGAGTCGGTGTTCAAGGCCGTGAGCACGGGGCGCTGCCTGATGGCCCAGGCGCCAACGGGAATCGGCAAGACCCTAGGCACCTTGTTCCCCATGCTCAAGGCCCTGGCGCCGCAACAACTGGACAAAGTGTTCTTCCTTACGGCGAAAACCCCGGGACGCAAACTGGCACTGGACGCCGCGCAAGTGATTCTTGCCAGCGCCGATGCGCCGCCGTTGCGAGTACTGGAGATGATCGCCCGGGACAAGGCCTGTGAACATCCGGACAAAGCCTGCCACGGCGAGTCGTGCCCGCTGGCCCGGGGTTTCTACGATCGTTTGCCCGCCGCACGGCAGGCGGCCAGTCAACTGAGCCTGTTGAACCAGAGCACTTTGCGCGAGGTTGCCCTGGCGCACGATGTCTGCCCTTACTACCTGAGCCAGGAAATGGCGCGTTGGGCCGACGTGGTGGTTGCCGACTACAACTATTATTTCGATTTCAGCGCGTTGCTGTTCGGTCTGGCCCAGGCCAACCACTGGAAAGTCGCGGTGTTGGTCGACGAAGCCCATAACCTGGTGGAACGGGGGCGGCAGATGTACAGCGCCAGCCTCGATCAAGCGACCTTCAACAGCGTGCGCAAAACTGCACCTGAGGCGCTGAAAAAGCCCATGCAGCGTGTGAATCGCGAGTGGAACGCGGTACACAGTCCGCAAACCGGTGCCTATCAGGCCTATGACAAGGCGCCGGAAAAGTTGCTTCAGGCGCTGTCATCGTGCAGCGCCAGCATCGGAGACTACCTGAACGATCATCCTCAAGGACTGGACAGTGCACTGCAGGGTTTTTACTTCGACATGTTGCATTTTTGTCGGGTGGCCGAACTGTTCGATGAGCAGTTCCTGTTCGACATCAGCAAGCGCGACCTGGAGCGCAAGCGCAACCTCTCGCAGCTATGCCTGCGCAACGTGGTACCCGCCGGGTTCATTCGTCCGCGCCTGAGCGCTGCGCGCAGCACGGTGCTGTTTTCCGCGACCCTCAGCCCCCGGCACTATTACGCCGATTTGCTGGGAACACCGGCAGATACGGTGTGCATCGACGTCGAGTCACCGTTTCACGCCGATCAACTGCAAGTGCACATCGTCAACCAGATCTCCACCCGGTTCGTGCATCGCCAGGCCTCTCTCGAACCGATTGTGGACTTGATTGCCAGACAGTTCTGCGCACGCCCCGGCAATTACCTGGCGTTTTTCAGCAGCTTCGATTATTTGCAGCAGGTGGCGCAGTTACTGGCCGAGAAACATCCGCACATCAAACGATGGTCGCAGTCCCGAGGTATGGACGAAGCGCAACGCCAGCAGTTTCTCGATCAGTTCCACGCCGACGGCCAGGGTGTTGGATTTGCCGTGCTGGGCGGTGCTTTCGGTGAAGGGATCGATTTGCCCGGTGCCCGGTTGATCGGCGCATTTATTGCCACCCTGGGGCTGGCGCAACTCAACCCGGTGAACGAACAAATGAAGCGGCGCATGGCCGCCATTTTTGGCGCCGGTTATGACTACACCTACCTGTTTCCCGGTGTGCAGAAAGTGGTGCAGGCCGCTGGACGGGTGATCCGTACGCAACAGGATCAAGGGGTGGTGATGTTGATCGACGACCGTTTTGGCGAGAGCAAGGTCAAGCAGTTGCTGCCGCGTTGGTGGGCCATTGCTCCGAGGTTTTTTCTTCCTGGCGAGTAGGAATTTATACTTTAAAAAACATAGACATATGTTGATGCAATCACAGATTTGAACAATCGGCGATTGCACACTTTATTCAAAGGGCAGGATGAAAATTTCAAACCCACTTTGATAAGGAAATCAAGGTATGTCAGAAGCACCGAAATACACCCATGCAACAGCGGACGTAACCAAAGCATTTGATGAGATCACCGCAACGCTATTGGCCGGTAAAACCGCCGAAACCATCCCCAAACTGCTGATTACCGCTGGCTTACAAGGCTCAGGTAAAACCTATCTGCTGGAAAAAACACTGCTGCCGTCGGGTGTTTACGCCAATTATGTTCGCCTGTACCTGCCCGAATACCGGGAAAAACACCCGCAATATGCCGACATGATCAAGCTGGGGGTGCTGCATGCTTACGAGCACACGGAGGCTTTTGTCCGGGAGCTCGGGAAGCGAATATTTACCGAGGTGCTCACACGCAAATACAACATCATCATGGAGTGTGCATTCGATAGCATCGACTTTGCCGGGATTGCATCGTATGCCGTTCCTGCCGGCTACCAGCTGGAGGCGCACATCGTGGGCTGCAACCAGGTATTTGCGCACGTTTCCAGCATCAAGCGAGCACTGAAAAGCCTGGAGCAAAAGGAACTGGAACGGTTTGTCAGCTACTCGGCGCTGGAGTCGAGCATGAGGAATGCCCAAGCCATCCTTCTGGCGTTCGAGACAGTCGCCAAAGCCGTAAGCGGCTCACAGATCTTCCTGTACGAACGTGGATTGGGTGCGTTGAAAGAACGGACCTTGCGGGCACATAGCACGTTCACCAGAGGCGCCAACGGCGATGTCGCCATCGCCTCGACCGGAACGCCTTATGCATACAGCGCCTACAACAAAATCATCAACAATCACGTCTACACCACGGAAGAACGTGATGAGATGACCAAGGAGTGCCACCTCGCCCTGCTCAAGACTGCAAACCATGCCAAAGAGGTTCCTGATGTTGTCTATAACGACCTGTATGCCTATATCGTGAAGTACGTGTACCGATAAACTCCGGCACAGTTTTCTTGCGGCTTCCCAAATCGACGGTTTGTCGCTACTTGCTACCTGTGGGAGCGGGCTTGCTCGCGAAGAGGGAGTGTCAGTCGACATCATCATTGACTGACACTCCCTCTTCGCGAGCAAGTCCGCTCCCACAGGGATCTTCGTCAGGCCTTTAGATGGCGCAAGCTGCGTTCCATCCGCGCAATGCCTTCTTCCAGCAGCGACCGTGGGCAGCCGAAGTTCAGGCGTACGAACTGTTTGCAGTCATCGCCAAAGTCCAGGCCGGCGCTCAAACCGACCTTGGCCTGTTCAAGGAAGAACTGCTGCGGGTTTTCCAGCCCCAGCGCCGTGCAATCGAGCCACGCCAGGTAGGTGCTTTGCGGCAGGTTCATGGTGATACCCGGCAGGCGGGTGCGCACGGCCTCGGCCAGGAAATCACGGTTGCCTTGCAGGTAGTCCTTCAGCTCGGCCAGCCATGGCGCGGCTTCGCTGTAGGCAACGCGGGTCGCTTCCATGCCCAGCGGATTGACGCTGTCGACCATGCCGCAACGGGCGTGGTTGACCTTCTCGCGCAGATGCCGGTCCTGGATGATCATGAACGAGGTTTTCAGGCCGGCGATGTTGTAGGCCTTGCTCGCCGACATCAACGTGATGGTGCGCTGGGCGACTTGCGGGCTCAGGGTCGCCATCGGAATGTGCTGGCGGCCGTCGTAACACAGTTCGGCGTGGATCTCGTCGGAAATGATCCAGGCATCATGCTCAAGGCAAATGTCGGCAATGGCTTGCAGCTCTGCGCGGGGGAAGGCCTTGCCGAGCGGGTTATGCGGGTTGCTCAGCAGCAAGGAGCCGCCACCTAGCAACGACTGGCTCAGGGTATCCAGCGGCGTGGTGTAGGTGCCATCGGCTTGCGCATCGAAATTCAGCTCGACCTTGTTCAGCCCCCAATGGCCCGGCGCATGGCGCAATGGCGGATAGTTGGGGACCTGGACAACGACGTTCTGTTGCGGCTTTACCAGGGCCTTCAATGCCATGTTGAAGCCAGACTCGACACCCGGCAGGAAGATCAGCTCCTGGGGTTCGACGCGCCAGGCGTATTTGTTCCAGAGGTCGGCGACGATCGCCTCGCGCAGGTCATCCTGGGCCACGCTGTAACCGACCATTGGGTGTTCCAGCCGTTTTTGCAGGGCCTGGATGATGACCGGCGGCGCGGCGAAATCCATGTCGGCGACCCACATCGGCAACACGTCGGCCGGGTAGCGGCTCCACTTGGTACTGCCGGTGTTGTGGCGGTCGAACACCTGATCAAAATCGAAAGTCATGCGTAGTCTCATGAAAGCTGGGTTGGAATGCTGACCATGATAATCGCCAATCCCCTGTAGGAGCGAGCTTGCTCGCGATGGAGTGTCAGTCGACGCTCACTCAACTGATACACCATCGCGAGCAAGCTCGCTCCTACAGGGGGTTGTGTTTGGTGGCCCGACGGTCGGCTCTCGTGGCGAATTCGACAGCCCTGTCTAATATTCAACTGTCGGCAGCCAGACTGCCGCGACCGAGGTTGTTCAAAAAGCCCGGCCATGTACCGGGTTCCACCTGATCAGGAGTGCACGATGGATCTCAGCCGTCGTCAGTTCTTCAAGGTCGCCGGCATCGGCCTTGCAGGCTCTAGCCTGGGTGCGTTGGGCATGGCCCCGACGCTTGCCTTTGCCGAACAGGTGCGTCACTTCAAGCTTGCCCACACCCATGAAACCCGCAACACCTGCCCGTATTGCTCGGTCGGTTGCGGCGTGATCATGTACAGCCAGGGCGATACGGCCAAGAATGTCGCACAGAACATCATCCACATCGAAGGTGATGCCGACCACCCGGTCAACCGCGGCACCCTTTGCCCCAAAGGCGCAGGCCTGCTGGACTTCATTCACAGCCCCGGACGGCTGCAATACCCGCAGGTGCGCAAAGCCGGCGGCACCGAGTGGACCCGCATCTCCTGGGATGAAGCGCTCGATCGCGTCGCCGACCTGATGAAGGCCGACCGCGATGCCAACTTCATCGAGAAGAACGCCCAGGGCCAAACGGTGAACCGTTGGCTGACCACCGGTTTTCTTGCGGCGTCAGCGGCGTCCAACGAGGCGGGCTACATCACGCACAAGGTCGTCCGCAGTCTCGGCATGCTGGGGTTTGATAACCAGGCGCGTGTCTGACACGGCCCGACGGTGGCAAGTCTTGCCCCGACGTACGGCCGTGGTGCCATGACCAATACCTGGACCGATATCGCCAACGCGAATCTGGTTCTGGTGATGGGCGGCAACGCAGCAGAAGCGCATCCGTGCGGCTTCAAATGGGTGACCGAAGCCAAGGCGCACAACAAGGCGCGGCTGATCGTGGTCGACCCGCGATTCACCCGGACTGCCTCGGTGGCCGACTATTACGCGCCGATCCGCACCGGCACCGACATCGCCTTCATGGGCGGGTTGATCAATTACCTGCTGACCGAGGACAAGATCCAGCACGAATACGTGCGCAACTACACCGACGTGTCGTTCATCGTAAAAGCCGGCTATGGCTTCGAGGACGGAATCTTCAGCGGCTACGATGTCGCCAAGCGTGCCTACACCGACAGGTCCGGCTGGGGCTATGAGCTTGGTGAGGACGGGTTTGCCAAGGTCGATCCGACGTTGCAGGACCCACGCTGCGTCTATCAATTGATGAAGCAGCACTACAGCCGTTACACCAAGGAACTGGCGAGCCAGATCTGCGGCATGCCAGTCGATGCCATGCAGAAAATCTGGGAGGAAATCGCCACTTGCTCGACGCCGGGCAAGACCATGACCATTCTCTACGCTCTGGGCTGGACCCAGCACTCGGTCGGTTCGCAAATGATCCGCAGCGCGGCGATGGTGCAATTGTTGCTGGGCAACGTCGGCATGCCGGGCGGCGGCGTCAACGCCTTGCGCGGGCACTCCAATATTCAGGGGCTGACCGATCTGGGCCTGTTGTCCAACTCGCTGCCGGGTTACCTCACGCTACCCGGCGAAGCCGAGCAGGATTACAACGCCTACATCGTCAAGCGCACGCAGAAACCGTTGCGCCCAGGGCAACTGTCTTACTGGCAGAACTACGGCAAATTCCACGTCAGCCTGATGAAAGCCTGGTACGGCGCCAACGCCACGGCCGAGAACAACTGGGCTTACGACTACCTGCCGAAACTGGACATTCCCCAATACGACATCCTCAAGGTGTTTGATTTGATGGGCCAGGGCAAGGTCAACGGCTACCTGTGCCAGGGCTTCAACCCGATCGCCGCGCTGCCGGACAAACACCGGGTGACTGCGGCACTGGCCAAATTGAAGTGGCTGGTGGTGATGGACCCGCTGGCCACCGAAACCTCGGAGTTCTGGCGCAACGTCGGGCCGTACAACGATGTGAAAAGCGCCGATATCCAGACCGAAGTGATTCGCCTGCCCACCACCTGTTTCGCGGAGGAGGACGGCTCGCTGGTCAACAGCAGTCGCTGGCTGCAATGGCACTGGAAAGGCGCCGATGGGCCGGGTGAAGCGCAGACCGACATTCGGATCATGAGCGAACTGTTCCAGCGTCTGCGTCAGCGCTATCAGACCGAAGGCGGGAAGTACCCTGACCCGATACTCAAGTTGTCCTGGCCGTACAAGATCCCGGACGAGCCTTCGCCGGAAGAGCTGGCCAAGGAAATCAACGGCTCTGCCACCACCGACTTCACCGATGCCACTGGCGCGGCGATCAAGGCCAATGCGCAACTGGCCGGATTCGCCCAGCTCAAGGACGACGGCAGCACGGCGTCCGGTTGCTGGATCTTCTGTGGAAGCTGGACCGAACTCGGTAACCAGATGGCTCGCCGCGACAACAGTGACCCGTACGGCATGCACCAGACCCAAGGTTGGGCCTGGGCCTGGCCGGCCAACCGGCGGATTCTCTACAACCGCGCTTCGGCGGACCTGCAAGGCAAGCCGTGGGATCCGAAAAAACGCCTGGTGTGGTGGAACGGCAAGACCTGGGGCGGCACCGATGTGCCGGACTACAAGGCTGATGTGGCGCCGGAAGCGGGGATGAATCCGTTCATCATGAACCCCGAAGGCGTGGCGCGATTCTTCGCCGTCGACAAGATGAACGAAGGCCCGTTCCCTGAACACTACGAGCCGTTCGAAACGCCGATCGGCATCAACCCGCTGCACCCGCAAAACAAGAAGGCCACCAGCAACCCGGCGGCGCGAATCTTCGATTCGGTCTGGGATTCCCTCGGCGTGGCCAAGGATTACCCGTACGCCGCCACCAGTTACCGGTTGACCGAGCATTTCCACTTCTGGACCAAGCATTGCAAGCTCAATGCGATTGCCCAACCGGAGCAATTCGTCGAAATCGGCGAAGTGCTGGCCAAGGAAAAAGGCATCGTCGCCGGCGACCGGGTGCGGGTCAGCAGCAAGCGTGGGTTCATTGAAGCGGTGGCGGTGGTGACCAAGCGGATTCGTCCGTTGCAGGTCAACAATCAGGTGGTGCACCAGATCGGCATTCCGTTGCATTGGGGTTTCACCGGCCTCACACGCCACGGTTACCTGACCAACACCCTGGTGCCGTTCCTCGGCGATGGCAACACCCAGACCCCGGAATCCAAGTCATTCCTGGTCAACGTGGAGAAAGTCTAAATGGCCAGCCAAGACATCATTGCCCGTTCGGCCACCACCACACCCGCGCCGTCGGTGCGCGGCATGGAGGAAGTCGCCAAGCTGATCGACACCACCAAATGCATTGGCTGCAAGGCCTGTCAGGTCGCCTGTTCGGAATGGAACGAGCTGCGTGACGAGGTCGGTCATAACCATGGCACCTACGACAATCCTCAGGATCTCACCGCAGAAACCTGGACGCTGATGCGCTTCACCGAGCATGAAACCGACGCCGGCAACCTGGAGTGGCTGATCCGCAAGGACGGCTGCATGCATTGCGCCGAACCCGGTTGCCTGGCGGCATGCCCCAGCCCGGGGGCGATCATCAAGCACGCCAATGGCATCGTCGATTTCGATCAGGATCATTGCATCGGTTGCGGCTATTGCATCACCGGTTGCCCGTTCAACATTCCACGGATCTCGCAAAAGGATCACAAGGCCTACAAATGCACCTTGTGCTCGGACCGGGTAGCGGTGGGGCTGGAGCCGGCGTGCGTGAAGACCTGTCCGACCGGTGCCATCGTGTTCGGCTCCAAGGACGACATGAAGGAACACGCGGCCGAGCGCATCGTCGACCTCAAGAGCCGGGGTTTTGAAAACGCCGGTCTGTACGACCCTGAAGGTGTCGGCGGTACCCACGTGATGTACGTGTTGCACCACGCCGATACGCCAAGACTGTACGCCGGTTTGCCCGATCACCCGGCAATCAGCCCGTTGGTAGGGCTGTGGAAAGGTATCAGCAAACCGCTGGCGCTGCTGGCCATGGGCGCCGCAGTACTGGCAGGGTTCTTCCACTACGTGCGCGTCGGACCGCAAATTGTCGAAGAAGATGAACACCCGAGCCCGCCGGACAATGCCGTGCACGAAGTCGATCCGTCGGTGCATACCTTCGATCCACGTGGGGAGGGCAGGCCATGAGCAACAAGACGATCCTGCGCTACACCAGTAGCCAGCGTACCAATCACTGGCTGGTGGCGATTCTGTTCCTCATGGCCGGGCTGTCCGGACTGGCGCTGTTTCACCCGGCGTTGTTCTGGCTCAGCAACCTGTTCGGCGGCGGGCCATGGACGCGTATCCTGCACCCGTTCATGGGTGTGCTGATGTTCCTGTTGTTCCTTGGCCTGGTGTTTCGCTTCTGGCGCGCCAATTACTTCATCGCCAATGACCGCCTGTGGCTCAAGCGCATCGACCGGGTGATGCTGAACAAAGAGGAGGGCGTCCCGCCCATTGGCAAATACAACCCAGGGCAGAAGCTGCTGTTCTGGACTTTACTGCTGTGCATGCTTGGGCTGTTGTTCACCGGGCTGGTGATCTGGCGTGCGTATTTCAGCGATTACTTCGGCATCACTGTTATCCGCTGGGCGATGTTGCTGCATGCGTTGGCCGCTTTCGTGCTGATCCTCAGCATTATCGTGCACATCTATGCCGGCATCTGGATCAAGGGCTCGGTCAGCGCCATGTTGCATGGCTGGGTCAGCCGCGGCTGGGCGAAGAAACACCATGAGCTCTGGTATCGCCAAGTGACTCAAGATGAGACCCGCGACGAAGCTCCTACGCGACCGATCACCAAAAAGGGCTGACATTTGCCAACCATCCTGGAACCTGGAGAAATCGAAGCGGCGGCCGGTTCGCCGCCGTTTCTGTACATGCCACCGCATAATTTGTTCAGCCTGCGCGCCCAGCGCCTGGAAACGCTGGCCGAAGGGCACCCGCTGGCCGATTACCTGCGCCTGATTGCCGGGCTGTGCCGGGTGCAGCAACAGGTGCTGGACGACCCACCGCTGAGCGAGCCTCTTGACCGGCAACGCATCGAGTTGTGCCAGCAACACGGCTTGCCACCGTTCGCGGCCGACAGCCTGGCGCGCGAAGACGATTGGCAGCTTTACCTCGAAGCCTTGCTGCAGCGCTATAACGCACCACCACAATCCGCCGTGGCCGATGCCGTGGAAACCTTGCGTCTGGCCGGCGCCGGGCAACGCCGCGTCTGGGCGGTGGCGTTGGTCAGCGGCCAGTATTCACTGGTGCCGGCCGCGTTGGTGCCGTTTCTCGGTGCGGCGCTGCAAATAGCCTGGAGCCACTGGTTGTTGAGTACACCGAACCTGACACTTAGCCCCGGCGACAGCCTCAGTCAATGCCCGGCCTGTGGCTCGCCGGCCATGGCCGGAGTGATCCGCCATCGCGGCAAGCACAACGGCTTGCGTTATCTGGTCTGTTCGCTGTGCGCCTGCGAGTGGCATGTGGTGCGGGTCAAGTGCGTGTATTGCGAGCAGAGCAAGGGCCTGGAATACCTCAGCCTTGAAGATGATCGCCATGCCGCCAACCAGGCGCCTTTGCGCGCAGAAGTCTGCCCCGGTTGTAACAGTTATCTGAAGTTGCTCTATCTGGAGAACGATGCAGACGCCGAAGCGCTGTCGGCGGACCTGTCCAGCCTGATGCTCGACATGCGCCTGGCGCAGGACGGTTATCAGCGTTTGGCACCGAATCTGTTGCTGGCTCCGGGAGACGAATAACCGCAGCGTCTACACTCAGGCGCGACGGTCATTCGTTTTCAGGAGTGCCAGATGTCTGCTCGCGGTGCCAGCCAACCCCCGCGCCTACCTTCCATCGACAGTTTGTTGCGTCACCCGGCGTGCCAGCCATTGGCCGAGCGCTATGGACGCGACGCCTTGCTGGCTGCCTTGCGGCAATTGCTTGATGAACTGCGCGAAGGAGTGCAGCAGGGTTTGCTCGAATCGGTAGAAGTCAGCCCTGAAGTGCTGGCGGGCCGGGTGGGCGAGCGATTGTCTGCGCAACACCGCAGCCATGTGCGTCGGGTGTTCAACCTCACCGGCACGGTCTTGCACACCAACCTCGGGAGGGCGCTGTTGCCCGAGGAAGCAATTGAGGCGGTGCAAATGGCGGCCCGCTATCCGCTCAACCTCGAATTCGACTTGCGCAGCGGCAAGCGCGGAGATCGCGACGACCTGATCGAAGGCTTGATCCGCGAACTGACCGGCGCCGAAGCGGTGACCGTGGTCAACAACAATGCCGCAGCGGTGCTGCTGACCCTCAACAGCCTGGGCGCACGCAAGGAAGGGATTATTTCCCGGGGCGAACTGATTGAAATCGGCGGTGCCTTCCGCATTCCCGACATCATGGCCCGCGCCGGGGTAAAGCTCAATGAGGTTGGCACCACCAATCGCACCCATGCCCGCGACTACGAGGCCGCCATCGGCCCGCGCAGTGGTTTGATCATGCGGGTGCACGCGAGCAACTACAGCATTCAAGGCTTCACCACGAGCGTGCCAACGGCGGAGCTGGCGCAACTGGCGCACCGGCACGGTTTGCCACTGCTCGAAGACCTCGGCAGTGGCAGCCTGCTGGACTTGACCCGCTGGGGTTTGCCCGCCGAACCGACAGTGCGTCAGGCGCTGCTGGATGGCGCGGACATCGTCACCTTCAGTGGCGACAAACTGCTCGGCGGGCCACAGGCCGGGCTGATTGTCGGCCGCAAGGAACTGATCGCCAGGATCAAGAAAAACCCGCTCAAGCGTGCGCTGCGGGTCGATAAAATGACCCTGGCGGCCCTGGAAGCGGTGCTGAGCTTGTACCGCAACCCGGACCGACTGGCCGAGCGCTTGCCCAGCCTGCGCCTGCTGACCCGGCCACAGACCGATATTCTCGCCCAGGCCGAGCGCTTGCGGCCATCGCTGGCCCGGGTGTTGGGTGACGGCTGGAGCGTCAGTGCCATGCCGGCACTGGGCATGATCGGCAGCGGCAGCCAACCGGTGGCGAGGCTGGCCAGCGCAGCGCTGTGTCTGCGTCCGTTGACCTCCAAGCGCTTGCGCGGGCGCTCCCTGTTGAAACTTGAAGAGGCCTTTCGCGCCTTGCCGATTGCCGTACTCGGGCGTATTGACGATGACGCCCTGTGGCTGGACCTGCGGCAACTGGACGACGAGCCGGCATGGCTGGCGCAGCTTGATCAATTGCAGGCGGAGGGCCGGGCAGGGTGATTGTCGGCACCGCAGGGCACATCGACCATGGCAAAACCGCACTGCTCCAGGCGCTCACCGGCCAGGCGGGCGACCGGCGTCGGGAAGAGCGTGAGCGCGGCATGACCATCGACCTCGGCTACCTGTATGCCGAGCTGGAGCCGGGAGCGAGCCTGACCGGCTTCATCGATGTTCCCGGCCATGAACGCTTCACCCACAACATGCTCGCCGGGGCGCAGGGTATCGATCTGGTGTTGCTGGTAGTGGCCGCCGATGACGGTGTGATGCCGCAGACGCGTGAGCACCTGGCGATTGTCCAGTTGCTGGGTATCCCTCGGGCTCTGGTGGCGATCAGTAAGTGCGACCGGGTCGATGGCGCCCGGGTGCAGGTGGTGCGCGATCAGGTCCGCACATTGCTGGCACCCGGGCCTTATGCCGATGCGCCGCTGATTGCGCTGTCGAGCGTGACCGGCGAGGGCATCGAAACCTTGCGACAGGCTTTGCTCGAAGCACAGCGGGAAGTGTTGCAACGCAGCAGCGAAGATGGCTTTCGACTGGCGATCGATCGCGCCTTCAGCGTTGCCGGGGCCGGCATCGTCGTGACCGGCACGGCACTGTCCGGTCGGGTCGCGGTGGGCGATACCTTGTTGCTGGGGCCACAAGGCAAACCGGTGCGCATTCGAGGCCTGCACGCGCAAAACCGGACCGCCGACAGCGCCATTGCCGGCCAGCGTGTGGCGTTGAACCTGAATGCCGAACGGCTGGCCCTGGAGCATATCCATCGCGGCCACTGGTTGCTGGCCGAGGGCTTGTACGCGCCCACCCAACGCCTGGACATCGACATGCAGTTGCTTGCTGGTGAACCCAGGGCCTTCGAGCACTTTCAACCGGTGCACGTGCACCTCGGCACCCAGGACGTCACCGGGCGAGTCGCCCTGCTGGAAGGCACAAGCCTGGCACCCGGCGGGCGGATGTTTGCGCAACTGCTGCTCAATACACCGGTGCATGCGGTGAAGGGCGATCCGCTGATCCTGCGCGACCAGAGTGCCCAACGCACCCTTGGCGGCGGTCGGGTGCTCGATCCGTTTGCACCCGCTCGACAACGCCGCAGCCCCGAACGTTTGGCGCAACTGGACGCACTGGCCAACAGTGCAACGCTGGAAGATGTTTTGCCGGCGTTGCTGGCCCATAGCGACACCGGGCTCGACCTGCAGCGCCTGGAACGTCAGTTCAACCGTCCGCGCAATTCCTGGACGTTGCCTGACAACGTGCGCCTGATCGATACCCGTCAAGGTCCGTTGCTGTTCAGTGCCAGTCGCTGGCAAGCCTTGAAAGCGCCTTTAGTCGAACAACTTGCGCATTTCCATCAACTCGAACCGGATCAAATGGGCCCGGACCGGGATCGCCTGCGCCGATTTGCCGGCAGCACTCTGGAACGTCCGACGTTTATCTGCCTGCTCGATGAATTGCTGGCCAGCGGCGCTATCGTCAGCAGCGGACCATGGTTGCATTTACCCGAACATCAGGTGCGCTTGAGTGAAGAAGACGAAGCCTTGTGGCAACGCTTGCAGCCGTTGTTCGAACAAGCCGGTTTCGACCCGCCCTGGGTGCGCAACCTGGGGCATGACGAGGCAACCGTTCGCGCCTTGCTGCGCAAAATGGCCCGGCTGGGCCTGCTCCATCAAGTCGTCCACGATCTGTTTTACACCGACAGCATGATCCGTCGATTGGCGGCTATGCTGTTGCAACTGGCGGACGCCAACCCGGTGATTCAGGTGGCGTCGTTCCGCGATGCAATCGGTTTGGGGCGCAAGCGCAGCATTCAGATACTGGAATACTTTGACCGTATCGGCCTGACGCGGCGTTTTGGTGATCGTCGGCAGATTAGTGCGGACAGTGCGTTGGCCCAGCGCACAGAACACTGATAAAAGGGCAGGATTCAAGGACAGACTTCAAGGAAGGCAATCGCGCCCGGTGGCGCGGCCGGGCTTCAAACCCGGTTGGGGACGGCATCCGTTCCCGGGCAGGTTCGACTCCGGCTGCCTTCCGCCAATCACCTCCAGATTTTCTGACTCAACCGAATCCACTGTGGGGGGAGCCTGCTCGCGATGGCGGTTGGTCGAAGCAACACATTCGCCCAGTTTTTACACGGGGTTGCGAAATGGATCGTCAGAGATTGCGCTGGGCTTCCATCCGATCATGAAGAACCCTGATGATCGCAATTCCGTACGCAGTGATTCGAAAATAGATCATGTGTCGCTCAACACTGCAGCGCCGATAACCAGGACGGATAGAGTCGCAGGCCGGCGCCTTTTTCGGGCGCTCGGCCAATTGCGCAAATGCTGAGGTAAGGATGTCAATGTAGCGATTGGCCTGAACCAGGCCCCACTGGCGAGCGGTATAACTCCAGATTGCCTCAAGGTCACCCTCTGCGGCAGGCGTTAGACGATATTCAGCCATGCGCGGTTAACATTCTCTGTTTGAATGCAGCTGGATCGAATGGGCGAGGTTCTCCGCTGGATTCACCTTCCCGAAGGGCGGCACGGATCGTTTCGAGTTCAGCGCTGCGCTCCTGTTCACGACGGATCAGATCGCGAATGTATTCGCTGTCGTTGGTGTAATGGCCCGCTTCTATCTGCGCTTTGATCCAGTTGTCTTGCTGGTCGGTCACGGTGATGGTTTTTCGTACGGTTCCCATGATTGGGCCTCCACGGAGATAGTCGACTGCATGAAACCTATCATACTATTGGTGCGGTATCGAGCAGTCGAGCCTCTATTGCGATCCATCCAGTCTGAACAGAGTTTGCAGCTTTGCGGCAAGCCCGCTCCAACCAATGAATGCATTCCAAACATTGTCGAATGCTTTCCTCAGAACACCAGCGGGTACTGAATCACTACATATATCCGGTCTATGTCATCACCCGCCTGCGCCTTATTGGCCCGGTGCGAAACGTGCGACATCTGCACCGACAGGTCCTTCGCTGCCCCCGTTTGGACGATGTACTTCAAATCAATGTCGCGCTCCCAGTGTTTGCCCCCATCACCTTGTTGCGGCACGAAGGTGCCGGACGCCGCGTCGAACGGGTTGTAGGCCCCGCCTTGCGGTGCATGGGTGCCGTCGATCTGGTCGCCGGTGACGTAACGCGTCATGAATTTCAACCCGGGAATCCCGTAGGTCGCCAGGTCCAGGTCGTAGCGTGCCTGCCAGGAACGTTCATGGGCACCGTTGAAGTCGGCGTACTTGATCGAGTTGGCCAGATAGATGGAATCGCCACCGACAAAATCGAATGGCGTATCACCGTCGATCTTCTGATAGGCCACGGTGAAACCATGGGCGCCGATCGTGTATCTGCCCGACAGGCTGTACGCGGTGTTGTCGATGGCACCGGCCAGTGCCTGGCCGGTGTCCCGGGTGTGATAGAGGTTGGCGTCAAGGAACACATCGGATTGCTTGAAATGCAGGTTGCCGTAGTACTGATGCCAGGTGTCTGTCAGCTCCGAAGCGTACAGGGCGCCGCCGACCGGACTTTGGGTAAACAGGTCAGCGCCGACAAACGAAATGCCACCGGCCTCGGTGTTGGCGCCATAGCCGAAAAAGTTGCCCTTGCCTGAAGCACTGTCCTGATTCTTGAATGCCGTGAAGTGCCCGGCTTGCAGGTTCATGCCGTCGATCTCACGGCTGTCGAGCAGAAAACCAGTGGCGTACTCCGGTTGCAGGCGTTTGTCCGCGGTGTCGAATACCGGGGTTTCGACCTCCATCTCGCCATACGCCAGGGTGGTCTTCGATGCCTTGAGCTTGATCGCGCCGCCACCGCTGGAGTAGTCGCTTTCGCTGCGGCCGTCACTGCCCACTGGCAGTAATCCGGTCCCGGAATGTCCCTTGCCGCTATCGAGTTTCAATCCCAGAAATGCATGGGCATCAAGGCCAAAACCAACGGCGCCCGGTGTGAAACCGGATTCAAAAGTGCTGATAAAGCCTTGAGCCCATTCGGCCTTGTAGCTCTTGCCGGTCGGCGAGGGGGATCGATAGTCGCTGTTCAGATAAAAGTTTCGGCTAAGTACGCCAAGCGTCGCGCCGTTCAGGAAGCCTTCCGCGTCTTGCGACGATTCATCGGCCAGTGCGTGGGTGGCCAACAGGTAGAGGCACAGGGCAATGGCCGCCCTGAAATCTTGCGGGGAAAGGGTCATCAATGGTTCACCACAGGGGCAGCGACTGCGGGTGATGATTCACTGTAGGAGCGAGCTTGCTCGCGATGGTCTCGAGAGCGCCGCGTTTACCCAGTAAACAGGCGTTATCGTTAACGATCATCGCGAGCAAGCTCGCTCCTACAGGGTTCGCCCGCAGTCGCTTGTTTTTCTTAGTGGCCTTCCGAGGCACCAAACATGGTCTTGGCGTAGATCAGGCCCAGACCGTAGGCGCCGCCGTTGGCAATCGAGGTTTTCACGGTTTCGTTGTAAGTTTCGCTGCGAGCCCAGTCACGTTGCAGTTCCAGCAGGTATTGCAGCGAGGTCATCGGCCGGGCGCCGATCTGGATCATGCGCTGCATGGCCATTTCGTGGGCCTCGGTGCTGACGTCGCCGCAGGCGTCGGCAATCACATACACCTCGAAACCCTGGTCAATCGCCGACAATGCCGGGCCAACGATGCAAACGGAGGTCCACAGACCGGCGAGGACAATCTTCTGCTTGCCGATGGCATTGACCTCAACGGCAATGCGCTCGTCTTCCCAGGTGTTCATGCTGGTGCGATCGATCACGTTGTGTTCCGGGAACACGGCTTTGATTTCCTCGAAGATCGGCCCGGAAAAACTCTTCTCGGCGACAGTGGTGAGAATCGTCGAGACCTTGAAACCACGCGCCGCCTTGGCTACCAGTGCGGCGTTGTTGCGCAGGGTGACGGCATCGATCGACTTGGTCGCGAAGGACATCTGCGACTGGTGGTCGATCATGATCAGGGTGTGGTCGGTCGGGGTCAGCAGGGTTTTACCGGGTACTGCTTTTGCAATGGCCATGACATTGTCCTTATGGGGGGGAGTGAGGACGTCATGGTTACGTAGATCGGGTCGGGAATATTGAATCAGTGTGCTGTCTTTGACTCATCGCGATCAAACGGCACAAACCCTGTGGGAACGAGCTCGCTCCCACAGGGTTTGTGTGTGCCATTCACGGCATCACGCGTTAGTGCTTGCGCAAGTTTGGCACCGACGTTCTCCACGTTCATGGCGCTGGTGTGCGGATGTCAGATCGACTTCAAAGATGATCGGCATCAATCACCGCCTTGGCGAACGCCTGCGGAGCTTCCTGCGGCAGGTTGTGGCCGATGCCGCCGTTGATCAGCCGGAACTCGTATTTGCCGGTGAAGCGCTTGGCATAGTCTTCGGGGGCAGGGTGCGGTGCGCCGTTGGCATCGCCTTCCAGGGTTATGGTCGGCACGCTGATGGACGGCGCCGTGGCCAGTTTCTGCTCCAGCGCTTCGTAGCGGCTCTCGCCCTGGACCAGGCCCAGGCGCCAGCGGTAGTTGAACACGGTGATGTCGACATGGTCGGGGTTATCCAGCGCCTTGGCGCTGCGGTCGAAGGTGGCGTCGTCGAACGCCCATTTTGGTGAAGCCAGTTGCCAGATCAGCTTGGCGAAGTCGTGGGTGTTTCTCTCGTAACCGGCGCGTCCGCGGTCAGTGGCGAAGTAGAACTGATACCACCACTGCAATTCAGCCTTCGGTGGCAGCGGGTTCTTGCCGGCTGCCTGGTTGCCGATCAGATAACCGCTGACCGAGACCAGTGCCTTGACCCGCTCCGGCCACAGCGCCGAGACAATATCGGCCGAACGCGCACCCCAGTCATAGCCACCGAGCACCGCTTGTTTGATCTTCAGGGCATCCATGAAGTCGATGACGTCACTGGCCAGCGCAGCCGGCTGGCCGTTGCGCTCGGTTTCTACGGAGAGGAAACGCGTATCGCCATATCCGCGCGCATAGGGCATCAGCACCCGATAGCCCTTGGCGGCCAATAACGGCGCGACCTCGTCATAACTGTGAATGTCGTACGGCCAGCCGTGCAGCAGGATCACCACCGGCCCGTTGGCAGGGCCAGTTTCGGCGTATGCCACATCCAGCAGTCCGGCGTTGACATGCTTGAGCGGGCCGAAGGGCGAGGGCGCCGCCTGCGTGGTAGCGGCAGGGGCCGCCGCGGGCTGCGCGGCGGCGGCCGTTTGCGCATGGGCCGCGCCGAGCACGCCGAACAGCGTAAGCGCGAGGATCGAAGGGCCGACCAGGTGGCGGCGAGTGTTGCGGGGGTTGCTGTTGCGCAGTGCCATCTTCATGGGATGCCTCCATTACTAGCCATGGGTCAGGGATTCTGTCTGAGCCCCTTCAAACCTTGCTTGCATTGAAGCTTGGCAACGTATCTGGCCTGTGTCGAATCGCCGGCTTGATGAAAGTCTGTGTATCGGGCGTTGGCGTTGACACACTGTGATACATGGGGGATTTAGTCTGAGCCTCTTTTCAACTCGATCGACACACATAACCCGCGTCTGGTCGTCTCGTCCGAGTAACCCAAGCGCACCCGAGCCCCCGTACGCTCGGCGATGGCCTTGACGATGGACAACCCCAGCCCGGAGCCTGCTTCTTCGGTGCCTACGCTGCGATAGAACGGGTCGAACACCCGGATTTGTTCATCGGCGGTGATGCCCGGGCCGGAATCTTTGACCTGAAGGATCACGGTGTCCTGCGCCAGTTCCACCGACAGGTCGACGCGTCCGCCGCAAGGGGTATAGCGGATTGCATTGTCCGCCAGGTTCTTGACCAGGATCAGCAGGTCCATTTCGTTAATGAAGACCTGTACGTCTTCGGTACTTTCAACTCCGATATCGATGTTCTTGCGCTCCGCCAGTGGCAGCAGGTCCTCCAGCACCCGTCGATAGATTTCATGCACCGAAACCGTGGCCGGCGGTCGCTCGGTGTTCGATTGCGCGGCGGCCAGGGCCAGCAACTGATCGATCAGCTTCCTGCTGCGCTCTATCGCTTGCGAAAGCGGTAGCAAGCGCTCGACGGCTTGCGTCGGCATTGGCGTGGCCTTCAGTCGCTCGGCTTGCAGGGACAGGGCTGTCATGGGCGAACGCAGTTCGTGGGCGGCGTCGGCGATGAAGCGCCGCTGGGTTTCCATGGACTGCGCAACCCGCGCCAGCAAGCGATTGATGGCCACGACAAAAGGGCGGATCTCGGTTGGCAAATGGTGTTCGTCGATCGGGTGCAGGGCCTGTTTATCGCGTCGATCTATTTCATCGGAAAGGGTGGCGATGGGGCGAAACAGTTTGCGTACCAGATCGCTCACCACCAGCAACAGCACCGGAAACAGAATAAGAAACGGCAACAGGCTGCGCCAGGCGCTCTCCCGTGCCTCTTTGTCGCGGACACCGGTTTCCTGGGCGACGACGATGCGCTCGCCCCGGGCGGTAGTCCTGACCAGCGTACGAAAGTCTTCGCCGGCGATACTCAGGGTCGACAAACCATCGGCCAGCGTAGTGGGGAAGGGCAGCGGGATGACGCTGTCGTCGTTGCTGCCGGGTGCTTTGCTGCCGTCGGCCAGGTATTGCACGATGACCCTGGATTCTTCGTCGTCACCCGGGACTTTTTCGGCCGCGGGATAGTGCAGTGTCATTTGCTGCCGATCGAACAGCACGGCCACGTGACGCAAGGTTTCGTCCTGCATTTCGTGGGCTTCGTCGAGGGCCGAGACGAACGCAAACATCCCGGCCAGCACCGCCACGATCAGGATGGCCAGCGACAACGTGACCGACAGCCGTAGCTGGACCGAGTCACTCAAGCGCTTTTTGAAACCATCCATCCCATCCCCCTGACGTTCTTGATGACCTGGTTGCCTAACTTGCGGCGCAGCGAATGAATCAGAAACTCCACGGCATTGCTTTCCACTTCATTGCCCCAGCCGTAGAGACGGTCTTCGAGTTCGCTGCGCGAAAGGATCGCCCCCGGACGGATCAACAGGGCCTGGAGCAGGGCGAACTCGCGGCTGGACAGTTGCACGTCGGGATTTTCAGCAGTGCTCGCCTGTTTCGACACCAGGTCCAGCGCCACCACGCCGTTGTCCAGCAATGACTGGGCGTACCCGCCTTTACGGCGCAGCACGGCGCGCATGCGGGCCAGCAACTCGGCCATTTCGAAGGGTTTGAGCAAGTAATCGTCGGCGCCACCGTCGAGGCCGCGCAGGCGGTCGTCGAGGCCGTCCCGTGCGGTGATGATCAGCAACGGCACCGGGTTGTTGCGGCCGCGAATGCTGTCAAGGACATCGAGCCCGTCCTTGCCGGGCAAGCCGAGATCCAGCAGCACCAGGTCATAAGGCTGGGTCTCCAGCGCCGTGAGTGCGGTCAGACCGTTTTTCACCCAGTCGGTCGCGTAACTCGCATCATTGAGTGCGACCTGGATGGCGTCTCCGATCATCGGGTCATCTTCGACCAGCAATATCCGCATGTCCCGCTCCGAAAAAAAGGCGCGGCGGTCGTGACCGTCGCGCCTGTATTGAAGCACCTGTACCGGCGTTTGTCCGCCCGGTTATTGCTTGCCTTTCATCGAGTCGAAGGCCTGCATCAGCTCGTCCATGCGGGCCTTGCTGTCGCTCTGTTGCGGACTGCTGGCGCGCAAGGCGTCGAGCGCGCGGTCAATGGCTTTGTCCACTACATGCCAGTCGCTGGCGGCGCGAGGCTTGATGCCGGCTTCGGCCGAGTCCCAGGCGCTCTCAAGGTCCTTGATGCGGGCTTTCGCGCCGGGCAGGTCGTTTTTATCGACGAGCACGGCAACGTCGGCGGCGATGGTGTGGAACTCGGACAGATCACCCAGTTTTGAGCCTGACTGGGTTTGTGCACTCATCGCACCTGAAGTGTTGCCCGCGTTTGGCTTGTCGGCGGGTTTCGAGCAGCCGGCGGCGATGCTGAGCAGGAAGATCGACGAGACAATGGCGACGTGGCGAATGATGTTTTGAAAAGGGCGCATGAAGATTCCTTGATGGGCTTTCAAAGGGTTACTGAGTGACGGGTTTGCGGTTGCCGACGCTGATCTGCGCGACTGCAACCAGCATGACGATGACGCACAGGAATATCGCGCTGGTCCAGGTCGCGCCCATGCCGAGGCCGCCATAGGTCTTGGACTGGGTCAGCAAGTCACCGAGTGAGGCGCCGAACGGGCGGGTCAGGATGTAGGCGATCCAGAAGGCCAGCACCACGTTGGCGCCCAGGCGCCAGGCCACCAGGGTCGCGGCGATCAGTGCGCCGAAAATCACCGCGCCGAGGGTGAAGCCCAGGCCCAGCGCTTCGGTGGCCAGGTCGCCGGCCGCCGTGCCGAGGGCAAAGGTGCAGAGCACAGTCGTCCAGTAGAACCACTCCCTTCGTGGGGTGACGATCTCGCGGATCGACAGGTTGTGTTCCACCCGGTACCAGACGAGAAAATTGAGCGCCAGCAAGACCGAAAACACCGCCGTGCTGGTGTACAGGCTGACGTCGAGCACGTCGGTCAGGATGTCGGTGAGCTGCGTCCCGACGATGCTCACCAAGACCACGGTCAGCCAGTAGATCCAGGGCGAACAGGCGGTTTTGCGCATCTGCAGGAACAGCGCGATGGCCAGCAATGCCGCCATGCCAAGGCTGGTCCAGCCAAGACCGAGGCCGGCATCGACAGCCAGAAAGTCCGCGCCGGTTTCACCCACCGTCGTGGACAAGATCTTGATCACCCAGAATGACAGTGTTACCTCGGGTACTTTGTTCAGCCATCCGGCTATAGCGGGTTTCATGGGCGGGTGCCTCTCCTGTGCAGCGCAGGACTTGCGCAGGGGAGACGATACGGATCGAAACTTAGCTGAGACTGAGTGGCGACGAAGTCGCCAGGTTTTCCCAAGCCATGTTAAAAAATGTGAATCTTGAAAAAATACTTCACATAATCTGATCACTGGTAGATGATTTACACCAGCCGGTATGACAACCTGATAACACGACAAAAACAGGATGGCCTTGATGTTCAATCAGAACCCGACTCCCGTCCTGAATGACAGCGCCCCTCAGCGGGTTTATCCGCTCGGTGCTGATCCTGTCTGCCGTGGCCTTATCTACAACGCGGCCAACGTCTGCGCCTTGCAGGCGTGGAAGCCGTCGCTGCTTTCCTCTGGAGTACCCCATGAATAACAAGAATGTCGGTGTGGTCGGTCTGGGCGCGATGGGGCTGGGCATTGCCCGCTCGTTGTTGCGCAGCGGTTTTAATGTGCATGCCTGTGATGTGCGTTCTGCCGTGACAGAACAGTTCGCCGGGGAGGGTGGTGTGGCTTGTCCGTCACCGTCGCATATGGCCGCCGAGTGTGACGTGATTATCACCGTAGTGGTCAATGCCGAGCAGACCGAGACCGTATTGTTTGGTGAGGGTGGTGCCGTGGCCGCAATGCGCCCGGGCAGTCTGGTAATCGGCTGCGCCACAGTCGCCCCGACTTACGCCGTAGACCTGGGCCAGCGCCTGGCCGCGCTGGGCCTGCTGTATCTTGACGCACCGATTTCCGGTGGCGCCGCCAAGGCCGCCGCTGGCGAGATGACCATGATGACCTCGGGCCCGGCCGACGCTTATGCCAAGGCCGAGTCGATCCTGGCTGGCATGGCCGGCAAGGTCTATCGCCTGGGTGACGTCCATGGCCTGGGTTCGAAGGTCAAGATCATCAACCAGCTCCTCGCCGGGGTACATATTGCCGCCTCCGCCGAAGCCATGGCGCTGGGCCTGCGTGAAGGCGTCGATGCCGATGCGTTGTATGAGGTGATCACCCATAGCGCCGGTAATTCCTGGATGTTCGAAAACCGCGTACCGCACATTCTCAAGGCTGATTACACGCCGTTGTCCGCGGTGGATATTTTCGTCAAGGACCTGGGCCTGGTGCTGGATACCGCCCGGGCCAGCAAATTCCCGCTGCCGCTGTCGGCCACCGCTCACCAGATGTTCATGCAGGCGTCCAGTGCCGGTTTCGGCCGCGAGGACGACTCGGCGGTGATCAAGATTTTCCCGGGTATCGAATTGCCGACTGCCAAGCCTGAGCCTGTTTGAGGAACACCCCATGACTACATCCACCGCACGCCCGCTGCTGGGCTGCATCGCCGACGATTTCACCGGTGCCACGGACCTGGCCAACATGCTGGTGCGCGGCGGTATGCGCACCGTGCAAAGCATCGGCATCCCGAGCGCGGAAGTTGCTGCCGGGCTTGATGCCGATGCGATCGTCATTGCCCTGAAATCGCGCACCACGCCGGTCACCGAAGCGGTCGAACAGTCCCTCGCCGCGCTGGCCTGGTTGCGTGAACAAGGTTGCGAGCAAATCTTCTTCAAGTATTGCTCGACTTTCGACTCCACCGCGGACGGCAATATCGGCCAGGTCAGCGAAGCGCTGCTGGCGGCACTGGGTAGCGACTTTACCCTTGCATGCCCGGCGTTCCCGGAGAATGGCCGGACGATCTTTCGCGGCCACTTGTTCGTGCAGGATCAGCTGCTCAGCGAGTCTGGCATGCAGCATCACCCGTTGACGCCGATGACCGATGCCAATCTGGTTCGGGTCCTGCAATCGCAGACCCGCCTGAATGTCGGTCTGTTGCGCTACGACACGATTGCCCGTGGTGCTGAACAGGTGCGGGAGCGAATCGCTGAGCTGCGGGCGCAAGGTATCGGCATGGCCATCGCGGATGCCTTGTCGGACAGCGATCTGTATACCCTCGGTACCGCTTGCGCTGATCTGCCGTTGTTGACGGGTGGGTCGGGGCTAGCCCTGGGGCTTCCGGAAAACTTCCGTCGCGCCGGCAAGCTGCGCGACCTCGATGCCTCGAAACTTCCAGCGGTGTCCGGCGGGGAAGTGGTGTTGGCTGGCAGTGCTTCAATCGCCACCAATGGACAAGTGGCCGCCTGGCTCGAAGCCGGTCGGCCAGCCTTGCGGATTGATCCGCTGGCCCTGGCGGCGGGTGAACCGGTGGTGGCGCAAGCCTTGGCCTTTGCCCGCGACAACCAACAAACCGTATTGATCTACGCCACCAGCTCACCGGAAGACGTCAAGTCGGTGCAACAGCAACTGGGTGTCGAGCAGGCCGGTAGCCTGGTGGAAAACGCCTTTGGCGAAATTGCCCAGGGTTTGCGCCAGAACGGTGTACGCCGCTTCGTGATCGCCGGTGGCGAAACCTCGGGCGCAGTGGTTCAGGCGCTGGGTGTACAGCTGTTGCAGATCGGCGCGCAGATCGATCCGGGTGTGCCGGCGACCGTCAGCAGCACTGACGAACCTTTGGCGCTGGCACTCAAATCGGGCAACTTCGGTGGCCGGGATTTCTTTAGCAAAGCCTTGAACCAACTCGCCCAGGCCGGAGATGTGCAATGAGTAACGAGAACGCCTTGCGCGAAGAAATCTGTGAGGTTGGCCACAGCCTTTACCAGCGCCGATACACCGTCGGCAGCGCCGGTAATATCAGCGCGCGCCTGGACGATGGCTGGTTGATCACGCCCACGGATGTCTGCCTGGGGCGCCTCGATCCGGCGACCATCGCCAAGGTCAATCTGGCTGGCGAATGGGTGTCCGGTGACAAACCTTCAAAGACCCTGGCGTTGCATCGTCAGGTCTACGACCGTAATCCGGGTGTCGGCGGCGTGGTGCATACCCACTCCACCCATCTGGTGGCATTGACGCTGGCCGGGGTCTGGCAGGCAGACGACATCCTGCCGCCGCTGACGCCGTATCAGGTCATGAAAGTCGGACATATCCCGTTGATCGGCTACCAGCGACCCGGTTCGCCAAAGGTTGCCGAGCAAGTCGCCCGGCTGGCCAACAGTGTTCGCGGCGTGATGCTCGAACGGCTGGGCCCGGTAGTCTGGGAAAGTTCGGTATCCAGGGCCAGCTACGCCCTGGAAGAGCTCGAGGAAACCGCACAGCTCTGGCTGATGAGCAATCCCAAGCCTGAACCGCTCGATCAGGCGGCACTGGACGAATTACGAGACACCTTTGGTGCGCACTGGTAACGCGCTGGCTTGACACGATAGATCGATAACGCAGGCCCTGCCCGGGAGCCGCCCAGCGACTTTCGACGGCCCCGGCTTGCCTGAAAAAACAATAACAACAGGAAATCCAAGCATGACTCACCTTCACTGCAGCATGTTCAGAACCAGTGGCAGTACCGTTTCAGTTACCCGGCGTGGAGGGGTTCTGCAATGAGCCCGTTAATCCTGATGATGACCGCCGGGGTGGGCATCGCGCTGTTGTTGTTCCTGGTGCTCAAGTACAAATTCCAGCCCTTCGTGGCCTTGATGCTGGTGAGCATTCTGGTGGCGCTGGTGGCCGGTGTGAAACCGGCCGATCTGGTCGCCACCATTGAAGGCGGCATGGGCAAGACCTTGGGCCATATCGCGATCATCATTGCCTTGGGTGCGATGATCGGGCGGATCATCGAGCTCTCTGGTGGTGCCGAGGCGCTGGCCAAGACGCTGATTACCCGTTTCGGCAATCGGCGTACGCCCCTGGCATTGACGATTGCCGGCTTTATGGTCGGGGTGCCGGTGTTCTTCGAGGTCGGCGTGATCATCCTGATGCCGCTGGCCTATGGTGTTGCCCGCAGTGCGCGTAAGCCGCTGTTGGTGTTCGCGTTGCCGATGTGCGCGGCGTTGTTGACCGTACACGCCTTCCTGCCGCCACACCCGGGTGCGGTGGCCGCTGCCAGCCAATTGGGCGCGGACCTGGGCCGCGTGCTGATGTTCGGTTTGCCGATCACCGCACTGCTTTGCTATGTCGGCTACCGCGTGGCCGGGCGCATGACCCGTCGGGTGTACCCAATGACCGACGATATTCGTGCCGAGGTCTATGGCCCGCATGTCACCAACGAGGATCTGGCTGCCTGGTCCAATGGCAACGACAAGAGCGCTGAGCGAGCGGCTGTGGCCGTGTCGCACATGGGCCTGGAAGAGTCCACCAGCAGCATCGTTTCGAAATTGCCGCCGGCACCCGCGCCGGGTTTTGGTCTGATTGTCAGCCTGATCGTGCTGCCCATCATTCTGATTTTGCTGGGGACTCTGTCTACCTCGTTGCTGCCAGCCGATTCGACCCTGCGCGGCGTCATGACCGTGCTCGGCGCGCCGCTGGTGGCGCTGCTGATCGACACCTTGCTGTGTGCCTGGCTGCTGGGTTCGCGTCGGGGCTGGAGCCGCACTCAGGTGTCCGACGTGATCGGTTCGGCCTTGCCCGGTGTGGCCATGGTGATCCTGATTGCCGGTGCCGGCGGTGTATTCGGCAAGGTGCTGGTGGACACCGGAATCGGTGCCGTGGTCTCCGATATGCTGCGCACCACCGGTCTGCCGGTGCTGGCCCTGGGCTTTCTGCTGACCATGCTATTGCGCGCGGTGCAGGGTTCGACCACGGTGGCGCTGGTGACCACTGCCGGCATCATCAGCCCGCTGATTGCGACCCTCAGCCTCACCCCGAACCATATGGCACTGTTGTGCCTGGCCATGGGCGGTGGCGGGTTGGCCATGTCCCATATCAATGATGCCGGTTACTGGATCTTCACCAAGCTGTCCGGACTGAACGTGGCCGATGGCTTGCGCACCTGGACGGTGCTGACCACTTTGCTTGGCACCCTGGGTTTCTGTATTACCCTGCTGATCTGGCCCTTTGTCTAACCCATTATCTCAGGAGCTACCATGCCTCGTTTTGCTGCCAATCTCAGCATGCTTTACCCGGAACATGAGTTTCTGGATCGCTTTGCGGCCGCGGCTGCCGACGGTTTCGAAGCGGTGGAGTATCTGTTCCCCTACGACTACAGCGCTGAAGAACTCAAGCAACGCTTGAGCGACAACGGCCTGGTGCAGGCACTGTTCAACGCGCCGCCCGGTGATTGGGCAAACGGCGAGCGGGGCACGGTGTCGTTGCCCGGTCGGGAGAGTGAATTTCGCAGCGGTTTTGATCGTGCCCTGGAATACGCCAGCGTGCTGGGCAACTCGCGCATTCACGTGATGGCCGGGCTGTTGCCGTCGGAAAGCGACCGCCCACGGCATCACGGCGTGTACCTGGAGAACCTCGCCTACGCCACCGCCCAAGCGGCCAAAGTCGGCGTCACGGTGCTGCTGGAACCAATCAATACGCGGGACATGCCGGGATTTTTCCTCAACCGGCAGGATCAGGCCCAGGCCATCTGCAAGGAAGTAGGCGCCAGTAACCTGAAGGTTCAGTTCGACTGTTATCACTGCCAAATCGTCGAGGGCGACCTGGCCACCAAACTGCGTCGGGACTTCGACGGAATTGGCCATATCCAGATCGCTGGTGTGCCAGACCGACATGAACCCGACCTGGGAGAAATCAACTATCCCTATCTGTTCGAGCTGATTGACCAGTTGGGATATGACGGCTGGGTAGGGTGTGAATACCGGCCACGAGGTAACACGTCTGCCGGCTTGCAGTGGCTGCGCGACTGGAAAGCGCGTTAAGAAACCTGTAGGAGCGAGCTTGCTCGCGATGGAGCTGAGGGCGACGTGTTTATTCAGCAAACACGCGGTATCGTTAACGTCCATCGCGAGCAAGCTCGCTCCTACAAATCAGGCCAGGAGCCCGTCGTTTCAGGCCGGGGTATTGTCAGCCGGCAGTAACAATTCGACACCCTGCTTGCGGATGCCATCGGCCGCGGCAGAGGTCAACGCGTCGTCGCTGATGATGATGTCAAATTGCTCGAGCCCGGCGATCCGGTACATGCTGAACGTGCCGTACTTCGAACTGCTGGCCACCAGCACCACTTGCGAAGCCGACTGCATGGCGGCTTGCTTAACCTCCACCTTCAGCGCCGAAGGCGTGGTGAGGCCGCGACGCAAATCCCATGAACTGGTCGATATGAATGCGACATCGGTGACGACCTGACGCAAGGTGGCCACCGCCAGGCCGCCCACGCACGATTGATTGGAGTGATCCAGCTGCCCGCCGGTGTGAATCACCGTGACATGGGGGGCATCGATCAGTGCCTGGACAATACCAAAGTCGTTGGTCACCACGGTCATGCCGGACAGCGCCTTGATGTAGGGGACGATTTCCAGCGTGCTGGTTCCCGCATCCAGGTAAATCGTCATGTCGGCATGCAATAGCCGGGCGGCGAGCCTGGCCATGGCCTGCTTCTGTGGCAACTCGACCACAGCCTTGAGCTGATGGCTGGGCTCACTGTGCAGCTGACTGGCGATCCGCACCCCACCCGTTACCGAGTAAGCACGACCCTCCTGCTCCAGCAGCGCGATGTCGCGGCGTATGGTCATGTGCGAACAGTCGAACATTTCCATCAATTGATGAACGCTCAGCACCTGATGTTTGCGTAACTGTCGCAGCATCAATTCACGGCGCTGTTCAGGAATCATCGGTGCGCCGCTGTCGGCGGCGATGTCCTTTTGACTAGGCATTCGGGCTCCAGAATGAAGAAATCCGCAGACAGGGAGGGCGGGGAACCATAGTAGCGAATCTGCAGCCGGATCAGTAGCGTAATGAGGCGTCGAGCCCGTTAGCCCTATGTATAGCGCTGGCTTCTACTTGTTCATAATGGTTCAGTCTTGCATGCCTGCCGCCTCATCAAGGTGGTCAATGTGCTTGAAACGCTCTACCAGGAAATCGATCAAGCTGCGCACTCGGGTTGAAAGATGTAATTGTTGTGGGTACACCGCGTAGACATCGGCCCGCGTCGGGGTCTGGTCTTCCAGCACCAATCGCAAGCGGCCGCTGCGCACATAGCGGGCAATGTCCCATTCGGCTCGCAACAGAATGCCGTAGCCTTCCAGCGCCCAGTTCAGGGCTACTTCGCCGTCATTGCAGCCCAAAGCCCCACGGACCTTGATGTTTTGCGTGCGCCCCCCATTGGTGAAACTCCATACACCGTAGGGCGTTTCGTTTTGCCGCAGAAAGATGCAGTTGTGTTGCTGCAGGTCCGTCAGGCGTTGTGGCATACCATGCTTTTCCAGATACAGCGGCGAAGCGCATAGAAGACGACGATTGGACGCGATCTTGCGTGCATGGAAGGCGGCGTCCGGCAGGGTACCGAAGCGTATGCCCAGGTCAAATCCATGGGTCGTCAGGTCCAGGGGGTGATCGCTGATTTCCAGTTGTACTTCCACCTCCGGGTACTGGGCGAAGAATGCACCCAGAGCGGGGCCGATGTAACGGCGACCGAAACCTAACGACGCGTTAACCCGAATCAGGCCCTTTGGTGTCGCCCGACTGCTGCTGAGCAACTGCTCGACCTCATCGATCTGCGTCAGGATGCGGGCGGCATGGGAAAACAGCAGTTCACCTTCCGAGGTCAGGCTCATCGAGCGCGTGGTGCGGTTGACCAGGCGGATGCCCAGTCGAGCTTCCAGCGCGGTCAGGCGTTTGCTCACTGCCGGCGGCGTGATGCCCAGTTCCCGCGCGGTCGCGGCGAGACTGCCTTTGTTGGCCAAGAGGTAGAAAAAGGACAAATCCAGGGTCTGGTTCATTCGTAACTCAAAGTTATTTATGTAGTGATTTTGAGTAACTCACATCTATTTGTTCACTACATATACTCCGCTCACACCCTGATTGAACAGCCCGTTCGACAGGCACAACAAGAACGTTACGAGAGTGGAGTTGACCATGAGCGCATACAAGATTGCAGCGGTTCCAGGTGATGGCATCGGTGTCGAAGTGATTGCCGCCGGCGTCGAGGTGTTGCAAGCCCTGTCGAAAAAATCCGGTTTCCAACTGGATTTCAAACACTTTGACTGGAACTCGGATAACTACCTGAAAAACGGGTACTACATTCCCGAAGGTGGCCTGGAAGAACTGAAAACCTTTGATGCCATCTTCTTCGGTGCAGTGGGCGCACTCAACGTACCGGATCACATTTCCCTTTGGGGCTTGCGCCTGCCGATTTGCCAGGGCTTCGATCAATACGCCAACGTGCGTCCTGCGCGAGTACTGCCGGGGGTGAAAAGTCCGCTGCACAATGGCGATCAAATTGACTGGGTGGTGGTGCGGGAAAACTCCGAAGGCGAATACTCCGGTAACGGTGGCCGCGTACACCGTGGTCTGCCGGAAGAGGTCGCCACCGAAGTATCGGTTTTCACCCGTGCCGGGGTCGAACGTATTCACCGTTTCGCTTTCGAGCTGGCGCAGAGCCGTCCGCGCAAACACTTGACCATGGTCACCAAGTCCAATGCCCAGCGGCATGGCATGGTGTTGTGGGATGAGATCTTCTATGAAGTGGCCAAGGACTTCCCGGACGTCAGGGTCGACAAGGAACTGGTGGATGCCGTAACCACGCGCATGGTGCTCAAGCCATCGACGCTTGATGTGATCGTCGCCACCAACCTCCACGCCGATATTCTGTCCGACCTGGCCGCGGCGCTGTCGGGCAGTCTGGGCATCGCACCAACCGCCAACCTGAACCCGTCCCGCCAATTCCCGTCGATGTTCGAACCGATCCACGGTTCGGCTTTCGACATCACCGGCAAAGGTGTCGCCAACCCGATCGCAACGTTCTGGACCGCCGCCATGATGCTTGAACATCTCGGCGAGCAAGCCGCTGCCAAGCAACTGATGTCAGCCATCGAAGCCGTGACCGAAAGTGGTTTGCATACCCCGGATCTCGGCGGCAACGCCACCACACGCCAGATCACCGATGCGGTCATTGCGCTGATCAACCGCTGATTTTCCAGCGATTCAAAGTAGTACTGCGGCACACCGCCGAGGGGCAGGTCACTGGATCTGACTCCTTGGCATTTCCTGACAACAATAAAAAATCAGGGCCCTGTCATGAAAAGAATATTTGGCAAACTGTACGTACAGGTACTCATCGCTGTGATCCTCGGCGCAATCGTCGGGGTGTTCGTTCCCGAAACCGGCACCGCGCTCAAACCTCTGGGCGACGCCTTCATCAAATTGATCAAGATGCTCCTCGCTCCGGTGATATTCCTCACCGTGGTCACGGGCATCGCGCGCATGGAAAACATGAAGGAACTGGGGCGTGTCGGCTTCCGGGCCTTGCTCTATTTCGAAGTGGTCTCGACGCTGGCGCTGGTGGTCGGCCTGGTAGTGGTGGATGTGTTCAAGCCGGGCGCGGGCATGAACATCGATGTCGCGACGCTGGACACCTCCAGCCTGGCCACTTACACCTCGGCCGTGAAACATGCATCGTTCATGGACTTCGTCATGAACATCATCCCCGACACCATCGTCGATGCCTTCGCCAAGGGCAATGTGCTGCAGATCCTGCTGTTTTCCATCCTGTTGGGTATCGCCCTGGCGCATGTAGGGCCACGCGGCAAAGCGTTCGTCGATACGCTGGATAGCCTGATGCAGGGCATGTTCCGCATCGTCAACATGGTCATGCGCCTGGCACCGATCGGCGCATTTGGCGCCATCGCCTTCACCATCGGCAAGTATGGCTTTGGCTCACTGTTCTCTCTGGGCAAGCTGATGGCCTGCGTCTACCTCACCTGCGCTGTGTTCGTGATCTTCGTGCTGGGGCCGATCTGCCGCTACAGCGGTTTCAGCCTGTGGAAGTTTTTGAAATTCATCAAGGAAGAACTGTTCACCGTGCTGGGCACCAGTTCCTCGGAATCGGTACTGCCGCAGATGATTTCCAAAATGGAGAAGGCCGGGGTGTCCAAACCCGTCGCCGGGATGATCATTCCATCCGGCCTGACCTTCAACCCGGACGGCCAGGCGATCTACTACACCATCGCCGCGATTTTCATTGCCCAGGCAACCAATACACCGCTGACGCTGACCGACCAATTGATCGTGCTGGCGGTGTTGATGTTCACCTCCAAAGGCTCGGCGGGGGTCACAGGCTCCGGGTTCATCATCCTGGCCGCTACCTTGTCTTCACTGGGCACCATTCCGGTAGCGGGCATGGTGTTGCTGCTGGGTGTCGACCGGTTTATGTCGGAAGCGCGGGCCATCACCAACACCATCGGCAATGGTGTCGGCACCATGGCCATCGCCAAATGGGTAGGGGCGCTCGATACGGTCAAAATGAACAAGGCGCTCAATGGTGAAGTCGAGGAGGAGAGATCCGCGGTGGGCCAGGCTGATCGTATTTTCGCTCATTCGGCAGTGGAGGAGCGGTCCGTACTGCCAGACTTGAAAAAAGCGTCTCGGGCGTAGGGGGCGTAGCGATAGTCAGTGCCGTATTTGATCGAGCATAAGAAGGGCCCCTTGAGGTAATGCCAATCAGTTAAGCGGTAA
>NZ_AKJM01000041.1 GCF_000282335.1 Pseudomonas sp. GM48
CGCGCTGTGGCTGGTCAGCCAGCCGCAATTGCCGGCCTGGCAGCTGGCCTTTGGCGCGCTGGTCATGGGCGCCGGCATCAGCGCGATGCACTACACCGGTATGGCTGCCATGCGCATGCAACCGGGTATCGACTACGACCCGACGCTGTTCGGTACTTCGCTGGTCATTGCTGTCGGTGCTTCGGGCGCGGCATTGTGGATCGCTTTCCGTTTGCGCCAACACACACCTTATGTCCGCCTGATCCGTGGCGGTGCCGCTGTGATCATGGGCATCGCCATCGTCGGCATGCACTACACCGCAATGGCCGCCGCACGCTTTGCCGATGGCAGCTTTTGCGGCGCAGCGGTCGATGGGTTGAGCGGCAAGGGCCTGGACAACCTGGTGCTGATTACCACGTTGGCGGTGCTGAGCATCGCCTTGCTGACCTCGATCCTCGATGCACGCCTGGAGGCGCGCACCGCGAGCCTGGCCCTGTCTCTGACCGAGGCCAACCGTGAACTGACCCAACTGGCCCTGCACGACACCCTCACCGGGCTGCCGAACCGGATGTTACTCGCCGATCGAATCGATCAGGCTATGTCGCGGGTCTGCGAAGAGGGTGGTTGCTTTGCCCTGATGTTCATTGATCTGGACGGCTTCAAGCCGGTCAACGATGCCTTTGGCCACCACATGGGTGATCTGTTGTTGCGCGAAGTGGCCTTGCGCCTGCGCGAAGAATTGCGCAGCCAGGACACCCTGGCGCGGATCGGCGGTGACGAGTTCGTGTTGCTGGTGCAGTTGAACGATCAGATCGACGCCTTGAACCTCGCGGCCCGTCAGGTCGAGTTGATCGCGGGTGCGTTTCGGGTTGCCGAACATGATTTGCATATTTCTGCCAGCGTCGGCATCGCGCTCTACCCGGGAAACGGGCAGTCTGCCCATGAATTGCTGATGAACGCCGACGCGGCGATGTATCACGCCAAGGGCGCGGGCAAAAACGGCTACAGCTTTTTCGATGCCTCGATGAACAGCAACGCCCGCAAACAGCTGCAATTGCTGCAGGACCTGCGCAATGCCGTGGAACATCAGGAATTCAGCCTGTATTACCAGCCCAAGTTCGATGCCGCCAATGGTCGCCCGGTAGGCGCCGAGGCCTTGTTGCGCTGGGAGCACCCGACCCAAGGGATGCTGTTGCCGGACAAATTCATCGAACTGGCGGAAAAAACCGGGTTGATCATTCCGATCGGCGAGTGGGTGCTCAACGAAGCCTGCCGCCAGATGCGCGAGTGGTACGTGCAGGGCTACACCGATTGGCGCATCGCAGTGAACCTTTCGGCCATCCAGTTCTGTCATTCCGGGTTGGTCCAGAGCGTCGCCAAGGCCTTGGCGGCTCATCACCTGCCGGCCAACAGCCTGACCCTGGAAATCACGGAAACCACCGCCATGAGCGATGCCGATGCGAGCATGAGGGTGCTTCAGGAGCTGTCGGACATGGGCGTCGACCTGTCCATCGATGATTTTGGCACTGGCTATTCGAGTCTGATGTACCTCAAGCGCTTGCCGGCGAACGAGCTGAAGATCGACCGCGGTTTTGTCCGGGACCTGGAGCGTGACAGCGATGACGCCGCCATCGTATCGGCCATCGTCGCCCTCGGCCAGGCGCTGGGGTTGCGCATCGTTGCCGAGGGTGTCGAGACGGGTGTACAGCAGGACTTCCTGACACAACTCGGTTGCGATTCGTTGCAGGGTTACCTGCTGGGGCATCCGCTGCCGGCCGAAGGTTTCATGATGGAAATTCATCGCGGCGAGCAATTGGTCGCCAGTTGACCTGTGGCGAGGGAGCTTGCTCCCGCTGGGTCGCAAAGCGGCCCCCGCTTTTCAGCCTACAGCGCCAACTGAAATCCCGACTGCTTCGCAGCTGAACGGGAGCAAGCTCCCTCGCCACAAAGCGCTGCCGAATTCATGCAAAAACCATCATTGGCGGTTATTCTTGGCCCCGACCGCTTTAGCTTTGATTGGGGGAAAGCTCGCATGGACAAAGTCATCGTCATCACCGGCGGCAGCCGCGGCATTGGAGCCGCCACCGCTCTGTTGGCCGCCGCGCAGGGCTATCGGATCTGCATCAACTACCAGGCTGACGATAAGGCCGCACTCAGCGTGCTGGAACAAGTCCGTGCGCTCGGTGCGCAAGCCATTGCGGTACGGGCCGACGTCAGCATCGAAGACGAAGTCATCGCGCTGTTCAATCGGGTAGACAGTGAACTGGGGCGGGTCACCGCGCTGGTGAACAACGCCGGCACCGTCGGGCAAAAGTCCCGGGTCGACGAAATGTCCGAATTCCGTATTCTCAAAATCATGAAAACCAACGTCCTGGCGCCGATCCTCTGCGCCAAGCACGCGATCCTGCGCATGTCGCCCAAGCACGGCGGGCAGGGCGGCAGTATCGTCAACGTGTCCTCGGTGGCAGCACGCTTGGGCGCGCCCAACGAGTACGTCGACTACGCCGCCTCCAAAGGCGCGCTCGACACCTTCACCATCGGCCTGTCCAAGGAAGTGGCGGGCGAGGGGATTCGCGTCAACGCCGTGCGTCCCGGCTACATCTACACCGATTTCCATGCCCTGAGCGGCGATCCGGATCGGGTCAGCAAGCTTGAATCGGCAATTCCGATGGCCCGCGGTGGGCGGCCGGATGAAGTTGCAGAGGCGATTGTCTGGTTGTTGTCGGACAAGGCTTCTTATGCGACGGGGACTTTCGTCGATCTTGGCGGTGGGCGTTGATCTGAGGTTTGCGTTGTCAGTGCTGGCCTCTTCGCGGGCAAGCCCGCTCCCACAGGGTTTCCTGGTGTACGCAAAGTCTGTTTACACCGGAAATACCTGGTGGGAGCGGGCTTGCTCGCGAAGGCGATAGTGCAGGCAATATCTAACCCTTAAAACGACCGCACAATCCGCCCCAACGTCTCCATCGCCTGCTCCGCAGCCTCGTCCCACGGGCTCCCGTAATTCAACCGAATACAATTCCTGAACCGCTGCGCCGGTGAAAAAATCGGCCCCGGCGCAATACTGATGCCCTGCGCCAACGCCATCTGAAACAACTTCAATGAATCCATCTGCTCTGGCAATTCCAGCCACAAAAAGTACCCGCCTGCCGGTTGGCTGACCCGCGTCTGTGCCGGGAAATACCGGGCGATGGCGGCGAGCATGGCGCTTTGCTGGTCTTCCAGCGCGTGGCGCAATTTGCGCAGATGGCGGTCGTAGCCCCCGTGTTGCAGGTAATCGGCGATGGCTGCCTGGGCCGGCATCGACGCGCACAGCGAGGTCATGAGTTTCAGCCGTTCGATTTTTTGCGCATAGCGACCGGCAGCCACCCAGCCGATGCGGTAGCCGGGAGCGAGGCTTTTGGCGAACGAGCCGCAGTGCATCACCAGGCCTTCGGTATCGAATGCCTTGGCCGGTTTCGGTGCTTGTTGACCGTAATACAGTTCGGCGTAGACATCGTCTTCGATCAGCGGTACCTGATGGCGGCGCAATAATTCCACAAGCTGCTGTTTCTTTGCCTCGGGCATGGTTGCGCCCATGGGGTTCTGGAAGCTGGTCATGCACCAGCAGGCCTTGATCGGGTGGCGTTCCAGGGTTTGCGCCAGTACGCCAAGGTCGATGCCATCGCGCGGATGCACGGGGATTTCCACGGCTTTGAGCTTCAGGCGTTCGAGCACTTGCAGGCAGGCGTAGAACGCCGGGGCTTCGATGGCCACCAGATCGCCCGGTTCAGTGACTGCTTGCAGGCACAGGTTCAGCGCTTCCAGGGCGCCGTTGGTGATCAGCAGTTCTTCCATCGGAAGCATCAGCCCGCCGACCATGTAGCGCAGGGCGATTTGCCGGCGCAACTGCGGGTTGCCGGGTGACATGTCGGTGACGACCATGCGCGGGTCCATCTCACGGGTGGCGCTGGCCAGGGAACGGGACAAACGTTGCAGGGGAAACAGCGTTGGGCTGGGGAACGCCGAGCCGAAGGGCACGGTGTTCGGGTCTTTGATCGAGTCGAGCACCGAGAACACCAGTTCGCTGACATCGACTTCGGTGGACTCGTTGACCTGATGGCTGATTTCCGGCTCGGAAAACGGCCGTGGTGCATGGGCGTTGACGAAGTAGCCGGAGCGCGGACGGGCGCGGATCAGTCCACGACGTTCCAGCAGATAGTAGGCCTGGAACACTGTCGACGGGCTGACCCCGTAGGTCTGGCTGGCGTAGCGCACCGACGGCACACGCTGGCCCGGGCCGAGGACGCCGGAGCGGATCAGTTCTGCGATGTCGTCGGCGAATTTTTCGTAGCGTTTCATCGGTATCCCGTCATGGAACTCATTCGATCAGATTTTGTGGCGAGGGGGCTTGCCTGTGGCGAGGGAGCTTGCTCCCGCTGGACTGCGCAGCAGTCCCATTTTGGGGCCGCTTCGCGACCCAACGGGAGCAAGCTCCCTCGCCACGGTGGATTGCGTTGCCAAAACAGGAGCGCATTTCACAAGGACCGCAGTCTAAGGGATCAGCGATTCATCGGCGCAACAAACCGGCTCTTCGCCACGCTATAGACGCCAGGCTCATCGCTGTCGACCACCTTGAAACTGATGCTCTGCGAACTGCTGGCCGGACGTTCCGTGAGCATCGCCACCGACACCGGCACATCGATAATCTCGCCCGGCGCCAGGCTCAACACGGCCTTGCCCTGCAACTCGAAATCATCGGCATCGACCAGGCTCAATTGATAGTCCTGACGCTGCTGGGTCTTGTTGATGACCTTCAGACTGTAGATGTTTTCGATCTGCCCCTGGCTGTTCTCGCGGAACAGGCCCCGGTCCTTGCTGACGTCGAGCGACACCATCGGCCGTTCCACCAGGGCCACTACCAGCGCGGCGATCATCACCAGCAATACGGCGGTGTAACCGATCAGGCGTGGGCGCAGCAGGTGAGTCTTGCCTCCTTGCAATTGGTGTTCAGAGGTGTAGCTGATCAGTCCCCGGGCGTAGCCCATTTTGTCCATGATCGAGTCGCAGGCGTCGATGCACGCGGCGCAACCGATGCATTCCATCTGCAAGCCATCGCGGATGTCGATGCCGGTCGGGCAGACCTGTACGCAGAGCTGGCAATCGATGCAATCGCCCAGGCCGACTTCGGCGGGTTTGACTTCGCGTTTGCGCGGGCCACGGTTTTCGCCCCGGGCCACGTCGTAGGAAATGGTCAGGGTGTCTTTATCGAACATCACGCTCTGGAACCGCGCATAGGGGCACATGTGCATGCACACCGCTTCACGCAGCCAACCGGCATTGATGTACGTGGCACCGGTAAAAAACAGCACCCAGAACAGGCTGACGCCGCTCATTTGCAAGGTCAGCAGCTCTTCGGCCAACGGCCGGATCGGCGTGAAGTAGCCGACGAAGGTCAGGCCGGTCAGCAGGCTGATGGCCAGCCACAAGGTGTGCTTGGCCGCGCGCCGCATCAGTTTGTTCAGGCCCCATGGCGCGGCTTGCAATTTGATCCGCTGGTTGCGTTCACCTTCGGTGATCTTTTCGCACCACATGAAGATCCAGGTCCACGAACTTTGCGGGCAGGTGTAGCCGCACCAGACCCGGCCCGCGAACACGGTGATCGCAAACAGGCCGAACGCGGCAATGATCAACAGTGCCGAGAGCAGGATGAAGTCCTGCGGCCAGAAGGTCGCGCCGAAGATATGGAACTTGCTCTCGGAAAGATCCCAGAGCACCGCCTGGCGGCCGCCCCAGTTTAGCCACACGGTGCCGAAAAACAACAAAAACAGAAAACCCGCGCCGCTGATCCGCAGGTTGCGGAACAACCCGGTGAAGCTGCGGGTGTGGATCAGGTTGTCGCTGGACTTGGCCTTCGTCTTTAAACGCGAAGGTTCGAATGTTTCAACGGTTCGGACGGGGATTCTCTCGCTCATGGTCTTTCGCTCATCAGCCTCCATCAGGCATGAGCACTATGAGCGGCAATCTGTTTGCATAACAGACTCAGGTATTGCATTAAAAAGCGGATCAGATGGCGCTGTTCGCACAGCGTGCGACAAGTTGAAGCACCCGCCGTAGTTACGCACAAACACCTATCCGGAACAGCTATGGCGGAGGTTGATCAATGTCAGTCAAATCACCGAATCACTGTCGGTGCCTTCAAGTGTCGGCGTCACGGCCGGGAATCTATTGTTCATTGTTCAAGCTTACGGTGGCACATGGCGTGAGTCGTGCTTAAGTAGGTGGACTGGTTGGTTGACCGTTGCGCGAAGGACTTGATTCCTGAAATTGCTGATGAAACTTTCCCGACCGCTGTCGCTCGGAACCTAAGTGAATGTATCCCGGGGCGGATGACCCGGCGGGATGGCGACCAGACACAAGTGCGTCCATGGGGCGTTAGGAGAGAGGCTCGATGACGGCTGATAAACCGACTGAGTTGAGCTACAACCCGCATATGCCGCTGTCGCAGGCGTTGTTGCTGCCGCGTATCGTCATAGAAAACTGCATGCCGACCCTCGAAGGCGGACAGTTCGCGGTCAAGGCCGTGGTGGGGCAGGACGTGGTGGTGACGGCCAAGGTCTTCGCCGACGGGCATGACAAACTGGCGGTGCGAGTGCGCTGGCGGGCCGAAGACGAGGACGTCTGGCAAAACGCTGTCATGAACGATCTGGGCAATAACGGCTGGCAGGGGCAGTTCCGTGTCGACAGCCAGGGCCGTTATCGGTTCTGTATCGAAGCCTGGATCGATCAGTTCGCCAGTTTTCGCTACGAGCTGGAAAAAAAGCATATGGCTGCCGTGCCCGTCAGCCTGGAATTGCAGGAAGGCCGGATTCATGTCCAGCAGGCCGCTGAACGCAGCGAAGGGCCACTCAGCGAGCAACTGGCGGCCTTGCACCATGAACTGTCAGGACTGCTGGAAACCGAGCAGATTGCACTGTTTCTGCACCAGCGTAGCGCCGACCTCATGGCCCGCGTCGATCATCGCGCCTACCTGAGCCTGAGCCCGGAGTATCCGGTGGATGTGGAGCGTGAGCTGGCGCAGTTCGCCAGTTGGTATGAATTGTTTCCGCGTTCGATCACCGACAGTCCCGAACGGCATGGCACCTTCAATGACGTGCATTCACGGCTGGCGATGATCCAGGACATGGGGTTCGACGTGTTGTATTTCCCGCCGATCCACCCGATCGGGCGCAGCTACCGCAAAGGCCCGAACAATTCCCTGACGGCGGGTCCTGATGATCCGGGCAGCCCCTATGCGATTGGTAGCAAGGAGGGCGGGCACGAGGCGATTCACTCGCAGTTGGGTACCCGCGAAGACTTCCGCCGACTGGTCGCGGCCGCTGCTGCCCATGGCCTGGAAATCGCCCTGGATTTTGCCATCCAGTGTTCCCAGGACCATCCGTGGCTCAAGCAGCACCCCGGCTGGTTCAACTGGCGGCCGGACGGCACGATCAAATACGCCGAGAACCCGCCGAAGAAATACCAGGACATCGTCAACGTCGACTTCTATACCCCCGAGGCGATTCCGAGCCTGTGGCTGGAACTGCGTGACATCGTGGTGGGCTGGGTCGAGGAGGGCGTGAAGATTTTTCGCGTCGATAACCCGCACACCAAGCCGTTGCCGTTCTGGCAATGGCTGATCGCCGATGTACGGGCGTTGTACCCCGAAGTGATCTTCCTCGCCGAAGCCTTTACCACCCCGGCAATGATGGCGCGCCTGGGCAAGGTCGGTTACTCCCAGAGCTACACCTATTTCACCTGGCGCAACACCAAGGCCGAACTGGCGAGTTATTTCACCGAACTCAACGAATCGCCATGGCGCGAATGCTACCGGCCGAATTTTTTCGTCAATACGCCGGACATCAACCCGGCGTTCCTCCATGACTCCGGGCGTCCCGGGTTTCTCATCCGCGCCGTGCTGGCAACCATGGGCTCGGGCCTGTGGGGCATGTACTCGGGTTTCGAGTTGTGCGAGTCGGCGCCGGTGCCGGGCAAGGAGGAATACCTCGATTCCGAGAAGTATGAGATCCGCCCGCGGGATTTCAACGCGCCGGGCAACATCATTGCCGAAATCGCCCAGCTCAACCGCATTCGCCGGCAGAACCCGGCGTTACACACGCATCTGGGCCTGAAGGTCTACAACGCCTGGAACGACAACATCCTCTACTTTGGCAAACGCAGCGTTGATGGCAGCAACTTCATTCTGGTGGCGGTCAGCCTCGATCCGCACAACGTGCAGGAAGCAAACTTCGAGTTGCCGTTGTGGGAAATGGGCTTGCCCGACAATGCCAGCACCCAGGGCGAAGACTTGATGAATGGCCATCGCTGGACGTGGCACGGCAAGCAGCAATTCATGCGGATCGACCCGGCATACCAGCCGTTCGGGATCTGGCGCATTACCGCCTCTTGAGAACACCACAACCTCTGTGGCGAGGGAGCTTGCTCCCGTTGGGTTGCGCAGCGACCCCGTACATTTTCAGCTACACCGCGTTCGACCGGATTGCGACTGCTGCGCAGTCGAGCGGGAGCAAGCTCCCTCGCCACAGAAAAATCCCGTCCTGTGGCCAAAGTTGAATTCACCAGGAGTTTCACATGGCGAAGAAACCCAAGGCAGCCACGTTCATCAACGACCCGCTCTGGTACAAGGACGCGGTGATCTATCAAGTTCACGTCAAATCGTATTTCGACTCCAACAACGACGGGATTGGCGACTTTCCCGGCCTCATCGCCAAGCTCGATTACATCGCCGACCTGGGCGTCAACACCATCTGGCTGTTGCCGTTCTATCCCTCGCCACGGCGCGATGATGGCTATGACATCGCCGAGTACCGCGGCGTACACAGCGACTACGGCACCATGGCCGATGCCAGGCGCTTCATTGCCGAGGCGCATAAACGCGGCCTGCGGGTGATCACCGAACTGGTCATCAACCACACCTCCGACCAGCACCCGTGGTTCCAGCGTGCGCGCAAGGCCAAGCCCGGTTCGGCGGCGCGGGACTTTTACGTATGGTCGGACGACGACCAAAAGTACGATGGCACCCGCATCATTTTCCTCGACACCGAAAAGTCCAACTGGACCTGGGACCCGGTCGCCGGCCAGTACTTCTGGCACCGCTTCTACTCCCACCAGCCGGACCTGAACTTCGATAACCCGCAAGTGATGAAAGCGGTGCTTTCGGTCATGCGGTACTGGCTCGACATGGGCATCGACGGCTTGCGCCTGGACGCGATTCCCTACCTGATCGAACGTGACGGCACCAACAACGAAAACCTGCCGGAAACCCACGACGTCCTGAAAAAGATCCGCGCCGAAATCGACGCCAATTACCCCGATCGCATGCTGCTGGCCGAGGCCAATCAATGGCCGGAGGACACACAGTTGTACTTCGGCGACATCGATAACAAAGGCTTGAACGGCGACGAATGCCACATGGCCTTTCACTTCCCGTTGATGCCGCGCATGTACATGGCCCTGGCCCAGGAAGATCGCTTCCCGATCACCGACATTCTGCGCCAGACCCCGGATATCCCAGCCAACTGCCAGTGGGCGATTTTCCTGCGCAACCACGATGAGCTGACCCTGGAAATGGTCACCGACAAGGAGCGCGATTACCTGTGGAATTATTACGCCGCCGACCGTCGGGCGCGGATCAACCTGGGGATTCGCCGGCGTCTGGCGCCGCTGGTGGAGCGTGATCGACGCCGGGTCGAATTGCTCAACAGCCTGTTGTTGTCGATGCCCGGCACGCCGACCCTGTATTACGGCGATGAGATTGGCATGGGCGACAACATCTACCTCGGCGACCGCGACGGCGTGCGCACGCCGATGCAATGGTCGATCGACCGCAACGGCGGCTTCTCCCGTGCCGACCCGGCCAGCCTGGTGCTGCCGCCAATCATGGACCCGCAATACGGTTATCTGTCGGTCAACGTCGAAACCCAGGCTGGCGACCCGCATTCGCTGTTGAACTGGACCCGGCGCATGCTCGCCGTGCGCAAGCAATCCAAGGCCTTCGGGCGCGGTACGTTGAAAATGCTGTCGCCCAGTAACCGGCGGATTCTGGCCTACACCCGTGAATACACCGGGGTGGACGGTAAACACGAAGTCATTCTGTGCGTGGCCAACGTGTCGCGCAGTGCCCAGGCCGCCGAGCTCGATTTGTCGGCCTACGTCGGCATGGTGCCGGTGGAAATGCTCGGGGGGAACGCGTTCCCGCCCATCGGCCAGTTGAATTTCCTCCTGACGCTGGCGCCTTATGGCTTCTATTGGTTCGGCCTCGCCGCCGAAAACCAGATGCCGAGCTGGCACGTGGAGCCTGCGCAGAGCCTGCCGGACTTCACCACGCTGGTGCTGAAAAAGCGCATGGAAGAACTGCTCGAAGCGCCGTCGCGGACCACGCTGGAGCAAAACATCCTGCCGAACTGGTTGCAGAACCGCCGCTGGTTCGCCGGCAAGGACGCCGCCATCGAGCAAGTCGAACTGGCCTATGGCGTGCGGTTCGGCGATCCGCAGCATCCGGTACTGTTCAGTGAGATCAATGTCATCAGCGGTGGCCAGAGCAGCCGCTACCAGTTGCCGTTCGGCTTTATCTCCGAGGACCAGGTCGGTATGCCGTTGCCGCAGCAATTGGCGCTGGCACGGGTACGGCGTGGGCGTCAGGTTGGTTTGATCACCGATGCCTTCAGTCTGGAAAGCTTTGTGCATGCAGTTTTGCAAGGCTTACAGGATGGCAGCGTCCTGGCCTCCAGCGATGGCGAGATTCGCTTCGAGCCCACCGCCGAGCTGGAAAAACTCGGCCTGAACGCTGAGTCCCCGGTGCGCTACCTCTTCGCCGAACAGTCCAACAGCTCGGTGGTGATCGGCAACAGCCTGGTGCTGAAGCTGATCCGCAAGGTGGCCTCAGGGGTGCATCCGGAGCTGGAAATGAGCGCGTTCCTGACCGCTGCCGGCTTCGGCAATATTTCGCCATTGCTGGGGGCCGTGGTGCGTCGGGATGCAGCGGGTGAAGACAACCTGCTGATGATCGCCCAAGGTTATCTGAGCAATCAGGGCGACGCCTGGGAGTGGACCCGGAACAACCTCGAACGGGCGCTGCGCGATGAGCTGGCCGACGCGGTGTCCGAGCAGGAACAGCATTACAACGCGCTCGGCGAATTGAAAGATTTCGCCGCTATGCTGGGCCGGCGACTGGGGGAAATGCATCAGGTGCTGGCAGCGCCGGGCGCCAACCCGGACTTTTTGCCGCAGGTCACCACGCAGCAGGAGGCACTGGCCTCGGCCAAGGATATTGCAGCGCAAATCGAGCAGGCGCTGAACTTGCTCAAGCAGCATAAAAATCAACTGAACCCGGCGGACCAGACCTTGGTCGGCCGTTTACTGGACAATAAAAAAGCCATTCTCAGTCATGTGCAATTGTTGGGAAAAAAGACCGCGGGCGGCTTGCGCATTCGTGTGCACGGCGACTTGCATCTGGGGCAAGTGCTGGTGATCAAGGGCGATGCCTACCTGATCGACTTCGAAGGTGAACCGGCGCGGCCGTTGCATGAACGACGGGGCAAACACAGCCCGTACAAGGATGTCAGCGGTGTGCTGCGTTCCTTCGATTATGCAGCGGCGATGGCGATCAACGTGCAGAACGTCGATAACACCGCGGCGGCCGATGCTGCCCGTTTGCGGGTGACCGATCGCTACTTGAGCGAGGCGCGACAAGCATTTGTCGACGCTTATCGGCTGGCGGCAGCTAGTCTTGCCCATGCATGGCAAGATCCCGAAGGCGAGGATGCCGCGCTGGCGTTGTTCGGTCTGGAGAAGGCGGCGTATGAAGTAGCCTATGAGGCGGAAAATCGCCCGACCTGGTTGCCCGTGCCGTTGCACGGTTTATATGGATTATTAAGTGGGCTTAAACCCTTTTCCGATCTTGGTGGAGAGTAGTCATGAGTGTCTCGAACAAGGAACAGGGTCATCACAAAGAAGCGCTGCTACCCAGCGCGCGGGATATCGATGCATTGGTGCGCGCCGAGCATATCGATCCGTTTGCGATTCTCGGCCCTCACGCCGATGGCGCTGGCGGGCAGTTCATTCGCGCTTATTTGCCCGGTGCCCTGAGTGTGCAGGTGCTGGCCAGGGTGTCTGGCGAAGAGCTCGGGCATCTTGAAGCCACTGCGACGCCGGGGTTGTTTGTCGGGCATTTCGACCATGCGCAGGCGTACCTGTTGCGCACCCGTTGGGCCGGCGGCGAGCAAACGGCCGAAGACCCCTACAGCTTCGGCCCGTTGCTGGGCGAAATGGACTTGTACCTGTTTGCCGAAGGCAATCACCGCGACCTCAGTGCGTGCCTGGGTGCTCAGCTCAAGACCGTGGATGGCGTCGACGGCGTGCGTTTTGCCGTATGGGCGCCGAATGCCCGGCGGGTGTCGGTGGTGGGTGATTTCAACGTCTGGGACGGGCGCCGCCATCCAATGCGCCTGCGTCATCCCACCGGTGTCTGGGAGTTGTTCATCCCGCGCCTGCAAGCAGGCGACGCCTACAAATACGAGATTCTCGGCGCCCACGGCATTCTGCCGCTGAAAGCCGACCCGGTAGCGCTGGCCACCAGCCTTCCGCCGGACACCGCGTCGAAAGTCGCTTCGCCACTGAAGGTCGACTGGCAGGACCAGGACTGGATGCTGTCCCGTGGCGAACGCCAGCGCCCGACCGCCGCGCTGTCGATCTACGAGTTGCACGCCGGCTCATGGCAATGCGAACTCGATGACCTCGGTGAAGTGGCCCGGCAATACACCTGGCCCGAATTGGCCGAGCGACTGATTCCGTACGTGAAGGAGCTGGGCTTCACCCACATCGAACTGATGCCGATCATGGAGCACCCATTCGGCGGTTCGTGGGGTTATCAGTTGCTGTCGCAATTCGCCCCGAGTGCGCGTTATGGCACTCCGGACGAGTTCGCCGCGTTCGTCAACGCCTGCCACCAGGCTGAAATCGGGGTGATCCTCGACTGGGTGCCGGCGCATTTTCCGACCGATGTCCATGGCCTGGCCCAGTTCGACGGCACGGCGTTGTACGAGTACGGCAACCCGCAAGAAGGCTTCCACCAGGATTGGGACACGCTGATCTACAACCTCGGCCGCACCGAAGTTCACGGCTACATGCTGGCGTCGGCGCTGCACTGGCTCAAGCATTTCCACGTCGACGGCCTGCGGGTCGATGCAGTGGCCTCGATGCTGTACCGCGACTACTCGCGCAAGGCCGGCGAATGGGTACCGAACCGCCATGGCGGGCGGGAGAACCTGGAGGCTATCGACTTCCTGCGCCACCTCAACGACGTCGTGGCTCTGGAAGCGCCGGGCGCACTGGTGATCGCCGAAGAGTCCACCGCATGGCCGGGCGTCAGCCAGGGCACGCAACAGGGCGGCTTGGGCTTTGCCTACAAATGGAACATGGGCTGGATGCACGATTCGCTGCATTACATCCAGCAAGACCCGGTCTACCGCGCCCATCACCACAACGAGCTGAGTTTCGGCCTGGTGTATGCCTGGTCCGAACGTTTCATCCTGCCGATCTCCCACGACGAAGTGGTGCACGGCAAACATTCGCTGATCGACAAAATGCCCGGCGACCGCTGGCAAAAATTCGCCAACCTGCGGGCCTACTTGAGTTTCATGTGGGCGCACCCGGGCAAGAAACTATTGTTCATGGGCTGCGAGTTCGGCCAGTGGCGCGAGTGGAATCACGACCAGCAACTGGACTGGTACTTGTTGCAGTACCCCGAACACAAAGGCGTGCAGAAACTGGTGGGCGACCTCAATCGCTTGTACCGCGAAGAGCCGGCACTGCACGAGCAGGACGATGTGCCGCAGGGTTTCCAATGGTTGATCGGCGACGACGCGATCAATAGCGTCTATGCGTGGCTGCGCTGGAGCAAGGACGGCAAGCCGGTGCTGGTGGTGGCCAACTTCACGCCGGTGCCGCGCGAGGCTTATCGCATCGGGGTGCCGTTTGCCGGGCAGTGGAGCGAGGTGCTCAACAGCGACTCGTCTATCTATGCCGGTTCCAACTACGGCAACAGTGGCGGGGTGGCTGCCGAGGAAACGCCGAGCCATGGGCAGGCGTTGTCGTTGGTGTTGAATTTGCCGCCGTTGGCGGTGTTGATGTTGCGGCCGGAGGGGTAGCTGACTTCCATTTTATTCGATAACCCTGACAGGTCGACGCTCATATAAGTACAGTCTGTCAGGGATGGTTAGTTATAAATTTTATTTGTTTCTGATGCGCAATAATAACTAAATCCATTTCGCACTGAGCGTTGCCTCGAACTTTCTTTGAGTAATTTCAATGTGGTGTAGCCCCCGGTAGTCCTTAGAAATGCTGTTAACGACAAATTGAGTCATTGGCTTGAATAAACCCTCCGTTTCGGGGGTGTGATCTACTTTGAATGCGTTGCTTGTCGTTTTTATAAGTACTGGGTCCGTTAGCTGTGAGGTGCTAGGAACATGAAATTTGTCTGTGAATTTGCTTGCGGTTTTTTTATCTGGAGTAAAAGCCATAAATATGCTGGTTTGTAGTATGTCACCTACTTTAATGCTATCTGGATTTTGCAATTTAGTTCCGCGGTAGAGCTCACCTGCCATTTTCGGGCCAAGTGATGCTGCCAACAGGTTAATTGTTTTTTTAGAGTCTGTGGCGTGGAGCTCTAGTAGTTCTATCGCCGGGTCGTACGCTCTCTGCTTTCTGGCAAGGGGCAGCTTAACTGTTCCGAAGTCGCCATCATTGTTTTTGAGCTCTGAATAGACTGCCGTTCTGGTTTCGGGGAGCGATCTTTTTATTATGTCAGAGGGATTGTTCTCGTAGTGGTTGCGGCTATGTCCCTTGAAGTAAAGGGCGCCCGCATTTGTTCCCCAAATGAGTTGTATTCCCTCTTTTTCACCTTCTGTTAAAGGTCTGTCATAGGCTTCTGGTTGTCCTATGAGGCCGAGGCGAGCTCTGAAGTAATCAATATATTTTTCAGGTTGTACTTTTTGGAGTCCTAGGTACTCGGTGGCTGTGCTGATTAAGTCTGTTTCAGGAAGTTTGTTCTTGTATTTAATAAGCTTTCTCTCAATGTAGTCTATTTCGTCCTGCGTTAACTCCTTTCCTGTATTCCCATTCAGATCACCAAAGTTAATGGGTCTATTCCTGACCATCGCAAATAAATTCATCCCATCCACATATCCCGCCGGATCCGGATTAATCCACCGCTGCAACCACGGCGCGTAATACCTGAATCCATAGTAATAAAGCCCCGTCGCATCCCGCTCTTTGCCCGAATAACGCACAGTCTTGTATTTGGCCTCAGTGGCCGAACGTGCCGCGAAACAAGCCGTGCCGCCAAACGGGTAATACCATTCCTGGCTGATCAGGTTGGCGTTTTGGTCCAGTTCCAGCGTGCCGGATTGCAGGTGGTCGTTGAGGCTGTAACGCACCTGATCGTTGGCGATGTCATCCGGTTTTTGGGCCACCCAATGCAGCACTTGCACGCTATTGCTGCCGGCGCTGGCGTTGATCACATGAAGGATTTCCCCAGTGCCGCCGTGACTGCGGATTTCCACGCCGGGCAGGTAGCGCACTTCGCTGATCAGTGTGCGGGCGTTGGTCTGGTTTGCGCGAATTTTGCGCACGCGTTGGCCGCCGCCGTCGTAGAGATAGCGTTCGTAGTCATCCTCCGCGCTTGCACGCACCACCGGGCGCACGACGGTCAGTTGATTGCGCAAGTCCCACTCCAGCGTTTGGCCGATCTGCAATTCACGCAAGTTGCCATTGGCATCGAAACCGGCGGCCAGTTCGGCTTCAGTCGGCGGCCGGCCGTTGCGCTCGGGCAGGCAGCGGTTGCTGTATTGGGCGCGAGTCAAAGTGCGGCCGTGGGCCTGGGCGCCGACGTGCGCCAGGTTCAGCAGATTGCCGCCGGCGTCGTAGTGGTAGGTCTGGGTGTAGTTGGCGATCTGGTTGGGGTCGAGGGGCAGGGGTTGCAGGTCGGGCAGGGCGGGGCCGCCGTGGCCGGTTTTGGCCTCCCAACCCGTGGCTTCGATCAGTTGATCGAGGGTGTCGTAACGGTAGGTCTTGATCGGTTCGATGCGCTGGTTGTTGAAGTAGCGGATCGCTTGGGCGGTGTCTTCGAGGCTTAGCACGTTGCCGGTGGCGTCGTAGCTGTAGCGCAAGTCTTGAAGGGGCGTGCCATCGGCTTTGTGTGCGATCAAGCCAATGAGGCGGCCGTCCGCGAGGTCGTAGCGGTGGCGGGTGATGACGCCGTTGCCGGCAGTTTCCGTTTCGATCTGGCCAGCGGCGTTGTAGTGCAGATCGCTGACCAGCGTCATCTCGTCCTCACCGACCAAGGTCAACCGAGTGTTTTTCAGTTCGCCGGCCACGGTGTAGGCAAAGCGCTGGCGGTTACCCAGCGCATCCGTTTGCCGGAGCAACTCGGCGCTGGGTGCGTAGGCCTGCGAGTTGGTGGCGCCGTCGCCGGGTTCAAGCATTGCATCGCGGGCGGTTTCACTCACCGGCCAATCTGGCGCATCGGCAACGCGCAAAAAGTGCCGGGTCTGTTGCAGCACCGCGCCACCGATTCCCAGCTCCTTCAAGTGCAGCGTGCCAGCCGGATCGTCATGCCGAACCAATTGACCGCATAGGTTGTGGGCAACTGCGTCGTCATCAACCCCGGCATAGGTCAAGCGCTCAAGCACCAGTTCAGTGCCATCGCCACCACGTTCGCGCACGGCCACCGGGCGCAACAGCGTATCGAACCCGGTTGACGAATGACTGCCACGCCCGTCCCACCGTTCAACGATTTGCCCGCCTGCGCCTGGCAATGCCACCCGCCACCCGGCGTCGACACTGTCACTCTGCAACGGCACAGCGGACAGGCTGAACACCTGACTCATATTCGCCGGCACCGCCCCATCGCTCTGCGCCAAGGCAAACAGATACGGATCACGACTGGCCACCGGCCGGCCGTTGGCATCGAACCGTTGATGCGTCACCCGCACCTCAACCGGATCGGTCGCCAGTCGCCGGTGGAACTGCACCGCCCGGAGCGCCAGACCCCGTGGGTCCATGACCGCAAGGGTCGGGGTGCCGCCATGCACATAATCCACAGGCATCGGTGAGGGCCTTGACCAGGGGTATCTGCCCTCACAATGCAACACCACCAGCGCCTTGGATACTGTAAGAAATACCAGTTTTCACCAGCGCATCCGCACACCCAGGCTGCCAATCAAACCGTTCAGATCGTTGTCGTCCACGTCGCTGCTGTAGTCGGCGCTGACGTACAGGCTTACGGACGGGGTGATTCTGGCGACGAGACCCAGACCCAGTTCCACGGTAGATGAACTACGGCTGCTGCTGATCTTGTCCACCTGATCGAGCGTCACAGTGTTGCCGCTGTACACCGTGCGCCACAAGTTGGTCCGCACGTAGGGCTCGACCGGCAAGCCGTTGATGTCGTAACTGCCTTTCAAGTGCGCACCGACCCGGCCACTCCACGAGTTCAGGTCAGTGGAAGACGCGTTGCCTGATCCGGCATACGGGGTGTCCAGGGTGATGCGCTGATTGATCAACTGCGCCTGGGGTTCAATCACCCAGTTTTCGCCCAGGCCGATGGGGAAGCCACCTTCCACCGACAGTGTCATCGCGCTGCCCTCGGTGGCTCTTCGGGTCCCTTGCGCGTTGCGGCTGAAGCCGCTGACCCGGCCACCACTGGCGGTCAGGTCGACGTGCCAGCCTTGCGGCCCGGTCAGGCTCCAATAAGCGCCGAGACTTTGCCCCTGGAGCTTGAGTGTGTCGCTACCGGGATTGGACATTGCCGGGGTGATCTGCGCGCCGTTGTTGTTGAGCTGGAACTGACTCGCGCCGCCCACCAGGCCGACCCTGTGCGTATGGCCACTGGCGCTTTGCAGGGTCAGGATCGCCGGGCCTTTGAGTTCGTTGGTGCCGGGGACGGCCAGCCCCGGGGACAGGTAATCGGTTTGTGCCTGGCGAGAGGGCTGGTCGTAGAGTTGGTCCCAGGCCGTAGGGGCGGCGTCTTCGGTGGTCAGGCTGGAACTGCGTAGATCGGGGTGAGCGCTGAATTGATCGGGATAGGTTATTGCGATGGTAGACAAACCGGGCGTCGGGATGTCCTGGCGATACCATGGGGCTGTGTCTTGTTCGGCAGTGGCAGCTTGCACTTCGATGGAGGAACACAGCAGGAGTGAACTCGACACCGTGCAAAAAATGACTTTGATCTCTTGTGGGGTGAGTGAAATTTTCATGGAGGTCTGCCTTGTAGTCGCATGCGCAATCTCGCTCTGGCGTCTCTCCTACCCCGAATGAGGGGCGACCGAATGGATTAGGACCTGTCATGGACTGCCCGTTTTTACGGGAGCCCGCGGCTGGTCCTGGTGGTAATTCCGGGGGTAGTAACGTGAAGTCAAGAAGACCGAAACGGTCGAGTCAAGAGAATCGCCGATCAGTGGTAATGGTTTAAGTGACTGATTTATGAGGTATCTCTAAGTTCTTGTTTGTTCGAAAAATCGTCAAAAAAACCTCGGCTCAGAGCGCTTTTCAACCCTCACCACTTCACCTGAACCCCCACGTTACCGAATGTTCCCCGTTGTTGGTTGCTGTCGATATTGCTGGTGTAGTCGACACCGGCACCCTCCCGATACCGTGGTCGGCGGACGACGTTCGTTGTCGGGTTTAGATCTGATCGACATGGTCAAAGGTGACCGTATCGGTACCGGTGAAGGTGTGCCAGATGTTGGTCCGCAAGTGAGTCTCCAGCTACCGGCCACTGCAGGGCAGTTCGCACTGAATGGCCGTGATTCAGAGATGCACTTCCACCGCCAGCGGCAAATGGTCAGAAAGGTGCGTCCACGGCTTGTTCCCGAGTATTTGCGGCTCATGGCTGCTGGCGTTGCGCAGGTAGACGCGGTCCAGGCGCAACAAGGGAAACCGTGCGGGGTAGGTTTTGGCCGGCCGGCCATGGTGGCGTTCGAAGGCTTCGTGCAAGTCATCGCGGCGGGCAAGGGCGGCGTTGCCCTGCATTTGCCAGTCGTTGAAGTCGCCGGCAATGATCACCGGCGCCTGGTCAGGCAGGGACTCGAGGAGTTGGCAGAGCAACTGCAATTGCAGCTGACGATGACTTTCCAGCAGGCTGAAGTGAACGCAGATGGCATGCACTTCGCTATGCCCCGGTACGTCCAGCACGCAGTGCAGCAAACCGCGGCGCTCCGGACCGGTAATGGAAACATCCAGGTTTCGGTACTCGCGGATCGGGTATTTCGACAGCAGGGCATTGCCATGATGACCGGCGGGATAGACAGCATTGCGCCCATAGGCGAAGTCGCTCCACATGCTGTCGGCAAGGAATTCATATTGCGAGGTTTGTGGCCAATCGTTGTAGCGCGAGGAGTGGCGCTCGTGCTCGCCGACCACTTCTTGCAGAAACACCAGGTCTGCCGAGGTACTGCGCACCGCTTCACGCAATTCGGGGAGGATGAAGCGCCGGTTGAGTGCGGTGAATCCCTTGTGGGTGTTGACCGTCAGCACTCGAAGCCGATGGATGGCCGGGGGTGTGTTCAATGGCATTGATTCGGCTGTCTGCCGTGTTGAATGACTGGCCACATGCGCTCCTCTGATTCAGGGCTGCCTATGTATGCGACTGACGCATGGACGGGCAGTTCAGTTTGCCTTTAACGCCAACGCGCCAAATCTGACGCTCTGCGGCGCACGGAGTTTGTGTTTTCAGCGCCGGCGGCCAATGCCCCCTGTAGGAGCGAGCTTGCTCGCGATAAACCGGAGAACACCGCGGGGCGCCTGCCAACCAGCGTTATCGTTGACGACCATCGCGAGCAAGCTCGCTCCTACAGAAAAGCGCTGTGGGCTTAGACGAAGACGATTTCATAAGGCAAACGGATGCGCTCCAGTAGCGCTCGAGGCAGCAACGGCGCGAGGCCGATGGCCGGTTCGCCATCGAGTTGGCTGGCGTAGGCGTGGGTGGCGTGGCTCTTGCGGGCGACGGTCCAGGTATCTAGGCGCACCTTGCGTGCACGATGCCAGGGAATCAGTTCGCGGTCCCGTGCCGGCCAGTGCCAGGCCCAGAGCGGTACGTCGTTGTAAGTTGCCCCTGCGCTGGCCGCTGCTCTGGCGCTGGCGCGGCCAACGGTGTCGTGGTCGACGTTACCGTCCTCGCGCCAGGTGCTGAACACCACATCGCCGGGGCGCAGGTAGCGAGTGATGAATCGGGTAATCTGTTCTTCGTATTCCACCAGCGCGTTGTCGGTAAACCCGCCACGAATCCACTTCAGGCTGTGCATCGGCAACCCGAGCCGGCGTATGGCTTCGACGCTTTCCTGGGGACGAAATACGCTGAGGCGTTTTTCCGACCACTGCCGAGAGCCCGGATGGCTGGCGCTGCCGTCGGTGATCGAGATCAATTGCAGTGGGTGGCCCAGGTTGCTGAGCAATTGCAGGAGGCCGCCGCAGGTCACGACTTCATCGCCGGGGTGCGGGGCAATGAGCACTGCGCGTGCGCCGGTGGGTACCAGGGTTTGGGTGCTGATGACCGGAATGTTGTCCAGTTGCGGGGCACTGTTCCAGATCTGTGATGGCAGGCTGGCTTCGCTGACGGAAACGGATTTCATGGGTACCACGTCCTTGTTTTGCTTCGCCTTCAGTCGTGCACGGTGCAGGCCCGGCAGACCCGTGAGGGCTCGTTGATAGCAATGTGCGACAAGCCAAACCCGGGATTGCCACGCATCGAGTATTGCTCATGTAAGGCTATTCGTCGCGTCGCGAAGTTATCCAAAATGATTTTTCCGCTCTGCGGTGCTGGCGCCATTAATGCGTGGTGTCTCCTTATTCTTCTTCCTCATGCTGCAACTCGAACAGCAGCAATGAGCGGCCGGTGACCGAGTACTCATGGCCAAACTCCAAGCGTTCCTGGCCGTGGATCGACGGCTGGTTAGTGTCGATCATGCACGTCCAGAAACCGCCGTCAGGCACTTCCGGCAGCCGGAAATTAACGATGTCGTGATGGGCATTGACCACCAGCATCAACGTCGCATCCGCGCCTTTGCGGCGTATACCGGTTTCCTGGGCACGGCCATCGAGCAGCATGCCCAGGCAACGATTGTGCGCATCGTGCCAATGCTCGGTGGTCATTTCCGTGCCATCCGGCGCCAGCCAGGTCACGTCCTTGACGCCGATGTCCTCGTTGTAACTGCCCACCAGGAAGCGTCCACGGCGCAGGACCGGATACGTCAGGCGCAACTTGATCAGGCGTTTGACGAACTTGAGCAGGGCCTTGCCGTCTTCGCTGAGGTTCCAGTTGACCCAGCCGATCTCGCTGTCCTGGCAGTACGCATTGTTGTTGCCGTCCTGGGTGCGGGCGAATTCGTCGCCGGCCACCAACATCGGCGTGCCCTGGGCCAGCAGCAGGGTGGCGAAGAAATTGCGCATCTGCCGATGCCGCAGCGCATTGATTTCGGGATCGTCGGTGGGGCCTTCGGCGCCGTGGTTCCATGACAGGTTGTTGTTGCTGCCGTCCTGATTGTCTTCGTCGTTGGCTTCGTTGTGTTTGTCGTTGTACGACACCAGGTCATTGAGGGTGAAACCGTCGTGGGCGGTGACGAAATTGACCGATGAGTAGGGCCGGCGGCCACGTTGATTGAACATTTCGCCCGAAGCGGTCAGGCGGCCGGCAAAGTCCGCCAGTTGCCCGTCGTCGCCTTTCCAGAACGCACGCACGGTGTCGCGGAATTTGTCGTTCCATTCGACCCACCCCGGCGGAAAGCGCCCGACCTGGTAACCGCCGGGACCGCAGTCCCAGGGTTCGGCAATCAGTTTGACCTGGCGCAGCACCGGGTCCTGACGGCAGGCCACCAGGAAACTGTGGCGTTCGTCGAAGCCGTCGTGATAACGCCCGAGGATGGTCGCCAGGTCGAAGCGAAACCCGTCCACGTGCATCTCCGAGGCCCAGTAGCGCAGGGAGTCGGTGACCATTTGCAGCACGCACGGGTGGCTCAGGTCCAGGGTGTTGCCCGTGCCGGAATCGTTGATATAGAAGCGCTTGTCATCCGCCTTCAGGCGGTAGTAGGACGCGTTGTCGATGCCGCGCATGGACAGGGTCGGGCCTTGTTCGTTGCCCTCGGCGGTGTGGTTGTAGACCACGTCGAGAATCACCTCCAGGTTGGCTTCGTGCAGGTGCGCAACCATTTCCTTGAATTCGGCAATCTTGCCGCTGGCCAGGTAACGCGGATCGGGGGCGAAGAACGCAATGCTGTTGTAGCCCCAGTAATTGGTCATGCCCTTGTGCAGCAAATGCTGGTCGTTGACGAACGCGTGGATTGGCAGCAGTTCCACGGTCGACACGCCGAGCTTGCGGATGTGTTCCACCACATCATCGACCATCAACCCGGCAAAGGTGCCGCGCTGGTTTTCCGGGACGGCAGGGTGACGCATGCTGAAGCCGCGCACGTGGGTTTCATAAATGATCGTCTTGTCCCACGGCACGCTGACACGATGATCGTGGCCCCAGGTGTGTGCCGGGTCGATGACCTTGCACTTGGGCACGAAGGGCGCGCTGTCCCGCTCATCGAAGCTGAGGTCGGCGTCGGGGTGGCCGATGGTGTAGCCGAACAGCGCTTCGGACCATTTCAGCTTGCCGACCAGTTGTTTGGCATAGGGGTCGATCAGCAGTTTGTTGGGGTTGAAGCGATGGCCGTTGGCCGGGTCGTAGGGACCGTACACGCGATAGCCGTAGATCAGCCCCGGATGGGCGTCGGGCAAGTAGCCGTAATAGATCTCGTCGGTGTATTCGGGCAGTTCGATGCGTTCGAGTTCCACCTCGCCGGTGTCGTCGAACAGGCACAGTTCAACCTTGGTGGCGTGGGCGGAAAACAGGGCGAAGTTGACTCCCAGTCCATCCCAGGTGGCGCCCAGCGGGAAGGGCAGGCCTTCGCGGATTCGCGTGGCCTCGGCACGAGGGGCTGGCGCGGCGGCTTTCTTTGGACTGGTCATAAGTGCTCCTGGCTACAAATACTCGCTGATCAGCATTGCAACCTGTGGGAGCGGCGGTGCGACGATTCGACTTGCTCGCGAAGGCGGTGTGTCAGTCGCAATTGATTCGCCTGAGACGACGCCTTCGCGAGCAAGCCCGCTCCCACAGGTTTGTTGTTGGCAGCGCGAATGGGTCAGACCGCTGGCGGTTTTCGCGCCGCCCGGGGCTTTTTCTCGACGGCCTTTTCTCCTGGAGGGATGACTTTCGAAGCCGCCGCCGGTTTGGCTTTGGTCTTTGGCGCAGCGGTCTTGCCGTTGAGTGTCTTGTCCGGGCCAAGTTTTGCGTCGCCGGTTTTCTTCGGGGCTGCCTTGCTGGCGGCGGTCTTTGGGGATTTGCGCGGGGCCAGGGCTTCGGCTTCTGCCAGTTTGCACGCCATCTCCCAGTGGCGGGCCTCCTGACCTTCGGGTTTTCCTTCGGACTCCCAGATCTGATAGGCGAATTCGCGGATGCGTTTATCGTCGGTACTCATCGCAATGCTCCTGAACTGAACTCAAGTGTGGGTTGTTTGAATAATCAGATTGACCGGGAAATCCCCCAGCGCGGCGCAGACCGGCAGTTCCCTGTGTTTTGTGACTGTGATGCCGGAAAAAAGTCCCTGCAGATGCTCGTCAGGGACGGTGAACGGCAATTTGACCCGGGTATCGCCCCACAGCGGCGCGTGGATCTGTGGATTGGCACTGTTTTCCTGCAGTTCGGCACACCGTATCGGCACAATCACGATGGCGCGTTTTCCCCCCCGTTCACGGACAAAACCCAGCACTCGATGGGCCTCGCTGCCCACCACTTCCAAGGCCTGGTAAGTGCCACGCCGAAACAGCTCGGCATGCTCGGCACGCAGGTTCAAGGTGCGCGCAATCAAGGCTTGCTTGATCCGCCCGTCACGCCAGTTCGCCAGCAGGTCAGCTGGATCAACCGGTGGTTGCATCGCCTGCTGGCGGCGGGTGTAATCCACCGGGCGACGGTTGTCCGGATCGACCAGGCTGAAGTCCCAGAAATCGTTGCCCTGATAAAGGTCCGGCACGCCGGGCACGGTCATGCGCAGCAAGGTTTGCGCCAATCCGTTGAGCGCGCCGGGAACGGCAATCGATCGGGCAGCCTTGGCGAGGGCGGTGCGCAACAGCTCACCTTCTGGGCTGAGCAACAGGCGCCGGATGAAATCTTCGGTCGCTTGCTCGTAAGGGTCATTGGGCGCGCTCCAGCTGCTTTGCAGTTTGGCTTCGCGCAGGGCCTTGCGTTGCCACTGCCAGAGGCGTTTGGCGTAATCCTCGAGCGCCGGCGGGTTATCGATATCCAGCTCCAGCGGCCAACTGCCGAGGATCGTTTGATACAGAATCAACTCATCGCCCGCCGACGGCACTTGATCGTCATCGCGCAGTGGCCGGGCGAGGGCGCGCCACAGGCCGATCTGGTCGGCATACCAGGTACTGCGTTCACTCAGTACCGCCAGCCGCGCCCGTGAATCCTCGCCACGCTTGTGGTCGTGGGTGGCGCTGGCCAGCAGGTTGTCCGGGAAGGTTTCGAGGCGCTCGATGCAGGCCTGATGAAAGTCGGCGACCGCTGCGCTGAACTGTTCGGTGTTGAAGCCCACGTCATTGCGCGAGAGCAGGACTGCCGAACGATAGAACGCAGTGTCTTCCACCGCTTTCGCCGCTGCCGGCGAGGTCAGTTGCTGGAAACGTACGCAGGCGTGCTTGAGGCGTTTGCGCTGGCGACCGGCCGGGCGCTGCCGCCAGGGCTCACCGCCGAGCCAGCCGGCCAGGCAGTCGAGCACCGGCCAGTCTGCCTCGCCCAGGGTTTGACGGGCGCCGTCCATGGCCTGCCGGAAAAACACCTCGTCTTGGGCCGAACGGCCAAGGGCGCTGATGTAGGTGCGGTACACCGGGAAGTGCACGATCAGCGCCTGCAAGGCCCGGCGAATGGCGCCGAGGGTCAGGTCGCGGGTCATGAGATTGTCCCGGGCCACTTGCAGCAAGGCTTGGGCGACGCTTTCGAAATCCCCGGCCAGGGAACCGTTGAGGATTTGCTGGCGGGCCAGTTGTGCTTCCCGGGAGAAATCGGCGGGCCGCTCGCTGTGACTCTGCCAGAGTCTGGCCAGTGTCTGCGCGCCCCGTGGGTCGTGTTGCAGCAGTGACAACTGGTTCATGAATTCGTAACCGGTGCTGCCGTCCACCGACCAGTCGCGATGCAGGGTTTCGCGTTCGCCGAGGATCTTCTCGACATAGATGGGCAAGTGGCGGCCCGCTGACAGGCTGTCCACCCGACGGCGCAGTTTGCGGCAGTAGCCCCGCGGGTCGGCGAGGCCGTCGATATGGTCGATGCGCAACCCGTCGATCAGCCCTTGCGCCACCAGTTGGAAGATCTTCGCGTGGGTGGCTTCGAACACCGCCGGGCGCTCGACGCGCAGACCACCGAGTTCATTGATATCAAAGAAGCGTCGCCAGTTGATGTCATCGGCGGCGGTGCGCCAACTGGCGAGGCGATAGCTCTGGCGTTCCAGCAGGTTGTGCAGGCGCCGCAAGCCTTCGCCGGTGTGTGAGTCGTAGTTTTTCAAGTGTTGCTCGATGGCTTGAGCAATGAGCGGATCGCTGACCAGATCGCGCAGTTCTGCTTTCAGCGGCATGGCCAGGCTGTGGGCATCGGTCTGGTAGCTCAAAGTGCTGAAGCGATCGGCAAGGTTCTTGAGTTGTTCGGCCTGTTGCGCATCAAGCGGTGCATCGACCCTGAGCAATTCGCCGTAATCGCTTGGGCAAATGGGAAAGCGGTGTTCGTAGTGCTCGACATGGAACGTGCCGTGCCAGGCATCGAATCGCAAGGGCAGGGTGCCGTCCTGCAACGCGACGCCGTAGTCGCTGCTCAGAAATGGCAGGAGCAACTGGCCTTCCATCAACGGATCGGGGGAGTGCCACTGGATATCGAAAAACTCGCCATAGGGGCTCAGGCGCCCCCACTCCAACAAATCCAGCCACCAGGGATTATCACTGCCGCCGACCGCCATGTGGTTGGAGACGATGTCGAGGATCAAGCCCATGTTCTGCCCGTGCAAGGCGCTGACCAGACTGCGCAGCGCCGCCTCACCACCCAGTTCCGGGTTGACCCTGGTCGGGTCCACCACGTCATAGCCATGCATCGACCCGGCGCGGGCGCGCAACAGCGGGGAGGCATAGACATGGCTGATGCCGAGGCGGGCGAAATACGGCACCAGTGGCACCGCATCTTCCAGCGTGAAGCCTTTATGAAATTGCAGCCGCAAAGTGGCGCGCAGCGGGCGGGTCAGCACTTGAGTCATCGATCACGCTCGGCCGCCTGCAGTCGTGCACAGGCGAGCAGTTCCAGACGTCGTGCCGCATCCGGTCCATCGAGCAGGGCTTCGCTGTAACCGGGCAAGCGCCGCGACCAGTTGGGGTGGGTATCGATCGTGCCGGGCAGATTGGCCTGTTGTTCCACGCCAAGCGCATCTTCCAGCGGCAGCAGCACCAGTGGCGCCCGGGTATGACCGAGAAAACGCACGCTGGCATCGAGCACCTGGTCGGTTTCGTGGGACTCTTCGCGAAAGTTTTGCGGGTCCTGGCTCAACGCCCGGCGCAGGCCTTCGCGCTCACGTTCACGGTGCTGGCGCCATTCGATTTCAGCGCTGGCATCGACCAGGCCGAGCCGGGCGTTCCAGTCGATATCGCGGCCATGCCACCAGCCGTTGAGGGTGGGCAGGTCATGGGTGCTGGTGGTCGCCAGGGCGTTGTCCGGCCAGTCAAGGATGGGTTTGAAGTGCGTGTTGTCCTGTTCGAACAGCAGTACCCGCATGCCGAGTATCGAACGGGCGATGAGTTTTTCCCGCAGGCCGTCCGGCACGGTGCCGAGGTCTTCGCCGAGGACGATAGCTTGATGGCGATGGGATTCCAGGGTCAACAGACGCAGCAGATCGTCCACCGGGTAATACAGATAAGCACCGTCGGCCGGTGGCGAGCCGTTGGGGATCACCCACAAACGCTGCAAGCCCATGACGTGATCGATGCGCAAGCCACCGGAGTGGGCGAAATTCGCCCGCAGCATTTCGATGAAGGCCCGGAAGCCATTGCGCACCAGGCCTTCAGGGGAGAACGCGGAAATCCCCCAGCCCTGGCCACTGCGGTTGAGAATGTCCGGTGGCGCACCGACGGTGAGTGAGGCAAGCAGTTCGTCCTGCCGGCTCCAGGCCTGGCTGCCGCCGCCATCGGCGCCGACGGCCAGGTCGGCGATCAGGCCGATACTCATGCCGCTGGCGCGGGCGGCGGTTTGCGCGCGCTCCAGGCAGCGGGTGATCAGCCACTGACAGAAGGCGAAGAAGCCGATGCGTTCGGCATTCTCTTCGGCAAATGCCGCCAGTTCGGCGCTGCGCGGGTTGCGCCAGGGTTCGGGCCACTGCCGCCAGTCGAGGTGTTCACCGCGGGCGGCGCGAGCCTCCTGGATGGCTTCGAAGCGGCAGTGGTTTTCCAGTGCTTCACCAGCGGCGTGACGAAAACTGCTGAAGTCTTCGTGCAACGGGTGTTCGCCGTGGACGAAACCCTCGTACAGCGATTGCAACAACCGATGCTTGGCTTCGGCGGCGGCCGGCCAGTCAATCAACGGACGCTCTTCCAACTCCTTGAGTTCTTTTGCCAGTCCGGTTGCATCAATGGCGGTACGCAGTGCGCGTTCGCCGAGAATGGTGCCGGGGGCGCAGTAAAGGCTGTTGAGAAACAAGCGGCTGGACGGCGAATACGGACTGTAGCGCCGGGTGTCACTGGAAAACATCGCATGCAGCGGGCTGATCGCCAGCGCCTCGGCACCACGCTCACCGGCCACCCGGGCGAGGTCTTCCAGTGCCTGGGTGTCACCAAATCCGCCATCGCCGGGGCGGCGCAATCCATACAACTGCACGCTCAGGCCCCAGGCGCGCGGGATCGGATTATCCACGGCATCGGCCACGCTGTAGCAACGGGCCGGGGCCACTGCCAGGGTGAAGGTTTGTCCGTCGATGTTGACCTGTTGATAGCCGACCGGTATCAGCCCCGGCAACGCGGCGTTGGCGTCCAGTTTCAGGTCGAGCCGCGAACCGTCTTCGAGGTGGATGTCGCAAGGGGTTTCAGGCTCGAAGTAACGTGACAGATCCAGGCCCACTCCCACATCGGCGGTGATCAAAGGCGGCAAGCGGTGCGTTTGTTGCGCCGCCTGCAATTCCAGCAGGCTGGCGTCGATTTCCTGGGCACTGCCGGCCGGGTGACCAAGGCCGGTCAGCACATTGCGCAACACTGAAGGCGGGACTTTTTGCGGGCGACCGTTGGCGTCGATCCAGTCGACCGCGAGGCCGGCACGGCTGGCCAGGATTTCCAGTTGCGCATCACTCATGGACGCTCTCCATACGAGGTAGCAAGGGGGGCTGCGGCGGCGAGGCTGACGAGCGCGCAATACGGGGCAAGGGTGCCTTGGGCCAGCAGGTCGGTGCTCTGTGGCGGGTATTCGAACAACTGCGCGGCACCGGACTGTGAGGTGTGGACTACGGGCCTGTCGCTGAGGTTCAGGTCAATGCGCAGTTGGCTGCCATCGCCCAAACGCCAGGCTGCGCTGACCGCGCCTTCGCCCAGTACGTCGCTGCCCAGTGCCTGGGCGCCCGGCAGGCGCGGGATGATGTGCCGGTGACGAATCTGCAACAGTCGGCAATACAGGTCGTGCATCTCGCAATGGCCGGTCGATGGCAGGACGGGGCGGGACGCTGCAAACGTCTGCGGGTCATTCGGGTCCGGAATGTGTTCGCGCAGGTTAGGGTCCGCAAACGTGCTGAACGCAGCGAACTCATTGCGCCGGCCGTCGCGTACCCGCTTCGCCAGTTCACCATGATGGCTGGTGAAAAACAGGAAGGGTTGTTCGACGGCAAACTCGTCGCCCATGAACAGCAGCGGAATCATCGGCGACAACAGCAGTAACACCGTGGCGGCCCGCAGCGCTTGCGGATGGGCGAGTTGATGCAGGCGTTCGCCGAAGGCCCGGTTGCCGATCTGATCATGATTCTGCAAAAACAGGATGAATGCGCCGGGCGGCAAATGCCCGCTGGGTTCACCGCGCACTACACCATGGCGGTTGAGATGGCCCTGGAACGCGAAACCCTGGCTCAGGCAGCGCGCCAGTTGTTCGGTGGGGCTTTGCGCGTAGTCGGCGTAATAGGCTTCGGTTTCGCCTGTCAGCAATACATGCAAGGCGTTGTGGCCGTCGTCATTCCATTGCCCGTCGTAACCCTGTTCGAGCAGGCTGGCCTGGTTGTGTTCGTTCTCCACCATCAGCCAGACATGCCGCGCCGGTCCTGTCTGCTGGCGTACCCGTCGTGCCAGTTCCTGGAGGAAATCCGGGTCTTCGATGGCGTGCACCGCGTCCAGGCGTAAACCGTCGAAGCGGTATTCCAGCAGCCACATCAAGGCGTTTTCGATGAAGAAATCCCGTACTTCGCGGCGCCGGAAGTCGATGGCGGCGCCCCACGGGGTGTGTTGGTCTTCGCGGAAGAAACCCTTGGCATAACGATGCAGGTAATTGCCATCCGGACCGAAGTGGTTGTAGACCACGTCGAGAATCACCGCCAGGCCGTGGCCGTGGGCGGTGTCGATCAAGTGCTTGAGCTGCTCGGGTGAGCCGTATGAAGCCTGGGGTGCGTAGGGCAGGACGCCGTCATAACCCCAATTACGCTCACCGGGAAACTGCGCGATGGGCATCAGTTCGATCGCGGTGACGCCCAGTTCGACCAGCCGCGCCAGGTGCGTCTCGACGGCACTGAAGCCGCCGAGCGCACCGACGTGCAACTCGTAGATCACCGCCTCGTTCCACGGCCGTCCCAGCCATGTACTGTGTTGCCACGTATAGGCCAGCGGATCGACCACCACACTGTGCCGGTCGATATCGCCGGCCTGAGCGCGGGAGGCAGGGTCGGGCACCTCCAGCTCACCATCGATGCTGTAGCGGTAACGCGTGCCTGCCGGGCAGCGGGTGTTGCTCACGAACCAGCCGTCGGCCTGGGGCAGCAACGGCAAGGACTGTCCATTTTCCAGTTCGACACTGACGTAAAACGCATCTGGCGCCCACAACGCGAATCGCGTGTGCTCGGCATCCAGCATGATTGCGCCGTGGGGCCAGGTCTCAAGGGTCCGTAACGGCATCTTGCAAGCCTCTTACTGTTTGTGCGATTTCCCCAGCGCTTTCGCCACAAGCTGTTCGTAGAGTTCGGCGTAGGGTTCGACCGCCTTGCACCAGTTGAACGGCGCTGCCATGGCCCGGCAGCGCATGGCATGCAGCAGGTCGGGGAAGGCGAACACCTTGAAGGCACGGCTCAGGGCTTCCTGGTAGCTCTGCACGGTGGATTCATCGAACAGGAAACCGGTCACGCCGTTTTCGATGGTGTCGGCCAGGCCACCGGTATTGCGCGCCACCGGCAACGAACCGAAGCGCTGGGCGTACATCTGGCTCAGGCCGCACGGCTCGTAACGCGAAGGCATCAGCAGGAAATCGCTGCCAGCGAACATGCGCCGGGCGTCGGTTTCGTTGAAGCCGATGCGCACGCCGATTTGCCCCGGGAAACGCAAAGCCAGTTCGCGCATTGACTGTTCTTCTTCCGGTTCGCCACGACCGATGATCGCAATCTGGCCGCCGGATTTGACGATGTACTCGGAGACCGCTTCGGTGAGGTCCAGGCCTTTCTGGTAGACCAGACGCGAAACCACGGCGAACAGCGGTCCTTCGGAATCTTGCAGGCCGAACAGCTCCCGGACATGGGCGGCGTTCACGGCCTTGCCATCCCAGTCGCCGATTTCGAACGGGCAGAACAGGTGCGGGTCGGTCGCCGCATCCCAGCTTTCATCGATGCCGTTGGGAATTCCGCTGAGCAGGCCTTGCTGGGTCTTGGCGGCGAGAAAACCGTCGAGGCCGCAGCCGAAGTCCGGGGTGGTGATTTCCTGGGCGTAGGTCGCACTGACCGTGGTGATGTGGCTCGAGTAGGCCATGCCGGCCTTGAGGAACGACATCTTGCCGTAGAACTCCATGCCTTCCTGTTGCAGCGCGTGATGGGGAATGCCCAGTTCGGGGCACGAGCCCAGGCTGATCACGCCTTGATAGGCCAGGTTGTGAATGGTGAATAGCGTCGGCGTGCGCTGCCCACGCCAGTGCATGTAGGCCGGGGCCAGGCCAGCCGGCCAGTCGTGGGCGTGCACCAGATCCGGGCACCAGTGGATTTGCGCGAGGTTGGCAGCAATATCGGCAGCTGCCAGGCCGAGGCGGGCGAAACGGATATGGTTGTCCGGCCAGTCGCGGCCGTTGTTGGCGCCGTAGGGCGAACCTTCGCGCTCGTAGAGTTCGGGGCAGATCAACACGTAAATGACCAGACCGTCGGGCATGTCCATGCGCCCGATCTTGCACGGTGGCAACGCGGCATGACCGCCGAGCTCACCGATGATATGAATGGGGTTCTCGCTGTGCAGTACCTGCGGGTAACCCGGGATCAGCACCCGCACATCGTGCAGATGGGCCATGGCCCGTGGCAGCGCCGCGGAAACGTCGCCCAGGCCACCGGTTTTCACCAGATCGGCAATTTCCGAGGTGACGAACAACACTTTTTTACGGTTCGGATTCTGCTTGGCTACCGGGGCCGGCGTCCTGGTGCCAGGAACGCTGACGGGTTGGGTGTTTGCGGCAGTTACGGCGCTCGACTCGCCGATCTGATGAGCACGCTCTCCCTGTATTTCCAAAGCCGTACTGATCATATGAATCTCCCGTGTTGTTGATCTAATTCTTAGGTCTGGCAAACGGTGTTTCACGGCCAATTCCCGTGGCCGGGCGCAAACGCGCTACGCATCATTGAGCAAGCGCTGCCCAATGCGTCGAAGCAAAAGGGGTGAATGAGCCATTGCAAAGATTGCACCAGTCGCAACGCACCTTCTTTTCAGATGACCGATCGGGATTGGAAAAAGTTTCGACTATTTTTCCACTTTGTGACCGATCGGTTTCGTCTTGAGAAAATGAGTCTAGGCCAGAACTTAGAGCGGTAAAGGCCAGATGGCAAAATTGTTCGACAATCGGTTTGTAGCGGTACGGACGTGCCTGTTCGAGGTGCAAACTCCCCGACGAAGTGCAGGTTTTTTTGCGTTTTTGCCTCAAAAAGTCACTGGGCAGTCACATAAATGTGCGACGCGTTTTGCGGGCTTTGCACTGTTGTGGTGCGCGCTTGGCAAGTCCCGCATTTGGCCGAACCACTGCCTTACAGCCCACCTTGGTGCCTTGTTATAGTTCGGGTCTCATTTTTGCCCGCAAAAGGATCACTGGCATGTCTCAGTACAGCGCGTTCAACGTCGAACTGGTCGATAAAATCGCCCATGTGCAGATCAACCGTCCGGAGAAGATCAACTCGATGAACGCTGCGTTCTGGAGCGAGATCGTCGAGATCTTCCAGTGGATCGACGACACCGATGAAGTGCGCGTGGTGGTCCTCAGCGGGGCAGGCAAGCATTTTTCCTCGGGTATCGACCTGATGATGCTGGCCGGTGTGGCCAATGAATTGGGCAAGGACGTGGGGCGCAATGCGCGCCTGTTGCGGCGCAAGATCCTTAGCCTGCAAGCGTCGTTCAACGCGGTCGATAACTGCCGCAAACCGGTGCTTGCGGCCATTCAGGGTTACTGCCTGGGTGGCGCCATCGACCTGATTGCCGCGTGCGACATGCGTTATGCCGCCGGGGACGCACAATTTTCGATCAAGGAAATCGACATCGGCATGGCCGCCGACGTCGGCACATTGCAACGCTTGCCGCGGATCATCGGTGACGGCATGCTGCGCGAACTGGCTTACACTGGTCGCACGTTCGGTGCCGACGAAGCGCAGGGCATGGGCCTGGTCAATCGCGTCTACAGCGACAACGCCAGCCTGCTTGACGGCGTCATGGGCATTGCCCGTGAAATCGCCAGCAAGTCGCCGATCGCCGTCACCGGCACCAAAGAGATGATCAGTTACATGCGTGACCATCGCATCGATGACGGCCTTGAATACGTCGCTACCTGGAACGCCGCCATGCTGCAATCCACCGATCTGCGCGTGGCCATGGCCGCCCATATGAGCAAACAGAAACCCGAATTTCTGGATTGATTAACCATGATTCCTCGCTGGACCACCGCAGTACTGGACACCGACCAACCCGGAGGCTGGGCCGTTGCGCGCAGCCCCGAAGGCTTTCTGTTCGATGACAATGGCGCTCTTTTTCCGCGCGAATGGTTAAAGCGTCAGGACCTGTCGATCCTCGCTGAGCATGGCATCGGTCATCTGGATGGCGAGCCGGTCTACCTCCTGGAACTGCGCAATCACAGCGAAGTGCCGGGTTGCAACTGGAAAGGCCTGCGGGCGTTCATGCTGGAAGGCGATCACACGGTCTACAAGGTACTCGGTTACGCCGCACAGATCGGCACCTGGGCCCGCGAACACCGCTTTTGTGGCAATTGCGGGCAGGTGACCCATCAGGTGGTGCGTGAACGGGCGATGTACTGCGAACCCTGTGACTTGCGCTATTACCCGCGAATCTCACCGAGCATGATCGTGCTGGTGACTCGCGGCGATGAGATTCTGCTGGGGCGTTCGCCGCGCTTCGTGCCGGGTGTCTATAGCACCCTGGCCGGGTTTGCCGAGCCGGGTGAATCGGCCGAGGACTGCCTGATTCGCGAGGTCCGTGAAGAGGTGAGCATCGAGGTCAGGAACATCCAGTACCTGGGCAGCCAGTGCTGGCCGTTCCCGCATTCGATGATGCTCGGTTTTCATGCCGAATACGCCGGTGGCGAGATCGTCTGCCAGGAGGACGAGATCGAAGACGCCCAGTGGTTCAACGTTCGCGACCTGCCGCCGTTGCCGGCGTCACGCTCGATTGCCCGTTACCTGATCGACGTCTATGTGGCGCGGCGTTTAGGCCACGCTGAACCAGTGCTGCCAGGCTAGGCGCACGGTCAGGCCCAACACCACGGTGATGAACACCGGACGAATGAATTTCGCACCGCCGCTGATGGCGGTGCGGGCGCCGAAGAAGGCGCCGACCATCAACGATGAGCCCATGCACAGACCGATGATCCAGTCCACCTGACCGGAAAAGATGAAGATCGACAGCGCCGCTGCGTTACTGACGAAGTTCATGCTGCGCGCCACACCGCTGGCCTTCACCAGGTCGATGGGGTAGAGCAGCAGGCTGCTCACGGTCCAGAACGCGCCCGTACCGGGACCGGCCACGCCGTCATAGAAGCCGAGGCTGAAGCCTTGGGTCGACTGCCACTTTTTCTTGATCGGTGCGTTGCTGTCCAGCGGCGCTTTCGGCGTGCCGCCAAACAAAAGATAAACGCCGCAGGCGAAGACGATCACCGGCAGCATTTTGTTCAGCCATTCCGCCGGCAGGTAATGCGCGACCACGGCGCCGGTCAGCGCGCCGACCAGGGTGCCGACGATGGCATGCACCCATTGCGCGGGATGGAACAGTTTGCGTCGGTAGAAGGTGAAGCTGGCGACGGCCGAGCCGAAGGTCGAACTGAGTTTGTTGGTGCCCAGCACCAGGTGCGGCGGCAGGCCGGCCGTGAGCAAGGCGGGGGTGGTCAACAGACCACCGCCACCGGCAATGGCGTCGATGAAGCCGGCAACAAAAGCGACAAGGGCCAGGATGGCCAGGGTGGAGAGGTCAACGCTGAGTTCGAAAGGCATGGGATCGGCTTATTCGGCGGGTGAAGAAAGAGGCTGCGGGGAAGGGCAGCATCTTAACCACCTGCACAACACAAAACCAATGTGGGAGCGGGCTTGCTCGCGAAGGGGCCGTCAGATCCAGCATAAATGCTGGCTGACACACCGCTTTCGCGAGCAAGCCCACTCCCACATTTTGGATCAGTGTTTACAGGCCAAGATCCGACAGGCTCGGATGATCGTCTGGCCGACGCCCCAACGGCCAGTGGAACTTGCGCTCGCTTTCCTTGATCGGCATGTCATTGATGCAAGCGAAGCGGCGGGCCATCAGGCCGTCCTCGTTGAACTCCCAGTTTTCGTTGCCGTAGGAGCGGAACCAGTTGCCCGAGTCGTCGTGCCATTCATAGGCATAACGCACGGCGATACGGTTGTCGGTGAATGCCCAGAGTTCCTTGATCAGCCGATAATCCAGCTCCTTGGCCCATTTGCGGGTCAGGAAACCTTTGGCTTCTTCGCGGTTGTGGGCGAACTCGGCGCGATTGCGCCATTGGGTGTCCAGGGTGTAGGCCAGGGACACGCGCTCCGGGTCGCGGGAGTTCCAGCCGTCTTCAGCCAGGCGAACTTTCTCGATGGCCGATTCACGGGTGAAAGGGGGCAATGGCGGACGAATTTCGGCATTAGACATTTAAAGTCTCCGTATCAAGTTGATGTTCAAACATATTGTCGAGCTTGATTGAGTTGCTACAGGTCCAATAACTTTCGCGCCATGCATTGCGCATTATCGGCGGCACTGTGATCACCCGTTACAAGCGCCACGGTAATGGCACCATCGATCAGGATCAGCAGCTGTCTGGCCAGCATCTGCGGATCCTCGGCACCATGTTCGGTACACAGCTCGCACACGTAGTCGAGCAGTTTCTGTTTATGTTCTTTGGCAACCAGGCGCACCGGGTCTTGCGGGTCGCCGGTTTCGCCACTGGTGTTGATGAAGGCGCAGCCGCGGAAGCCTTCGGAGGCGAACCACGTTTGAAGTACGGTAAACAGGTTGAGCAGCCGCGCGGCCGGGGTTTGTGCCTGGTTGACTTCGGTTCGGTACCAATGCATCCAGCGCTGGTCCCGCCGTTGCAGGGCGGCCACCACCAGGTCGTCCTTGTTGGCGAAGTAGCGGTAAATGCTTTTTCTGGAGACACCGGCGGTTTTCACCAGGAGATCCATGCCAGTGGCGGCAATGCCACTTTTGTAGATCAACTTTTCGGTGACATCCAGAATAATGTCGCGTGTGTCATTGCTAGTGATTTCGTTCATGTGGCTAACAGTAGAATGATCGTTCTCCTTGGTCAATCGATATTTTTGTAGTGCCTGATAAATGGTCTTCGCGAGCAAGCCCGCTCCCACATTTGAATTACGTTCCCCTGTGGGAGCGGGCTTGCTCGCGAAGAGGGCATTACAGACAGTAACAAGACCCAAAGCTATCGATGGTGTAAGCTCTCAACCTCTTCGGATTCGACCCATTGCGAGCCCTATGCCGTTGCTTTTCAAACGCTCCCTGCTGCCCAAGCTGCGCAGTTTTCCGCTGACGCCCGATGCCGTCAGCATCCTCTCCGGCGCTGCCGAATTCCGTCGTTGCCTGCTGGAGAAAATCGCCAGCGCGACCCGGCGCATTTACATCGTTGCGCTGTACCTGCAACAGGATGAAGCCGGCCAGGAAATTCTCGATGCCTTGCACGCGGCCAAACTGGCGCGTCCGGAACTGGACGTGGTGGTGGTCGTCGACTGGCTGCGCGCCCAGCGCGGGTTGATCGGTGCCGGCAAGCAGGCGGGCAACTCCGCCTGGTATCAGGAAATGACCCGCACCCATGAAAGTGTTGTGCCGGTCTACGGCGTCCCGGTGCAAACCCGCGAACTGTTCGGTGTGTTGCACCTTAAAGGCTTCGTGATCGATGACTGCGTGATCTACAGCGGCGCGAGCCTGAACAACGTCTATCTGCACAAGTTCGACAAGTACCGCTACGACCGCTATCACCTGCTGCACAATCGCGAACTGGCCGATTCGATGCAGCACCTGGTGCAGCACGGTCTGCTGCCCTCCAAAGCGGTGCACCGCCTCGACCTGCCGAACCTGCCGACGACCCGCAGCCTGCGCAACGACATCGGTGACCTGCGCAGCCGCCTCAAGCACGCGGCGTACGACACCACGCGGGGCACCACCGACAGGACCGGTTTGTCCGTCAGCCCGCTGCTCGGCGTCGGCAAGAACAATCCGCTGAACCGGGTGATCTGCGAACTGATCGCCAGCGCCCAGCAGCAACTGACCATTTGCACACCGTATTTCAACCTGCCGCTGGCGATCATCCGCGAGATCAACCGCGCGCTGGCCCGTGGGGTGAAGATCGACATCGTGGTCGGCGACAAGACCGCCAACGACTTCTACATTCCGCCGAGCGAACCATTCCGGGTCATATCGGCGCTGCCATACCTGTACGAAATCAGCTTGCGCCGGTTTGCCAAGCGTCATCAGCGCCACATCGACAGCGGGCAGTTGAACCTGCACCTGTGGCGTGATGGCGACAACACCTATCACCTCAAGGGCATGTGGATCGACCGGCGCTATACCTTGCTGACCGGCAACAACCTCAATCCGCGGGCGTTTCGACTCGATCTGGAAAACGCCTTGTTGATCGATGATCCCCATGGCGAACTGCTGGAGCCGCGTGGCAAAGAGCTGGCGGAGATCTTCCAGCACACCCGGCGAATCGAGCACTTCCAGAACCTGGAAACCCTCGCCGAATATCCGGTGGGCGTCGCCAAGTTCCTCAAGCGCGTGAGCCGTGTGCGGATCGAGCGGTTGCTCTACCGCATCCTCTGAAAAAGATCGCAGCCTGCGGCGACTGACGCCTTCGCGGGCAAGCCCGCTCCCACAGGGATCTTTGTCGTACACAAACTCTGTGTTCGCTGAATAACCTGTGGGAGCGGGCTTGCTCGCGAAGGCGTTTTCACTTTCAGTACATCAACGACAGGCACACTGCTTTCGCGAGCAAGCCCGCTCCCACAAGGGATCTGCGTTGAGGTAGCGGTTTCAGCTAATATGCCCCCCACTCGAACAAGAACAGGGCTTGCCGCGATCCATGTCGGAAAAAGACACCATCTCCATTCAACTGGTGCGTGAAGCACTGTTGCAAAGCTGCGCGCCGGGAATCGCCACGCAAGAGGTGTTGAACAAGGTTGGCATCGACCCACAGCTGTTGGGCAACACCGACGCCCGCGTGCCGGCCACTGCTTATGCGCGTCTGTGGCGCTTGCTGGCATGGCGCGGGGATGACGAGTTTTTTGGCATGGACCCACGCAAGCTCAAATCCGGCAGCTTTGCGTTTCTGTGCCGCAGCGCCATGCTCCAGCCCAACGTGGCGGCGGGACTGACCAGTGGCCTGGCGTTTCTGTCGTTGATCCTCGAACACTTGCCGGCGCAGTTGGTGCGCCAGCAAAGCCTGGCGGAAATTGTCCTGCTGGAAGACGACAAAGACCCGCGCCGGGCCTTCACCTATTTCACCTACTGGATGATCGTCCACGGCGTTGCCTGCTGGCTGGCAGGGCGACGGATTCCGATCCTGGCCATCGAACTGCGCTGTTCGAAACCGGATTTCTGCGATGACTATCAGGTGATGTTTTCCGAGAACCTGCGCTTTGACCGCCCGCGCACACGGATGATTTTCTCCGCCGATTGCCTGGACCTGCCCATCAAGCGCAGCCCTGAAGAACTCAAGCGATTCCTGGCCCATGCGCCGGCGAACATCCTGGTCAAATACCGCGATCCGCAGAGCCTGGCCAGTCGGATCAAATATGATCTACGTCACCTGCCGGCAGAACACTGGCCGGAAACCGAAGCCCTGGCGCAAGGTCTGTGCATGTCGGCTTCAACCTTGCGCCGCCGTCTGGCCGAAGAAGGGCAAACCTATCAAGGTCTCAAGGACAGCGTGCGCAAGGAACTGGCGATTGTCTGGCTGGCCGAGCCGGCGATCGGCTTCAGCGAAATCGCCACGCGGCTTGGGTTCGCGGACGTCAGTTCGTTCTACAAGGCATTTCGCAAGTGGTCCGGTTCCAATCCGGGGCACTACCGCAGCCTGATTCTCAATGACACCGAGTAGGTTCAGCGACGCAATGACCATTCTTCGCGAGTGATTTCCCAGACTTCCAACGGGAAGTTTCCGCTGACAAAGCTGCCTTCGTCCGTGCGAATCAAGCGCATTCCCGTGCGTTCGGAGAGTCTGCGTGAGCCGATGTTAGGTAGCGCTTTTGGCACCCGCAGCACGATGCGCCCCAGCGTGTTGAACCAGTACTCGGTGACTGCAGCGCTGGCTTCTGTCATCAATCCCTGACCCTGCCATTTCGGGCCGAGCCAGAAACCGCGATTGTTGTCCTGTTCGCTCATCAGGCTGATGTTACCGATCAACTGCTCCGGGGCCGATTTCAGGCGGATCGACCAGTGCCATTCCTCGCCACGGGCGATGGCTGGCAAGGCGTTGTCGCGCAGGTACGTCAATGCACCGTCGGCCGGATAAGGCCAAGGCACCAAGGCGTTGAGGTAGCGCACCACTTCCCAGTGCGGGAAATGTTGCTGGATTGCATCGGCGTCCGCCAGTTCCAGCGGGCGCAGGATCAGGCGCTCGGTGTAGAGCGTGGGGGTGTCGTCCATGGGGGTGTAGCTCCTTGAGTCAGGCGGTTAACGTTTGCCAGTGGTCGATCCAGGCAAGTTGAGCGTGCCACTGTCCACGAAGCGCATCGTGTTGAACACGCCACCCGAGAGTTTGCCGTGCAGGATATAAGGCATGTTGTTGAGCCTTTTCATTTGGCTGATGCCATAGGTCTGGCGGATCACCGAAAACGCCGAAACGCTGACCGGCACGCTCACGACGGTGTCGGAAAAACGCCCGATCGAGCCACCCTCATCGCTGACGCCGGAAGCGAATGGCTGGCCGTTGATGTCCAGGTCCAGCGCGATGCCGTTGTAGGTGATGGTGGTGTCATTGGGGTTCTGCACGCGGATTTTCACAGCAAAACGCACTTCCATACCCTCGCCTTGAAGGGGCTCGATACCCACGACGTTGATTTTCACCGGGTCCATATAGGGCAGCGAGGAACAGGCGCCCAGGCAGAGCAGGAGGGAAATCAGGACCGCGTGGACGCTGTGCATGGACGTGCTCTCATCTGGAAAAAGGCTGAACCGCCAGCGGCTCAGCCCTGGAGCCCGTCTAGCGGTTTGATTGTGCGACCACCGCAGCCTTTGCGGGTTCATTCCTGGTAGTCACATCGGGGTTCTGCATCACCTGAAGCACGGAGGCCTCTGGATCGAATTCATCCTCTTCCAGTTCGATGAATTCCTCGGGCAGGAAGATATTAAGAACGATAGCGCACAGCGCGCCGACGGTGATGGGCGATTCGAAAATGTTGTGCAGGGCCTTGGGCAGTTCACGCAAGACTTCCGGCACGGCGGCCACACCCAGGCCCATGCCGACGGAAATCGCCACGATCAGCATGTTTCGCCGATGCAGGCCGGCCTCGGCCAGAATCTTGATCCCGGCCACGGCGACGGTGCCGAACATCACCAGTTCCGCGCCGCCCAGTACCGGTTTAGGCATCAGTTGCAGTACCGCGCCGATCATCGGGAACAGGCCCAGCACCACCAGCAATCCTGCAATGAAAAACGCCACGTAGCGACTGGCCACGCCCGTGAGCTGGATGACCCCGTTGTTCTGGGCGAAGGTCACCATCGGCATGCTATTGAACACTGCGGCCATGGCCGAGTTGAGGCCATCGGCGAGCAGGCCGGACTTGATCCGGCGAATGTACACCGGGCCTTTGACCGGTTGCCGGGAGATCATCGAGTTGGCTGTGAGGTCACCGGCGGCTTCCAGCGGCGACACCAGGAAAATCACCGCGACCGGAATGAACGCCACCCAATCGAAAGAGAACCCGTACTTGAACGGTACCGGTACGCTCATCAGCGGGACTTCGGGCAGGCTGTTGAAGTCGACCTGCCCCATGAGCCATGCCACCACGTAACCCAGGGTCAGGCCGATGACAATCGCCCCCAGGCGCAGAAACGGCACGTCCACCCGGTTCAACACCACGATGGTTCCCAACACCAGCGCAGCGAGGGCCAGGTGACTGGCAGCACCCAGGTCCGGGGCGCCGAAGCCTCCGGCGATGTCGGTCATGGCGACCTTGATCAGCGACAAGCCCATCAGCGTGATAATCGTGCCGGTCACCACTGGAGTGATCAGCATGCGCAGTTTGCCAATGAACTGGCTCAACACCACTTCAATGAACGCGGCAAAAAAGCACACACCGAAGATGGTCGAGAGAATCTCATCGGTGCCGCCGCCCCGGGCCTTGACCATGAAGCCGGCACTGAGAATCACACTGATGAACGAGAAACTGGTGCCTTGCAGGCACAGCAGGCCGGAGCCTACCGGGCCAAAGCGCCGCGCCTGCACGAAGGTGCCCAGGCCGGAGACGAACAGCGCCATGCTGATCAGATAAGGAATTTCGCTTTGCAGGCCCAGGGCGCTGCCCATGATCAGCGTCGGGGTGATGATGCCGACGAAACTCGCCAACACGTGTTGCAGGGCGGCGAAGACGGTGGCGGTCAGGTGCGGCCGGTCATCGAGGCCGTAAATCAGGTCGCTGTGGCGTGGAGCGGGGGCTTTTTCGGAGGCGGTCATGGTGGTTTGCGTGCCAGAAGGCGGGCCGGGTCAGAAAATGGAGGCGCAGGATGCCAGAACCGCCCGGCCACGGCAAAAGAACCTCCAAAACAGCGACTTACAGTCGTGGGGCGAACACTTCGCCCACGCTGCGGCGTTTGGCGTGTAGTTGGCTGGCCTGGATCAACTGTTCGAGGTCCTCGGGCGTGACGTCATAGAACGCTTCCATCTCGGCCAACGCCAGTTTCAGGTCTTCGGCGGTGATGGCCTGGCGGTCGACCGGCGGGTGATCGGCAGGAATCCTGGCCACCGGTTCGCTGGCACGCTTGGGGTAGCGAACACGGGTCAGGTTGTTATAGGCCAGGGCACAGAGCAGCATCGTTGCAGCGCTGAGCATCACCGGCCCAATGGCTTTCCAGTCCATCGCAATGGTCGCCGGATCGGCTAATACCAGGGTTAGGGCCAATGCACCGGCCGGTGGATGCAGGCACCGCAGCCAGCACATCAGGATCAACGTCATGCCGGCGGCGAGGCAAGCGCTACCGAGGGTTCGGCCCAGCACATGGGCCACCAGCAACGCAATCACCCCGGCACTCAAGTAGCCGCCCAGAATCGACCAGGGTTGGGCGAGCGCGCCCGAAGACACGGCAAACAACAGCACCGCCGACGCCCCCAGCGGGCCGATCAGGTGCTGCGCTACCTCGCTGCCGAATACCTGGCTACAGAGCCACACGCTCATCAGTGTCCCCAAGGCCATGCCGATGGCTGCGCGGCTCCATTCGGTGGGGCGGGTATTGATGGCAGCGGGCAACCAGCGAGCAAGCATTCTGAGAAAAACTCCGGCAGGAAAAAACCAGGCAAAAAAAGGGCTTAGCTGGGAAACCCAGAAAGCCCTTGAAGGTGTTCCAACTGTTGGGGGAGGAACAGGCACAGTGTGCCGTTCAATCAAGGCACTGACAAATTCATATTAATGAGCTTTCAGTGCATTAATTTTGCTTTAAATTACCCCGTCTGCCGCTTAGGTAGCACAGCAAACCGCCCAGCGCAGCCAGTGCACTCAAGGCATAAAACATCGTCGGTGCCGGGGTGTGCATCAACATGAAGCCGCAAATCACCGGGCTCAATGCGCCGCCCAGCGCCGCAAGGTTTTGTGCGCCGTAGTAGCTGCCGCGCAGTTCTTCCGGAGCCAGGGTGTCGACGAAGAGAAACTCGGCCGGGTAAATAATGATTTCACCGAGGGTGAAGATAAACATCGCCACGCACCAGCTCACCAGACTGTCCGCCAGGCTGAAGCCGATCAGCCCGAGGATGAACAGGCCGGTGCCGGCAACAATCCATTGGCGCAGTTGCTCGCGTTTGAGAAAACGCCCGATCTGGTACTGCAACAAGATCACACTGATGGCGTTGCACGCGAGCAAGGCGGCCATGATTTCCATGGTGTGTTGCGGACTACTGGTCACCAGCAGGTACTGCGACAGGTAAAACGTAAATCGCCCGTGCACCACCGTGCTGAGCAGGCAGCCAGCGGTGAACAGGATCAGGGTGCGGTCGTTTTTCAAGGTGATCAGGGTTTTCAGAAAACTCTGCGGCTGACCGGCGGGCGGAGCATTGGCCGGCTCCCTGGGAATGCCGGTCATCAAGAAAATACTGAAAAAGGCGATGGCCGCTGCAACCAGGAACGGCGCGCTGGCAAAGGCACCGGCAATCAGCACACCGAGCATCGGCCCGACAGCGTAGCCAATGTTGGTCAGCGTATAACTCAGGGAAAACGCCTTGGCGCGCTGCCCCACCGGAAGGTTGTCGCTGAGAATCGCTTTCGAACCGATCAGGAACAGCGATGAGGCGGTTTCGGTGACGATCAAGGTGATCGTGGTCAGGTAGAGGTTTTCGGCAAAGGTCAGCAACACCAGGCCGATCGCGCTGGACGCCATCGAGAGAACAAGCAATCGGCGTTTTTCGAAGCGATCGATGATGTAGCCGCCATACAGGGAGAGCAGGGTGGCGACGAACACGGCGATGCCGAGCAGTAGCCCAACGTCCTGTTGGTTGAGGCCAAGCTTGTCGCTGACGAACAGTGTAAGCAACGGGCTGGTGATGGCGCGGCTGACGACGATGGTCAGCGAGCAGATCAGCAGGCGGCGGATGAGGGGGGAGTAAGCGGCCACAGTGGAGGGAATGTCCTTATTCGATGGGTGACGTGGGCGCTACTGTAGCAGGTGATGCAGCCTGCGTTCTGTCTGCGCATTCGCGATATTTGAACGCAAGCTCCAGTTCGTTATTTTCTACACGATCAATAGAGTGATCAATTTATTAATGTATTGTCAGTTGCGTTTTTTATCCTTTTTTCTGGAATATTCCCTCTAGTCTTTTGGGGAGAGCGATCAGAAAATAAACTGAAATACCCGTGAAGCAAATAATGACCGCTGCCTGAAAGATGCCTGGATCAATCTCTATAAAATAACTAATTGCCAGTGAAATCCACATTGTGTGGAAGCCAGCGCAAGCAATCAGGAATAGCCGAACTCTAATGAGGAAAAACAGTTTTTTCATGGCGTCGTTGCTTTCCATTGTTCATGCAAGTTATCTATCGTCATTGCATCAGCGCTTCTCTCCAGCAGAAACGCTGGGGTGGATGAGTTTCTATATGCGCGCACATAGTCAGCTTTGACGTGCCTAAACAAGCGCCAGGAATCGGGCTTTAAAACCATTCGCCCAGCTCCATATACAGACAGGCTCAAGTCGAAAGCGCCATACGCCATGTTTCCGGCGTGTTCGGAGCGATTAAGTGATTTGGCTAAACCTTGGTACCCTTTCCTGAGTGGACCCTCTGTATCGCTACGTTCTTCCAGGATATTGCGGCTGTTTTCATACACATTGTTAGCGCCATGGAGCATCATCGGGACGCCAGCCGCAATGCAAAGAGTGCCAGCAGATAAGTAACAAATCCCTCCCCCTGTTGCAATTTGTAGTGCCCCAGCGATTACTCCAATGCCTTTTTGAGTGACCGCCCAGGATTGACTGAGCAAACTGCTCTGTTCGTTTTTTATCTCTTTCAAACCTTGCTCAGGGCTTTTATTGCCCTGGGCCACGCTATTGACGATGCCTCTCGCGTAATACGCAACTTCTCGATTGAATTGCAATCGCAGAGTACTGTCTTTGATGTGTCGAGCGGCTAAGGTGCCTGCTTGATTGCTCAAGTTACCTGCCGCCTTGCAAACAGCCCAATAATCGCAACTGCTTTGCTCGGGAATATCTTTTAATAGTCTCATTCGTTGTTTATCCATGAAGCGTACCCACTCGTTCCGGCCAAATGGTGTCTCCATGTAATTTCACGGTAACGAATGGCAACGTGTTCTTGAGGTTCTACATCGTTCTGAATGACGACGTGGGGCATGTCGAGGGTCAAGTCGGCAATCACTCCGCCCTGGATTTTGCCGGTGATGGTCATGTAGCCGTGATTGGCCATAAAAGTGCCACTCCTTTTTTCGGAGTGGAACCTTATAAAAAGTGTGTCAGAGGAGATGTAGGGCGTTTCTGAGTATTGAGTAGGACGAAAATGGTTTTGTGACGGCTTACTGCATTACGGCACGTAGTGCAGCAACACGAAATCATTCTTGTCGAACCGTCCGCTCAAGACGGGCGGCAATGCACCGATAGCCGTGCCTTGCAGTGTCTTGTAAACGTTCAGGTCCATCATCAGCCACACCGGGCCTTTGAGGTTTTCCAGTTCCTGGGGTGAATCGGTGAACACCGGGTGCAGGTCCTGTTTGATGTTGACCATGAACTTGATGGCCTTGGCGTCTTTGCCCATTGCGTGCATCACCAGCGGCGCAGGGGCTTCTTGCATGAGATCGACAGTGGAGCGGCTAAAGGTCCGGGTGTCGTAGAGCTGGTGCTGAATGGGTTCGAATTGCAGGATGTAGAACGACCAAAGTGCCAGGACCGCGCACATAGCCAATGCTTGCGCTCGCCAGCGGGGATGCTTGAGCGCTGCCAGGGCGATCACTTGCAGCAAGCCGAGAATGATGAATAACGAAGTGAGGTGCGCCACTTCCTCGGGAAATTTTCGCCGGACTACCAGCAATGCCACGATCAGCAGGCCCGGGATCAATAACCACAGCCCCTGCATCAACCCGCGCAGCCAACCAAACAATCGACCCTGTGTGGCGTAGAACGGATACGCCGCCACAATGGCCGCCATGGGCAGCATCGGCAGCAGGTAGCGGGCCTTTTTGGCCTGGGGGACGGAAAGCCCGATCATCACAATCAACCCGGCCGCTACGCAGTACTGCAACAGGCGCAATGCCGGCCCGGCTTCCCGCGGACCCGATAACGCAACGGCCCCAAGCGCCAGCACTGCCAAGGGCCACGCCAGCGCGTAGTTACCCAGCGAACTGGTGAAGTAATACAACAAATCGTTGGAACCCTCGGTGCCGTCCATGCGCCCCATGAACTGCATGCGAATCACGTCCTGCAAGAAGGCCAGGCCGCCACTGATATCCGCCAGCCACAGCAACAGCCCGATGCACACCGCCAGCAACAACGCTGCCAGTAATCCGAAGATGATCAGCCGTCGCCATTGGCGACCGACCAGAAAATAGCTGCAGAGCATTCCGGTGGGAATGACCAGGCCGATGGGCCCACGAATCCAGAAGCCCAGTATCAGCAAGGCAAAGACCAGGCCCCAGCGGCGCGGCGCCGCGAAGTGATCGGTGGCATAGCCCAGGTAGAACACGCTGAACGCGACGGCCGCGAGCATCAGGTCGAGGGAAACGGCGCGGGTTTCAGTGATGAAGGTGTTGGTCAACAGCATCAAGGCGATGCTCAGCAGCGCCCAACGCGTGGAATAGGGCGCCAGCAGGCGGTACATCAACGTGACGATGACCGCTGCGGCGATGGCGCTGGGCAGCCATGCGGTCAGGCTGGTGACCTGGCCGAACGGCAGCGAAAGCAGCCAGATGAATATCGTTGAAAGTCCCGAATAGTCTGCGTAAGGCTGGTCATAGGTCGTCGGAAAAAACGACGGCCCATTGCGCAGCATCTCCTGGGCGAACAGCACGAAGCGCGAATCGAAACCGATGGCCGCCTGCTGGTACATCCCGGCGCAGAACAACAACAGCGCCAACAGACCCAGCGCGAGGGACTGTTGGCGGATGTGAGGGATCATGATCTTTAAGCGACCACAGCGTCGGTTGACCATTGCTGGTAAGGAATCGGCAATTTGCGCGATTCGCCACGGCCGATCGGGAAGTAGGTGAAACCGATGCGTGCCAGACGGTCTGCGTCGTACAGGTTGCGGCCGTCGAAGATTACCGGTGCGTTGAGCCGCTGTTGGATCAGCTCGAAGTCCGGAGCCTTGAACTGTTGCCATTCGGTGCAGATGATCAGCGCGTCGGCACCGGACAAGACCGACTCGGGCGTACCCATGAGCATCAGTTTCGATTCATCGGGATACAGCTTCTGGGTTTCCTGCATGGCTTCCGGATCGAACGCACGGACATTCGCCCCGGCGGCCCACAACGATTCCAGCAACACCCGGCTCGGTGCGTCACGCATGTCGTCGGTGTTTGGCTTGAACGCCAGGCCCCACACGGCAAAGGTCCTGCCACGCAAGTCGCCCTTGTAGAACGCATTGATGCGCTCGAACAGCTTGTGTTTCTGCCGCTCGTTGATGGCTTCCACCGCTTGCAACAGGTCGCTGGAGCAATGGGCCTCCTCGGCACTGTGGATCAGGGCGCGCATGTCCTTGGGGAAGCAAGAGCCGCCGTAGCCGCAGCCGGGGTAGATGAAGTGGTAGCCGATACGCGAGTCGGCGCCGATGCCCAGGCGTACCGATTCGATGTCGGCTCCCAGGTGTTCGGCCAGCTCGGCGATCTGGTTGATGAAGCTGATCTTGGTCGCCAGCATGCAGTTGGCGGCGTACTTGGTCAGCTCGGCGCTGCGCAGGTCCATGAACATGATGCGCTCATGGTTGCGGTTGAAGGGCGAGTAAAGGTCACGCATCACCTCACGCACTTCATCGCGTTCACAGCCGACGACGATACGGTCCGGGCGTCGGCAGTCGGCCACGGCCGAGCCTTCTTTCAAAAACTCCGGGTTGGAGACGATATCGAACTGCAATACGCGGCCAGCGTTGAGCAGGCATTTGTCGATGTGCGCGCGCAAGGCGTCGCCGGTGCCGACCGGGACGGTGGATTTCTCCACCAGGATCGCCGGTTGTTCGCGATGCCGTGCCACTGCTTCGCCCACCGACATCACGTAGCGCAAGTCTGCCGAGCCATCGTCTCGCGACGGAGTACCGACTGCGATGAACAGCACCTCTCCGTGCTGGACCGCGAATTTTTCGTCGCTGGTGAACTGCAACCGCTTGGCGTCAAGACCTTCGCGTACGAGGCTGGCCAGCCCCGGTTCGAAAATACTCACGTGGCCCTGTTTGAGCAGTTCGACTTTTTTCTCGTCAACGTCCATGCAGACCACGTCGTGGCCGACTTCCGCCAACACCGCTGCCTGCACCAGGCCAACATAACCGCTACCAAATACACTGATTTTCATGGAGCACTCCTTAATTCGGGCGCACGAGCAGGTCGAGAATTGATGGTAATGACGCCGAGGATGACCAATGCCACGCCAAGGCTTTTTGTAAGGCTGAACGCTTCGTTGAACAGTGGCAGGCTGGCGGCCAGCAGGTACACCAGCGCGTAGCTGATGCTCAGCAACGAGTAGGCTCGGCCCAGGGGCAGGTCCCGCAGGGCGGCGAGCCAGCAGAGCATCGACAACGCGTAGGCGAAGATGGCAACGAGCACCACGGCAACGGCTGTCAGGTCAATAGGATCGGTGAGCCATTGTTCGGGTCGTGGCAGGTGACTCATGCTCCAGCGCATGCCCAATTGGGCGGCGCTGACCAACAGCACGCTGCCCAGTGCGAAGGTGATACCGCGACTCGGGTTCATGCGTGCTGCCCCAGCAGAGCCACGCCGCCGATCACCAGCGCCACGCCTAGCCAGTGGCGGCGGTCGATGGTTTCGTGGAACACGAAACGCGCAACGAGGGTGATCAGCACGAAGTTCAGGCTCAGCATCGGATAGGCAATCCCGACTTCCAGGCGTTGCAGCACCAGCAACCACACCAGCAGGCCCAGCCCCAAAGAGGCCAGGGCCAGCCACAGCCAGGGCGAACGCAGTTTGTCCATCCACCCGGAAGGTTTGCCACGCCAGCTTTCTACCGCATATTTCTGGGCGATCTGGCCGAGGCAGGTCAGCAGGCAGGCGACCAGTAGCAATAGCAGGCTCATAGTGTCGCCTGAGGGATAATCAAAATCACCAGATTGCCTTGTTCGTACCGCTTGCCCTCTTTGGGCAACTGTTCAAGTTCGCGCAGCTCTTCTTCGCCCTTGACCCGCATGACCACACCGACCGAGCCTTGCTGGCGAGCGTCGTGCATCCATTGTTGCACCTGATCGGGGTCGACGCGCTGCTTAAGCGAATCAGGATAGGCAAGGCCGTATTTCAATTCGCCTATCGTGTTGAAAAAAGCCACTTCGGGACGTTTCAACCGCCAGGACAACGCCGACGCGGCACCCAGATCGTTGCTCAACAGCTTGGCGCTTTGGCCGAGCTCCTGGGCGTGATCGAGGATGAACTGGTCGGGCGTTTTGTTGGCGACCACCGAGTTGGGCAGCCCTGCTGGCAGTACGCCGATGAACAGCAGGCTGCCGAAAGCCGGGGCAGCCCAGCATTGCAGCGGGCGGAAGGCTTGCAGCAGGTTGGCCATGATCCAGCCGATCAAACCGATGAACACCAACACCAGGTTGTGCAGTTCATGATCGTAAATCGGTTTTTTCAATTGCAGATAAACCAGGGCCAGCAGGGTAACGACACCCAGGACCAGGTTCAGCAGGCCATTGATGCCCAGGACGCGGCCTTGTTCCAGTTTCAAGCGGTCAGCCAGTGCATGGCCGAGCAACAGGGCCAGTGGCAGCAGGCACGGCAGAATGTAGGACGGCAGTTTGCCTTTGCTCAGGCTGAAGAAGATCAGCGGCATCCACAGCCACAGCATTAGGAACGCAATATTGGCCTGGCCTCGGGTCTGCCATGCCTGTTTCAGCGCTGGCGGCAGCAACGCCACCCACGGCAGGCTGAACGCTACCAGCAGCGGTAAGTAGTACCACCACGGCGCGTTATGCTGTGCGTCCTCGCCGGCGAAGCGACGGATGTGCTCGTGCCAGAAGAAGAACCGCCAGTAATCGGGCTCCTGGGCATGCACCGCCAGGACCCATGGCAGGCTGACGGCAATGGCCACGACCACCGCCACCGGGCCGTAGGCCAACAGTTGACCCAAGCGCTTTTGCCAGATCATCCAGGGCAGGGCGATCAGCACCGGCAACAGCCAGGCCAGAAAGCCCTTGGTCATGAAACCCATGCCGCAGGCCAGGCCCAGCACTACCCACGCCACCAGGCGTTGGCCACGACCGGCGCTGTCCAGCGCAAACCACAAGGCTACCAGGCTCAGGTTGACCCAGAACGTGAATTGCGGATCGAGGTTGGCGTAACCCGCTTGACCGGCGATGACCGTGAAGCTCATGTACAGGATGGCGCAGGCAAAACTCTTGCGTTCATCGTTCCACATCCGGCGGGCGATCAGGTAGCACAGCAGCACGCTCAGGCCGGTGCTCAGTGCCGAGGCGAAGCGCACCCCGAAGAGGTTCTGGCCGAACAGCGCCTGACCGATGGCAATCATCCAGTAGCCGGCCGCCGGTTTTTCGAAGTAGCGTACGTCCATGAAATGTGGCGACACCCAGTTACCGCTCAGAAGCATGCTCTGGCCGATCTGGGCGTAGCGGGTTTCGTCAGGAATCCATAAGCCATGACTGCCCAGCGGCAGCAGGTACGCCAGCGCCACCATGGCCAGCAATAACGGCACAGCCCAGCGTCTGCTCATGCGCCTTGCACTCCCAGCCAGCCTTCGCGACCTTCGAGCGCACCGCGTACCACACGGCCGATCGGCAAACTGTCAGGGGTTTCGGGCAGCAAGTCGCCCAAGGGTTGAAAACGGATGTCACGCTGATGCGCATCGCTCAGCAGTTGACGGAAATCATTGGCCATCAGAATCCCTTCTACCTCGGCATGAATCGTATAGACGTTGAGTTTTTCCGGATTGAACCGGTCGAGTATGAAGGCGTTGAAGTCTTTGGCGGCAACGGTCGGGCCGACCACTTCGTCGAACGTCGGCAGGTCCACCGGGATTTGCGGTGCGCCCAGGCGACCACCGGTCAATTGCGGCTGGAACAGGTTCTGGCCGCGACAATCGCTGTTATAGCGAAAGCCGAAACCCTGCTTGGCTTCGATCACACGCTCGTCGGCACGCCAGCCGGCAGACGCCGAGCAGGTGATCTTGTCCCCGAGAATGTCGCTGAGCGTGTCCACGCCACGGCGTATCTGTTCGACCAGTTGTGCGTCACTCCAGCGCCCGGCATTGGCTTGCCAGCCGTGGTGATCCCAGGCGTGCAGGCCGACTTCATGCCCGGCATCCCGGGCCTGACGCATCAAGTGCCCGAGGTCGCGGCCGATCGGTTTTCCGGGCCATGCAGTGCCGGCCAGCAGAATGTCCCAGCCATACAGGCCGGCTGCGTTGGAACGGAGCATTTTCCAGAGAAACTGTGGACGGATGAGGCGCCACAAGTGGCGCCCCATGTTGTCCGGCCCGACACTGAAGAAGAACGTCGCCTTGACCTGAGCTTCATCAAGGATTTCCAGTAGCCGTGGCACCCCTTCACGGGTGCCCCGGTAGGTGTCGACATCAATCCGCAGTCCCGCCTGCATCAGCGCTTGTCCGCGATTTCGAGCATGGCCTCGCGCAGGAAGAAGTCCAGCGTGTTGCCGATGGTTTCGCTCATCTCCACGGTCGGCGTCCAGTCCAGCAGGCGCTTGGCGTTGGCGATGCTCGGCTTGCGATGGGACACGTCCTGGTAACCGGTGCCGTAGAACGCCTTGCTCTCGATATCGCGGAAGCCGGCGAACGGAGGGAAGTTGGCGCGCAGCGGGTGAGCTTCGAACTGGCGCAGCAGCTCTTCGCCCAGTTGACGGATGCTGGCTTCGTTCTCCGGGTTGCCGATGTTGATGATCTGGCCGTTGCAGACATCATTGTCGTTGTCGATGATCCGTGCCAGAGCTTCCACGCCGTCGGCGATGTCGGTGAAGCAGCGTTTTTGCTCGCCACCGTCGAACAGGCGAATCGGCGTGCCTTCCACCAGGTTCAGGATCAGCTGGGTAATGGCGCGGGAGCTGCCGATACGGGCCGAATCCAGGCGGTCCAGACGTGGGCCCATCCAGTTGAACGGACGGAACAGGGTGAAGTTCAGGCCCTTCTGGCCGTAAGCCCAGATGACGCGGTCGAGCAATTGCTTGGAGACCGAGTAGATCCAGCGCTGCTTGTTGATCGGGCCGACTACCAGGTTGGAGCTGTCTTCGTCGAAGTTAGGGTCCTGGCACATGCCATAGACTTCCGAGGTCGACGGGAAGATCACACGCTTGTTGTATTTGACGCAGTAGCGAACCAGTTTCAGGTTCTCTTCGAAGTCCAGTTCGAATACGCGCAGCGGGTTACGGGTGTATTCGATTGGCGTCGCGATGGCCACCAGCGGCAGCACCACGTCGCACTTCTTGATGTGGTACTCGATCCACTCGGAGTGAATGCTGATGTCGCCTTCGACGAAGTGGAAGTTCGGGTGGCTGCGCAGGCGCTCGATGGCGTCCGAACCGATATCCAGGCCGTAGACTTCGTAGCGGTCGTCACGCAACAGGCGCTCGGACAAGTGGTTACCGATGAAACCGTTGACGCCGAGGATCAGCACGCGGGTACGACGCGGGGCACGACCGGATTCGGCACCGCGCAGCACGGAACCGTCCACCAGGCCCAGTTCGTTGGCCAGTTGCGGACCACTCAGGTACAGACCGTTGTCGTTGCGCTGGCCGGCGTTGATGATCAGCGAGTCTTCACCGCAGGCGATGCGCAGCGGGTCGACGCTGATGACGCGGCCCGGAGCCAGGCCTTCGTTGCCCTTGGCGACTTCGGCGCTCCAGACAATCAGCTTGTGCTCGCCCACCGCGCAGAAGGCGCCCGGGTACGGTTGGGTCACGGCGCGGACCAGGTTGAACAGTTCTTCGGCCGGTTTGGCCCAGACCAGTTTGCCGTCGGCCGGGGTACGACGGCCGAATACGGTGGCTTTGGATTCGTCTTGCGCAGTTTCGCTGACTTTGCCTTGCAGCAGCGCCGGCAGGGTGTCGCGCAGCAGGTCAGAGGCTGCCGCACGCAGTTTGCCGTGCAGGCTCAGTGCCGTGTCGCTGCGCTCGATCGCGACCTTTTGCTGGGCAACGATGGCGCCCGCATCGGCACGCTTGACCATGCGGTGCAGGGTCACGCCGGTTTCCGTTTCGCCGTTGACCAGCACCCAATTGGCCGGTGCGCGACCACGGTAGCGTGGCAGCAGGGAACCGTGCAGGTTGAACGCGCCTTTGCGCGCCGTGGCCAGCAGCGGTTCGCTCAGCAGGTTGCGATAGTAGAAGGAGAAAATGTAGTCGGGATCGAGCTTGGCGATACGTTCGATCCACAACGGATGGTTGGCATCTTCCGGTGCGTGCACGGCAATGCCGTGGCGGGCGCACAGCTGCGCTACGGAGCCGTAGAACGCGTTCTCCTTCGGATCGTCGGCGTGAGTGAACACCGCAGCGATCTCAAAACCGGAGGAGAGCAGGGATTCGATGCCGGCACAGCCAATATCGTGATAGGCGAAGACAACAGCTTTTGCACTCATGAAGGAACCTGATCTGAAGAAGTGGAAGTAAGGCCGTCGACGGTGACAACGGAAGCAGGGGAGGCTGGCTGGCTACGCAGCACCTTTTCAATGAAGAAGCGCGGTCGTGCGCGCACGTCGCTGTACATGCGGCCCAGGTATTCACCCAACAGGCCCATGCCGATGAATTGACCACCGGTGAAGACGAACAGCACGGCGAACAGTACGAAGGTACCGCCACCGGCCCAGCCGGCGCCGAACACCAGGCGCAACAGGACCAGCGCGATGGCGAACAGCATGCCCAGGGCCGCCATGCCGACACCGACGATGCTCAGCAGTCGCAGAGGCGTGGTGGTCATGCAGGTGACCAGGTCGAACATCAGGTTAATCAGGCGCATCGGGCTGTACTTGGAATCGCCGTGTTCACGCTCGGCGTGGGTCACGAGGATTTCCGTGGTATGGCGGGCAAAGCTGTTGGCCAGGATCGGAATGAAAGTGCTGCGTTCACGGCAGGCGAGCATGGCGTCGACGATGGTGCGTCGGTAGGCGCGCAGCATGCAGCCGTAGTCGCTCATGGCCACGCCGGTGGAGCGTTGCACGGCGAGGTTGATCAGCTTCGATGGCCAGCGGCGCAAGGCCGAGTCCTGGCGGTTGTTGCGTACCGTCGCGACGACGTCATAGCCGAGCTCGGCCTGGGCCACCAGCCGCGGGATTTCTTCGGGCGGGTTTTGCAGGTCGGCATCGAGGGTGATGACGACATCGCCCTTGCACTGTTCGAAACCGGCCATGATCGCCGCATGCTGGCCGTAGTTGCGGTTGAGGATGACCGCCACCACCGGGCTGCCTTCGCGGGAGGCGGCGTCTTCGAGGATCTGCGCGGAGTCATCGCGACTGCCGTCGTCGACCAGCACGATTTCGTAGGCTTGGTGCAGCTGCTGGCAGGCTGCTTCGGTGCGACGAAGCAACTCCGGCAGGCTGTCCTGTTCGTTGTAGACCGGAATGACGATCGACACGAAGTTGATTGGGTAAGGTCTCAAAGGCTTCTGTCCATGCAGTTTTCAATGGCACCGACGACGCGCTCGACATCGTCGATGGTCATGTCGGGGAACAACGGGATCGAACACAACCGCGCCGAATTCCATTCGGTGTTGGGCAGGTACAAGTTGGGGAAGCGTTGTCGGTAGAAAGTATGCAGGTGTGTTGCAATGAAGTGAATGCCGGTGCCGACATTCTGTTCCTGGAGGGCTTTCATGAACGCTTCGCGATCCAGCCCGCAACGTTCGGCGTCGATGCGCAGGATGAACAGGTGCCAGGCGTGCTTTTGCGAATAGGTTGGAACTGCCAGCGGTTGCACCGGCAAGCCTTCCAGGCGTTGCAAGTAGGTCTGGGCCAGTTGAGTGCGCTTGGCGTTGATCTCGTCCAGGCGTTCCAGTTGCACCAGCGCGATGGCCGCGTTGATGTCGGCTAGGTTGTACTTGAAGCCGGGCTCAATCACTTGGGCCTGGGGCTTGCGGCCGTGGGTCAGGCGGTCGTAGGCATCAACCCCCAGCCCGTGAAACTTGAGCATGCGCACCCGGGACGCCAGGGCTTCATCGTCGCTGACGAACATGGCGCCCTCGGCGCAGGTCATGTTCTTGATCGCGTGGAACGAAAAGATCGCCGTGCCTTTGGAGCCGACGTGACGACCTTTGTAGAGAGTGCCAGCCGCGTGGGCGGCGTCTTCGATCACGGCAATACCGTGTTTGTCGGCCAGCGCATAGAGCGGATCAAGATCGAATGCCGCACCGGCGTAATGCACCGGGATGATGGCTTTGGTGCGCGGCGTGATCGCGGCTTCGATAGCGGCCACATCGGTCATCAGTGTGTCGCGGTCGACGTCGACGAACACCGGCGTGGCACCCAACAGGGTGATCATGTTGGCGGTGGAAACCCAGGTCTGCGATGGTGTAATGACTTCATCGCCGGGACCGACGCCCAACGCCAGCAGGGTGATATGCATTCCGCCGGTGGCCGAGGACAGTGCCACGGCATGCCGGCACCCGACGTAGTTGGCGAAGTGTTCTTCCAGTGCCTGGTTCTTCGGCCCGGTAGTGATCCACCCGGAACGCAATACTTGCTCTACGGCAGCGATTTCTTCGTCGCCGATACTGGGGCGGGAAAAAGGGAGAAACGCCTGACTCATGGGCACCTCAGGGGCTGAAAACGTAAATAGCCTTTGAGGCTAAAAGGGATCCAAAAATCAGCGTAGACGCTAAATCAGAATTTGCATCAAATCAACTAGTTACTGAACGGAGGTGAAAACTGCATCGGTTGACTTTTTCCGCCATGGGCGGCAGCTTGGGCTCCCATCCGGGCTGCGCCGACTTTATGGAAGGTTATGCCCGATTTTGTGAAAGGAACATGAAAAAACGGTTGGGGAATCGTTTATCTGAAAGCTATTAAGCCGCTGTTCAGACTTCCAGCGTTTATGGCGTTTTTTAGGAAAGTCCTACAGCGGTAATGTCTTTTACATGATCGTTATTTCACTTCTTAGTTGTTTCATTGAACTGTTTTCATTCAAGGCCGTTTCGTTTGATTGACTTACCTGCAACTGATTCACGCACACCCCGCACCAATCCGCTGACCCTGTATCTGGCGCGGCTGGCGCCGTCCAGCCAACTGACCATGCGTTATGTGCTGCAGGATGCCGCCGATCGCCTGGGCTTCGAAGACCACGACATCGAGGAAATACCCTGGCACAACCTGCAGCCCGAGGACGTGATCGCGCTGGTGGCGACTTTGCGTTCGGACGGCTATGCGCCCAACACGTCTTCGCTCTATGTCAACGCGGTGCGCGGGGTGATGAACGAAGCGTGGCGCATGAGCCTGATCTCTCAGGAACATCTGCTGAAGATGCGTTCGGTGAAGGGCATTGCCGGTACGCGGCTGTCCCAGGGGCGCAATCTCAGGCGGACGCTGATCCAGGAACTGATGGCGGTCTGCGCGGCTGATCCGCGGCCGCAAGGCCTGCGGGATGCAGCGATCATCGGGATTCTGTATGGCTCGGGGATGCGCAAATCCGAATCGGTGAACCTGGAGCTGAGCCAGGTCGATTTCACCGAGCGCAGTCTTCGGGTGACCGCCAAGGGCAACAAACAATTGATCAAGTACGCCCCGGCCTGGGCGTTCGCCAAACTTGAGGCATGGCTTGAACTGCGTCGTTCGTTGCTCAAGGAAGGCGAGTCGGACGACCCGTTTCTGTTCAACCGCATCCGCCGTGGCAGCCACATCACCCGTGAGCGCATCACCAAGCACGCGATCTACTACATCGCCCGGCAGCGGGGCGCGCAGGTCGGGGTGAAAATCATGCCCCACGACTTCCGGCGTTCATTCATTACCCGGGTAATCGAGGAGCATGACTTGTCGATTGCGCAGAAGCTGGCGCACCACAGCAATATCCAGACCACGGCCAACTACGATGTGCGCGATGACAACGAGCGGCGTCGGGCGGTGGATCGGTTCGATCTGTGAACGATTACATCTCGCTCAGCACATGGGCATGGCCGATGGTCGAGACCTGAACCGAGCTGCCGGCGGGTGGTGCATACATGCCTGAACTGCGCACCAGTAGTGATCGGCCCGGTTGCTCGCTGCGGGTTATTGACTGGAGTTCCACCGTCAGCGTGCAGGTGTTGCCGCTGAAATCCCGGTCGGTGACCACGGCCCGGCACCCGCTGGCTTCCAGATCAGTGGGGAGGATGCTGGCCAGTTGCAGCTGTTCGGGGCGCAGCATGATCTGCGCCGACTTGTTGTTGCGGTGGTTGTTGACCGGGATACGCCCCAGGTCGCAATGGGCCCAGCCGGCCTCGATGCGTGCGGGCATGACCACGGCATCCCCCAGAAACAGGGCGGTTTGTTCGTCTTCAGGATAGCGGTAAAGGTCCAGCGGATGCCCTGACTGGACCAGCCGGCCATGGCGCATCACCGCCAACTGGTCGGCGAACGACAAGGCTTCACTCTGGTCATGGGTGACCAGGATGGTGGTGACGCCCGCGTCCTCCAGCAGCCGCGCAACCATCTTGCGCATCGCGGCGCGCAATCCGGTGTCGAGTGCCGAGAACGGCTCGTCCAGCAGCATCAGCCGTGGCTGTTGCGCCAGGGCGCGGGCCAGGGCCACACGCTGTTGCTGGCCACCGGACAATTCATGAGGCCAGCGCTCGGCCATCTTCGCGTCCAGCGCCACGCTGTCCATCAGTTCGGCGACTCGCTGTTGTTTTTCATTGCCCTTGGTGGACAAACCGAAGCCGATGTTCGCCGCCACGGTCATGTGCGGGAACAGCGCACCGTCCTGCGGCACGTAGCCGATCAGGCGTTGATGGGCCGGCACTTCGTGGGTGCCGTCGACCAGGGTCTGGCCATTGAGCGAAAGACGCCCGGAATCGGGGAATTCGAACCCGGCAATCATTCGCAGCAAGGTGGTTTTACCCGAGCCGGAAGGGCCGACGATGACCGTACGACTGCCGCTGGGAACCGACAGGCTGACGTTGTCCAGAGCGCAATGGGCGCCATAGGACTTGTAGAGGGCATTCAATTCAAGAGTGTTCATCGGCCAGCCGTTTTTTTCGATTGGTGATAAAGAAGTCCGGTCAACGGAAGCGACAGCACAACCATCAATAAGGCGTAGGGCGCAGCAGCGGCATAATCGATTTCGCTGGTCATGGCCCAGAATCCGGTCGCCAGCGTGCGCGTGCCGTTCGGGGCCAGCAGCAGGGTGGCGGTCAGTTCGTTGGTGATTGCCAGGAACACCAGCGCCGCACCGGCGGCTGCCCCCGGCGCGGCCAGGCGCAGGGTGATCAGCCACAGTGCCCGCGCTGGCGAGCGGCCAAGGCTGCGGGCGATGTTTTCCAGTTCCACCGGGGCCTGGGCGATACCTGCGCGCAGGCTAACCAGGGCACGGGGCAAGAACATCAACAGGTACGCCAGCAGCACGGTGAAGGTGGTCTGGTAAATCGGCCGGGCAAAATGGATCGTGATGGTCACCAGCGCCAGCGCAACGATAATTCCGGGCAAGGAACTGGTGATGTAGTTGCAGCTTTCCAGTACCCGTTGCAGTCGGCCAGGGTAGCGGATCGACAGCCAGGCAATCGGGATCGCCGCGCAGGTGGTCAGCGCTGCGCCTGCGATACCGAGTAACAGGGTTTGCTCCAGCGCGGGCAACAATTCAGCCATATCCCAGACTTCCACACCGCCGGCGATGAGCCATTTACCCAGGGTGATCAAGGGCACGCCCAGGGCCAGGGCGCAGGTGACGATTTGCAGCGTCAGCGACAGCAGCGTTGAAGTCGTCTTCAGGGTAACGACCCGCTGCTCCCGGGCGCTTCCCGAACCGACGCGAGCGTAGCGCGCGGAACCGCGGGCGGCGGATTCGGCGGTCAACATCGCCAGGCAACACAGCGCCAGCACACTGGCCAGCATGTGCGCCGCTGCGCCGTTGAAGGTCGATTTAAACTGATCGAAGATCGCGGTGGTAAAGGTGTCGAAGCGGATCATGGCGTACAGGCCATATTCGGCCAGCAGGTGCAGGCCGACCAGCAAGGCGCCACCGCAGATCGCCAGGCGCAATTGCGGCAACACCACGCGGAAAAACACTTTCCAGGGTTTGAGCCCCATGGATTCGGCGACGTCTTCAATGGCCGGGTCGAGCCGGCGCAAGGTGGCCGCTACCGGCAAATACAGGAACGGGAAGTAGGCGATGACCGAGACCAGGACACCGGCAAACAAGCCGTGAATCGGCGGTACCAGGCTGACCCAGGCGTAGCTGTGAACGAACGCAGGCACCGCCAGCGGTGCGGTTGCCAGCAACGACCACCAGCGTCGTCCGGGCAAATTCGTGCGCTCGGTCAGCCAGGCCAGAGTCACACCCAGGGCCACGCACAACGGAATCGTCAGCAACACCAGCAACATGGTGTTGACCATCAGTTCCCCGACACGGGGCCGGAACACCAGGGCCACAACGGTTGACCAGCCGGTCTGTAGGGAAACACCAATAACGTAAACAATCGGAAGCAGCGCCAGTAACGAAACCAGCACCGACAATCCGATTACCCACGCACCACCACGCCCCGCAAAGACCCCACGGGAACGTCGACGCAAATTTGCGGGTGTCGCCTCGGCGACATCCGCAGGCAGGGTTTCAGGTATCAATTAGAGCAGTCCGGCCTGTGTCATCAGCTCCACGGCTTTTTTACTGTCGAGTTTTGAAGCATCGACAGTCGGCGCATCGAGTTGATTCAGAGGCACCAGTTTAGGGTTGGATTCAGCGCCTTTGCCCACGGCGTACTCAAACGACTTGCCGTTTTTCAGGACGGCCTGGCCATCCTTGCCGGTAATGTATTTGAGAAACGCCTGAGCTTGTTCTTTGTGTTTGCTGGAGGCGAGGACGCCGCCGCCGGAGATGCTAACAAAAGCGCCCGGGTCTTTGTGCTTGAAGTAGTGCAGGGTGGTGTTCTTGCTGTTTTCGCCCGTCTTGGACTGATCGACCAGGCTGTAATAGTGGTAGATCACGCCGCTGTCGATCTGCCCGGCATTCACCGCTTTGAGTACCGAGCTGTTGCCTCGGTAGTTGGCGTAGTTGGTTTTCATCGCTTTCAGCCATTCCAGCGTGGCCGCTTCACCCTTTTGCTCCAGGATGGCCGCGACAATGGCCTGGAAGTCAGCACCACCTGGCGACGCAGCCCAGCGTCCTTTCCAGGAAGGATCGGCCAGGTCCATGATCGATTTCGGCAGATTGGCTTCCGAGAGCTTGCTCGGGTTGTACACAAACACCGTGGAGCGAGCGGCAATCCCGACCCATTTGCCGTGGGCCGGGCGATAGGCGGAGTCAACCTGTTCCAGGGTGGTTTTGTCGACAGGCGCAAACAGCCCGGCGTTGTCGACCAGGACCATGGCCGGGGAGTTTTCGGTCAGGAATACGTCTGCCGGAGAAGCCGCGCCTTCCTGCACGATCTGGTTGCCCATCTCGGTATCATCGCCGTTGCGCAAGGTGACCGGAATACCCGTCTCCTGGGTAAAGCCCTCGACCCAGGCCTTGGTCAGGCCTTCGTGTTGCGCGTTGTACACCACGATGCCGACGGAGTCGGCTGCATAAACCTGGCCAGCGCTCAGCAAAGCGGTGGCCAGCAGGGCTTTTTTCAAGAACGAAGGGATGTTGGGAATCATTCTGCGGGCTGCTCCAGGTGCATTTTTATGAAAATCATACGCATTTAAACGCCTGTTAACCAATGCGAATGATTTGCATGTTTTGAATGGCACGGAATGTAGAGATCCAAATGAGAAAATAACGTCAAAAAAACCGTTAATACATGTAATTTTCATTCAGATTAGCAGCACTGCGTCCACTGTGGTTCGACAAACGAAAAAACCCGAGAGGCCGGTTCGACCTCTCGGGTTTTTTACGTCCTGGCTATCAGGGCTGGATTTGCGGGAAGATCAGGATCTGCAGGTTGCCGCGTTGATAGCGTTTTCCGTCGATGGGCAGCGCCTCGACTTCCTGAATTTCATCGACACTGTTGACCCGCATCACCACCCCGACCGAGCCCTTTTTACGCGCCTCGGTCATCCAGTCTCCGACCTCCTGCAGGGTCACCTTGCGCGAGGCCGCGGCGGGATCCGAGAGGCCGTACTTCAATTCACCGACGACATTGTAGAGCGCTACTTCCGGTCGCTTGGTCAGCCAGGACGAGGCCGAAGCAGCACCCAGGTCGTTGCTCAGCAGCGAGGTGGTCTGGTTCAGACTGTCCAGGTGTTCGGCGATAAATCGGTCGGGCATCTTGCTGTCGACAATCTGGCTCGGCATGGCGGCGGGTAGCAGCGCCACCAGCAGCCAGATGCCGAGGGCCGGCATCGCCCATAACGTCAATGGCCGCAGGATTTGCAGGGCGTTGGCAATGATCCAGCCCAACAGCACGATGAACGCCAGGGACAGGCTGAACATCTCGGTGTTCTCGAAAATCTCTTTGCGCCATTGCAGGTACAGCAGGGCAATCAGGGCCGACGTGGCAATGACGACGTTGAGCCATCCATTGAAGCGAATCGTCCGTCCCCGTGCCTGTTGCAACAGGCGGGTCAGTGCATCGCCCATCAGCAGTGCCAGCGGCAACAGGCACGGCATGATGTAGGTCGGCAGCTTGCCGCTGCTCATGCTGAAAATCGCCAATGGCAACAGCAGCCAGAGCAGGAGAAAACCGCTGACGGGTTGACGCTTGTTGTTCCAGGCCTGGATGAATGTGGTTGGCAACAACGCGGCCCAGGGCAGGACAGAAACCACCAGCATCGGCAGGTAGAACCACCATGGGCGCGCGTGTTGCGCGTTGTCGGCGGCGAAGCGGCGTACGTGCTCGTTCCAGAAAAAGAAATTCCAGAAATCCGGTTCTTGGTGATGAATGGCCAGCGCCCAGGGCAAGCAGACAGCCGCGGCGACCACAACAGCCAGTGGCCCGTAACGTAACAGTTCGCCAAAGCGACGCTGCCAGACGAGGTAGGGCAGGGCGATCACCGCCGGCAGCAGCCAGGCCAGGAAGCCCTTGGTCATGAAGCCCATGCCGCAGGCGATGCCCAGGACCACCCAGGCACCCAGACGGGCACGCGTGGTGCGGCTGTCGATGGCAAACCACAGGGAAACCAGGCTCAGGTTGACCCAGAGGGTGAATTGCGGGTCGAGGTTGGCGTACCCGGCCTGGCCGGCAATCAGCCCGAAGCTCATGTAAAGCAGCGCGCAAGCAAAACTTTTGCGCGGATCGCCCCAGAACCGGCGGGCAATAAGCCAGGTCAGCCACACGCTCAGCCCGGTGCTCAACGCCGACGCGATACGCACACCGAACAAGTTGTCGCCAAACACGGCTTGGCCGATGGCAATCATCCAGTACCCGGCAATCGGCTTCTCGAAGTAACGAAGGCCCATGAAGTGCGGCGAGATCCAGTTCCCGTTCTGCAGCATTTCCTGGCTGATCTGGGCATAACGGGTTTCATCGGGAATCCACAGACCGTGGCTCATCAGTGGTAGCAGGTAGAACGCGAAGAATGCCAATACCAGGGCGACTAACATCCAGCGCTCGTTAGCAGGCGCTGTTGGGGTGTGCAGGCGGGAAGAAAGGCCAGCAAAATCTGGCAATGGCTGATTTGACGTCATGTCTCGACCTTGGCGCTGAGGTGGCTGGTTGAAGAGTGATGTGCAACTTGCAAGAGTGAAAGTCGGAATGATATTGAACGGCGAGAAGTTGAATCACACTTCTCGCCGTTTTGTTCAGGCTTCATTCAGTCCGACTTGAAATAACTTAGTAGCAAAGTTTTCGAGCCGTAAAAATTTCAGTTCTTTTCTTGTAACAGAGTGTTCCAGTCTTCGGCATTCACAATACCGAGCACTTGCAGTTGCCCATTACCATCGATGTGGACAAACAACGAACTGCCGTACTCGGCGTCCTTCGCTGAATGCCTCAAGCCGCTCTGCTTTTCAAAGTCCGCGATGCAACCGCTGTGGGTCACCAGCACCAGGTTGCGATGGGCAACCTTGTGCGCCACGACATCGTTACGCAAGGTCGTGCCACAGGTAGCCAGCCACTCCTGAGTCCGTGGGTCGCTGTTGAACATGTAATGCGCGGTCTGCACGGTGCGCGTCACCGGGCTGGTGAGGATGTCGGTTTGTGTCAGGCCCAGGCGTGCCAGGCCTTGCCCGACGCCGGCCGCCGCTTCGCTGCCGACACGGGTGATGCCGTCGGCCGGGCCCAGGCAAGGATTGCTGGAGCGGTCGCAACGCTCGGCATGACGAACCAGCACCGCAATCTCGCCGGCACTCCATTGTTGCAGCAGTTGTGCCCGGGCTTGCGCCCCTTCATGGGCCAGGTTGGCCGGGGATCTCGGCCACAGGAAAAAACCGGTGACCACTGCGGCGACGGTCAGGGTGCCCACCGCCACTACCGATTTGAAGAGGCGCGAAGACGGTTTACGCGAGACGGAGTTGACCAAGTTTTTCCACCATTTGGAGCGCCAGGGAAAGTGCTGTTAAAAAAAGTCTGAAACAACACAAAAATTTCCGCCAAGACTTAGTTCAGCGAATTGACTGCTGCACAAAGTAAATCTGCGCAGGTGTCGGAGCAGTGAAAGGAATGTGAAAAATTTGCAGTGAGGGGCCAGCGGGTAATTAGCTGCTTACTGGGAATTGTTATCTTTCGCTCCTGCGTGGGATGACAGCGGCAAACTAACGCGGTCGACGAGATTGAACTCAACGGCGAACTTATCGCCGTTGATTCAAGGGGAGAAACCGAGGTCAGGAGGACGGGCAACCAGCCTGATGCCAGTCAGTTAAGCGCTAATGCGATCAGTAGCAACTGCCGAGCCCGCGAGGCTGCGTTCGGCTGCATGGCAGCCGTGAGTCCAGCTGACGCGGCTTGCCTGACGTAGCGCAATGACTGATTTTACGACTGCTTCGCAACCGAACGCAGCCTCGCGGACTCGGCAGCTGCTACAAAGGGTGTCTCGGCTGAAATTGCTTAATTGGGGCAACCAGCCTGTTTTTTCGCGGCAGCCTGGCTGATCAGCGCGGCCAGGCGCTTGATGTTGTTTTGCTGGGCAAGCACCAGTTCGTCGATACTCGGGCCTGAGGGGGTTTGCAAGGTACTGCGGCAAATGACCCGTGCAGGTTCGCTTTCGCCGGCACTGCGCAGGCGCCATTTCACGTCCATCAATGCGTATTGACCGGGGACCGAGTCAAAACGCTGCACATCGACCCGCACCGAATACCCGCTTTGTGCAGGATAGTTGCTCAGTTGATCGGCCAGCGCACTGTTCAATTCATCCACGAGGGTCGCGCCCCACCATTCGGTTTCCAGAATCGCCAGGCCACTGTTGCCCTGGCGAACGACGATCTGCGCACGATCGACCTGGGGCGGCACGCTGATGCTCTCGATCTGAATCACCCCGACGGTGGTCCTTGAGTGATCGCCCACCTGGGCCGGGGTCAGGGTGTGGAATTGAATCGGGTCACTGCGGCAAGCGGCGAGCAGCAACAGCGCGGTGACCAGTGTGAACTTCAGCGGAAAAGCCATGGGTGTTGCTCCTGTGTTCAGTTGCGCGGTGGCCCTTGCAGATCCATGGGCGCGGCATTGTCCGGACGGCCGCGAAGCAGCGATTCCGGATGTCGCCCCAGGTAATCCGAAAGATCACGCAAGGATCTCGACGTGCGTCCCAGTTCATCCAGGGTCTGCCCCAGTTTTTCCCGTTGCGGCGAGTCCTCGGCCAAGGTCGAACTGGCGGATTGCAAGGTCGAATTGGCTGTTTGCAGGGTCTTGCTGACTTCCGACAAGGTGGTTTGCACACCCGGCATAATCTTGCCGTTGAATTGCACCATGCCTTTGCGCAGTTCGACGAGATTGCCGTCGAGATTGCCGGCAATACGCTCGATGGGCAGTTTGTTGATCTTGTCGACCATGGATTCGAGTTTTTCCTGCAATTGCTCGAGGCTGCCCGGTATGGTCGGGATGATGACCGGGCGTGCGTTGGTATCGAAAGCGACTTTTTCTGCCTTGGGGTAGAAATCCAGGGAGATGTACAACTGGCCGGTCAGGAAGTTGCCCGTGCGGGCCTGGGCACGCAGGCCGTTATCGATAAAGGTGCCGATCAGGCGTACACCGGCGGCTTCGTCATTGGGGTCATGCTTGAGCGCCTTGAGCATCTTGTCGTGGGCCTTGCCCAGGCGTTGCGGGTAAATCACGATGCCGACGTTGACCGGAAAGGAACGACTCTTCTCGTCGTAATCCAGATTGACCGCCACCACCTTGCCGATTTCCACACCGAGGAATTCCACCGGTGCATCAACCTTGAGCCCGCGCATTGCCTGGTCGAATCGCATGGCCAGGTACTGCGGTTTGCCGTTTGGCGGGGCGAGGGCGGATTGCTGGTCCTCGAACAGTTCGTAGGCGTACTCTGCCGCAGCAGGTTTATCGCCAGGGCTGTAGTCGGGCGCGCGGAAGGCAATGCCGCCCACCAGCAAGGACGACAACGATTCGGTCTTGACCGCAAAACCGTTGGCGCCGACGTTCACGTCAATGCCGCTGGCGTTCCAGAAACGGGTGTTTTCGGTGACGTACTTGTCATTGGGGGCATGGATGAACAGCTCTATGTTCACGCCTTTGCCATCCGGGTCCAGCGCGTAGGCCACCACTTGGCCCACCGGGATCTTGCGGTAGTAAACCGGAGAGCCGATATCCAGTGACCCCAGATCCTGCGTGAACAAGGTGAAACGCTTGCCCGGCTCGCCGTAGGTGATGGGTGGCGGGTTCTCCAGCCCCGTGAAGTGTTTTGCCCGGCCGTTGGCCTGGCCGATATCGGCACCGATGTAATCGCCCGACAGCAGCGTATCGATACCGGACACACCGCCCGCTCCAATGCGCGGGCGCACTACCCAGAACTGCGAGTCCTCGCGGGTAAAGCTTTCGGCCTGCTTGGCCAGCTTGATGGTGGCGTTCACACTCTTCTGGTCATTGCTCAGTTCCACATCCGAGACTTGGCCAATTACCACATTACGGTACTTGACCTCGGTTTTATTCGCGGTCAGGCCGCTCCCGGTCTTGAACGTGACAACAATGGTCGGGCCTTCCTGCAGGATGCTGTGAACCACCAGCGAAATACCCACCAGCACCGCGACGATCGGTACGATCCAGACCAGCGAAACGCTGAAGCGGCGGGTCTTGATCGGCGCCTGTCCGGGGGCTTGCGGCCCGTCAGTGGCTTGTGACTTCATCCGTGACCTCCTCATTGTTTGGGTTTTCCCGTTCTTTATCCCAGATCATGCGCGGATCGAAACTCATTGCCGAAAGCATGGTGAACACCACCACCAGACCAAAGAACAGAATGCCCGGGCGCGGCTCGATGTCGGCCAGGGCCTGAAATTTCACCAGCGAGGCGACCAGTGCGACCACGATCACATCGAGCATCGACCAGTAGCCGATGACCTCGACGAAGCGGAACAGCGTCGACCGCTCTTTACGCGCCCACTCACTGTCGCGTTGCACGGTGACCAGCAGCAGTGTGATGGCGACGAACTTGATGCCCGGCACCGCGATACTGGCAATGAAAATGATCAGGGCGATGTCCCAGGCCCCGGCCTGCCAGAACTCCAGCACGCCGCTCATGATCGTACTGTCGGCGCCATGACCGACCATTTTGGTATTCATCACCGGCAGCAAATTGGCGGGGATGTAAAACACCAGGGCCGCAATCATGTAGGCCCAGGTGCGGGTCAACGAGTTGGTTTTGCGTCGATGCAAAGGCGCGCCGCAGCGCTCGCATTCGTGAGGCTCGCCAGTCATGTCGCAGGCCAGCCCGCAGCTGTGGCACAGGCACAGGTTGAGTTCGTCAGCGTACGGAGGCGAGCTCATAAGATGTCCCATAAATCGCGGATATCGCGTCCGGCGATGCGGATCATCATCAGGCTCAGCACAGCCAGGGCAAACAGTCCTATTCCGGGCAGCACATCAAGCAGCCCGGCGAGCTTGATGACAGCGACCATGGCACCCAGCAGGCAGACTTCGAGCATGCTCCAGGGCCTCAGGGTTTCCAGCCAGCGCATGCAGAATTTGAACCCGGGTGCACGTTGCCGGGCGAGGGCGAAGCCCAGTACCCAGATCAGCAGCAACAGCTGGAAAATCGGCGCGATGATCATGGCGATCGCCGCCACCATGGCGATGAATGTGATAGGTCCCAGGCTCAGGGCCAGCACCGAGTCCCAGAGGGTTGCGCTGTTCTTCGAGCCTTTGAGGCTGATGCTCATCACCGGATAGAAATTGGCGAATATCCAGAGCATCAGCGCGGTGAAGGTCAACGCAAGACGCTGTTCCACTGTCAGGCCGTTATAGCGCTGCAGCACGCCGCCGCAGCGCGTACACAGGGTTTTCTGATGTTTGGCGAGCGTCACTTTTTGGTACACGCTGTCGCAGTGCTCGCAGATGATCAGTTGATTGGTAGATGCCATGGGCCAGGCTCAACAGAAGGCAGGAAATTCAGAGCACCCCCTCAATATAGAAGTGCCTTGCAATTGAGCAAATCGAAAGTCGAAACAAGGGGATGGGTAGAAGAGCGAATACGCAGAACCATGTGGGAGCGGGCTTGCTCGCGAAAGCGGTAGGTCAGTCGACATCAATGTTGAATGTCCGACCGCTTTCGCGAGCAAGCCCGCTCCCACAGTAGGCAGGGGGCGCCCGGCAGGATTGTGTCAGCCGAGCATTTCCCGCATCCGATACCAGAACATGCCAAGTGCCAGCAGTGGCGAGCGCAAGGCACGGCCGCCGGGGAAGGTCATGTGGGGCACGGCGCTGAACACGTCGAAACCTTTGCTGTGTCCGGCATGGATCGCTTCGGCCAACAGTTTGGCGCACCAGTGAGTCACGTTCAGGCCATGACCGGAGTAGCCCTGGGCGTAGAACACGTTCGGGTGCTGGCTCAAGCGCCCGACCTGCGGGAAGCGGTTGGCCGAGATGCCGATCATGCCGCCCCACTGAAAATCAATGCGCGCTTTGGCCAGTTGCGGGAAGACCTTGAGCATCTGCGGACGCATGTAGGCAGCAATGTCCGCCGGGTCGCGCCCGGAGTAATGGCAGGCGCCGCCGAACAACAAACGCCGATCCGCCGAGAGCCGGTAGTAATCCAGCCCGACTTTTTGGTCGCACAGCGCGACGTTGTGCGGGATCAGTTGCCTGGCGGCGTCTTCGGACAACGGCTCGGTGGCGATGATGTAGCTGCCTGCCGGGAGCACTTTGCCGCTGAGCTTCGGTTCGAGCTCTTCCAGATGGGCATTGCAAGCCAGCACCAACGTGCCTGCACGCACCGTGCCACTGGCACAGCGCACTTGCACGGTGCTGCCATGGATCAGCTCCAGCACCGGGCTCTGCTCAAAGATCTGCACGCCAAGGGACTCGGCGACTTTCGCTTCACCGAGCGCCAGGTTCAGCGGATGCAGGTGGCCAGAGCCCATGTCGACCAGGCCGCCCGCGTAAACGCCGGAGTCCACCACGTGTTCACGGATCTGGCCAGGTTCGATCAAGCGGGTTTCATGGGCGTAACCGGACTCAAGCAATTCGGCGTGCTCGGCCTTCAGTCCGGCGAAGTGCGCCGGGGTGTTGGCCAGTTCGCAAAAGCCCCAGCGCAGGTCGCAATCGATGCCGAACTCACGGATACGATTGCCGACCAGCTGCACCGATTCCGTCCCGGCATGCTCCAGATACCGTACCCCTTCGGCCCCGACATGCCTGGCAAAACCGCTGACGTCATGGCCGATGCCGCGAATCAACTGGCCGCCATTGCGCCCGCTGGCACCCCAGCCAATCCGCCGGGCCTCCAGCAGGACCACCGAGAGTCCGCGCTGGGCCAGTTCGATGGCGGTGTTGATGCCGGTGAAACCCGCGCCGACCACACACACATCGGCCACCAGATCCGAGGCCAGCGCTGGACGCTGCTTCATGCCCTTGGCGGACGCCGCGTAATAGGAGAGGGTGTGTTCCTTGGTGTACTGATTCATTTGTTGGACTTCACTTTGCTCCACGAACGGGTCATCAAACGCATGATCGACTGCGGTGGAGTGGTGGAAATATAGAGCTTGTCGAGGACTGCCTGGGATGGATAAACCTCGGGATTGCTGACCAGTTCAGGGTCCATGTACTGCTTGGCGGCCGGGTTCGGGTTGGCGTAACCGACCGACGCGCTGACCTTGGCAATCACTTGCGGGTCAAGCAGGTAGTTGATGAAGGTGTGGGCCTGTTGCGGATTGCCAGCATCAGCGGGGACGGCCAGCAGGTCGAACCACAAATTCGCGCCTTCCTTGGGAATGGCGTAGGCGATGTTCACGCCGTTCTTGGCTTCCTTGGCGCGGTTGGCGGCCTGGAACACGTCACCCGAGTAGCCGAAGGCTACGCAGATATCGCCGTTGGCCAGGTCCGAGACGTATTTGGAGGAATGGAAGTAGGTGATGTAAGGGCGGATGGCCAACAACTTGGCTTCGGCCTTTTTGAAGTCTTCAGGGTTTTCGCTGCGCGGGTCCATGCCCATGTAGTTGAGGATCGCCGGGAACACTTCATCGGCCGAGTCCATCATCGATACGCCGCACGCACTGAGCTTCTTGATGTTTTCCGGTTCGAACAGCACGGCCCAGGAATCGATGTGGTCGATGCCCAGTACCTGCTTGACCTTGTCGACGTTGTAACCGATGCCGTTGGTGCCCCACAGGTACGGCACCGAGTGCGAGTTGCCCGGATCGTTTTTCTCCAGCAGCGCCAGCAGTTTCGGGTCAAGGTTCTTGAAGTTCGGCAACTGCTCGCGATCGAGCTTGAGAAACGCACCGGCCTTTACCTGGCGGGCAAGGAAGTGGTTGGACGGCACCACCACGTCATACCCGGTGCGACCGGCGAGCAGTTTGCCCTCCAGGGTTTCGTTGGAGTCGAAGACGTCGTAGATCACCTTGATCGCGGTTTTGGCCTGGAAGTCGGCGAGGGTGGTTTCGCCGATGTAGTCGGTCCAGTTGTAGACGCTGACCTGTGGCTGAGCCTGGGCGCCGGCGCTGAACATCGCTGCCAGCGCGACCGGAACCATGGATTTCAATAGACGCATATCGACACCTCTTGGAGTTATTGGATTCTTCAGGTGATTTTTTGCAAATCATTTGCCTCCTGTGGGAGCGGGCTTGCTCGCGAAGGCGTCGTGTCAGCCAACATGGATGGTGACTGACACACCGCTTTCGCGAGCAAGCCCGCTCCCACAGGGGATATGTGATCCCTTGGGGGAGCGAGGGCCTTAGACGCTGAGCATCAGGAACTCACGCTCCCACGAACTGATCACCCGTTTGAAGTTCTCGTGCTCGGCGCGTTTGACCGCGACATAGCCCCGTACGAACTTGCTGCCCAGGTAGCGGCTGACGGTGTCGCATTCTTCCATCTGGGTCAGGGCGTCCTCGATGGTGATCGGCAGGCGCAGGTTGCGACGCTCATAGGCGCGGCCCTGTACCGCGGCACTCGGTTCGATGCGCTCGACCATGCCGAGGTAACCGCACAGCAGGCTGGCAGCAATCGCTAGGTACGGGTTGGCATCGGCGCCCGGCAAACGGTTCTCGACGCGCATGGCGTCCGGGCTGGAGGTCGGCACGCGCAGGCCGACGGTGCGGTTTTCTTCGCCCCATTCGACGTTCACCGGTGCCGAGGTGTCCGGCAGGAAGCGGCGGAACGAGTTGACGTTCGGCGCGAACATCGGCAGCACTTTCGGGATGTACTTCTGCAAGCCACCGATGTGATGCAGGAACAGTTCGCTCATGTTGCCGTCGGCATCGGCGAAGATCGGCTGGCCGGTGGCAATGTCCACCACACTCTGGTGAAGGTGCATGGCGCTGCCCGGCTCGTCGCCGACCGGCTTGGCCATGAAGGTTGCCGCGACGTTGTGCTTGAGCGCCGCTTCACGCATGGTGCGCTTGAACACGGTGATCTGGTCCGCCAGGTCCAGTGCGTTGCCGTGACGGAAGTTGATTTCCATCTGTGCCGGGCCGTCTTCGTGGATCAACGTGTCAAGGTCCAGGCCTTGCAGTTCGCACCAGTCATAGACGTCTTCGAACAGCGGATCGAATTCGTTGGCGGCATCGATGGAGAATGACTGACGACCGCTTTCGGCACGGCCCGAACGGCCCATCGGCGCCTTGAGCGGCAAGTCCGGGTCTTCGCAGCGCTGGGTCAGGTAGAACTCCATTTCCGGCGCGACAATCGGCCGCCAGCCTTTGTCGGTGTACAGCTGCAGGACTTTTTTCAGTACGTTGCGCGGCGACAGTTCGATCGGGTTGCCGAACTTGTCGAAGGTGTCGTGGATCACGATGGCGGTCGGCTCGATGGCCCATGGCACCACGTAGACGGCGTCGGCGTCCGGCTTGCAGACCATGTCGATATCGGCCGGGTCGAGCAGGTCGTAGTAGATGTCGTCGTCGACAAAGTCCCCGGTTACCGTTTGCAGAAGGACACTTTCCGGCAGGCGCATGCCTCGCTCATGCAGGAACTTGTTGGTCGGTGCAATTTTGCCGCGTGCAATGCCGGTCAGGTCGCTGACGACGCACTCGACTTCGGTAATCTTGTGATCTTTCAGCCAAGTGAACAGCTGATCGAAAGGGACATTCATAAAGACCTCGTTATTGGTTTTATTAACGCCAGGAGAGGCCGGTTTCATCCGCCGGACACTTCCCCTGTAGCGCGTTGAGGTCTATCTTGGGCGACCCTTGCGGTTCCATCTATCCACTTTAAGCAGCACAAAACGCACCAAAAGAGTGCGTAAGGTCGCCCCATGACAGGTTTCAACGCCCTCCAGGTCCAAGCCTTCAACACCGCCGATGTCGCCGAGCAAATCCGCGCCACACCGGGTTGGACTCAGCATTACCAGCAGATGTCGCCGGGGCATTTTGCGGGGCTGGTGCGCTATCTGGATCTGCAGGGTGTGGAGATTTACGAAGAGTCGATGAACACCCGGGTCGAGCAGAATTTCAGTGCACCCCAGGGCTCGCTGTCGTTCTGTTTCGATCGTGGCGACAACGCGCTGTACGTGTTGAATGGCGAAAGTCGCAACATCTGGATCACTCCGGAGAACTACCAGGAAATCGCCGTGGTGTTCGGGCCGGAGTTTGTAAAACGCCACAGCCTCGACATCGCCCGGCTCGAAGGGCTGTTCATGGCGCCGCTCAACTCGCAGCAGAACGCGCTGTTCTGCCGCTGGCTCAGCGGGACGTTGACGCGGCTGTCGCAGACCTTCGATCCACCGAGTCGCGAAGCGCTGACCCAACAGTTGCTGGAAGACTGCCTGTTCATTCTCGACAACGCCTGTGTCGGTCTCGACCAGGGCGCATTGCAGCGCCGTGCCGGAGAGCGGGCGATCATGAAGCGGGTAGGGGAATGGGCGGCGGATACCCCGGAAGAACACCTCAACCTGCTGGAACTGTCCCAGGTTGCAGGGGTTTCACTGCGCCAGTTGCAGCATGCGTTCAAGACCTACACCGGCATGGCGCCGGCCCAATGGCTGCGCCTGCGCCGACTCAATAGCGCCCGCCGCGAATTGCTCAGCCGCACGCCGACGCAAACCACCGTGGCCGAAGTGGCGATGCACTGGTCGTTCTGGCACCTGGGGCGGTTTTCCAGCAGCTATCGGGCGCTGTTCAAGGAACTGCCGAGCGACACCCTCAAGCGTGCGAGCGTCGCGCAGCCCATCGGTCGCGGCCGACGTTAGAACGTCGGCGGTGTAATCACCCAGATCACCACCGCATCGACATCGCCGGGGTTGCCGTAGCGGTGCGGTTCCTGGCTGGAAAAGCTGAAGCTGTCGCCTTCATTGAGCTGGAAATAGCGCTCGCCAACCCACAGTTCGAAGCTGCCGGACAGCAGATAACCGGCTTCTTCGCCATCGTGGCTGTAGCTTTGCTGGCTGTAGGTGCCGGGCGGGAAACGCGAGTGCAGCATTTCCAGTTGGCGGTTGGCTTGCGGCGTCAGCAACTGGTCGACAATGCCGTCTTCATAATGCACGTTCAGGCGACTGTTCTTGCGCACGACAATGCCGTCATCTTCCGGGTCGGTGACCGCTTCGCTGGCGAAGAACCACTGGATGGTGACGCCGAGACTGCGGGCAATGTTGAACAGCGCCGGAATCGACGGATAGGCGAGGTTGCGTTCCAGCTGGCTGATGTAGCCGGCGGTGAGCTCGCTCTGTTGCGCCAGTTCCGCCAGGGTCATGCCCCGACGTTTGCGCAGGCCGCGAATGCGTGTGCCGAGAAAATGCGGTTCGGCGTTGCCAGGGGCGGGCGGGGTCTTGCTGTTGTTGCTCATGGAAAATTCCGAACC
>NZ_AKJM01000042.1 GCF_000282335.1 Pseudomonas sp. GM48
GCCGAACGCAGCCTCGCGGGCTCGGCAGCTGCTACAGGCCACAAAAAACCCGCAGGCGATCACTCGACTGCGGGCTTCGTTGTGGCCGGGCCTAAGGTTTAAGCGCGGCGCTCATGCATCCGCGCCAGTTGCCGCTCCAGCATCGATGGATACGGCTCCATCAACCGCTCCACGCAGCACGCACCTTCAGGGCTGGCAATCGGACGGATCCGTGCGCGCTGGCGGATCAAGGCGTCATCACTGATCTTGCGTTCCACCAGCAGCAGATTGCGACTGTGTTGCGACAGGGCCAGGGCGTCTTGGGCGGAGTCGGTCAGCAGCAGGTCGATCTGGCTCAGGCCGAACAGTTCGTCGCCGAGGGTCAGGCCCAACTGCAATTGCAGGGTGATGCCGCTGTCCGCGACTTCGATCTGCAACTGGTGGCCCAGGGCTCGCAGCAACTCGCCACAGCAAATGGCATTGGTCAGGTAGTCGTCACCGCTGTCTTCGGTGTGGAACAGCATCAGCGTGCTGCCATCGTTCAAGGTCTCCACTTCGCCTTGATACAGCGATGCGGCCTGGTCGAGGCAGTCGCGATAACGTTCGAGCAGTTCCTCCAGGCGCGCCCGCGGCAGGCGTCGCAGTTGCTCCTGGGAGCCCAGTTGCACCGCCAGCACCGCGCTGTGTTGCGGCACGCTCGGCGTGGCCTTGCGAATCACCGGTTGTGGGGTGCTGTCTAGCGACTCATCGCGCAGGTCGGCAAACGGGTCTTCGTCATCGTCGTCTTCGACGGTGCTGACGATCTGCCGTGGCGCAGGCTTGAGCGCCGCTACCGGACGGCTCTCGTCGAAACTCGGGTCGCGCAGGTTACGGACTTCGAAGGCCGGGTCGGCCTCATCGTCGACGTCGTCGAATTCCGGTTCCGGTTCCGGCACAGGGGCGGGCTCCGGGGCGAAGTTGGCGTGCAGCTGACGCGCCAGGTCGCCGATTTCGTCCTGGCGGTCGGTGGCCGGTGTGTATTCATCGATATTGCGCAGCCACACCCGCAATTGCAGCAGCGGCGTGGAGAGATAACGCCCCATGCGCAGGCTCAGGGCCAAAGACAGGGCCAGCAGGATTGCGCTCAGAATACCCATGCTTTGCAGGCTGATGGTCATCGGCTGCTGGAACTGGTCCATGTCCAGGCTGATGCGCAATTGCCCGGCAGTCACGTCCTGGAAGGTGATCTTGCTTTGGTACATGCCCTCGGCTTCGCCCAACAGGCCATGCTTGGGACGCTGGCCAGACTCGGCGAGGATGCGGTTATCCGGGCTGTAGATGGCGGCGTGGGCCACCAGCTTGTTCTTGGTCAGGTTATTGAGCAGCACGTTGAGGCTGAGGATGTCGTTGGACACCAAAAGCTCGGTGGCCGACGTGGCCGTCTGCGTGGTCAGGCTTTCGCCCAGCGCATCTGCCTGCTCGTGCATGGCCTGCTTGAACTGCAAGCCCATCACGCCGGCATAGATGACCAGGGCCAGGGCGACCAGGATCACGTTATGGCTGGCGATGCGCAATGCAATCGGTACACGGCGGTGGCGCAGTGCACGGAAGATCAGCAGGAAGAAGTTATCGGTTTTTACTGGCGTGGGCCGGTTCACTTGAGCTCGGCTCTTTTGTCCGTGAAGTTGACGCGCAGTATAGCGACAGGCCCTAGACCGTCAAAGCGCTCACGGTGCCCGATGGTCACTGAAAGTGGGTAGAATGCGGTTTTTTTCCACCTGCGGGGGTGCGCCTTGCGCGAAATTGTCCTGATAAACATCACGGGAGTCGACCGTCCGGGTCTGACTGCGGCCATTACCGGCGTTCTGGCCCAGGGTGGTGTGAACATTCTCGACATCGGTCAGGCGGTGATCCACGACACCTTGTCGTTCGGCATCCTGGTTGAAATTCCCGACACCGAGCAAGGCAAGTCCGTGCTCAAGGACATCCTGTTCAAGGGCTACGAGCTCGATCAACAGGTGCGTTTCACACCGGTGTCCGAACAGGATTACCAGCAGTGGGTCGGCAACCAGGGCAAAAAACGCCACATCGTGACCCTGTTGACCCGCAAGGTGACAGCCGGGCAGTTGCAGGCCGTGAGTTCGATCACCGCCAAATATGGCCTGAACATCGATCACATCGATCGCTTGTCCGGGCGTATGCCGCTGGACACGCCGGCCGACAAGGGCAAGGGTTGCATCGAGTTCTCCGTGCGCGGCGAAGCGGCTGATCCGCAGGCGCTGCGTGCCGAGTTCCTCAGCGTTGCCCAGGAACTGAACGTCGACATCGCCTTCCAGGAAGATTCGCTGTTTCGTCGCAACCGTCGCCTGGCGGTGTTCGACATGGACTCGACCCTGATCGAAGCCGAAGTGATCGACGAGCTGGCCAAGGCTGCCGGCGTCGGCGACAAAGTATCGGAAATCACCGAGCGGGCGATGGCTGGCGAACTGGACTTCCGCGCCAGCTTCAAAGAGCGCCTGGCCTTGCTCAAGGGGCTGGACGTTGGCGTGCTGGACTCTATCGGCGCCTCGTTGCGTCTGACCGAAGGCGCAGAAACCCTGTTCGCTGAACTCAAGCGCCTGGGCTACAAGACCGCGATCCTGTCGGGCGGGTTCACCTACTTCGCCAAGCAATTGCAGGCGAAGCTGGGTATCGACTATGTGTTTGCCAACGAACTGGAAGTGGTCGACGGCAAAGTCACCGGCGTGGCGGTCGAGCCGATTGTCGATGCACAGCGCAAGGCGGATTTGCTGAGGGAGCTGGCACACAAGGAAGGCTTGCGCCTGGAGCAGACCATTGCGGTCGGTGACGGAGCCAACGATTTGCCGATGCTGGCGATTGCCGGGTTGGGCGTGGCATTCCGTGCCAAGCCGCTGGTCAAGCAGTCGGCCAAGCAGGCGATTTCCACCCTGGGGCTGGACGGTGTGTTGTACCTGCTCGGCTTCCGCGATCGCGACGGACAGCTGTAAAGCAATGTGGGAGCGGGCTTGCTCGCGAAGGCGTCGTCACATTCAACATCTATGTTGACTGTCAGTCCGCTTTCGCGAGCAAGCCCGCTCCCACATTCAGATCTTCATACAGATCAGGCTTTTGGTGAGCCCATGCCCTGACCCATCTGCACCGCTGTACCGGCGGTCATTTCTTCAGCCCACTTCACTTGATCCGGCCCGAATAGTACGACAGCGGTCGAACCCAGCTTGAAGCGACCCAGTTCCGCACCTTTTTCCAGATGGATCGGCGCGCGTGCGGCTTCATCGTAACGGAAGGTTTTCAGCTCGCGCTTCGGCGGCGTGACCAGGCCGGCCCAGACGGTTTCAATCGAAGCCACGATCATCGCGCCCACCAGCACCACGGCCATCGGCCCGCGCTCGGTGTCGAAAATGCACGCTACACGCTCATTGCGGGCGAACAGTTCCGGAACGTTTTCAGCGGTGGTCTGGTTGACCGAGAACAGACGACCCGGGATGTAGATCATCTCGCGCAGGGTGCCGGCCAGAGGCATGTGTACGCGGTGGTAGTCCTTCGGCGACAGGTAGATGGTCGCGAAGTCACCGCCCATGAACGGCGCAGCATTTGCCGCATCACCGCCCAGCAGTTCCAGCACGCTGAAGCTGTGGCCCTTGGCCTGGAACACACGACCGTGTTCGATCGGGCCGAGCTGGCTGATCGCGCCGTCGGCCGGGCTGAGGATCGCGCCCGGAGTTTCGTCCAGCGGACGGGCACCGTCTTTCAGTGCGCGGGTGAAGAACGCGTTGAAGTGTTCGTAGGCAGTCAGGTCTTCGACCAGCGCCTGGGACATGTCCACCTGATAGCGCTTGGCGAACCAGGCGGTAAAGGCATTCTTGAACCAGCGCACGCGGCATTCGGCGATGCAGCCGGCCAGTCGCGAGAGCAAGTTGTGGGGCAGCAGGTACTGGCCGAGGAGAAACAGACGCTTGTTCATTAACAGTCCTTAAAAATCTTAAATTTCTACCGGGGTATCGGGATGGTTGCCCCATTCGCCCCAAGAGCCGGCGTAGCCCTTGACCCGCGGATAACCGAGAGCCTTGGCCACCAGATAGGTGAAACCAGAACGGTGGTGCGTCTGGCAGTGGGTAATCACTTCTTTGTCTTTGCTGATCCCGAGTTGTTCGAGGATCTGCGGCATGTCGGTGCGGATGCGCAACTGGCGTGACGGATCCATACCGGCGGTCCATTCGAAATTGACCGCGCCGGGAATGTGCCCGCCCTTGGCCGCCAACACTTTTTCACCCGAATACTCCAGCGGCCCGCGTGCGTCCCAGATCGCCAGGTCGGCGGCACCGAGACGGCTTTGCAGGTACTCGCGGGTGGCGGTGGGTTCGTCGTGCAAGGTCAGAGAAACCGGACCACCCACGGCTGGCGGGACCTGGATCGACATGGGCAAGCCTTCTGCCAGCCAGGCCGTCAGGCCGCCGTCGACGTAGTGGTACTTGCTGTGGCCGATGACGTCCAGCAGCCAGATAAAGCGTCCGGCCCAACCGCCGCCTTCGTCGTCATACACCACGTAGACGGCATTGGGGTTGTGTCCAAGCTCGCCAAACAACGTTTCCAGCGCTGCCTGCGGCGGCATCAATCCCGGGGCGGGCGCCTGGCCAAGTTGCGTGCGTTTCGGATCGACAAAGCGCGCACCGGGTATGTGCCCTTCGGTGTAGCGGGCGACACTGGTCAAGTCCACCAGAATCAGTTCGCGGGCGTCGAGGCGAGGGAGCAAGTCGCTCGGCTCGATCACCAGCGGCAAGCCAGAGAAGTCAGACATGTGAGGTCTCCAGAGCACAAAAGGGAGGATTGTAACGCAGCTTATTGGCCTCGGTGGCTAAAGCTGTGCAGGGCTTTTTCGATGCATTGCGCGGTTTTGCCGAAGGCCTGTACGGAAATTTCCGAAAACGGCCCGCCGCCCTGATCTGCCACGACGATCATGATCACCCGGCCATTATTGACCAGCGAGCGCAGCAGCAGATGTTCGCCGCTGAACTGCGAACGCAGGCTGTTGGGCAACAGGGCCGAGAATTGCGTGTTGTTGGCTGGCGTCAGGCGCACCTGGGCCTGTTGCGCGAGCAGGCGTTGCAACACGTTGCTCTGGCTGACCACAAAGTTCAGCCCGGCCGCTTCCTTTGGCAGGCCGGCCGTCTGGTGCACGCGCAGATTGGCGTGGCTGCGGTCGGCCATCAGGATCATCACCCGACGCATGCCGCAGGCCACGAGGGCGTCCCGGGCAGCGATGGTCAAGTGCATGGCGTTGGTGAAACGACTCGGCTCGACCAGCAATTCGGCGCATTGCTTGCGCCACATCGCCAGCTCTTCGGCGTTCGGTGCCGCCGCCGGCAGCAAACCGGCGTGGATACGGTTCATGCCCCACGGCCAGATCAGCGATTCGGCGGGGTGCCAGAGGTCGGGCATGGCGTGTTGACGTGCACTGTTGGCAGCTTGCTGGTGCAATTGCTGCTGCACCTCGTCCATCGGCATTTGCAGGTAAAGGCTGGTCAGGAGCTGCCAGCGCTCACTGTGCGGGCTGTCCCAGGCGTGTTGTGCCGACAGCGCCAGACCGTTGGCCAGCAGCACCGTGTTGGCCGGTTGATTGAGCCAGCGGCGCAGGGTCGGATCGTCATCAAGGCGGTTCTGCTGGCGCAGTGGATGCTCGCTGTCACGGGCGATGCGCAGGACTTTCACCAGTTCCCGCTGTTCAGTGAGCAACAGCCGATAACCCTGCTGCACCCAGATCGGCAAGCGCCAGATCTCCACCAGCGCCTGGCCGATGTCCAGCAGGCGTACGCCAAACAGTTGCTGTTCGACTTTGCGTGCCGACTCACCTTTATGGATGACTCGCAACTCCCAGTCTTCGAGCAGTTTTGGATGGGTCAGTGCCAACGGCCACAGGGGCGAAAGAAACAGCAGGCTGCCCCAGTGGATGTCCTGCCACAGGCGTGCCAGGCGACTGGCAAAAAAACCGTTGGCCTGTTGCGTGGCGTGCTGGCTGATCATCTGCAACTGACGCAGGACTTTGGGAATATCGGACTGGGGTTGGGCGGGCAGGCGCGCGAGCAGCTCTTCCGTGCGCTTCAAGCCGAGGCGATTGATCGCGATCTCAAGGTTTTCCGCCGGCTCGGTCATGCTGCCGTGGGTGTGCCGGTTGGCCTCGCGGATGACACTCAGGGCCAGGGCCGGGCTGTCCTGCATCAATTCAGTGATATCGCGCAGCGAGCTGCGACTGTCGCGGATCGCCCGGCAGACTCGGTCGTGACTGTCCTGCGGAACCGGCAGGCGCACACTATCCAGAAGCTTGACCCAACCTTCGAGCGTCGTCGGTCTTGGCGTTGGAACGTTCGTTTCGTTAACCATGGTGGGAGGCGATCATCGTCAACATTACCTATGCCCGGATTGGGTCAAATTGGCTTTTCGCCTGAACGGCCTATAGTCTGGCGCAGTTTTGCCGATAAGTAGAAGAAGAGATTTTTTAACTTCCGAATATGACCTTGAACCCGACTCAGTAAGTGCTCTCCTACCTATGGCTAAAATTATCGGCATCATCGTCGTATTCGCGAGCGTGCTCGGCGGATACGTGCTCTCCCACGGCAAAATCGGCGCTCTCATCCAGCCTTTCGAGGTGATGATTATCGGGGGGGCGGCCCTTGGCGCATTCCTGCAGGCAAACCCCGGCCACATGACGATGCGCGTGCTCAAGAAGGCCTTGGGCATGTTCGGTTCGCGCTTCAACCACGGCTTCTATCTGGAAGTGCTGGGGCTGATCTACGAGATCCTCAACAAGAGCCGGCGCGAAGGCATGATGGCGATCGAAGGTGACATCGAAGACGCCGCCGCGAGCCCGATCTTCGCCAAGTACCCGACGGTATTGAAAGATGAGCGCATGACCGCGTACATCTGCGATTACCTGCGCATCATGTCCTCCGGCAACATGGCTCCCCATGAGCTTGAAGGCTTGTTCGACATGGAGCTGACCAGCCTCAAGGAAGACCTGGACCATCCCTCCCACGCAGTCAACGGCATCGCCGACGCCATGCCCGGTTTCGGTATCGTCGCGGCGGTATTGGGTATCGTGGTGACCATGGCGTCCCTGGGTGAAAGCGACCAGAAAATGATCGGTCTGCACGTCGGTGCAGCGCTGGTAGGTACCTTCTTCGGTATTCTCGCCGCCTACGGTTTCTTCGGTCCGTTGGCCCACGCCCTGGGTCACGATGCCAAGGAAGAACTGAACGTCTACGAAGCCATCAAGGCCTCTTTGGTCGCTTCGGCTTCCGGCATGCCGCCATCGCTGGCGGTGGAATTCGGCCGCAAGGTTCTGTATCCGGCGCACCGTCCCAGCTTCGCTGAGCTGGAACAAGCGGTTCGCGGTCGCTAAGTCATGGAAAATAACCAGCCAATAATCATCAAGCGCGTCAAGAAATACGCGGGCGGGCACCACGGGGGCTCGTGGAAAATCGCCTTCGCGGACTTCGCGACAGCGATGATGGCGTTCTTCCTGGTGTTATGGCTGTTGTCCACGGCAACGCCGGAACAGAAGATCGCCATCGCCGGTTACTTCAAGGACCCGATCGGTTTCTCCGAAAGCGGCACGCCGTACATCATCGATCTGGGCGGCACGCCGACCCTGGCGCCGGAAAACACCCTCAACCCCGAGGTGAAGTCCCAGCCACAGCCCGACAAGGTCACCATCGATACCGACCAGGTTGAAGGCATGGCCGAGCAGGTCGAAAAAGAACGCCTCGAACTGTTGCTGCAAGAACTGCAGAACAAGGTCGAAGAAAACCCGCAACTGCAGAAGTTCAAGGACCAGATCCTGTTCGAAATCACTCCGGACGGCCTGCGCATCCAGATCGTGGATGCCGAGAACCGGCCGATGTTCGACTCTGGCAGCGCGCGTTTGAAGCCGTATTTCGAAGACATCCTGCTGGCCATGGCCGACACCATCAAAGCGGTGCCGAACAAGATCAGCATCAGCGGCCACACCGATGCCAAGCCGTACACCGGCACCGGTGATTTCGGTAACTGGGAGCTTTCAGCCAACCGTGCCAACGCCGCACGTCGTGCGCTGGTGGCCGGCAGCTACCCGGAGGCGCAGGTGGCGCGCGTGGTTGGTTATGCCTCGTCGGCCCTGTTCGATCGCGAGCATCCGTTCAACCCGGTCAACCGTCGCATCGACATCGTGGTGCTGACCAAGAAAGCCCAGCATGCGATCGAAGGTTCGCAAGGCGCGGAGCCGGCACCTGATGCTCCGCAAGGTTCGGCAGCTCCGGCAACCGCACCGGCCGACCCGAACGCGTTGCCGGCGGACAAGGAGCCGCTGCCGGCCCACGAGCTGCGCGAACGGTTGAATCTGTTTGATGCTCCGGTGCCGAAACCGGGTGAAGCGCCCAAGCAGTGACGCACAAAAAAGCCGACAGCGATGTCGGCTTTTTTGTGCGGCTTTCACTGGTTTGGAGGCCACCAGGGGCATGATCGCCTGTAGGAGCCAGCTTGCTGGCGATGGTCGTCAACGATAACGCGTGCTGTCTGGATCCACTTGGCGTACTGGAGTCCATCGCCAGCAAGCTGGCTCCTACAGATGGTGGGTGAGAGAAACCCCGACCGGTCAAGTGGACGGATCGGGGAGCAGAGTGGCGTCAGAACCCGCGGATGATTCGGGACTTGAGGTCGGCGTGGAAGCGATCCGCATTGGATTTGTTAACGCTGCGCACCGATTCGCTACCGGTCACCGAATCCAGCGACATCGAGCGCTTGAGCGTCGCTTCGTTTCGATAGGCATCGATAAAGAACTCGATGTCCCGGTCGCTGGTCAGCTTCGGCCACTTATCGAGGTACAGCGGCAGCTCTGCCGGGCCGGTCTTGAACGAGCAGATACGCCGGTTGGTGATGGTCGCCTCGCCGATTTCGAACGGCACCCACCAGGACAGCGCGGTTTTCTCCGACACCACCGCCAGCAGGTGCGTGCATTCGCTGATGTTGCGGGTAATCACCCCGGTAATGTCGTCGGTGGTCTGGGATTCGGCATCCAGTACATCGAGGTAGGTCTTGATGCTGGCCTGCATCAGGCGCGTGTTGATTTTGACCGCGTGGGCGCGATCCATGTGGCGGTAGCTGATAAACACTGGCATCAGAAATGTCCCTTGATCGCGAGTTCGCGGTAATAGGCGCCGAGGGCGGTGAGGCGGCAGCCGGTGGCGTGAATGGCGGCGTAATACATGTGCTCGGCGTCCACCGGTTCGATGAGGCTGTGGCGGTTGCACTTTTGCAACTGGGCGAAGACCTCGCCGTGTTCCGGGTTGAATTCCGGTTCGGTGGGTTCAAAGCTGGGCGCGAGGGGGTACACCGACTCGGCTTCGGCAAACCATTCGGGGAGTTTGCGCAGGATTTCCTTGGGGATCAGCGGCGAAACTTCGCGCAGGGAAATGAACTGCGACACATTGGTCTTGAACACCGGGCGCTGTTCCCAGGCATCAAGGGCATTGTCGACAAACGAATAGAGGCTGCCGGGCGTGATTTTGCCCAGGATGTTCGCTGCACCACCGTGCAGGGCCTGGAGCAACAAACCGGTGAACACACCATGTTGCACGCCTTCCATCGCCGGTTCTTCCTTTTTGCAGGCAGTCAGAATGGTCATGCCTTCGCCGACCACGCAGCCCTCACTGCGCAAGGCTCGCAGTTCGCCGGCCGAGCCGCTCTGGCAACAGTCGAGAATGATCACTTTGTTTTTGATCTTCGTGGCTTTGCTCGCCCAGTTAAGAATGTCGCTGAGGCGAATCCCGTCCTTGGCGCTCTTGTAATCCTGCGGGATCAACATGCCTTCGTCGGTGTCGGTGTCGAAGCTGCCGTGGCCGGCGAAATACAGCAGCGCGACATTGCAGTCCCCGGCAAACAGCTCGCGGATCTGGTCTTCGAGTTTTTCCCGGCTCAGGTAGTCCTCGGCGGATGTCAGTACGATGTTCTTGAAGTTCGGATCGCCATTGGCGTCAGTCTTCAGCACGGAGGCCATGGCCATTGCGTCATTGCTGCAACCGCTCAGCCACGAAACGTGGGTGTAGTCGTTGATGCCGATAAACAGTCCCTTGCGCATGGTTACACCGCCGTATGCTGGCGAATTGCGCTGATGATGCTGTTGGTGTTCCACGCACATTCGGCATGTGCCGCATCACGTACCACCGTGGAGATCCGCTCGGCGCCGAACGGCTTGATCGCAATGATCACCTTGCCCATGCGCTTGGCGATCTCGATTTCCTTGTTGATCCACTTGCTGTAGGTGGAATACATCCCGGCCATGATCAGCACCGCCGAACACGGGCGGATCATGTTTTCGATGGCCTCCTCAAGTTGTTTGTCGGTTTTCGTGCCGACAATCGGGTTGTCCGGTGGCACCGAAAAATTCTTGTAGGTGAAACCAGGCTTGGCGTTGAGCAGGCGCACGAGATTGTCGTGGGCGTCGGAGTAGTTCCACGAGTGGCTGATGAACAGATGGTAGATTTGCATGGGTGTCCCTCGGTGTCGCTGGAGTGCGAAGAGGGTTTGAACTTAGGCGATTGAAGGGCGACCACAAGGGGCGGGGGCGGAAAGAGAAACGCCCTACAAGCAAGCGTGCGCAAGCCTTACAGAAAAATCTGATGTTTAAGTGGGGGAAAGATCCAGCCGCCGGCCGCCCCGCTGTAGTCAGGGCGGCCGGCACGTCTGTTTAGTAGCCGTTTTCCGGCAGGCTGGCGATGATCGAGCGGTAGCTGTTCATCCGTTGTTGCTGCACGCGGCCGTCTTCAAGGGCCTTGAGCAGGGCGCAACCGGGTTCGCGGTCATGCTTGCAGTCGCGGAAGCGGCAGGTGCCAAGCAGGTCGTTGAACTCGATGAAACCGGCCTCGACATCGGCACGGCTGACATGGCCCAGGCCGAATTCGCGGATACCCGGGGAGTCGATCAGCTCACCACCGCCAGGGAAGTGGAACAGCCGCGCGGTGGTGGTGGTGTGGGTGCCCTGGCCGGACAGCTCGGACAGCGGGCCGACGCGGGCTTCGACATCCGGCAGCAGGCTGTTGACCAACGACGACTTGCCGACGCCGGACTGGCCGACGAACACGCTGATGCGCCCGTCCAGTTGTGCCTGCAATTGCTCCATACCATTGCCGTGGTGCGCTGACACTTCCAGCACCGGATAACCGAGGGTACGGTAAACCGCGAGCAAGGCATTCAGCGCAGGCGCGTTGTTTTCATCGATCAGGTCGAACTTGTTCAGCAACAACAGCGGCTTGATGCCCGCATGCTCGGCCGCCACCAGATAGCGGTCGATCAGGTTGGCGTGGGGCTCGGGCAGCGGCGCAAACACGATGACGATCATGTCGACGTTGGCCGCTACCGGCTTGAGCTGGCCTCGGCTGTCCGGGCGGCACAGCTCGGTGTTGCGCGGCAGTTGCGCCACGATCACACCGATGCCCTGGTTGCCGGCGCGCCACACCACCTGATCGCCGGTCACCAGCGCTGGCAGGTTGGCGCGCAGGTGGCAACGGAACACCTGGCCGGCCAGTTCGCCGTCGCGGGCCTCGACTTCGACCTGCACACCGAAGTGCGCGATCACCAGACCGTGCTGTTCCGGGCCCAGGTCGCCACCCTCAAGTGCCTCGACAGCCGAGGACTCGCGTTTGGCGGCGCGGGCGGCGCGTTCGCCCTGAATCTTTTCGATGCGCCAGTTTTGACGACGATTGAGTTGGCGTTTGGCCATGGGTGTTCCGTATAAAGAATGCAGCGATTAGGTAAAACGGCCGCGAGTTTAGCACGCCCGGCCACCGGCCTAGGCTAAACTGCGCAGCATTGCCTAGGAGCCGACACATGCAAAACCCGCAGAACCTGATCTGGATCGACCTGGAAATGACCGGTCTGAACCCTGATACCGATGTCATCATCGAAATGGCCACCATCGTCACCGACAGTGACCTGAACACCCTGGCCGAAGGCCCGGTGATCGCCATTCACCACAGCGACGAAATCCTCGCCGGCATGGACGAGTGGAACACCCGTCAACATGGCGGTTCCGGGCTGACCCAGCGGGTTCGCGACAGCCGCATCAGCATGGCCGAAGCCGAAGCCGAAACCATCGCCTTCCTGGAAAAGTGGGTGCCGAAGGGCAAGTCGCCAATTTGCGGCAATAGCATTTGCCAGGATCGTCGCTTCCTTTATACCCACATGAAGTCCCTGGAAAGCTACTTCCATTACCGCAACCTCGACGTGTCGACCCTGAAAGAGCTGGCCGCACGCTGGGCGCCGGACGTGCGTGACAGCTTCAAGAAAGGCAGCACTCACCTGGCGCTGGACGACATCCGCGAATCGATCGCTGAATTGCAGCACTACCGCAAGCATTTCATCAAGGCCTGATGGTGTCCGGCGAGGGCTTTTTGTGGCGAGGGAGCTTGCTCCCGCCCGGCTGCGAAGCAGTCGTGAGATCTGTGCGCACGGTGTGACTGAAGAAAACAGGGGAGCGCTTCGCACTCCAGCGGGACGGTGAGGCGATCCGACAAGCCCCCTCGCCACTGGTTCTCTGCTTGCCCTCTTTTGGTGCCTGGGTGAACTGAGTAGACTGCGCGCCTTTCTGCAAGGACCGCCACCATGCTGCTGATGCTCTACCTGATCGCCATTACCACCGAAGCCATGACTGGCGCCTTGTCTGCCGGCCGGCGCGGCATGGACTGGTTTGGTGTGGTGCTGATCGCTTGTGTCACTGCGCTGGGTGGCGGTTCGGTACGCGATGTGTTGCTCGGGCACTACCCGCTGACCTGGGTCAAACACCCGGAATACCTGGTACTGACCACGGCTGCTGCGATGATCACGGTGTTCACGGCGCGCTGGATGCGCCATTTGCGCTCGCTGTTTCTGGTGCTCGATGCCATGGGCCTGGTGGCTTTCACCCTGATCGGCTGCATCACCGCCCTGGAAATGGGCCATGGCATGTTGGTGGCATCGGTCAGCGGCGTGATCACCGGGGTTTTCGGCGGCATCCTGCGGGACATTTTCTGCAACGACATTCCGCTGATCTTCCGGCGCGAACTCTACGCCAGTGTGTCGTTTTCGGCGGCGTGGTGTTACATGCTGTGCATCTACCTGCAATTACCTGGCGAACAATCGATTCTGATCACTCTGTTCGGTGGCTTTCTGCTGCGTTTGCTGGCCATCCGCTTCCATTGGGAGATGCCAAAGTTTGTGTATAACGACGAACATTGACCGTTGCTTGCCACAGTTTGCGTGATTGAGTGCGTTAACTATGTAGGCTTTTCCGGGCGATGAGTTCCCTAAGCTGAAGTTTCATTTCGGCTTGGAGACTGATTATATGTTTGAAGTGCCCGCACAACAGCGTCCCGACAGTAAGCATCGCCTGCTAATAGAAGAAAAAATTCCGGATTGGCTGATCCAGGCGTTGCCCCACAGGCGCCAGGCGTTGCAGCGTACCCCCGTGGTTATTCCCGATTGGTACAGAGCCGCCTCAGCCGCTTCGCATGCACAACTGGCGCAAGCCGTTAAAGCCAGTTGGCTGTCGCAGACCCGCCTGGACAAGGTGTTCGAGCCGCTGGCGGATGCCCGTCGGTTCGCCGAACCCTTGTTGCGAAAGGCGTTGAAAGATCGCTTTGATATTGAGCTGGATGTCGCGCGAACGTACCTGCGGCTCTATCTGCCCAAAGGTGTGTTGACCGCGTATCAAGTTAAAACCCTTTCACTGCTGGATGCAGCCCTGCACAACTTCGAGAAAAAAGAGTCGACCGACAACTATTTCGGACACGCCTCTGGTTTTATCAATGAGCCCGACAATCGTGGCCATTTCAAAGTACTCCCGATTAATGAACGGATAAGTATCAGTGCATTTGTTTCGATGTGCCGGGAGTTAGATATTGGCGGCCAGTACTCACGACAACTGCAAGCTCTGTTATTACCCGGGGATGCGGTGGCCAAAGCGGTGCTGGAACTGAGGGTCAAGGCCAGTCAGAAAGATGCATTCAGGGCGGCCGTGCTCCTGGCTCGGATGAAAGGCGATATCGGCGCGGACTCGCAGCAAAGGCTGTTGCAGCTGGCTGATGGCGTGGCGAGTCCGGCATTGCACTGCCATCAGTTACAGATCATGACGGCCAGGCTGACCGGGATTATGGTGCTGGCGGGTGACCTTGAACGTTCGTCCAGAGTAGAGCCGCTGGTGGTGTACATACCCGATGATCCGCAGCATCCGCTCAAGGAATATCCGTCGACCCAGGCGTTCAGGGCGACATTGACCGAACAACTGCGCACACCCGCCTATCAGGCATTTTTTGCGCGGTTTATCGCGCATGAGCAACGCGGGCAGTTCTTTGCCATGCTCGACCAGCGTCTGAATGTTGTGACCTGGCATCCACCACAAGCCAATGATCCGCAACCCGCCTGGCGCCGCACTCCCGTCGACAATCCTGCGCTGCACTTTGACGCGCATCGAACCCCGGCTGATCCTTGGCAATGGCTGTATCAGGACACGCTCAACAAAATCCTCAATGACGCGCGCAACATCGCCGTGCCCACGGCGGATGAAGACCGTAAGTCGCGCTGGGCGTTGTGGGACAGTCTGCAAAACGTAGCATCGATCGTCATGCAGGTCGCGACACTGGTGGCGATCCCTTTCGTGCCGTTTCTGGGCGAATTGATGCTGGCCTACACCGCTTATCAACTGCTCGACGAAACCTTTACCGGCATTCTCGATTGGGCGGACGGGCAAGTGATCGAGGCCGCCGACCACCTGCTGACCATCGCCGAAAACATGGCGCAACTGGCAGCCTTCGGAGTGGCCGCAGCCGTAGCTGGCAAAGTATTGGCCATCAAGCCTTCGGAGTTTGTGGAGGGGCTCAAACCGGTTGAGCTGTACGACGGCCGCATACGTTTATGGAATCCCGACCTCCAGCCCTATGAGCAACCGGCTTCGCTGCCCCTCCAGGGCGAACCGGACGAACTGGGCTTACAGCATCAAGCAGGCAAAACCTTTCTCACCCTTGACGCGCGCACTTATGAAGTCGCTGCCGACACTCAGGGTGACGCCTATCACGTCCGCCACCCGCAGCGACCGAACGCCTACCGACCGCAACTGACCCACAACAACACCGGCGCCTGGGCCCATGAGGTCGAGCGACCGATGGAGTGGCAAGGCGCGCAACTGTTCCGGCGTCTGGGGCATTCGGTCGCGGAGTTTTCCGATGAGACGGCACGACACATCCTCACGATTAGCGGGGTCGATGAAGCGATGTTGCGGCACCTGCACGTTCATGCACGGCGTCCGCCGGCCTTGCTCAAGGACACTGTTCGGCGATTCAAGCTCGATCGGCGGATTGAAAAGTTCAGGGTGCAAATGTCCAGCAGCGATCCGGCGATCTACACCGACGCCGATGCACAGTTGCAACTGCATGTACTGAAGGGGCAGCAGGTCAATTTGTCGCAGAGTCAGTTACGCCATGCCAACGTGATTCAAACCGTCGTGGAAACGCTGGAGGAGGGTGCTCTGAAAAAACTCCTTGGATTGAGTCCTGCGCCTGGTGACAGTTTGCCGGCGATCCCTGTTCGCGCTGCCCTGCTGCGCATCAGAATGGCCGACTGGGTGCAGGAACAGCGAGTACGGCTGTTCAACTTGCTGGAGGATTCATTTGAGCTGAGCGCGGACGCGCCAACCCGGCAAATTCGCAGGATCTTCCCTGAGCTGCCGCGATCCATCGCCGAAGAGTTCTGGTCCGAGGCCAGCGCGAGCGACCGTTTGCACCTGCTCAACAAACCGGGAATCCCCCGGCACATGGCGCACGAAGCGTTGTTCTACCTGCGAGAGGTGCGCCTGAGCCGTGCCTATGAGGGGCTGTACCTGGAGGCGCGAGCCAGCGTGGATAGCGATGTCCTGGCGCTGCACATGCTCGAAACCGTGAACGGCTGGTCCCCGGACATTCGTATCGAGGTGCGGGACGGACATTTCGATGGTGCCTTGCTGGACAGTATCGGCGGGTCCGACGTGCCAATCCGCAAGGTTATGGTCAGGCAAAACGTTGGTTACCGGGCATACAGTGGGGCCGGTGAAGAGTTGCATGGCTTCGACGATTTTTTCAGTGCAGTGCAACATGCTCTCCCTGATGCGCAACGCAAAGCGCTTGGTCTGCCCCATGTCGGGCAGGGTGGCGAACTCAAGCTGATGCTCAGGAAGCAGGCACCTTTGCCTCGCTCGCAGCTCAGGGCACTGCTGGGGCAGCCACCACTGGATCCCGCGTTGCGTTCACCCATGGCGCTTGCGGTGGGGCGTCCCGGCTATCTACTGGGCGGCGGCGATTTCAAACCGTTGCATACGGAGTCTGTTGCGCAGCGAATGCGCAGGCTGTTCCCCACGCTCAATGAAGAGGAACTGGAAACCTTGCGCCGGGAGTTGTTGCATACCGAGCCGCTGGTGGCGATGGCACGTCTGGAAAACGAATACGTCGCGTTGGTCAATGATCTGCAAGTGTGGGTCGGCGAAGTGCCTTCCCATGACCCGCTGTCCGGCATCGCATTGACGGCCGAGGGCGCTGCCAGCCAAAGGCGCTACCGGGAAGCGTTTGCTGACGTGGTGCAAGCGAGTTGGAGTCGGCGCCTGACGGCGCAGAACCGGTTTGATACCGGCAGGTTCTTTTCCAAACTCGACATCCTCGGTGATTTACCCGAGTTGTCGGCGGATTTCAGTCATGTGTCCGAATTCCTGTTGATCAATACAAGCCCGTTTTTGAGCGCTGGCAAATTCCTGAAGGGCTTTACCGGTTTGAAGTATCTGACGATCAGGGGAGTTCGCCTCGATGGTTTCCCGATTGAAACCTTCCAGATGCGCTCGCTCATCAGTCTGACGCTGGACGATTGCAACCTTCGCCTGAGCGAAGCCACCGTGGAGGGGTTGGCCCATATGGAAAGTCTTGAAGAACTGGAGTTGGACAACAATCTCCTGGGCCTTACACCTGATGTTGGTTATATCAAAGGCCTGCAGCGTCTGAGCCTGAAATCCACCGGATTGGCCGAGGCACCTCACGGGCTCTTCAACCTGGAAAAATTGCGCTTTGCGGATTTGACGTTCAATCGGATTGTCGATTTGCCGGACGAGTTGTTCGACGTTCCAGACACGCAGCCGACCAATTTCAATTTTTGTGACAACCCGTTGAGCGATGAAAGCAGGCAACGTATCTCCCGGTATGTCGAAAATTCAGGCCTGGATCGAAAAGTCTTGATTCAATTCGATGATGAAGTGAGTGCGCAAAGTGAAGATGAGTTTGAAGATGGCTTCAATTCGGAGTCTGATGAGAGTGGGGTCGAAAGTGGCGAAGAAAGTGATGCTCGCTAGTGTTTTTTAGTTGAGGCTGTGTTTTGTTGTTGTCTCGGTGGTTGATACAGGTTTGTTTGGTTGTAAAGGGGTGGTATCGGTTGGCCATTCATGTCATGAGTGGCAGGCCGGATGGAGTTTTGTAGTGGGTTTGAGTTGTGTGCTTTATGTGTTGAGGAAATGAATTTTATAAAAGTTTTTTGTTTTTGTAATCTTGGGTAACGTTATTGGATGTCAACTTCAGTAAGTAAGTTATGAAGCTGTTGTCGTGTGGTTTTTCCTGGCTGGTAGGCATTTTGCGCCTGTGTTATTTCTTTCGCTCAATCACTCGTTGTTGAAGTTTCATGAGGGTTCAGCAGCGAATAACTGCAGTCGATATGCTGCGCAAATAGATAGTTAGGAGTTAACCATGATTATTGCTGAACAGTTGTCGGGTACATCCAGTGTCAATGTTGAAGTCGCGAACAATCCGGCAGTAGCCATCAGTCAGTTCGAAGTCAAGTTCGATGCGGACTCTGCCATTCGCAATAAAAGCTTGTACGGCAATGGTCGGATGCAGGTCCGGGTAGTGGTGTTGATATCCGTAATGGACAAGGATGGCAACGTAGTGCCCTTGCCGAAGTCTGTTGAGGAATCGGTTTTTCCGATTTATTACAATGGAGGTCAATCCCTGGGCGGGAACTGGTTTGTATGGGGGGTGGAGAATGACTATTTACATGAATTGCCCTCAAACACTTTGTCCAAACACGGCGTTCTCTCAGAAACAAAAACAAGCAACCTGAACCAGCAAATTCCCAAACCTCTGGAATTCTGGATTTCATCCGAGATTGTCGGCACCGCTCAAATCGGGGCAAAGGTGGAGCTCAATGGTGAGACGATCAGAACCAACAACACCGGCGCGAACAAGTTCGACAGCAGCGTAACGCTCAACGCTCTATTGCCGGTGGTGTACCCAATCGATTATTTCAGTCTTCAAACGGTGCGTGTGGAGAACGCGCCGAGCCTTAGCCCGATGAACAAAATATATCTGAGTTTGAATCCACCGGGCAGAAGCGTGCAGTTGCGCCGCTGGCAGGAGCGGAACGGTTCGGTAGGCCTCCCTGGCAGTGAGGTTTTCCGTGATGTGAAGGCGCCGAAAATCTGGACCTTCTTTTATGCATTGGCCCACGAGGAGACTAAAACCTATCCGGTCCCCTTGATGAATGGGGGCGGGACATTCCCTGTTTCGGTAAATGACCGGCGTGGTGAGCTTACCCTTGTTTCGGTCCTGAATTACCAAACTGCATCAGGCCCGAAAAAACTGGGTGTATTTTATTTCTCTGCTATTGATGAATACGGTACTGAGCATAGATTGAGCCTGCGACCAATATTTTATGCTGACAATCAACTAAAAGATATCTTCCTGGATCGTGGTTGATAGTGGTTTAACGTTCCGCTATTAAAGAGTCGGGCCAACTCGGTTTAATACGCCGGTTGGTCCGGTGCTTGATTGTGTCATTTTCACTTATTGGCAATGTGGCGGAGGGTATTTATTAATTTGTAAGGCGAATCGCTGATGGCTTCTGAAAGTCTTGTCTATTCCAATGCATTTAACTTTAATGATTTTGTCAATGGTAGCGTCGACGCCCGCACGGGTATGTACACGTTCAGCGTGTCCCTGGGCGAAATCAAGTCCGGAGGGTTGAATGGGCCTTCCTTGCCTATTCAGTTGCAGTTCAATCCGCTTAATTCCACTGACACCGGTTTTGGCAAGGGTTGGCATTTGGCATTGACGCGCTATGACGTACTCAACAAGGTCCTGTCGTTGTCGAGCGGCGAACGATACAAGGCGTCAGAAACGGCTTCCGCTCTACTGTTTAGCGAATTGAAGCTCAATACACTCAAGGTTAGTAAGCCTGAGGCAGGGCGCTATGACATCGTCCATAAAAACGGAGTTCTTGAGGAGCTTCGGCTTCATGGATCAAGCAATATTGCGGTGCCGATTCGTATTGTTGCGGCAAACGGCACAAGTATTACCCTTGCCTATACCTCGATCAATGGATTGCCGGTACTGAGTGAAGTCCGGGATGCTCAGCGCGTTTTGCTGAGCATTACGCGAAATGCGAGCGTCAAACTGACGCTGTATCCCGGCACGGACTGTGAAGCAGCGTTCACATTGTCGCAATCCAGTGCTCAGGTAAAAGTCGGTATGCCCATTGGCGGCGAGTGGAAGTTGGGCTTGCAGCAGATTGGCGGCCTGAACTGCATCATCTCTGTCGAGTCTCCGCTGGGTGGAATGGAAACCATCCGCTATAAAACGGTGGGGCATCGTTTTCCACCCTTGGGTCCATTGCAATCGATGCCTTGTGTGAGCGCACACATCAGCAACCCCAGGTTCGATCAACCGTCGATTACCACGAACTACGACTTTTCCGATGCCAACTTTTTGGGTTTCGGTGCCGGTATCAACTGGTCCAACGACGGCGACAATCTGTACCGGGTCGCTGCCAACTATACCTACACATCCACCGAGCGCCTGATGCTAGGCGATCGAGTGCACAGCTTCACCGTCAGAACCTATAACAAGTTTCATCTGTTGCTGTCGCAAGTCACCACTTGCGGGGATGCATTAACGACACGATCGATCGAGTATCACCAGTTGCCAGGCGTGAATCTGGCCGGGCAACCGGAGCAATTTCGCATGCCTAAAGTCGAGACGGTCATCCATGAGAATCGCAGGACGGGAGTGAAGTCACCGCCGCAGGTTACCCGTACCGAGTACGACGAGTGGGGCAACTTGCTCAGGCAGACCGAGCCGAGCGGTGTGACGACAGTTTGCGAGTTCTACCCATCGACTGCGAGCGACGGCTGCCCGGCCGACCCTTTGGGTTTCGTGCGCTTCGAAAAGCAACGCACGGTTTCCCCGGCGACAGGGTTTGCCTCTGCCCCTACCTCACTCACTCGCTATCGTTATGACCTGCTGACCAAGGCGGACAGCGCCACTGTGCCGGGTATCGTGCCTGTTCAGGAGCAGTTTCTGGAGCTCAGTGGGCAAACCCAGACGCTGCGCGCTCAAACGGATCTGGATTACTTCAACGTCCCGAGCGATCCCTCACGTCATGGGCTCGTACGCAAGCAAACGGTTATTCGCGAGGGCAAGCCGACGCACTGCGAATTTGAATACCGTTTAAACGGGACGGTCCTTGAGTTGCAGACTACCCAGACGGGTTTCGATGGCGCTCGCAAGACGACGGCCCGAACGCTTTCTGCAATCAACGGCACGAAATTATCGGAGCGTAATGAAGACGAAGGGACTGTTATCTTCACACATGACCCGTTTGGCAGGCTGCTTCGCGAGACCGTGGCACCGGGCACGGCGTTTGAAGCCAGCCGAAGCTGGTCCTATCAATTGGCTTCCGGCAGCGTTACTCCGGCGTCGATGGTCAGCGTCGATGTCAACGGCGTGCAACAGCGAGTCACCTGTGACGGGCTGGGACGGACGATTCGTATCGATGAACAGGACAGCGACAGCCAGGCTGGCGGGCCGCTGCGGATGGTTTATTCCGCGCAATACAACGCCATAGGCCAACTTGTCGAAGAGATCGCGACCGACTGGCTGCAGGGTGTGCCTCTGGGGCAAAAAAAGAGCTTTGTCTTTGATGAATGGGGGCAACTGAAAACCACTCTCCACGCCGATGGTCGCGCTGAGCATCTTGAGTTCGACCCTGTGACCCTGCAGGAAGCGAGTTGGCAGCAAGGCATGGGCAAAACCGTCACGGTTTACCAGAAGTTCGGTAAGCCGCAGAGCGTAGAGACTTTCGACCTTCAAGGAAGGAGCCTGGGCAAGATCCTTCATGAGTACGACGGTTTGGGTCGTGGTGTTAGCCAGACGGATCCGGCAGGAAACAAAACACTCTACCAATACGATGTCTTCAATCGCCTGCGGCGCAGCGTACTGCCGGATGGTCACGCGGTGGAAACCGAGTATGCAGTGCATAGCCATGGGCAATTGCCGATAGAGGTAAAGGTTGCGGGGCGCAGTCTGGGCCAACAAACGTTTGATGGTCTCGGACGTTTGATCCAGAGCAAGGTCGGTGGGCGGGTGACGACGGCGGGGTTCGAGGCTGGCGTCAGCAAGCCGGTCTGGGAACAGACGCCGGGCGGTGACCGGGTCGAGTACCGATACGAACCTAACCTCGGTGGTCTGGTGACACAGCGCAAGGCAGGCGGACTTGTTGCCAGTTACTCCTATGATCACCGGCTCGGCCTGCCAACGATGTGTACCGAGCAAGGGCGCGAGACCCGTTTCGAGTACTACCCGTCCGGGCGGCTCAAGAGTGAGACCTCGACCCAGGGCGCCCGACAGGAAAAGGCTCTGTATACCTATTCCCTCGGCGGACGCCCCTTAACCTGCACCGATGTGTTTGGTAACCAGCACAAAACTGATTACGACCAACATGGGCGTCCGAAATCGTTTGAGCACAACTCGCTCAAAGCCGCATTCACTTACAACGCCCTTGGCCAATTGGCGATGGTCAACGCACAAGAGGCCAACGGTACGCGTTCGCTGCTCACCCGATTGGCCTATGACGATCTGGGACGCGAGGTGTCGCGTAGTTTTGAGGTCAGCGGTTCCGGCACGCAAACCTTGACCTCGAGCTACACACTGGCCAGCAAACTGGCGCAAAGAATGATGAAAAGCGGCAATGAGGTCCTGCGCGACGAGCGCTTCAGCTATGACCGGCGCGGTCGGCTGACTGAGTACACCTGCAGCGGTACGCAACGGCCGCGAGATCCGCATGGCAAAGAGATCATCAAGCAAATTTTCGTGCTTGATGCCATGGACAACATCGTCACGCTGGAAACCGAATTTCCCGGTGGTAAAAACCTGTGTTCCTACGAATACAGCGCCAGTGACCCTACTCAGTTGATCGGCATCCGGCACAGTCACAAGGATTATCCGGCACCCGTGGTGCTGCAGTACGACGCCAACGGGCAATTGATCAAGGACGAACAGGTCCGCATGCTGACTTACGACGCGTTGGGTCGCCTGACGCAAGTGGCCAGTGCCGTCGGCGCGGTGGTGCGCGGTTATCACTACGACGCCCAGGACCGATTGGTCGAAATGTCGCAACGGGTCGGTCCGGTCACCCGGCGTTACTACCGTGAAGGACGGGTGATCAATGAGGAGAATGGCCAGGACAAGAGCACCTGTTTGCACAATGTTGACGTGGTGTTGGGGCAGAGTCGGCAGGGGCAGAGCGCGGTCACCCGCTTGTTGGGCACGGACCAGCAACAGAGTGTGTTGACCGAAGTGATGGGCGCACAACGTCAGGACGTCGCCTACAGCCCCTATGGGCATCGGCCGGCAGAGGGCGGGCTGTTCAGCCTGCTCGGTTTCAGTGGCCAGCAACTTGATCCTTTGACCGGGCTGTATCTGTTGGGCAATGGTTACCGGGCCTACAGCCCGACGCTGATGCGCTTTCTCAGCCCGGACAGCATGAGTCCGTTTGGTGCGGGCGGGTTGAATCCTTACGCTTACTGCGGCGGGGACCCGATCAATCGGGTCGATCCCACCGGCCATTTCTGGAAAGCCCTGTTGGGGATTGCCCTGTCGATTGCCGGTTTTGCCCTGAGTGTCGTGACGATGGGTGCCGCCACGCCTCTGGCGGTGATCGGTCTGACACTGGCGGCGTCCTCTGCGACGCTGGGGGTCGCTGGCATCATCGTCAATGAAGTGGCGCCGGAGTCGGGGGTCGGAGGCATCCTGGGCTGGGCGAGCCTGGCCACTGGCGTGCTGTCGGCTGGAGCGGGTTTGGGAGCCCTCGGCAAAGGTGCCGTGCAATGGGGGAACAAGCTGGCCAATGCCTATAAGCCTGGGCTGAGCAGCAAAGGAGCGCAGGCGGCCGCCAAAGAAATGGCCAAGGGAATGGGCAAGGGGAGCTCGAAGGCAGGATCGTCGATAGTAAAAGGCAAAGGCGCCAAGGCTGCGGCGAAGGTTGCCAAGTCAGGTGGAAAGGCGGATGACGCACCCGTCAAGTGGAGCCTCAAGGAGCCCAAGGGTAAAAACATCAAGGCCGATTTGAGCGATAGCGCCATGGAACAGTACGACGTATTCAGAAAGGGGGTAGCTGACGAAGGTCTGTCTCCGGTGCAGGCATCCCAGAAAATGGGCGACCCCAAGTACACGCTACTGGAGAAAAAATTGAACCGGTTTGAAGTGCGTATAAGCGGCAAAGACAGGGTGACATTTTTGGTCGATGAAACCGATCACATTGTCGAAATACTGCAAGTAGGGGGGCATACCTGAGTTCTCCGGCTGCCTCAGGCCAGACGACTGGCGTGCTGCCTTAGCGCCCATTCAACGTGTTCGCGCACCAGCTCCGACGGATAATCCCGCCGCGCCTTCAACGCTTCCAGCACCGGAATCGTTGAAGGCGCATTCCCCAACCCCACCGCCAGATTGCGCAACCAGTTTTCATAACCCGTCCGGCGCAGCGGCGAGCCTTCAGTGCTGCTCAAGAACTTGTCTTCATCCCACATGAACAGTTCCGCCAGCCCGGCGTTGTCCAAGTTGTGGCGCGGCTTGAAATCGCTTTCGCCGGACGGACGGGCGAAACGGTTCCACGGGCAGACGATCTGGCAGTCATCGCAACCGAACACCCGGTTGCCGATCAAGGGGCGCAATTCTTCGGGAATGGCGCCCTTGAGTTCGATGGTCAGGTAGGAAATGCAGCGCCGGGCGTCCAGCACATAGGGGCCGACGAAGGCATTGGTCGGGCAAATGTCGAGGCAGGCGCTGCAACGGCCGCAATGTTCGGTGGCGTGGGGTGGATCGACCGGCAGCGGCAAGTCGACGAACAGCTCGGCGAGGAAGAAATAACTGCCGGCCTTGCGATTCAGGACCAGGGTGTTTTTGCCGATCCAGCCCAGGCCGGCCTGTTCGGCAATGGCTTTTTCCAGCACCGGCGCGCTGTCGACGAAAGCGCGGAAGCCAAACGGGCCGATCTCGGCCTGGATTTTTTCCGCCAGTTGCTGCACGCGTTTGCGGATCAACTTGTGGTAATCGCGACCCAGGGCGTAACGCGAGACGTAGGCTTTTTCCGGCTGGGCGAGCATTTTTGCCATTTGCGTGTCGCCCGACAGGTAATCCATGCGCAGGGACACCACACGTAATGTGCCAGGCACCAATTCTTCCGGGTGCGAGCGCTTGCTGCCGTGGGCGCCCATGTAGTCCATTTCGCCGTGATAACCGGCTTCGAGCCAGCGCTCCAGGTGCTGCTCATGCTCGGCCAGGTCGAGGCCGCTGATGCCGACTTGCTGAAAGCCCAGCTCGCGGCCCCAGTCCTTGATGGATTGGGCGAGGGCAGGCAGGTCTGTGGTAATAGCGGGCATGAGGCGAGAGAAACCGGAGCTGAGGTGCGTATAATTCTGCCAGACATCGGAGCCCGAAGACGCATGCCGCACACTAAAGATGAATTACCCGACGTGCTGTACAGCGCCGCGCAAGTGCGAGGGCTCGATGCGAGCCTGATTGCGGCCGGAACAAAAGGCTTCGAACTGATGCAGCGCGCGGCGCGGGCAACGTGGCGCGCGCTCGTCCGCCGATGGCCGACGGCGAGCGAACTGAGCGTGCTGGCCGGTCATGGCAACAATGCCGGGGACGGTTATCTGGTGGCGGCGCTGGCCCGGCGCGCCGGCTGGACGGTGCGGGTGCTGGCGGTGGGGGATCCGCAGCACTTGCAGGGCGACGCGGCGTTGGCCCATGCCGAGGCGCTGTCTGAAAAAGTGGACATCGAGACCTGGACTGCACAATCCGGATTGCGCGGCATCGTGCTGGATGCTTTGCTTGGCACCGGGCTGAGTGGCGATGTGCGTGAGCCGTATGCCAGCGCCATCGCCGCGATCAATGCCAGCGGGCTGCCGGTTGCGGCGGTGGATATCCCTTCAGGGCTGTGTGCCGATACCGGTCGTGTGCTTGGCTGCGCGGTGTGTGCCGACCTCACCGTGACGTTCATCGGGTTGAAGCTGGGGATGTTCACCGGCGATGCAGTGAATGTGGTCGGCGAGTTGGTGTTCAACGACTTGCACGCCGATCCGCAATTGCTTGCGGGCGCTGCAATCACGGCACTCCGCCTGACGGCCGGTAACCTGCCGCGTCCGGCGGCCCGGGCGCCGGCCTCCCATAAAGGCAGATTCGGCCATGTGCTGCTGATCGGCGGTGATCGTGGTTTCGGGGGGGCAATCCTGTTGAGCGCGCAAAGTGCGCTGCGCAGCGGCGCGGGCATGGTGTCTGTGGCGACTCGCAGCGAACATGTCCCGGCCGCTTTGGCCAGAGTGCCCGAGGCAATGGTGCTGGGTACTTCGTCAGCCAATCAGTTGATGGGATTGCTTCAAAAAGTTTCCGTATTGGTCGTCGGCCCCGGTTTGGGCCAGGCCGCTTGGGGGCGTAGTCTTTTGTCGGCCGCCGCCAACGCGCCGCTGCCGCAAGTCTGGGACGCGGATGCATTGAACCTGCTGGCCGAAGAGCAGGTGAGCCTGCCCGAGGGCTGCGTAATCACCCCGCATCCGGGGGAAGCTGCACGGTTGCTTGGCATGAGCACTGCCGAGGTTCAGGCAGACCGTCCGGCGGCGGCCCTGGCCTTGAGCAAAAAATATACAGCGGTCGTGGTCCTGAAAGGTGCCGGCAGCCTGATCGCCCATCCCGATGGGCGCCTGGCGCTGTGTCATCAAGGGCATCCGGCGATGGCTTCTGCCGGATTGGGCGATGTGCTGGCCGGTTTGGTCGGCGCGCTGCTGGCCCAGGGCATGGCGGCATTCGACGCGGCCTGCCTGGCAGTCTGGCTGCACGCCAATGCGGGTGAACAACTAGGTAAATTGGGCCGTGGGCTGGCGGCTAGTGATCTTATTCCAGCCATTCGTCAGTTGTTGGAGGAGCAAGCCCCGTGTCTGAAGTAACCCTGTACCTGGCCGATGAGCAGGCCATGAGCGACTTTGGCGCACGCATTGCCCGAATCACCCAAGGCCATGGCCTGATCTTCCTTGAGGGCAACCTGGGGATGGGCAAAACCACGTTGTCCCGAGGCATCATCCGCGGTCTGGGGCATGTCGGGGCGGTAAAAAGTCCGACCTTCACCCTGGTCGAGCCCTATGAGATCGGCGACATTCGCGCTTTCCATTTCGACCTGTATCGCCTGGTCGACCCGGAAGAGCTGGAATTCCTCGGTATCCGCGACTACTTCGAAGACGATGCCCTGTGCCTGATCGAGTGGCCCGAGAAAGGTGCAGGCTTTTTGCCAAAGCCCGACCTGACCATTACCATTAGCCCGCAAGACAGCGGACGTTCGCTGAAAATTTTATCCCAGGGTTCGCGCGGCGAGTCCTGGTGTGCCGCTTTGGCATTGGAATCCATATAGATGATGGGGTTAGGTATGCGCTTTCGCGCGTTGGTTGCTGCCGTAGGGGTGTTGTTTCTGGCGGTGACCGTCGACGCTGTGGCCGATACGAAGGTCAACAGTGTTCGTCTGTGGCGGGCACCGGACAACACGCGACTGGTGTTTGACCTGACCGGCCCGGTGCAACACAGCGTCTTTACCCTGACGGCACCGGATCGCCTGGTCATCGACATCAATGGCGCGACCCTCGGTGCGCCGCTCAACGTCAACACTTCGAACACCCCGATTACCGCCATGCGCTCGGCTCAACGCACGCCGACCGACCTGCGGGTGGTCATCGACCTGAAAAAGGCCGTGACGCCAAAAAGCTTCTCCCTGGCGCCGAATGCCCAGTACGGCAACCGGTTGGTGGTCGATCTGTTCGATAACGCCGCAGATGCCGCTCCACCTCCACCTCCAGCACCTGCACCCTCGGTCGCCACGGTGCCCGCCGTGCCGGTAACGCCTGCGGAGCCTGCAATCAAGCTGCCACCGGCCCCGGCCGGCAAGCGCGACATCGTTGTGGTGATCGACGCCGGACACGGTGGCGAAGACCCGGGTGCATCGGGTTCTCGCGGTCAACGCGAGAAAGACGTGGTGTTGCAGATCGCCCGCGAAACGCAGCGCCAGATCAGCGGCATGAAAGGCTTCCGCGCCGAACTGACCCGTACCGGCGACTACTTCATTCCATTGCGCGGTCGTACCGAAATTGCCCGCAAGAAAGGCGCCGACCTGTTCGTCTCGATCCACGCCGACGCCGCGCCTTCTGCTGCCGCTTTCGGTGCCTCGGTGTTTGCCCTGTCCGATCGCGGTGCAACGTCGGAGACGGCCCGCTGGCTGGCCGACAGCGAAAACCGTTCCGACCTGATCGGTGGTGCCGGCAACGTCAGCCTCGATGACAAGGACCGCATGCTCGCCGGCGTGCTGCTCGACCTGTCGATGACCGCATCCCTGACATCCAGCCTGAACGTTGGCCAGAAAGTGCTGAGCAACATTGGCCGGGTTACGCCACTGCACAAGCAGCGGGTCGAGCAGGCCGGGTTCATGGTGCTGAAGTCGCCGGATATTCCGTCGATCCTGGTCGAAACCGGGTTCATCTCCAACGCCAACGAAGCTTCGAAGCTCGCGGCATCGAACCACCAGCAGGCGTTGGCGCGTTCGATCAGCAGCGGTGTGCGCCAGTTCTTCCAGCAGAACCCGCCGCCGGGCACTTACATTGCCTGGCTGCGCGACTCCGGCAAGATTGTGCAGGGGCCACGTGACCATCGCGTCAACCCGGGCGAGACCCTGGCGATGATCGCCGTGCGTTACCAGGTATCGCCGGCCACCCTGCGCAGCGCCAACAACCTGTCGAGCGATGAGCTCAAGATCGGTCAGCACCTGACCATTCCGGGCACTGAACTGGCGGCCAAAGAATGAATCAGGTCGTGAACAACAGCGCTCGCATCGAGCTGCTCAGCCCACGGTTGGCGAACCAGATTGCCGCAGGTGAGGTGGTTGAACGCCCGGCGTCGGTGATCAAGGAACTGCTGGAAAACAGCCTCGACTCCGGTGCCAGACGCATCGATGTCGATGTGGAGCAGGGCGGCGTCAAGCTGCTGCGGGTGCGTGACGATGGCAGCGGCATTTCCGCCGATGACCTGCCGCTGGCCCTGGCCCGTCACGCCACCAGCAAAATCCGCAACCTGGAGGACCTCGAACAGGTCATGAGCCTGGGGTTTCGCGGTGAAGCCCTGGCATCGATCAGCTCTGTCGCGCGCCTGACCCTGACCTCGCGCACCCGTGACGCCGATCAGGCCTGGCAGGTCGAGACCGAGGGCCGGGACATGGCGCCCCGCGTGCAGCCTGCGGCCCACCCAGTGGGTACTTCGGTTGAAGTGCGCGACCTGTTCTTCAACACACCGGCGCGACGCAAGTTTCTCAAAAGCGAAAAAACCGAATTCGATCACCTGCAGGAAGTGATCAGGCGTCTGGCCCTGGCGCGCTTCGATGTGGCATTCCATCTGCGCCACAACGGCAAGACCATCCTCAGCCTGCACGAGGCCCACGACGATGCGGCCCGTGCCCGGCGCGTGGCGGCGATCTGTGGCCCGGGCTTCCTGGAGCAGGCATTGCCGATCGAAATCGAGCGCAATGGCCTGCATCTATGGGGCTGGGTTGGTTTGCCGACCTTCAACCGCAGCCAGGCGGATCTGCAGTATTTCTTCGTCAATGGCCGTGCGGTGCGCGACAAACTGGTGGCCCACGCAGTGCGCCAGGCCTATCGCGACGTGCTGTTCAACGGTCGGCACCCGACCTTCGTACTGTTTTTCGAGGTCGATCCGACCGGCGTCGACGTCAACGTGCACCCGACCAAGCACGAAGTGCGCTTCCGTGAAGGGCGCATGGTTCACGATTTCCTCTACGGCACCTTGCACCGTGCCTTGGGCGATGTGCGACCGGATGATCATCTGGCGGCGCCGGTTGCCACGGCCATCGTCCGGCCTACCGGCCTCGAAGCCGGTGAATTCGGACCCCAGGGCGAAATGCGCCTGGCCGCCAATGCGTTGCTGGAGCAGCCTCAGGCTCAGCCGTCGTTCAATCCGCCGGCAGGTTCGGGAGCTGGCGCGGGTTATCAGTATCAATACACTCCGCGTCCGCAGTCCGGTGTTCCAGTTGCCGAAGCGCAGGCCGCTTATCGCGAGTTTTTTGCGCCGCTGCCCGAGGCCAATGCCGTCGCGCTGCCGGCCGGACAGGACGACATCCCGCCGCTGGGTTATGCGTTGGCACAACTCAAGGGCATCTACATCCTTTCGGAAAACGCTCAAGGCCTGGTGCTGGTGGACATGCACGCTGCCCACGAACGGATCATGTACGAGCGTCTGAAAGTCGCCATGGCCAGCGAAGGCCTGAGCGGCCAGCCGTTGCTGGTGCCGGAGTCCCTGGCCGTCAGTCAGCGTGAAGCCGATTGCGCCGAGGAGCATGTTGCCTGGTTCCAGCGCCTGGGTTTTGAATTGCAGCGCCTGGGCCCGGAAACCCTGGCGATCCGGCAGATTCCGGCACTGCTCAAGCAGGCCGAGGCCAACCGGCTGGTCGCCGACGTCCTGGCCGACCTGATGGAATTCGGCACCAGTGACCGCATCCAGGCGCATCTGAACGAGTTGCTCGGGACCATGGCCTGTCACGGCGCGGTTCGTGCGAATCGGCGTTTGGCCCTGCCGGAAATGAACGCACTGCTGCGTGATATGGAAAACACCGAGCGCAGCGGTCAATGCAACCATGGCCGACCGACCTGGACCCAACTGGGGCTGGACGATCTGGACAAACTGTTCTTGCGCGGTCGTTGATGAGCCAGCTCCCACCTGCGATTTTCCTGATGGGCCCGACCGCCGCCGGCAAGACCGACCTGGCCATCGAACTCAGCAAAGTCTTGCCTTGCGAGCTGATCAGCGTCGATTCGGCGCTGGTCTACCGTGGCATGGACATCGGCACCGCCAAGCCTTCCAAAGAGCTGCTGGCGCAATATCCGCATCGTCTGATCGATATTCTCGATCCGGCCGAAAGCTATTCGGCTGCGGATTTCCGCCGTGACGCCCTGGAGGCCATGGCCGATATCACCGCACGCGGAAAAATACCGCTGCTGGTGGGCGGCACCATGCTCTATTACAAGGCTTTGGTTGAAGGTCTGGCCGATATGCCCGCGGCCGATCCCGATGTTCGCGCGCAAATCGAAGAAGAGGCTGCACGCCTTGGCTGGCAAGCTTTGCACGAGCAATTGGCAGTGATCGATCCGGAGTCTGCGGCGCGGATCCACCCGAACGATCCCCAGCGCCTCAGTCGAGCGCTGGAAGTTTATCGTGTCAGTGGTCAAAGCATGACTGCCCTGCGTTTGCAACAATCTGCGCAAAGTACTGAAGCAGCCGCTTCGGGACGGCAACAATTGCCCTATACTGTCGCGAACTTGGCCATTGCCCCGGCAAATCGCCAGGTACTGCACGAGCGAATTAAACAAAGATTCACTTTAATGTTGGAACAGGGATTCATTGACGAGGTCGTAGCCCTGCGTAAAAGAGGTGACCTGCATGTCGGGTTGCCGTCTATACGTGCAGTAGGATACCGCCAAGTCTGGGACTACCTGGATGGCAAGCTGACGTCAGCCGAGATGCAGGAGCGTGGAATCATTGCCACGCGCCAATTGGCGAAACGCCAGTTCACCTGGCTGCGCAGTTGGGCTGATCTGCATTGGCTGGACAGTCTGGATTGCGACAATCTGCCACGCGCCTTGAAATACCTGGGGACCATCTCCATATTGAGCTGAGTCCTTGCAATTGCCGTCTATCCTTGGGGGTGTGACGGCCCAAGCCATCTGTTTACCTATTTTTTATATTGAATCCTTAAAGGAGTGCGGCACATGTCAAAAGGGCATTCGCTACAAGACCCTTACTTGAATACTTTACGTAAAGAGAAAGTTGGGGTGTCCATCTACCTGGTCAACGGTATCAAACTGCAAGGCACGATCGAGTCTTTCGACCAGTTCGTCATCCTGCTGAAAAACACCGTTAGCCAGATGGTTTACAAACACGCTATCTCTACAGTAGTGCCGGTTCGTCCAATTCGTCTGCCTAGCGCAACCGAATCCGATGCAGGTGATGCTGAGCCAGGTAACGCCTGATAGGAGTCTCCTTTGTTCTTTGAGCGCCACGGTGGTGGTGAACGAGCCATTCTCGTTCACTTGGATGGTCAGGACCCTGAGGCGCGCGAAGATCCGCAGGAGTTTCAGGAGCTGGCAATTTCGGCTGGCGCCGAGACCGTCGCGTTTTTCAACGTGCCGCGTCATCGGCCAACCGCCAAAACCCTGATCAGCAGCGGCAAGGTCGAAGAGTTGCGCGACCTGGTCCAGGCCGAACAGGTCGATCTGGTGATTTTCAATCACATCCTCACGCCCAGTCAGGAACGTAACCTCGAACGCATTTTCGAGTGTCGCGTGATCGACCGCACGGGTTTGATTCTCGATATCTTCGCCCAACGCGCCCGCACCCATGAAGGCAAGCTCCAGGTCGAACTGGCCCAGCTTGAGCACATGAGTACGCGGCTGGTTCGCGGCTGGACTCACCTTGAACGGCAGAAAGGCGGTATCGGCCTGCGCGGTCCGGGTGAAACCCAGCTGGAAACCGACCGGCGCCTGTTGCGGGTTCGCCTGCGGCAGATCAAGGGACGCCTGGAAAAGGTCCGCAGCCAGCGTGAGCAATCGCGCCGTGGCCGTAAACGAGCGGACATTCCGACGGTTTCGCTGGTGGGTTATACCAACGCCGGCAAATCGACGCTGTTCAACTCGGTAACCGATTCCGAAGTCTTCGCGGCTGACCAGTTGTTCGCCACCCTCGACCCGACCTTGCGCCGGCTCGAACTCGATGACCTCGGTCCGATCGTGCTGGCTGACACCGTGGGTTTCATTCGCCACTTGCCGCACAAGCTGGTCGAGGCTTTTCGGGCTACGCTCGAAGAGTCGAGCAACTCCGACCTGCTGCTGCACGTGATCGACTCCCATGAACCCGAGCGTATGGCCCAGATTGAACAGGTCATGGTGGTACTCGGAGAGATCGGGGCTCAAGACTTGCCGATCCTGGAGGTCTATAACAAACTCGATTTGCTCGAGGGCGTGGAGCCGCAGATCCAGCGCGATGCCGATGGCAAACCGCAGCGGGTCTGGCTTTCGGCGAAAGATGGTACAGGCCTGGACCTGCTCAAGCAGGCTGTGGCCGAGCTGCTTGGCGATGAGTTGTTTGTCGGGACCTTGCGCTTGCCGAATCGATTTGCTCGACTGCGTGCGCAGTTTTTCGAACTCGGTGCAGTACAGAAAGAAGAACACGATGACGAAGGCATCAGTTTACTGGCCGTTCGTTTGCCACGAGCCGAATTGAATCGGCTGGTGAGCCGCGAAGGTTTGCAACCGATGGAATTCATCGAGCAACACACTTTGCAATAAAAGCCTGAGAAAGCGGTTGTGCCGTGGTGACAGGCATTCTGTAGCATTGGTCGGCGCGCCGTGGGTGCGTCTTTGCTTTATCAGATGGAGAGCGCTATGGCTTGGAATGAGCCGGGTGGCAACTCGAATAATCAGGATCCTTGGGGTGGCAAGCGTCGTAACAACGGCGACCGCAAGGGACCACCGGATCTCGACGAGGCCTTCCGAAAGCTGCAGGAAAGCCTGAACGGTTTGTTCGGTGGTGGTAAGAAACGTGGTGGTGACGACGGCGGTGGTCCGGGCAAGAGTGGCGGCTTTGGCGGCCTGCTCGGCATCGGCCTGGTCGTGCTGGCCGCCGTATGGCTGTACAGCGCGGTCTATGTCGTCGACGAGCAGGAGCAGGCCGTGGTGCTGCGCTTCGGCAAGTACTACGAAACCGTGGGTCCGGGCCTGAATATCTACTTCCCGCCGATCGACAAAAAGTACCTGGAAAACGTCACGCGTGAGCGTGCCTACACCAAGCAGGGCCAGATGCTGACTGAAGACGAGAACATCGTCGAAGTGCCGCTGACCGTGCAGTACAAGATCAGCAACCTGCAGGACTTCGTGCTGAGCGTCGACCAGCCGGAAATCAGCCTGCAGCACGCGACCGACAGCGCCTTGCGCCATGTGGTGGGTTCCACCGCAATGGACCAGGTGCTGACCGAAGGTCGTGAATTGATGGCCAGCGAAATCAAGGAGCGTCTGCAACGCTTCATGGACACTTACCGTACCGGTATCACCGTTACCCAGGTCAACGTTCAGAGCGCAGCGGCACCGCGTGAAGTCCAGGAAGCCTTCGATGACGTGATCCGTGCCCGGGAAGACGAGCAACGCTCGCGCAACCAGGCCGAAACCTATGCCAACGGCGTCGTGCCGGAAGCTCGTGGTCAGGCCCAGCGCATCCTTGAGGATGCCAATGGTTACCGTGACGAAACCGTCTCGCGCGCCAAGGGTGAGGCCGATCGCTTCACCAAGCTGGTCGCCGAGTACCGCAAGGCACCTGAAGTCACTCGCCAGCGTCTGTACCTGGACACCATGCAGGAAGTCTTCAGCAACACCAGCAAGGTTCTCGTGACCGGCAACAAGAACGGCCAGAACAACCTGTTGTACCTGCCGCTGGACAAAATGGTCGAAAGTGGTCGCAACACCAGCGTTCCGGTGACCGGCGCGGCAGCCAGCAGCAATGAAGCGAATGCGCGTGCGGCAGCAGACCTGCAGCAGCAAGCACGTACCAGGGAGAGTCGCTGATGAGCAATAAATCGCTGATCGCCCTTATTGTCGGTGTCGTCGTGGCGATCGCTGCCTGGAACTGTTTCTACATCGTGGCTCAGACCGAGCGTGCGGTGTTGCTGCAGTTCGGTCGCGTGGTTCAGGCCGATGTCCAGCCGGGTCTGCATGTGAAGGTGCCTTACGTTAACCAGGTGCGTAAATTCGACGCACGCCTGATGACGCTGGATGCACCGACGCAACGCTTCCTGACGCTGGAAAAGAAAGCCGTGATGGTCGATGCCTTCGCCAAGTGGCGCGTGAAGGACGCAGAGCGTTTCTACACCGCGACTTCCGGCCTCAAGCAGATCGCCGACGAGCGTCTGTCCCGTCGTCTGGAGTCGGGCCTGCGTGACCAGTTCGGTAAGCGCACCTTGCACGAAGTGGTCTCCGGTGAGCGCGATGCGCTGATGGCTGACATTACTTCTTCGCTGAACAAGATGGCTGAAAAGGAGCTGGGCATCGAAGTTGTCGATGTTCGGGTCAAGACCATCGACCTGCCGAAAGAAGTGAACCGCAGTGTGTTCGAGCGTATGAGCACCGAGCGTGAGCGTGAAGCTCGCGAGCACCGCGCCAAGGGTAACGAGCTGGCCGAAGGCATCCGTGCCGACGCCGATCGTCAACGCCGCGTGCTGCTGGCTGAAGCCTATCGTGAATCCGAAGAGGTTCGCGGTGACGGTGATGCCCAGGCCGCTGCGATCTACTCCAAGGCCTACGGTCAGGATCAGGAGTTCTACGCGTTCTATCGTAGCCTGCGCGCCTACCGTGAAAGCTTCGCGAACAAATCCGACGTCATGGTCCTCGACCCAAGCAGCGACTTCTTCCACTACCTGGAAAAAGTCAAGCCTTGATACGACGTTGACCTGAATCCTCCCGCCGGGCGGCTAAAACCTCTGGCGGGGTGATCCTTTGGGAAAACGTGTGTATGATGCGGCAGCCGGGAAATTCCCGGCTTTTTTGCGTCTGCACGTTTGATTGCTGTTTTTAAGCAGATGCCGGGCCGATTGGCTCGACAGTTTTTCGAGGAAAGTGGTTAGCGAAGCCGGTAAGAGGCTTTTCGCTTCGTTGCTCATGCGCGAAGCAATCATTTTCTGCTTCACTCAAGGCTCGGCCGAGGGCTGGCCGCCCGGATAAAGGGGAAGGCGTAATGGCAACGGTAGACCGCTGGCTTCTGCCAGATGGCATCGAAGAAGTACTGCCACCTGAAGCGGCGCGTATTGAAGTCGCGCGTCGTCAGGTGTTGGATCTGTTCCAGAGCTGGGGTTACGAGTTTGTCGTGACTCCCCATATCGAGTACCTGGAATCCCTGCTGACCGGCGCAGGCCAGGACCTGGATTTACGCACCTTCAAGGTCATCGACCCGCAATCGGGCCGGCAGATGGGTTTCCGTGCCGACATCACGCCGCAAGTGGCGCGCATCGATGCGCATACTCTGCGTCGCGAAGGTCCGAGCCGTCTGTGCTATGCCGGTAGCGTGCTGCATGCTCAGCCTCGCGCCTTGTCGTCCTCGCGCAGCCCGATCCAGTTGGGTGCCGAGTTGTACGGCGATGGCAGCCCGAGCAGCGACGTCGAAGTCATCAGCCTGATGCTGGCCATGCTGCAACTGGCCGATGTGCCGGATGTGCACATGGACCTCGGTCATGTCGGCATCTACCGTGGCCTGGCCCGCGCCGCCGGTTTGTCCGGTGAGGTCGAGCAGCAGTTGTTCGACGCATTGCAACGCAAGGCCATCGATGAGGTCATTACCTTGACCGAGGGCTTGCCTGCCGATCTGTCGGGCATGCTGCGCGCGTTGGTCGATCTGTGTGGCGGCCGTGAAGTGCTGGCTGCGGCCCGCGAGCGTCTGGCCAAGGCGCCGGCACAGGTGACGGCGGCGCTGGATGACTTGCTGGCAATTGCCGAGCGGCTGTCCGTGCGTTTCCCTGAGCTGCCGTTGTATTTCGACCTGGGCGAGCTGCGCGGTTACCACTACCACACGGGTGTGGTGTTCGCCGTGTTCGTGCCGGGTGTTGGCCAGTCGATTGCCCAGGGCGGTCGTTACGACGATATCGGCGCCGACTTCGGTCGCGCCCGTCCGGCTACCGGCTTCTCCACCGATTTGAAAACCCTGGTGACCCTGGGGCGTGCTGAGATCGAGCTACCGTCTGGCGGTATCTGGATGCCTGACAGTACGGATGCGGCACTCTGGCAGCAGGTTTGCCAGTTGCGCAGTGAGGGTCAGCGTGTCGTTCAGGCCTTGCCTGGACAACCTTTGGCCGCCGCCCGTGAAGCGGACTGCGACCGGCAATTGATTCAGCAGAACGGGCTTTGGCAAGTATCGCCACTGGCTTCTTGAGTTTTCCCGCCGGCTGCAGCCGGCACCAAGTTTGCGCGAATGAGGACAAGTGTTATGGGTAAGAATGTCGTAGTCCTGGGCACCCAGTGGGGTGATGAGGGCAAAGGCAAGATCGTTGATCTGCTGACCGAACATGCTGCCGCCGTAGTGCGTTACCAAGGTGGCCACAACGCTGGTCACACCCTGGTGATCGACGGTGAGAAGACCGTCTTGCACCTGATTCCGTCGGGCGTGCTGCGCGAAGGCGTGCAGTGCCTGATCGGCAACGGCGTGGTGGTTGCACCTGACGCCCTGATGCGGGAAATCGTCAAGCTGGAAGAGAAAGGCGTACCGGTGCGCGAGCGCCTGCGTATCAGCCCTTCCTGCCCGCTGATCCTGTCCTACCACGTAGCGCTGGACCAGGCCCGTGAAAAGGCCCGTGGCGAGCTGAAGATCGGCACCACCGGTCGCGGCATCGGCCCGGCATACGAGGACAAGGTTGCACGTCGTGGCCTGCGCATCGGCGACCTGTTCCACCGCGAGCGTTTCGCCGCCAAGCTGGGCGAGTTGCTGGATTACCACAACTTCGTACTGGTCAATTACTACAAAGAGCCAGCCATCGACTTCCAGAAGACTCTGGACGAGTGCATGGAATACGCCGAACTGCTCAAGCCGATGATGCTGGACGTCACCGCCGAGCTGCATAACCTGCGTCGCGCCGGCAAAGACATCATGTTCGAAGGCGCCCAGGGCTCCCTGCTGGACATCGACCACGGTACCTACCCGTACGTCACCAGCTCCAACACCACCGCTGGCGGTATCGCGACCGGTTCGGGTGTTGGCCCGATGTTCCTGGATTACATCCTCGGCATCACCAAGGCCTACACCACCCGTGTGGGTTCGGGTCCGTTCCCGACTGAGCTGTTCGACGATGTAGGTGCGTTCCTGGCCAAGCGTGGCCACGAGTTCGGTGCGACCACCGGCCGTGCCCGTCGTTGTGGCTGGTTCGATGCCGTCATCCTGCGTCGCGCTATCGACGTCAACAGCATCTCGGGCCTGTGCCTGACCAAGCTGGACGTACTGGACGGCCTGGAAACCATCAACATCTGCGTTGGCTACAAAAACGCTGACGGTGCAGTGATCGACGCACCGACCGACGCCGACAGCTACATCGGCCTGGAGCCGGTGTACGAAGAAATGCCGGGCTGGAGCGAGTCGACCCTGGGCGCCAAGACCCTGGAAGAACTGCCGCAGGCTGCGCGTAACTACATCAAGCGTGTCGAAGAGCTGGTCGGCGCGCCGATCGACATTATTTCGACGGGCCCGGATCGCAACGAAACCATCGTTCTGCGTCATCCGTTTGCTTGATAAGTCGTTGATGTAAAACACAAAGGCTCCTTAATCGGGGCCTTTGTCGTTTATGTCTGCTGGACGGCATGACCTTTGCTGTGAACATTAAAAAAGCATTGCTTCCGGCGTGCTATCAATTTAATGGCGCCAAAGCAGAGGGATTTCAGATGTCGGCCGTTCTCTCATTGTTACAAAGCCGTTTGTTGCGGCCCGTGTTCGTTACCCTTGGTATCGCCCTTTTGGTGCAGGTGCTGGTGGCTGTTGCTCTGACCCGGAGCACGGTGACCGCGCTGGAAGCCGATCTGGGTATGCGTCTGGGCGCGGACAGTCAAAAGCTTTCCGCTGAGCTTGAACGGGCAGGGCGTGAAGTCACGTCCAGCCTGGACAACCTCTCTACCAGCACGCGTCAGCGCCTCACGGCCGGTTTGTCCTCGCGATTGAAGGAAGAGCAGGCGCAATTGCGTTCGACCCTGGAAAAGGACCTGAAGGACTCCGCCAGCGACATGGCGCAGCTTCTGGCTTCGGTCGCACCCCGTGCCATGTGGGACAACGACGTTCCGACACTTTCCGAGTTCGCCCGCCGGGCCCAGCGCAATCCCAATGTACTGTTCGTGGTGTATGACGACGCTACCGGCCAGCACCTGACGCGCTACCTCAACCGGGAAAACCCGATCAACAAGGCATTGCTGGAAAAAGGCCAGGGCGAGCGGGCACTCGACAAGGTACTGGATGCAGCGAAGAACGATCCTTCGGTGTTCTACGTCGAGGCCTCGATCAACCCCAATGGCGTGGAAATCGGCAAGGTCCTGATGGGGGTCTCGACCGCGTCGGTGGAGACCGATCTCGCGGCCCTGGACAAGCGCTTCTCGGCCTTGATCGCCAGCAGCGATCAACTGGTGGGCGACAGCCTGAAAGGCGCGGCGGCTGACAGCGCGGCGGCCATGCGCTCGCGCCTGCAGTCAGCGCAGTCCACGGCGGCGGAAATGAAAGCCAACACCACCGGCACCGTACAGGAAGCGGCTACGACATTGCGCTGGCGCATCGGTGTGTGTCTGGCGGTGGTGGGTTTCGGTGTCCTGCTGCTGTTGGCGGTGGTGCTCGGTCGCCGGGTGGTCAATCGCCTGAAAATGCTGATCGTCGCCATGGATGACCTGGCGGCGGGCGAGGGCGATCTGACCAAGCGTGTGCAGATCAACAGCAAGGATGAAATCGGCGACATGGCCTCGGCGGTCAATCGCTTTGTGGATAAGTTGCAGCCGATCGTGCGCGAGGCGGGCGATGTAGCCCAGCGTACCGGTGTGGAAATTGGCGCCATGACCTTGCGCAACGCTGGCGCTGATGCGGCGGCGGGCATGCAGCGCGACGAGGTGGCGGAGAGTTTGCGTGCGCTGTCGCAAATGGCGGATGAGGCGCAGTCGGAAAGCCATGCCATGCAGGCGGCGCTGAAGCAGGTTGTGGACATTCGTCAGGCGACCGATGAAAACACCCGGACTTCGGCGAAAGTCGGCAGCCTGATCGAGGAGCTGGCGGGCCAGGTCAACACTGGTGCGCAAGTGATCGAGCGCCTGGCACAGCAAAGTGAGCAGATTGAGGTGGTGCTGACGGTGATTCATGGGATCGCCGAGCAGACCAACCTGCTGGCGCTGAACGCGGCTATCGAAGCGGCACGTGCCGGCGAGACCGGGCGTGGGTTTGCGGTGGTGGCCGATGAGGTGCGGGCGCTGGCGAGCAAGACGCAGAGCTCCACCGGCGATATTCAGGCGCATATCGTGGCGTTGCAGCAAGGTGCGCGTGAGGCGGTGGCGGCGATTGGTCAGGCCGGGCGCCAGGCCAGTGAGGGTTTGCTGGTGCTGCGTGACAGTGCGCGGTTGCAGCAGTCGGTGCAGGCATCCGTCGAGCAGGTACATGCGGCAATCGGTCTGGCCACCCAGGCCGCGGCGCATCAGGCTCAGGGCGCGCAGGCGGTGCGGGGCCGGGTCCAGACCATTCATGCCCAGGCCGAGAGGGCGGCGCAAGCTGTAGTGGAGACCACGGCCAGTGGCAAGGTGCTGGACAGTCTTGCGGCGCAGTTGAAGGCGAGCCTGGGGCAGTTCCGGGCTTGACGGGTTGCCTGGCCTGGCCCCTTCGCGAGCAAGCCCGCTCCCACATTTCATCTCTGCTGTTCACAAATAGTGAGTTCACAGCAGATCTGGTGTGGGAGCGGGCTTGCTCGCGAATACGGTCTCAACGGCTCAGATACATCCGGGTCGTAAGCAGATAGACCGGCAACCCCGACACCAATATCAACAACGCCGCATAAGGCGCTGCCGCCGCAAATTCAACATTCGCGGTATGCGCCCAGACTTCCGTTGCCAGGGTGTTCAACCCGGTGGGGCTCAACAGCAAGGTTGCCGTCAGTTCCTTCATCGCATCCAGGAATACCAGCGCAAAAGCCGCGCCCAGTGCCGGAAAAATTATCGGCAGTGTCACTCGGCAGAAAGCGCTGAATGATGATGCGCCCAGTGTACGAGCCGCTTCCTCGAGTTGCGGCGCTGCCTTGTTCAGGGCGGTGCGGATCGGCGCCTGGGCCAATGGCAGAAACAGCAGGGCATAGGCGATCAGCAACAACGCGGACGTCTGGTAAAGCATCGGCACGTAGTGCAGGGCGAAATACACCAGGGTCAGGGCAATGACCAGTCCCGGCAGGGCGTGCAGCAGATACGGCAAACGCTCGGCCCAGATCGCCAGTTGACCTTTGTAGCGTACGACCAGCAGTCCGACCGGCACCGCCAGGACCAGGCACAGCGCCGCGCCACCCAGCGACAGTGCGAGGGATGACAGCAGTGCCTCGCCGATTGCCACCACAGGGAAGGCGGCCGATGATCCCACCGCCAGCCAGTAGGCCAGCATACCGAGCGGAATCCCGCTGCCAATGATTGCCAGAAGCAGGCAATAAAGCTGTCCCGCCACTGCCCACGGTCCCAGTTGAACTTGCTCGGCATTGCGCGCCGCGCCTTGGCCAGTGCGCACATGTCGGCCTTTGCCGCGTACGCGCAACTCCAGCCACAGCAACATCAGGCACAGCGCCAGCAGTACTGCTGAAAGCATGGCTGCGTTGGCGTTACTGAACTCCAGCTCGAACTGCTGATAAATCGCCGTGGTGAAGGTTTGCAGACCGATAATCGACAAGGCGCCGAACTCCACCAGCATGTGCAGCGCAATCAGCAATGAACCCGCCAGTAGCGAAGGCCAGAGCAGTGGCAGGGTGACGCGGAAAAACACGCCCCAGCGATTCTGCCCCAGCGTGCGGGCCGACTCTTCCAGGGACGGGTCGAGATTGCGCAAGGTCGCCGCCACGGGCAGAAAAATCAGCGGGTATTTGGACAGGCTCATCACCAGGATCGCCCCGCCGAGTCCTTCAAAGTGGGCGCTCAGCGAAACCCAGGTGAAGCTGCTGACAAACGCGGGCACGGCGAACGGCAGGCACAGAATCACCCCCCATAACCGCCGTCCGGAAAGATTGCTGCGTTCCAGTAGCCATGCCAGGGACAAGCCGATCACGCCGCAGGTGACGGTTACGCCGAGCATCAGCGCGAGGGTGTTGCGCAGCAGGCCGAATACGTAGGGCCGCCACAGCAGGTGCAAGGCTTCGGCCCAGCCTGCTTGCCAAGCTTTGAGTCCGACATAGGCCAGCGGCAGGAAGCTGAGTACGACCAGCAGCAATACCGGCAACACCAACCCGATCGGCGGACGCTTGCGGCGGGACGAGTTGTTGCTGCGCAGGCGGGTGGCAGATAGCGATGCGCTCATCAGTTCAGGCCAACGTCACGTTCCAGATCCAGGGCTTCTTCGGCATTGCCCAGGTCGGCTGGCGTGACTTTCGGTGCTTGCAGTTCGCTGAATGGCTTGAGTCCGCGATCAGATTCCATGTCTTTGTGCAGAGGGTATTCGGCGGTGGTCTGGGTGATCACGCGCTGGCCTTCCTCGCTGGCCATATAGGCGAGCAATTGCTGGGCTTCTTTGGGGTGTTTGCTGGATTTGAGTACCGCTGCGCTGGACACGGTGATGAGTCCGCCGACATCGCCGCCGGTGAAGTAATGCAGTTTCGAATCGAGCTGACCTTTTTCACGCTGCAGGGCGAACCAGTAGTAGTTGTTGACCAGTACGGTGGCGACTTCGCCATTTTCCACTGCTTTCAATGCAACCATGTTGTTGCTGTAGGTCTTGCCGAATGCACGTAGCCCGGTCAGCCATTCTTCGGCGGCGTCCATACCGTGCACTTTGATGATCGCGACGGCTTGTTCCTGGAAGGCGCCGCTGGTGGGTACGAAACCGACTTTGCCCTGCCATTTTGGGTTGGAGAACTCCATCACCGAGGTCGGCAAGTCTTTTTCATCGATCAGCTTGGGGTTGAAGGCGACGACGCGCACCCTGGCAGTCACGCCAATCCAGGTGCCATTGGCGGCGACGTACTCCTTGGGCAGGACGGCCAGCGTTGCGTCATCCGTCTTGGCCAGCAGGCCTTGTTCGCCGAGTTTGTTCAGTGGCGGCGATTCTTCGGTGTAGATCACGTCGGCGGGGGAGCGATCGCCTTCTTCGACGACCTGGCTGGCGAGCTGGTTGCTGCTGCCTTTGCGCACATTGACGTGGATGCCTGTCTTGGCTTCGAAGGCTTTGGCGACCGCGTCGCCGACTTCTTTGTGCTGGCCGTTGTAGAGGGTCAGGGCAGCCGGATCGGCGGCTTGGGTGAGGGGGGAGGCGAGTGTCAGGCCGAGCAGGGTGATCGTCAGGCCGCGGCGCAGGGTATTTCGATACATCATTCGCAGGGTTCCTCACTGTCGCATTGCAAAAACTTGCAACAATGATAAACGATATTCTTTCTCAAATGCGCCTTGCGAGGCTGGCAGGGGTTTGCTAGAGCGTCCGACGTCATCGCTTGTAGCAGCTGGCGAAGCCTGCGTTCGGCTGCGCAGCAGTCGCTAATCCTGAGTACCAGGTCATCCTGACACACCGCATCGCCTGATTTTACGACTGCTGCGCAGCCGAACGCAGGCTTCGCCAGCTGCTACAGGGAATGTGTTGATTTTTTGAAAGCCGGAAACGCAAAAACCCGCTTTCGCGGGTTTCTGTGAAACTCAAGGCCGTAACCTTGAATTTGAATTGGTGCCCAGAAGAAGACT
>NZ_AKJM01000043.1 GCF_000282335.1 Pseudomonas sp. GM48
GCTCGCGAATGCGGTGTGTCAGGCGATGCAAATGTCGACTGATCAGACCTCTTCGCGAGCAAGCCCGCTCCAACATTTGCTCTGCGTCGCTGTTACTGACCTGTCTAGACAACCACTTCCGTCGAAACAAATGGATATAAAAGTCTGTTTGTCATTTTCAGTGCTGTATCCTGCCCAGGCTTTTTTTAAAGCGCGGATCTACCAGATCTATCAACAGACTTAGCGAGGAGCGCGACTATGCACGAGATTCCTAATCTCCCCTTCCCAAGCCTGCACGTACCTGAGCAGACGACCACGCAGCAAGCCGGTGCCCAACAGCCCGAGCCGAAAGAAGCCACTGGCAGCCGCCAGGCTGACAGCGAAGACTGAAACACCCGCCGTACAGACCGTGTGGAAAGCGCTAACATGCGCTTTCCACACTGCCTGAAACGCGAGCCTGCACCATGACCGATGAACTCAGCGAAACCTTTGATGAAAAGCAGGCCAGCGTCCTGATCGGCACCGCCGAGAAAATGATCGAGATCTGGAATCGCCTCTCCCCCGAGAAACAAGCCGCATTGCTCGCCCGCTTCGGCACCCAGGAAAATGCACTGGCCGCCCTGGTCACCACGCAGCTGGTCGCTCCCGTCAAACCTGAATGACACCGACCGGCAAATAGTTTTACTTTTTCACGACCCGCGACCGTCCACACCGCTATCATAAGCAGCCTATCTATCCTGCTTTGCCGTGGACCTTTACCCATGCCTGAAAACCAGCGCCCCCTGGCGGTCACGCTGCAAGTTGTTTCCATCGTCCTTTTCACCTTCATTGGCTACCTGAACATCGGCATCCCCCTTGCCGTATTGCCCGGTTACGTCCATAGCGACCTGGGCTTCGGCGCGGTGATCGCGGGCCTGGTGATCAGCGTGCAATACCTGGCCACCCTGCTCAGCCGGCCGTATGCCGGAAAAATCATCGACAACAAAGGCAGCAAGCTGGCGGTCATGTATGGCCTGGCCGGTTGCGGCTTGAGCGGGGTGTTCATGCTGATCTCCGCCGGGACCCAGAGCCTGCCGGCCGTGAGCCTGATCAGCCTGTTGATCGGCCGACTGGTACTCGGCAGCGCGGAAAGCCTGGTGGGCTCGGGCTCGATTGGCTGGGGCATCGGCCGGGTCGGCGCGGCGAATACCGCCAAAGTCATCTCGTGGAACGGTATCGCCAGCTACGGTGCGCTGGCCGTCGGCGCGCCCCTGGGCGTGTTGCTCGTCCATCAACTGGGCTTGTGGAGCATGGGGGTGAGCATTGTGCTGCTGGCGATCCTCGGCTTGCTGTTGGCCTGGCCAAAAACCGCCGCGCCAATCGTTGCCGGTGAGCGCCTGCCGTTCATGCACGTGCTCGGACGAGTTTTCCCCCATGGCTGTGGCCTGGCCCTGGGCTCCATCGGCTTCGGCACCATCGCCACTTTCATCACGCTGTATTACGCCACGCGACACTGGGACAACGCGGTGCTGTGCCTGAGCCTGTTCGGTGCCTGCTTCATCGGCGCGCGCTTGCTGTTCGGCAACCTGATCAACCGCCTCGGCGGCTTTCGTGTAGCGATTGCCTGCCTGTCAGTGGAAACCCTGGGCTTGCTGTTGCTGTGGCTGGCACCGGATGCGCATTGGGCATTGGCGGGGGCGGCGCTGAGCGGCTTCGGCTTTTCGCTGGTGTTTCCGGCACTGGGCGTGGAGGCGGTCAATCTGGTCCCGGCCTCCAGCCGTGGCGCGGCAGTCGGCGCCTATTCGCTGTTCATCGACTTGTCGCTGGGGATCACCGGCCCGCTGGCCGGGGCGATTGCGGCCGGGTTCGGTTTTGCGTCGATCTTCCTGTTCGCCGCCTTCGCCGCGTTGAGCGGATTGATACTGAGCCTTTATTTGTACCGGCAGGCACCGAAGCAACGCGAAGCGCGGGACGCCCGTTAGAAATCGACCTTGCCGCGCCCGGCCTTGATGTTGCCACGCTTGCTCTTGGATTCGAGGCGCCGGGTCTTCGAGCCGAGGGTCGGCTTGGTCGGACGGCGCTTCTTCTCGACCTTGGTGGCACTCTGGATCAACTCGGTCAGCCGCAACAGCGCATCGGCGCGGTTCTGCTCCTGCGTGCGGTACTGCTGGGCCTTGATGATCAACACACCGTCGCTGGTGATGCGACTGTCGCGCAGCGCCAGCAGCCGTTCCTTGTAGAACTCGGGCAAGGACGACGCCGGAATGTCGAAACGCAGATGCACGGCACTGGAGACCTTGTTGACGTTCTGCCCACCGGCGCCCTGAGCGCGAATGGCCGTCAACTCGATCTCGGCATCCGGCAGATGCACGTTGTTGGAAATGACCAGCATGGAAAAGCGTCCGGGTTCTTGAGCGTGCAGGATACCGCGAATGACGTCCTGAATTGCAGGTGGTCAACTGATACAGGCGAGTTTTTGAAATCCCCCCAGACTTTTCTTACAGCGTTTTCGGATTTACAAAATGGAAGTTGCCTTGTATCGAATTGCGACACTAACCTAAGGGTTAGAATCAACGAATTAGGCTAGCACATGAATTTTGAAAATATCCGATACCACCTAGCGGTAACCTTACTGGTTTTAGGCTGCTCCGGATTGCCATCCGGACTAATCGTATATGGCATAAGAAAAATAATCCGCATAGATGAAAAATATCTAGACATCGCTTACCTGGCAACATACGCAATTATTGTTTTTTTTGGATTGGTTTTTTACATCCCAAGAATGCGCGGAAAAACTTAAATACCCACCCTCACAGCACCGCTCATTCATAGAAATAATTTTCTTCCGGAAGCATTATTTTAATTGTCAAAAAATCAACCAGCGCTTCGAAAGCCAACGCCAACTTCCCCGTTTGTCGGTAAGCTGCCTCATAGTTTATTGGATCGCGCCGAAAAAGCTCCATCGCCCCAGGCTTGAGAACTTGCCTGGATATTCCGTAACCCGAAACAAACAAGTCCATAGAGTAATAGGCCATGTCCCCCGCATGGTCATCAAATAAAGTTCTGTAGATACGCCGTACAGGCCCGACCGTCACTGGAGTTCCCGGCCCATGATAGATGTTACTCAAACCTTCATAAATATTATTCGCACCATGGCTGACCATAAGCCCCCCCGGAACCGCACCTAGCCCTCCTGAGCTTCCGATGACCGAAACACCTGTCCTGATCTGCATTACACCCGCCACAACCCCAATGCCGTTCTGAAGATAAAACTGAGCCTTCGACGACAATTCCTCGTATTCAGCTCTTAACTCTTGCACCCCCTGCCACGCATTGATAAGCCCTTCATCAACCGCCTGGATAACCTCATCTGCATAAGATGAAATTATCGAACCAAAGCGAAGTCGCGTAATGCCATCCGTAAAATGCGTCATGCCAATGCTGCATCCAACTGCAACCAGATCAGAAGCCGCTTTCGTCACATCATGAATATCGCAAGAATCCTCATCCACCCTCATTCCCCCAGGAGCAATAGGCACTTGTAGCTCCCGGTATGTGTGCCCACGCGATATCTCGATAACGAATGGACACAGATTCCTGCGGCTCTGCATCGTTCATACGAATAGCGTGAGGGACTTGCTGGCTGATATGCGCAATACGTGCACCTGTAAGGTGTATTGAATAATATCGCTCAAGCCCACCAGTCGAGGCAGTACGGTAGAGGTTAAGAATGCACTCCACCTCCTCACACTCATGCAGTGCGATTGCCAACAATGGTGATGATTTATCAATGCTCTTGGTAATCACAATGGGCATGTGTTTACCGCGACCACCTGCAATGCTGCCGTCATTGCCTGTCACCATATCGTGCGAATAAGCCAGCACCATGATTTCGTCCTGATGACCGGCCTGGCATTTGTTACCGATAGAACTATAGCCAGAACAACCAGCGGAAATCAGACCTTGTCGTTTGCCGGTAATACTCATGTAGCTATGACTCGCCATAAGCGCTACTCCTTGTTGTGTTCGGAGCGTCAAACTATGGCAAAAAAACACTAACCCGCGTGTAGGCTGTTTCTGATTCAACGAGGATTGGCCTCCGCCTTTAAAAATTTCCGAAACTGCTGTAGTGAATAGCGACCGCCTATGTAGGAACAAGACATCAGTACAATCGAAAAGCCAGCCAATCAAGCACAAAAAACCCGGCACATGGCCGGGTTTGTTGTTTCTGCGCTCTGCGTTTACTTCACCGAAGAGCCGGCAACCTGCAACGCATATTGCGCACTGCGCTTGTTCTTGATGCCGTAGCAGACCCACATGAACACGAGCCATACCGGAATCGCGTACACCGACGTCTGGATCCCCGGAATCAACAGCATCACACCAAGGATGAACACCACGAACACCAGACAGATGTAGTTGCCGTACGGGTACCACAGGGCCTTGAACAGCGGTGTCTGTTTGGTTTTGTTCATGTGCTGGCGGAACTTGAAGTGCGAGTAGCTGATCATCGCCCAGTTGATCACCAGGGTAGCAACAACCAGCGACATCAGCAGTTCCAGCGCGTTTTTCGGGATCAGGTAGTTCAGCAGTACCGCGATCAGCGTCACGGCAGCCGAAGCCAGGATCGAACGCACCGGCACGCCGCGCTTGTCGATCTTCGCCAGACCTTTCGGCGCGTCACCCTGCTCGGCCATGCCCAGTAGCATACGGCTGTTGCAGTAGGTGCCGCTGTTGTACACCGACAACGCCGCGGTCAGGACCACGAAGTTGAGGATGTGCGCGGCGGTGTTACTGCCCAGCATCGAGAACACTTGCACGAACGGGCTGCCGCTGTAGGAATCACCGGAAGCGTTCAGGGTGGTCAGCAAGCTGTCCCACGGGGTCAACGACAGCAGGATGACCAGGGCGCCGATGTAGAAAATCAGGATCCGGTAGATCACCTGGTTGATGGCTTTCGGGATCACGGTTTTCGGCTTGTCTGCTTCGGCAGCGGTGAAACCGAGCATTTCCAGACCACCGAAGGAAAACATGATGAACGCCATGGCCATCACCAGACCACTGACACCGTTCGGGAAGAAGCCGCCGTGGGACCACAGGTTACTGACCGCCGCTTGCGGGCCGCCATTACCGCTGACCAGCAGGTAGCTGCCCAGGGCAATCATGCCGACGATCGCCACGACCTTGATGATCGCAAACCAGAACTCGGCCTCGCCAAAGACTTTGACGTTGGCCAGGTTAATAGCGTTGATCAGTACAAAAAAAGCCGCCGCGGAGGCCCAGGTCGGGATATCCGGAGCCCAGTAGTGGATGTATTTGCCGACCGCAGTCAGTTCCGACATGCCCACCAGAATGTACAGGATCCAGCAGTTCCAGCCCGACAGGAAACCGGCGAAGCCGCCCCAGTACTTGTGCGCGAAGTGGCTGAAGGAGCCGGCCACCGGATCTTCGACGATCATTTCGCCCAGTTGGCGCATGATCATGAAAGCGATGAAGCCGCAGATGGCGTAGCCAAGGATCATCGACGGACCGGCGGATTTCAGTACCCCGGCCGAGCCGAGAAACAAACCGGTACCGATCGCGCCACCGAGGGCAATCAGTTGAATATGACGATTTTTCAGGCCGCGTTTCAGCTCGCCTGAATGCGAGTTTTGTCCACTCATGAAAAGGGTCTCACGCAAGGTTTGATGATGTTCAGTCGACGTAGCTGCTTGGAAATGACGTTAAGCAGCGCCGATCAAACCCCAGCGCAAGCACCAGGAGTTCAGCGTATTTACAACGGTCATGCGTCACCTGTTTGTTTTTATCTGTGACGAAATCGAACCCGACACGCTCGTGACGCGACGGAGTGAACAAGGCGGATAGCCTTGAGGTTTGCGCAGATGCGCAGGAGGTCACAGGTAAAACGCGGCGCATTGTACACCCGTAACCCCCTGCTGCCAGACCCGCTGGACAAGCGTGTCTATGGCCGGGATTGCCTGTGTCCGCCCCGAGGGGCTCGGGCGGCTGCAAAAAATGGGTCAGATCCTTGCGGATCATTGACGGGAAAGGCAGGAAAACCGCCTCTCACAGAGCGATGGAATCGGATTGCGGCGTTCATTGCGCCTCCTTTTTGTTATGCACATGCACGACAGGCATGGCGCGCATAACACCCTGCATGGAGCGGTGAAACAAGCGGGCCAGAGCGCGGGAAGAAGGACACAAGGCAATAGCGCGTAAGAATTTTCTTACGACACTCGAGAAATGGCGATTTCACGGGGTTAACCCGTGGATTTCGTCAGGTTTTCTTTACAAGGCGTAACATCGGGTTTCCAACCGGGAGAGTGTGGTGTTGCCGCTGACGCCTTCGCGAGCAAGCCCGCTCCCACAATGGATCGCATTTCGACCAAACAACTCCGCCCCCTGTGGGAGCGGGCTTGCTCGCGAAGGCGCCCTCAAAAACACTACCGGACTAAAACCAGACCAAAAAAAACGCCAACCCGAAGGCTGGCGTTTTTAACTTGTCGCTTGCAGCTTATCGCTGCCTCACTCCGGCTTGCGACGACCAAAGCCCGGACGCTGGCCGGAACCGGCCGGTGCGCCACGGCGCTTGCCCGATGGCGTGTCACCGTCGACCAGTTTGATCCCCGGACGCTTCGGCGCCGGCTTGGCCGGACGCTTGGTGTCGGCCGGGCGATCAGCTACCGGCGTACCACGGCCTTCGCCACGCTCGGTACGGCCGTTGGCCGGACGTGGCGTGCGTGGACCGCGCTCACCGTCCTGACGCGCAGCAGGCTTGCGACCTGGACGCTCGCCTTCGATCTGCGGCTCGCGGCTTGCACGTGGAGCAACAGGAGCGGCAGGAGCCCCGGCGGCTGGACGCAGGGTACGCACGCGCTCGGTCTTGGCCATCGGACGCGACGACTTGCGCTGCATCCGATCGAGCTTGTCTTTGCTCTTGGCATTCATTTGCGGCATCGCGACCGGCGTCAGGCCGACTTCAGCACTGAGAATGTCGACTTCGTACTGGCTCATTTCGCGCCAGCGGCCCATCGGCAGGTCGGAGTTGAGGAACACCGGACCGAAACGCACGCGCTTCAGACGGCTGACCACCAGGCCCTGGGATTCCCACAGGCGACGAACTTCACGGTTACGACCTTCCATTACCACGCAGTGGTACCAGTGGTTGAAACCTTCACCACCCGGCGCCTGCTTGATATCGGTGAACTTGGCCGGGCCGTCTTCGAGGACGACGCCGGCTTTCAGACGCTCGATCATCTCGTCGTCAACTTCGCCACGCACACGTACCGCGTATTCGCGGTCCATTTCGTAGGAAGGGTGCATCAGGCGGTTGGCCAGCTCACCGTCGGTGGTGAACATCAGCAGACCGGTGGTGTTGATGTCCAGGCGACCAATGTTGATCCAGCGACCTTCTTTCGGACGCGGCATCTTGTCGAACACGGTCGGGCGGCCTTCCGGATCGACACGGGTGCAGATTTCACCGTCGGGCTTGTTGTACATGATCACGCGGCGCACCGACTCGGCGGCCTCTTCACGCTTGATCACCTTGCCATCGATGGTGATGGCGTCGTGCATGTCGACACGCTGGCCAAGGGTGGCGTCTTTGCCGTTGACCTTGATGCGGCCGTGGCTGATCCAGGCTTCCACGTCACGGCGCGAGCCGACGCCGATACGGGCGAGGACTTTCTGCAGTTTTTCGCCTGCTGGGCCGATTGGCTGGTCGTCTTGCTGGTCTTTGATACTCATCTGGGCACCTCCCGGTGTGGTCTGAAATCTGGGTACTTTGGCGAAGGGATCGCCGAAGGGTCGCGAATCATACGCGCATGCGGGCGATTGCGCATCAGAGACTAGCTGATCAAGGCAAGGTTATTGGTTTTTCCGCCGACCGGTGGTGCGAGGCTTTGCCTTGAACACAATGCCCCTGTGGGAGCGGGCTTGCTCGCGAAGGCGTCAGGTCAGCCAACAAAGATGTCGCCTGACACGCCCTCTTCGCGAGCAAGCCCGCTCCCACAGTGAATCTCCTTTGTTCATAAGAATCGTATCAGTCTTCGAACTGGCGGCGTTCTGCTTCGATAGCTTGCGCCAGGGCCAGGGCTTCGGCCTCTTCGTCCGACAGTTCCGGCTCGGGTTTCGGCTGTTCGAGGGCGGCAACGGCAGCCAGCAGTTTTTCGCGGGCTTCGGCAACGCCGAGGATGTCGTCGGCCTGCTCCGGTTCAATTTCCGGCTCAGCCTCGGGTTGTGCCGCTTCGACTTCTGGCTCAATGACCGACTGTTCCGAATCGAATTCAGGCGATGCCCCATCACGCAGCAAGTCGTCGAAGTCAGTCTTGAGCCCCTCCTCCATGCTGTCCAGCTCCAGCAACAGCGTGTGGAAACTGGTTTCTTCCTTCGGTTCTGCCGGTTCCGCGCTGGCGTCGGCCAACTCTTGCAACCCGGCGGGTACGGGCGCGTCGTCGAAATCGAGCACCGGGTCCGGTTCCAACTCGCGCAGTTCCGCCAGCGGTGGCAAGTCGTCGAGGTTTTTCAGGTTGAAGTGATCGAGGAACGCCTTGGTGGTCGCGAACATCGCCGGTTTCCCGGGTACGTCGCGGTGGCCGACGATACGGATCCACTCGCGCTCCATCAAGGTCTTGACGATGTTGCTGTTGACCGCCACGCCCCGCACGTCTTCGATTTCGCCACGGGTGATCGGTTGGCGATAGGCAATCAGGGCCATGGTTTCGAGCATGGCGCGGGAGTAACGCTGCGGACGCTCTTCCCACAAACGCCCGACCCACGGAGAATATTTCTCGCGAATTTGCAGGCGATACCCCGAGGCCACTTCCTTCAGTTCAAACGCACGGCCATCGCAGGACTTCGCCAGAATCGCCAGGGCCTTCTTGAAGACCGGCGGCTCCGGCCGCTCGCCTTCTTCGAAGAGTTCGAACAGGCTTTCCAAAGATTGCGGCTTTCCCGAGGCCAACAGAAAGGCTTCAAGCAAGGGTGCCAGATCACGGGGGTCAGTCAGGTTCATGATTCAACTCGTTATTCGGCTCGGGCTCGCACGTGGATCGCGGCAAATGGCTCATTCTGCACCAGCTCGACCAGGGATTCCTTGACCAGTTCAAGGATCGCCATAAAGGTCACCACCACGCCCAGACGCCCTTCTTCTGCTGTAAACAACTCGACAAACGGCACGAAGCCGCCACCCTTGAGCCGCTCCAGTACATCGCTCATGCGCTCCCGGGTCGACAGCGCCTCGCGGCTGACCTGGTGGCTTTCGAACATGTCGCCACGGCGCAGCACCTCGGCCATGGACAGCAGCAGCTCGGACAAACGCACGTCCGGCAACAACTTGCGCGCCCGGGCCTCCGGGGCATCGAGCTTGGGCACCACCACATCGCGACCGACGCGGCTCAGGCCATCGATGCCTTCGGCGGCAGCCTTGAAACGCTCATATTCCTGCAAACGGCGGATCAGTTCGGCGCGCGGATCTTCCTCTTCGTCTTCGACGGTTTCAGCCCGTGGCAGCAGCATCCGCGACTTGATCTCGGCCAGCATCGCGGCCATCACCAGGTACTCGGCGGCCAGCTCCAGGCGCACTGACTGCATCAACTCGACGTAGCCCATGTACTGGCGGGTGATTTCCGCCACCGGGATATCGAGGATGTTGATGTTCTGCTTGCGGATCAGGTACAGCAGCAGGTCGAGAGGACCTTCGAACGCCTCGAGAAAGACCTCGAGGGCATCCGGCGGGATGTACAGGTCCAGCGGCATTTCCATGACCGCCTGGCCATAGACCATGGCGAAGGGTAGTTCCTGCTGGGCTCCGGCCTGACTGTCGACGGGTTCTACTGCGGACATCTAGGCCTCGACCATGAACGGCGCAGGGTCGCCGCAACCGACGCGGATGACTTCCGGCTCACCGTCGGCGAGGTTGATCACGGTCGACGCCTTGATCCCGCCGAAACCGCCGTCGATGATCAGATCGACCTGGTGCTCGAGCAACTGGCGCATTTCATAGGGGTCATACATCGGGTCGGTTTCACCGGGCATGATCAGACTCACGCTCATCAACGGCTCGCCGAGCTGCTCCAGCAGTGCCAGGGCAATCGGATGGCTTGGCACCCGCAGGCCGATGGTGCGTTTTTTCGGGTGCAGCAACAGTCGCGGTACTTCGCGGGTGGCGTTGAGAATGAAGGTGTACGGCCCCGGCAAGTGGGCCTTGAGCAAGCGGAAAGTGCCAGTGTCGATCTTGGCGAACAGCCCCAGTTGCGACAGATCACAGCAAATCAGCGCGAAGTTGTGCTTTTCATCCAGCCCGCGCAAACGTCGCACGCGCTCCACAGCCACCTTGTCGCCGATCTGGCAACCAATGGCGTAGGAAGAGTCTGTGGGATAAATCACCACCCCGCCCTTGCGGATGATCTCGACCGCCTGTTTGATCAGGCGCGGTTGCGGGTTTTCCGGATGAATCTGGAAAAATTGACTCACATTCTCTACCTGTTCAGACGGCGGCAATAACTGGGTCATGTTTGAATCGACACCATAGCGGTGGCAAATCCTCCGGGAGTGGCCGGTATTCACCGATCTCCGACCAGCCTCCGGGGCCATGAAAATCACTGCCGGCGCTGACCAGCAGACCGAACTCGCGGGCCAGAATGGCCAGGCTGCCCACTTGCTCGGCAGGCTGATAACCATTGACCACTTCGATGGCGTGGCCCCCTGCTTGAATATAGTCGGCAATCAGGCGACGTCGCTTGCTGCGCGTGAATTCGTAGTGCCAGGGATGTGCCAGGCTGACCCAGGCTTGAGCCGCGCGCAGGGTCTCGACGGTTTCTTCCAGGGTCGGCCAGTGTTGCTTGACGTCACCCAGCTTGCCGGCACCCAGCCATTTGCGGAACGCCTCGGCGCGATCCTTGACGAAACCTTCACGCACCATCCAGTCGGCGAAATGCGGGCGGGCCGGCGCGTTGCCGCTGTCGCCCAGTTCCTGCTGGATCTTGCGGGCGCCTTCAAGCGCCCCCGGCATGCCTTTCAACGCCAGTTTGCGGCTGATTTCCTCGGAGCGCAGCCAACGGCCATCACGTAATTTGGCGATGGCCTCGACCAGCGGCGCGGCATTCACGTCAAAACCGTAGCCCAATACATGAATGGTCGCGCCGCCCCAGGTGCAGGACAATTCGACGCCGTTGACCAGTTGCATCCCCAGCGCGGCGGCCGCGTGCCGGGCCTCGTCGAGGCCTTCAAGGGTATCGTGATCGGTCAAGGCCAGGACTCGCACGCCTTTCTCGAACGCCCGCGCCACCAGAACCGCAGGCGCCAGGGCGCCATCGGAGGCCGTGCTATGGCAGTGCAAATCAACATTCACAGGGCTTTGTAACCTCAAATCAGCTGGCGCTATCGCGCGCCCATATGTTTGTTATTATGCCGCCACATCCTGCTTCTGGCTGCCACTGTGAAACAATTCATCGATTTCATCCCGCTCCTGCTGTTTTTCATCGTCTTCAAAACCGATCCACGGGTCGTCGACATCGCCGGCCATGAGGTCACTGTAGGCGGTATTTACAGCGCCACCGCGATGCTGATCGTCAGTTCCCTGGTGGTCTACGGCACACTGTTCATCAAGCAGCGCAAGCTGGAGAAGAGCCAGTGGCTGACCCTGATCGCCTGCCTGGTCTTCGGCAGCCTGACCCTGGCGTTCCACAGCGAGACATTCCTCAAGTGGAAAGCCCCAGTGGTCAACTGGCTGTTCGCCCTGGCGTTCATTGGCAGCCACTTCGTCGGTGACAGCCTGCTGATCAAACGCATCATGGGCCATGCATTGACGCTGCCTGACGCAGTCTGGACGCGCCTGAACATCGCCTGGATCGCCTTTTTCCTGTTTTGCGGTGCCGCCAACCTGTTTGTCGCGTTCACCTTCCAGAGCTACTGGGTCGACTTCAAGGTCTTCGGCAGCCTGGGCATGACTTTGCTGTTCCTGGTCGGCCAGGGCATCTACCTGTCCCGCCATTTGCACGACGCCGACACCACTACGCCAAAAACCGAGGACTGACATGCTTTACGCAATCATTGCCACAGACGTCGCCAACTCCCTGGAAGCCCGCCTGGCCGCACGACCTGCGCATCTTGAGCGCCTGCAAGTACTCAAGGGCGAAGGCCGCATCGTCCTGGCCGGCCCACACCCGGCGGTCGACAGCAATGATCCGGGCGCGGCGGGTTTCACCGGCAGCCTGATCGTCGCCGAATTCGATTCCCTGAGCGCCGCCCAGGCCTGGGCCGACGCTGATCCGTACATCGCCGCAGGCGTCTACGCCAACGTTCTGGTCAAGCCGTTCAAGCAAGTCCTGCCGTAACTTTCTTCTCGCAATTGCCCCCACGCGATGAACCTTGTCGGTTCATCGCGTTCTCAATCGCTCATTATTCTCGTTTGCCGGCCGACAACCTGCCCAATACTCGTATTGGAATCAGGAGTCGTGATGCGCAAGAGTCCGTTGTGTCTGATGTTGGTCACGTTGTTGATCGTGGCGCCCGCCCACGGTGAAGAGAGCGCCAATGGTGGTGGTTCGACGCCCCTGTCCCTGAGCGCCGGCAGCCAGATCACCGAGTTGCAGCAACGCTTGAAAGATAGCGAACGGCAACGGGAAGAACTGAACAAACAATTGCAAACTGCCGATAGCGAACGCGAAAGCCCGCTGCTGGCTCGGTTGCGCCAGGAGAACCAGCGTTTGAAGCTGCAACTCAAGGAAGCCCAGGCCAGCAGTCCGCTGCCACGCCTGCTGACCGACCAGCAACAATGGTTTGTCATTGGCGCCGGGGTAGCGCTATTGGCTCTGCTCTGCGGTATCTTCGCCAGTGGAGCAAGTCGAAAACGTCGACAATGGCTAAATTGAGTGAGTCATGAGCGAGCTGTTACTTATTGATGATGACCAGGAGCTGTGTGAGCTCCTGAGCAGTTGGCTGAGCCAGGAAGGGTTTCAGGTACGTGCCTGTCACGATGGCCAGAGCGCACGCCGTGCGCTGGCCGAAACCGCTCCGGCGGCCGTGGTGCTGGATGTAATGTTGCCCGACGGCAGCGGCCTGGAACTGCTCAAACAGTTGCGCAGCGATCATCCGGATTTGCCGGTGCTGATGCTCTCGGCCCGGGGCGAGCCACTGGACCGTATCCTCGGCCTGGAACTTGGCGCCGACGATTACCTGGCCAAGCCCTGCGATCCGCGAGAGTTGACCGCCCGCCTGCGCGCTGTCCTGCGCCGTAGCCACCCGGCGGCGGTGTCCAGCCAGATGGAACTGGGCGACCTGTGTTTCAGCCCGGTGCGCGGGGTGGTCAGCATCGACGAACAGGAATTCACCCTCACTGTCTCCGAAAGCCGCCTGCTGGAAGCCTTGCTCAAGCAACCCGGCGAACCCCTGGACAAACAGGAACTGGCGCAGATCGCCCTCGGCCGCAAGCTGACCCTGTACGACCGCAGTCTGGACATGCACGTCAGCAACCTGCGCAAGAAGATCGGCCCACACCCCGATGGCCGACCGCGCATCGTGGCCCTGCGCAGCCGCGGCTATTACTACAGCCTGTAAACCGAGAAAGAGCTGGCTAAGTGCGACCTGTGGCGAGGGAGCTTGCTCCCGTTGACTGCGCAGCAGTCCCGCTTTTGGGGCCGCTTCGCAGCCCAGCGGGAGCAAGCTCCCTCGCCACAGACCGATGCCCCGCATGGCGTTTTGTCAGGTCGGCGGGATATCGTCTTTACCCAAGCTTTACCCTCCGCTGACCGCCGCTGACCTTGATCTGCGTAATCTGTACTCATCCGGAACGTACCGGGAACGAGACAAGGAGATACACCATGCGCAAGACTCTTATCGCTCTGATGTTCGCTGCTGCCCTGCCGACCGTTGCCATGGCCATGCCTGAAGGCACAGGCCCGATGGATGGGCCGATGGACGGTTCGCGCCACGGCGGTCAGATGCACGGCATGCACGGCAAAGGCCCGTACAGTGAACTGGACCTGAGCCGCGAACAGCGCGAGCAGATCCGCAAGATCATGGGCGAGCAGATGCACGAGCGTAAGCAACTGGTCGAGAAGTACCTGGAGAAACTCTCGCCAGCCGACCAGAAAGCCATGAAAGACGAAATGGCCGCCAAGCACCAGAAAGCCGAAGCCGATGTGCGTGCGGTGCTAAAACCGGATCAACAGAAGAAATTCGACGAGATCCAGAAAAAACAGGCCGAACGTCGCGCTGAATGGGCCGAGTTCAAAGCCTGGAAAGCGCAACAAGCGCAAAAAACGCAATAATGCGTTAACCCCGGACCCAATGGCCGAACACCGTTGGGTCTGATGTTTTTGACCCAATGTGGGAGCGGGCTTGCTCGCGAAAGCGGTTTGCCAGTTAAAGCATTTGTTGACTGACACACCGCCTTCGCGAGCAAGCCCGCTCCCACATGGATTGGTGCTGACCTGAGGATTTTCCGTGCGTTCATTGTTCTGGCGTATCCTGGCCAGCTTCTGGCTGGCCATTGCTCTGGTTGCAGGGCTTTCCATCCTGCTCGGGCACATGCTCAACCAGGACGCATGGATTCTCAGCCGCCACCCGGGCCTCAACACGCTGGCCGAACAGTGGACGCAAACCTACGAAAGTCAGGGCGAAGACGCCGCTCAGGACATTCTCCAGCAACGCAAACGCCAGTATCACATCGACGTTCAGGTGCTTAACGAAAGCGGCGATCCGGTGGTGCGCGGCACCTTCCCCAGACGTGCGGCGGCCTTTGAGGCGCGTCAGAACAATGAGGACCGACGCTTGCCATGGCGGCGTCTGACCGATGAATTCACCAGCGAAAAAACCGGCGACACCTACCTGTTCATCTACCGCATCCCGCACCCGGAACTGGACGCCTGGCACCGCGAGAGCCTGCTCTGGCCGCTCAGTGCGCTGGGGATCGCCCTGGTGGTGCTGACCCTGTTCAGCCTGCTGGTGACCTTTTCCATCACGCGCCCGCTCAGCCGTCTGCGCGGAGCGGTGCATGACCTGGGACAAACCGCTTATCAACAGAACAGCCTGGTCAAACTGGCCAATCGTCGCGATGAGTTCGGCGTCCTCGCCAACGATTTCAATCGCATGGGCGCGCGCCTGCAGAGCCTGATTGGCAGTCAGCGGCAACTGCTGCGGGATGTGTCCCACGAACTGCGTTCGCCCCTCGCCCGCCTGCGTATCGCGCTGGCACTGGCGGAACGGGCCACTCCGCAGGAACGGGAGCAGCTCTGGCCGCGCCTGACCCGTGAATGCGACCGACTGGAAGCGCTAATCAGTGAAATCCTGGTACTGGCGCGGGTCGACTCCGATAACGCCAGTGCGGAAGAGGTGGATCTGAACGCTTTGCTCAACACCCTGCAAAAAGATGCGCAACTCGGTTCACCCGAGCAGCTCGTGCACCTCGAAGCCGAATCGCAACTGAATCTGAAGGGCTGGCCAACCATGATCGAACGGGCCGTCGATAACTTGCTGCGCAATGCCCAGCGCTTCAATCCGGTGGATGGCCTGCCGATCGAATTGCAGGCGCTGCGTCAGGGTGAGCGGATCGTCGTGACCGTGCGCGATCATGGGCCTGGGGTCAGTGCCGAATATCTGAGCCAGCTCGGTGAGCCGTTCTATCGGGCGCCGGGGCAGACAGCGGCAGGACACGGCCTGGGCCTGGCCATCGCCCGGCGAGCGGCGGAGCGACATGGCGGCTGCCTGGTGCTGGCCAATCACCCTGAAGGCGGGTTCATCGCCAGCCTGGAATTACCCTTGGTGCCGGGAGCTGTCGTACAACCCTGAAACCTGTGGGAGCGGGCTTGCTCGCGAAGAGGGAGTGTCAGTCGACATCAAAATTGACTGATCCACCGCTTTCGCGAGCAAGCCCGCTCCCACCCTTGATGTGTGCTGTTCAGGCCTTGCCCGGCCAGGCGCTGACGAACTCGGCCAGGTCGACCTTCTCGGCCACTCGCGGTTCTTTCTGCGGTGTGCCCAGGTACAGGAAAGCAATCACCTCTTCCCCTTCCGCCAAGCCCAACCCCTTGGCCACATGCGGCGAGTAAGCCAGGTCACCGGTACGCCACACCGCACCAATGCCCTGCGCATACGCCGCCAGCAAAATCCCGTGGGCCGCACAGCCAGCCGCCAGCAACTGCTCGGACTTCGGATACTTGGCGTGCTCCTGCAACCGCGCAATCACCACCACCACCAACGGCGCCCGCAGCGGATTACTGCGCGCCTTGTCGATGGCCGCTTCGCTGACTTCGCTGTCCGAAAGCTTCGCCGCTTCGGCCAGCAACTCGCCCATTTGCTCGCGCGCCGCGCCTTCCACCGTCAGGAAGCGCCACGGCTGCAAGTGACCGTGGTCCGGGGCGCGCATGGCGGCGCCGAAGAGCACCTCGCGCTGCTCGGCAGTGGGTGCAGGATCAATCAGTCGTGGAACGGAAACACGGTTGAGCAAAGCGTCGAGAGCCTGCATCGGCTACCTCCTGAAAAATTTGTGCGGCTATTCTAGCTGCAACTGCCACAGCAATGCCGGTTTACATGCCCTGCCTCGCGGGTAGAATGGCGCCCTTTCCACCATCAGCCGAGCGGACCTCATGGCGTTGCCGACCTTACGGATCATTGGTTTCATCATCGGCATCTTCCTGATCACACTGGCGATCTCCATGGTCATACCCATGGCCACGCTGGTCATTTTCGACCGCACCAGCGACCTGCCGTCGTTCCTCTGGGCCAGCATGATCACCTTTGTCGCCGGTTTGGCGCTGGTGATTCCCGGGCGCCCCGAACACATTCATCTGCGCCCCCGGGACATGTACCTGCTGACCGTCAGCAGTTGGCTGGTGGTGTGCATCTTCGCCGCACTGCCGTTCCTGCTGACCCAACACATCAGCTACACCGACTCGTTCTTCGAAAGCATGTCCGGCATCACCGCCACTGGCGCAACCGTACTCAGCGGCCTGGACACCATGTCCCCCGGCATCCTGATGTGGCGCTCCCTTCTGCACTGGCTGGGTGGCATTGGCTTCATCGGTATGGCGGTGGCGATTCTGCCGCTGTTGCGCATCGGAGGCATGCGGCTGTTCCAGACAGAGTCGTCGGACCGCTCGGAAAAAGTCATGCCCCGCTCGCACATGGTGGCGCGCCTGATCGTAGCGGCCTACGTCGGCATTACCATTGTCGGCAGCCTGGCGTTCTGGTGGGCCGGGATGAGCCTGTTCGACGCGATCAACCACGCGATGTCGGCGATTTCCACCGGTGGCTTCTCTACCTCCGACCAGTCTTTGGCCAAGTGGCCGCAACCGGCGGTGCATTGGGTCGCGATCGTCATCATGATTCTCGGTGCCCTGCCGTTCACCCTGTATGTCGCCACGATGCGTGGTAACCGTCGGGCGCTGATCAAGGATGAACAGGTTCAAGGCCTGCTCGGCATGCTGCTGGTGACCTGGCTGGTACTCGGTACCTGGTATTGGTGGACAACTCAGCTGCATTGGCTGGAGGCGTTGCGGCATGTGGCGCTGAACGTGACGTCGGTAGTGACCACCACCGGTTTTGCACTGGGGGACTACAGCCTGTGGGGCAATTTCTCGCTGATGCTGTTCTTCTATTTGGGGTTTGTCGGCGGTTGTTCCGGCTCGACCGCGGGCGGCATCAAGATTTTCCGCTTCCAGGTGGCCTATATCCTGCTCAAGGCCAACCTTAACCAGCTGATACACCCGCGCGCGGTGATCAAGCAGAAGTACAACGGTCACCGTCTCGACGAAGAAATCGTGCGTTCGATCCTGACCTTTTCGTTCTTTTTTGCGATCACCATCTGCGTGATTGCGCTGCTGCTGTCGCTGCTCGGTGTGGACTGGATGACCGCCCTGACCGGCGCGGCCAGTACAGTGTCCGGCGTGGGTCCGGGACTGGGCGAGACCATTGGCCCGGCGGGTAACTTCGCCACCCTGCCGGATGCCGCCAAGTGGATTCTGTCGTTCGGCATGCTGCTGGGCCGACTGGAGATCATTACGGTGTTTGTGCTGTGTATTCCGGCATTTTGGCGTCATTGACCGCTTCGGGTGCTTGCATCAGCCGCATCCGGTACTCACCGGGTGTGGCGTCGAACCAGCGGCGGAAAGCACGGAAGAAGTTGCTCGGATCGGCAAACCCCAGCAGGTAGGCAATTTCCAGCAATGTCATGCTCGGTTGCGCCAGGTACTGCTCCGCCAGCTCGCGCCGGGTATCGTCCAGCAGCGCCTGAAAACTTGTGCCCTCTTCCTGCAAGCGCCGCTGCAAGGTGCGCTGGGACAGATGCAGCGTCTGCGCCACGGCATCGCGCTTGGGCTCGCCTTGGGGCAACAGGCGGCACAGCACCTGCCGCGCCTTGTGGGTCACGCGGCTTTCGGAAAAGCGCGCCAGGTACTCGCCGGCAAAGCGGTCATGCAGCAACGCCATCGCCTCGTTAGCCGTCGGCAAGGGCGCTTCCAGGTCTGAACGCTCGAAAATCAGCGCGTCATAAGGTGCGTTGAACAACAGCGGTGCATGAAAGGCTTGCTGATAGGGTTCCAGGTTGGCCGGCTCGGTGCCTTGGAACAACACTCTGCGTGGTTGCAACGTACGCCCGGTCAACCAGCCGCACAGCGCCAAGGCACAGGCCAGTGATGCTTCGGCGCTTTGCCGGGTCGGCGGCAGATGATCGCCATGCACCGTCAGAATCAGCGCGTAGCCTTCTTCCAGCAGTTTGAAACTCAGGTCGGCACTTTCGGCGATGATCCGCTGATAGCGCACCAGCCGCTGGAAACCTTCGGCCAGGGTCTGGCTGGACATCAAGGCGTAGCCGGTCACATGAAACTGCGCAGGTCGCACCACCTTGCCCATGTTCAGGCCGATGGCCGGATTACCGGACAGCTCGACCGCACGCTGCCACAGCCGTGTCATGGAATCTTGTGGGAAGCGTGCATCCGGATCATCCAGTGCCGTGTAGTCGAGCCCCAGTTGCTTGAACAGAACCCGGCAATCCAGGCCGTCCATCTCCAGCGCTTTGACAATCCCCATCGCCCAGCTTGCAGAAGTCGTTCGTTCACTCATGGCGTTTTCTTACATGGTGAGCCGCATGCTACGGCTATTGACCGAAGGATACTAAAGTGGCGCCTATTGTCAGTGGCTGATGCCATTGATCACTCTAGACTCAAATAAGCTACCCGCAGAACAACTTGCAGTCAGAACAATAACCACAGAGATAGCAGTCGTGGAAAACGTCAAACGATTCAACAGCTTCGCTGAGTTCTACCCGTATTACCTCAGCGAACACCGCAACAGTACCTGCCGACGCTTGCACTTTATTGGCACGACACTGGTCATTCTCATTCTGGCACTGACCATTGGTCGCGGGGCATGGATGCTGTTGTGGGCCCTGCCTTTGGCGGGTTACAGCTTTGCCTGGGTCGGGCATTTCTTCTTCGAGAAGAACCGTCCGGCGACGTTCCAACACCCCTTCTATAGCCTGCTCGGTGACTTTGTCATGTACCGGGACATGGTTCTGGGGCGCGTTCCTTTCTAGCTGACATCAGTCACAAGAGAGTTACCTATGAATGCCAATGCCCGCTTCACCCACATGAAGGACGGCACGCAGGAAGACTGGGCGATCATCGCTGCGGACTTCAGTGCCTACGCGCGACAATTGCCGGCACGGATTGCTGCGCACCTGCAGTTGCTCGCGGGTGATTTTGGCGGATTCCCGGTGGATCGCCTGACCCACTCCCTGCAAACCGCCACTCGCGCCTGGCGCGATGGCCGCGACGAAGAATACGTGGTCTGCGCCCTGCTCCACGATATCGGCGACACGCTGGGTTCCTACAATCACCCGGACATCGCGGCGGCGATCCTCAAGCCGTTCGTCAGCGCCGAAAATTTGTGGATGGTGGAAAAGCACGGGATTTTCCAGGGCTACTACTTCTTTCATCACCTGGGCATGGATCGGCATCTGCGTGAGCAGTTCCAGGACCACCCGCAGTACCAGGCGACCGTCGAGTTTTGTGCCAGGTACGATGCGGCGGCGTTTGATCCGGCGTACGACACGCTGCCGTTGAGCTTATTCGAACCGATGATGCAGCGGTTGTTTGCGCACCCCAGGAACTCGATTTACCAGGCGGCGATGCAAGAGCATTCCCCAGCCTGACAAGACCGCTTCGCGGTCCATTCGCGAGCAAGCCCGCTCCCACAGGGTTATCTGGCGACCACAAGTTTTGTGCTCACCTTCGCCCACTGTGGGAGCGGGCTTGCTCGCGAAGAGGCCTGCCCAGGCACTGCACAACTAACAGATCAAGCCAGCTCTGCAACCTTGGCCGCCTTCAACTGCGCCTCTCGCGCCTGGGCATCCGCCAGGCGATACAACTCGATCGAACCATCCCAGTGCTCGATCAGCGCCGTGCACGACTCCACCCAGTCGCCGCAATTGAGGTAGTCCACCTCGCCGACCTTGCGAATCTCGGCATGGTGAATGTGTCCGCACACCACGCCGTGCAGCTCGCGCTTGACGCATTCGTGAGCGATGGCTTCTTCGAAGTCGCTGATGAAGCTGACTGCAGTTTTCACTTTGTGCTTGAGATAGGCCGACAGCGACCAGTAGCCGTAGCCATATCGCGCGCGCCAGTGATTGAGCCAACGGTTGAGGGTCAGGGTGAATTCGTAGGCCGAGTCACCGAGAAAGGCCAGCCAGCGATGGTAACGGGTGATCACATCGAACTGGTCGCCGTGAATCACCAGCAGATGCCGGCCGTCGGCGGTGACGTGTACGGCTTCGTCCACCAACTGGATATTGCCCAGGATCAGCTTCGAATAGCGGCGCAGGAATTCGTCGTGGTTGCCGGTGACGTAGATCACCTCGGTGCCACGCTTGCTCATGGTCAACAGGCGACGGATCACGTTGGTGTGCGCTTGCGGCCAGTACATGCCGCCGCGCAGTTTCCAGCCGTCGATGATGTCACCGACCAGGTAGATTCTGTCCGCGTGATAGCTCTTGAGAAACTGCGACAGGTGTTCAGCCTGGCAATCCCGGGTGCCCAAATGCACGTCGGAAATCCATAAAGTCCGTACGCGTTGTTTACGGGTGGGTTTGGCGAGCTCGGCGCTGGTCATGGGCAACCCTCTGGACATGTTTTGTAAAGTTTGCGCTGGTCGAGTTAATGGTCCATGACAGCACCAAGTCAGTCGTGTGACAGCGCTTATCAGCCTGCCCGGGTGTAGACTGGCGGCCTGAACCGGGAGACCTGCGATGAGACCGATCCTCACGCTCCGCCAATACAGCCACGACCTGATCGTCCACAGCCATGAACACGCGCAATTGGTGTTCGGGCTTTCGGGCGCCCTGGATTTCGAGGTCGACGGCCGTGGTAGCCAGGTGGTCCAGCAGAGTTTCGTGGTGGTGCCCTCCGGAGCGCATCACGCGTGTGGCAGCGCCAACGGCAGCCGCTGCCTGGTGCTGGATGTACCCAGCGAACAATGGGTTGCCCAGTCGTTGGGCGATCACGCCGAATCCAGCCGACGCTTGCTCGACAACGCCGGTCGCCTGCCCCTGGACGCCGGGCAAAACCAATTGGTCAGTTGGCTGGCGAACAGTCCGGTCGATGATCCGCTGATCGCACAACAAGGCGCGGTGCTGCTACTGGCCAGTCTCAACAACGCCAGGCCCGACATCGTCGGCGGTCGGCGCCTTCCTTATGCCGCGCTGAACGCACACATCGATCAGTACGCGGCGTACCCGCTGCAGGTGGCCGACCTGGCCCGTGTGGCCGGCCTCTCCAGTGCCCGTTTGCATGCCCGATTCGTGGCCGAATGCGGGCAGACGCCGATGGACTACATCCGCAGCCGACGCCTGCATACTGCCGTGGGCATGCTGCGCAACTCGGCGCTGCCCATCGGCGAGATTGCCAGCCGCGTCGGCTACAGCTCCCAGAGCGCCTTTGCGGCGGCGGTGTTGCGCGAGTTCGGGGCATCGCCCGGAAAGCTGCGGCGCGAGGCTGGCGACAAAAAACGCTAGTTTGCCGACAGACTTGACGGACGATTACGCGCTTCAATGAGGCTTCTGTTCGTTTGTCGTTAAGGATTGCAATGACTCCCCGTACCGCCCTTGGCGCCTTGCATATCGGCGCATTGATGTTCGGCCTGACCGGCGTGTTCGGCAAACTGGCTGCCGCGTCACCGGCGATCATCGTTTTCGGCCGCGCCGCCTTCGCCGTGCTTGCGCTGGCGTTTTTTGCACGGTTCGCCAGCCAGACGCGCTGGCAGAAACTCGAGCCCGTGGACTGGCGCCGACTGCTGCTCAGCGGCTTGTTGCTGGCCGGACACTGGGTGAGTTTCTTCATTGCGGTAAAAGTCGCAGGCGTGGCGATTGCGACGCTCGGTTTTGCCAGTTTCCCGGCATTTACCGTGATCCTTGAAGGGCTGATCTTCCGCGAGCGCATTCGCACCAATGAAATTGTGCTGGTGCTGCTGGTGAGTGTCGGGTTGGTGCTGGTCACGCCTGATTTTGATCTGGCCAGCGGCGCCACCACCGGCCTGCTGTGGGCCGTGGGTTCCGGGTTGCTGTTCGCCCTGCTGTCACTGACCAACCGTGCCAGCTCCGGGCGCGTCCCGCCCGTGCAGGCAGCGCTGTGCCAGAACGTGGTGGTTGCCCTGTGCCTGCTGCCGGTGGCGGCGCCGCAATTGAGCGAAGTACGCGCCATCGACTGGCTGTGGATCGGCCTGCTCGGTGTGTTCTGTACCGGTGTCGCCCACAGCCTGTTCGTCGCCAGCCTGGCGGTGATCAAGGCACGCACTGCCGCCGTGGTGTTCGCCCTGGAACCGGTCTATGGCATCACCGTCGCCTGGCTGCTGTTCAATGAAAACCCGACCCTGCGCATGTTGCTTGGGGGCGTGCTGATCATTGTGGCGATTGTGGTGTCCAGCCGGTTCTCAGGTGGTTCCAGCAAGAAAGCCGTTGCTGCGGAGGCTGCTTCTCACTGAGAGCGGTCGTTGTGCCCCAGGTCGCGGTCCGGGTCGATCTGGTCACGGACCCGCTGCTTGAGCACTTTGGCCTCAGGGAAGCCTCCGTCCGCTTTGCGCTCCCAGATCTGCACGGTGTCACAGAAGATATGAAAGACACCGCCGGTGCCCGGCACCAGGGAGACTTTGCCCAGGTCATCACCAAAGGTGCTGAGCAGTTCCTGGGCCAGCCAGGCCGCACGCAACAGCCACTGGCATTGCGTGCAATAGGTGATGACGATTTCCGGTTTGCTGACGGTCATGATGGGACGTAACTCCAGAGTTTGACGACGCCGCTATGATAGCCCGGCCGGTGGCTGCCGGGACGGCGGAACGGGTTGCGCCTCTAACTCGAACGCCGGCTCGATCATGGCCAGAGCAACCGACTGCTTGTTTTCGTTTGGGCTGATCACGTCCCAACTCGACGCCATGGACAGCTCCTCCAGGTTGAGCTGGTACTCATCGTCAGTAGCGGATTCGCCGGACATCGCCAACCCCGGAACCACCGCCACGTCAGCAACAACCGGGTTGGAATGACGGTTATCGACCCACTCAAATTCATCATTGGCTGGCACCCCGTCGCGCTGCGCAGTAGGCGATTGCATGACAGGAGGCCATATCACTGGCTCGGTAAAGAGCTCAGCCAACGGCTCATGCTGCGACGGCAGAGCCACTGGCGTTGTGGCCTGATGCTGCCGGCGCCAGCGGCGAACAAACCAGCCCAGCACCATCAGCGCTGACACGCCGGCAATCGGCAGCCAGCCAATCCCGGGATTTTCAGCAATGGCGGGGGCTGGCGCCACTGCGTCAGAAACAATGGGTTGCGCCTTTACCTTCTTGAGCTCCGCCAGTTGGGTTTGCAGCTCGGCCAACTGCTTTTTCTGGTCGGCGATCAGCTCATCCTGGCCTTGAAGCTTCGCGTTGAGCTCATCGACAGTGGTTTGCAACGAATGGTTTTGCAGGGCGCTGGTGGCCAGTTGTTCGACAGCGGGATCAACCACGGGGACGTCCGCTTCCGGCGTCGCCTTTGCCACAGGTGACGGCGAAACGACCGGTTGAACACTGGGAAATCCAGACGCCGGGGAACTGGAAACCGCTTCATCGGTGGCGGGAACAATACCCGGCGAACCCGGCGGATCGATCAGTACCGTGTACTCGCGCAATAACCGACCGTTGGGCTGATTAAGCTGCACGAGAAAATTCAGGAACGGTTCACTGACCGGTTTGCTGGAGGTTACCTGGATCAAGGAGCGATTACCGCGCAGCACCGGGGTGAACTTCAGATTATTGAGGAAAAATACCCGGTCGATCCCGGCACGGCTGAATTCGTCTGCCGTTGCCAGGTTCACCGACAGCTCGTTCTCTTCCAGGCCAGACGCATCCACCAGTGCGATTTCGGCACGCAGCGGTTGATTCAGCGCCGAATGCAGGGTGATTTCACCCAGGCCCAACGCAGGTGCCCATGCCGAATAAGTGACAGCGGCCCCGGCCAGCAACCACTGAGAACAACCACGCAAAACCAATCGCCAACACTTGAGCATGAGCATCCTTGAGATCTACAGAAACTACCCGTACGCGTTCGTACATCCGTTACGAACACGATATTGCCGAGTAGTTCTTATAGTCTGCCCGATGCGGTATCTCTAAAACCTGGCGTTCGGTTATGCCTCAAGATTTTTCAAGGTTGCCCAGGATGTGCCCGTGAACCCGCATGCACACCTTCAAATCCGCCTCATCGACGCCTTCGAACAGTTCGTGACGCAGTTGTGTGGCAATGGTTTCAATTTGTTCGATCAGGGGACGCGCCGGCGCGCAGAGAACGATTTTCTTCGCCCGACGGTCTTCCAGCACTGCTTGGCGTTGCACCAGGCCCTGGCTTTCCAGGCTGTCCAGCAAACGGGCCAGGGTCGGGCCTTCGACGCCGACGCTTTGTGCCAGCTCGCGCTGGGTCGGTGCTTCCTCGAAACGCGCCAGGTGCAGCAGCACCAGCCAGCGTGCCTGGGACAAGCCCATGCCCGCCAGTCGGCGGTCCAGTTCGGCACGCCAGCCGCGGGACATCTGGGCCAATTGCATGCCAAAGCGGTGTTGATCGGTTAACGGCATAAAACACTCATGATCAGACTGAAATAAATAAAAACTAATTATTAGTCAGCTAAGCATGCGCCTCGACTTGAGGCAAGACTTGATCTTTAGTGAATCGTTACATCAGCAATACCGATGTCTCAAATTTCGAATTCGGATTGCAAGGCGGCGCGAACGCAGTACAAAACCCCTTCCGGTACCCGGCCCGCAAACAGCGCAGCGATCTCGGAAACCGGCGGCAACTCGCCTTCGCCGTCGAGGAAGGCGTCCTGGACTTCACCCATCAGGTCCTCAGGCAGATCCAGCGCCTGCTCCAGCGACAATTGCTGCTTGCCGATCGCTTCGGCCAGCATGGTGTAGACGTTCTTTTCCGAGCATTGCAACTGACCGGCGATCTGCACCGGCGTCATACCGGCGCGCGCCAGAGTAATCAGTTCGTGACGCACGTCGGCCACCGCTTTCGGCGCCTCGACCTGGCCGCCGAGCACTTCGAGGAAGGCCTCGCCATAACGCTCCAGCTTGCGCGCACCGACGCCGCTGACCGTGGCCATTTCCGCCAGCGAGGTCGGCTGGCTGCGAAGCATTTCCAGCAAAGTCGAGTCGGGGAAGATGACGTACGGCGGCACGCCATGTTCTTCGGCGAGCTTGCGACGCAGGGCGCGCAAGGCTTCCCACTGTTCGCGCTCCTCGCCACGAACCAGTTGGCTCGCCTGGCTCTTGCTGCTTTTCGCCACCGCTTGCGCCTTGAGGTCGCGGCGCAGCTCCAGGGTCACTTCGCCCTTGAGCAACGGCCGGCAACTGTCGCTCAGGCGCAAGCCGCCGTAGCCTTCAAGGTCGATGTCGGCCAGACCTCGGGCCACCAGTTGGCGGAACAACGAGCGCCATTCGCCCTCCGCCATCGCCTTGCCGACACCAAACACCGACAGATGCTGATGGCCGAAGCTGCGGACCTTTTCGTTGTCCTTGCCGAGCAACACATCCACCAGATGCCCGACGCCATAGCGCTGACCGGTGCGGTAGATCGCCGACAGCGCCTGACGCGCAGGTTCGGTGGCATCCCAGGTTTGCACGCCGTCGACGCAGTTGTCGCAATGACCGCAAGGCTCCGGCATGTCTTCGTCGAAGTAGGCCAGCAGTGTTTGCCGACGGCAGCGGGTTTCTTCGCAGAGCGAAAGCATGGCGTCGAGCTTGTGTTGCTCCAGGCGTTTGTGGCGCTCGTCGCCTTCGGAGTTCTGTAGCATCTGCTTGAGCATCACCACATCTTGCAGGCCGTAGGCCATCCAGGCATCTGCCGGCAAGCCGTCACGGCCGCCGCGACCGGTTTCCTGGTAATAGGCCTCAAGGGATTTCGGCAGATCGAGGTGGGCGACAAAACGCACGTTGGGCTTGTCGATGCCCATGCCGAACGCAACGGTGGCGACCATGATCAAGCCTTCCTCATTGAGGAAGCGTTTCTGATGGTAGGCACGCAGATCGTTGGGCAGGCCGGCGTGGTACGGCAGCGCCGGGAAGCCTTGCGCGCTGAGAAACGCTGCGACTTCCTCGACTTTCTTGCGCGACAGGCAATACACAATGCCCGCATCGCTACGGCGCTCGGCGAGGAACGCCAGCAACTGCTTGCGCGGCTGCTCCTTGGGCACGATGCGATAAAAGATGTTCGGTCGGTCGAAGCTCGACAGGAAGCGCTCGGCGTCTTGCAGGTGCAGACGGGTGACGATTTCTTCCCGGGTGCGCTTGTCGGCCGTGGCGGTCAGGGCGATGCGCGGCACGTCGGGGAACATTTCCGCCAACTGCCCCAGTTGCAGGTATTCCGGGCGGAAATCATGCCCCCATTGCGACACGCAGTGTGCTTCGTCGATGGCGAACAGGGCGATGTTCAGCCCCTGCAGGAAGGACAGCATGCGCGGCTGGACCAGTCGTTCCGGTGCCAGATAGAGCATTTTCACTTCACCGCGACGGATGCGGGCAGCGAGGTCGCGCTGTTGCTCGGCGCTGAGGGTGGAGTTCAATGCGGCCGCCGCGACGCCCAGCTCTTCGAGGGTGGCGACCTGGTCGTCCATCAGGGCGATCAGCGGCGAAACCACCACGGCAAGGCCTTCGCGCAACAGAGCCGGCACCTGGAAGCACAGGGATTTGCCACCACCGGTAGGCATCAGGACCAGGGCATCGCCGCCGCTGGCCACGCGCTCAATGATTGCACCCTGACGGCCACGGAAACTGTCGTAGCCGAAGATGTCCTTGAGGACGCGTTGAGCCTGTTCGAGCATAGAAACTCCAAAAATCACCGAAACATCCCTGCAAGGCTGGTTCAGAATCACTAACGCTGCACTGACAAATCGTAAGTGCGCATTGCATGACGCTGCACATTTCAGCCGTGACGCCCGCAGGGCAATCACAAAACGCGCGAGTATACCCGAGCCCCGTCCGGCAAAGGGCACCGCTGATAAGACTCACACAATCGGACTGTGGGAGCGGGCTTGGTCCGGGCGGCGTTCCGACGAAGTGGGAGTGTCAGTCGACATTAATGCAGCCTGGCACGCCGCCTTCGCGAGCAAGCCCGCTCCCACAAAGGTGCAAATATGCCGTGCGGCTGGCCCAAGCGCTCAAGAAGGCCTAGAATTCCCGCATCGAACATTCCCCAAGGTAGCCCTTTAATGTCCTTCGCTGAGCAACTAACCCGCCTGCAAGTCTTCCTCGACGCCGACGAACTGCATGACGAGGCGCTGGACTACGTGGCCGCCCACGGCTACCTCACTGCGCTGTCGATCTGTTCCGAAGCGGTCCCGGACCGTGAATGGATCGACGCACTCTTCGCCGAGGAGCCGCATTACAGTAGCGAAGCCCAGCGCGAAGAGATCGAAGCCACGCTGATTGGCCTCAAAGCCCACATCGCCCGCCAACTGGCCTCCGACGAGGAGTTCGAGCTGCCGTGCGACCTGGACCTGGGCGACGACCCGGATGACTCCGAACTGCGCGGCTGGTGCATCGGATTCATGGAAGGCGTGTTCCTGCGCGAAGAAGCCTGGTTCGAAACCGCCGAAGACGAAGTCAGCGAAATGCTGCTGCCGATCATGGTCGGTTCGGGCCTGTTCGACGAGCAACCGGAGTTCTCCGACATTGCCGCCGATGCCAACCTGATGGACGACATGATCGTACAGATCCCGGAAGCCCTGACCGCACTGTATCTGCTGTGCAACGCGCCAGACGAAAAACCGGCGATTCTCAAGCCACGTCACCACTAAGGTTCTGCCTATGGACAACCCCATAGGCAACCGCCCCCTGATGTTGCGCTACGTGCTGCTGGCCATCGGCTGGCTGAGCGTAGCGCTGGGGGTGATCGGGATTTTCCTGCCGGTATTGCCCACCACCCCTTTCCTGCTGCTGGCGGCCGCCTGCTTCGCCCGCAGTTCGCCGCGCTTTTATCAATGGCTGGTGGAACATCCACGGCTTGGCCCGTGGATTCGTGACTACCTCGATGGCAACGGCATTCCGCTCAAAGGCAAGGTCTACGCCATCGGCCTGATGTGGGCGAGCATCCTGTTCTCCTGCTACCTGGTGCCGCAGCCCTGGGCCCAGGGTTTCATGTTGACCAGTGCGGTGCTGGTGACGACCTATATCCTCAAGCAGAAAACCCTGCGCAAATCCTGAAGTCTCCCGGGACCATTGTGGCGAGGGAGCTTGCTCCCGCCGGGTTGCGAAGCGACCCCAAACCATTCAATCCAGATACCCCTGGTAGACCGCGCTCACCTGTTTTGCGACTGCTGCGCAGCCGAGCGGGAGCAAGCTCCCTCGCCACAAAAAGCCGTCCACCGAACTCTCTCCCTCCGACGACCTGCCCTACCCCTGCAAAAACTCCACCTAAACTTCAAAAACCTAAACTCGAGCAGCCAGACATGGCCCGCAGTCTGCGTCGTCCAGGATGGCCAACGCTCCGACTTCGGCTCGGCGGGTGGTTGCTGCTGGCAAGTTTGCTACTGAGCGTATTCAACGGGGTCCAGGCCGACTGGGATTTTGCGCTGATTCTGCAAACCGTTGAAAATCGCTACGGCCCTCTTGGACTGGCGCGAGGCCGGCTCGAGGCATGGAGTCAAATGCTGCAGAGCACACGCGGCGTCCCCGAACAAGAGCAGCTCAACGCGGTGAACCGCTTCTTCAATCAGCAGCTGAATTTCCAGGACGACACGCGTATCTGGCAACAGACCGATTACTGGGCCACGCCCGTCGAAGCCCTGATCAAGGGCGCCGCCGACTGCGAGGACTACGCCCTGGCAAAATACTTCAGCCTGCGCCGGCTCGGCCTTCCCAGCGAGAAACTGCGCATCACCTACGTCAAGGCCCTGAGCCAGAACCAGGCGCACATGGTGCTGACGTTCTACAGTACCCCCACGGCCGACCCGCTGGTGCTGGACAACCTGATCGGCGAGATCCGCCCCGCGTCCCAACGCAAAGACTTGCTGCCGGTGTACGCCTTCAACGCCGAAGGCCTGTACCTGCCGGGCAAGAACGGCGGCAAGCGCAGCAGTGACTCGAAAAAACTGTCGCGCTGGCAGGACGTGTTGAAAAAGATGCAGGCCGAAGGGTTCGACATCGGCGACGGCTAGCCGCCATGGCAAGGAGCGATGTATGACACTGCGTAAACAGTTGTTCCTGGCCATCTGCCTGTTCCTGCTGGTGGCGTTCAGCGGCAGTTTTTTTTCCAGCCTGGAAAGCTCCCGCGAGCAAACGCTCAGCCAGCTGCGCGCCCACGCCCAGGATGCAGCCACCGCGCTGGGGCTGTCGCTGACGGCACAGGTCGATGACCCGGCAATGATGGAGCTGATGGTCAGTTCGATTTTCGACAGCGGCTATTTCAGCAGCATCCGCGTCATCAGCCTCAAGGATCAGCAGACGCTGGTGGAACGCAGCACTCCGACGCAAATCGACGGTGTGCCTGACTGGTTCGTCAACCTGGTCGACCTGCGCCCACAAGGTGGCGACGCCTTGATCATGCGCGGCTGGGAGCAACTGGCACGGGTCGAAGTGCTGAGCAATCCGCAATTCGCCTTGGCCAGGCTCTGGGACAGCACCCTCGGCAGCCTGATCTGGTTACTGTTGTGCGGTCTGTTCAGCGCGGTGTTTGGAGGCTGGATGCTGCGCAGGCAATTTCGCCCACTCGACAGCATGGTCCGACAAGCCGAGGCCATCAGTAAACGCGAATTTCTCAGCCTGCCGCAATTGCCACGTACACCGGAATTGAAACGGGTGGTACTGGCGATGAACCAGATGGTCGAGAAGCTCAAGGCGCTGTTCGTCGAAGAGGCTGCGCGCAGCGAAAAGCTGCGGGCCGAATCCTATCTGGACAGCCTCACTGGCCTGGCCAACCGACGCCTGCTCGATGAGCAACTGGCCGACCATTTACGGGTGTGCGAACAGAGTCGCGATGGCCATTTGTTGATGTTGCGGATCAACGACTTGAATGGCCTCAACCAACGTCTGGGCGGCCAACGGACTGACGCGCTTATCAGCGCCACAGGCGAATTGCTCAAGCGCCTGACGCAATTGCCGGAGCGTCGCACCTGGCTGGCGGCACGCAATCGGGGTGGCGAATTCAGCCTGCTGACACCGGGTCTGGACGCTGAAAATGCCGCGCGCCTGGCCGCCGATGTCAGCGCCAGCCTGGAGAACCTGCGCCTGACCGGCACCAGCGATTGCATGCCCGTTGCCCATCTGGGCGTTGTCGCCTACCGTCCCGGTGAGCCGATCGGCAACGTACTCCTGCGCCTTGACCAGGCGTTGACCGAGTCCCGGCAGCATCCCGAGCGACCTTGGGTTTGTTTGAGCCATCGAGACACGGCGCCGAATCATTCCCAGCACGACTGGCGCACCTGGATCGACGATGCCTTGACCGAAGGCAAAATGCAGTTGTACTTCCAGCCCGTCGTGCAATGCACCGACACCCGCCAGGTGCTGCATCACAAAGTGCTCGCACGCCTGCTCGATCCACAGGGCGAGGCGATTGCCGCCGGGCATTTCCTGCCGTGGATCGAGCGTCTCGGCTGGTCGGCACGCTTTGATCTGGCAATGCTCGAAGCCACGCTGGACGACCTGGTGGTCAACCGCAGGCCCTTGGCACTGAGCCTGTCCGGCAGCACCCTGGGCGATCCAGTGCAGCGACGGACAATCCTCGACCTGCTCGACTCCCTCCCGGAACTGGCGCCGCTGCTGACCCTGGAAATCGACGAGCGTCAACTGCCGTCCCCCGAAGTGCTGCAAAACTTGAGCAGCACATTGCTCAAGACCGGTTACCGCATCGGCCTGCAACACTTTGGCGGGCGCTTCAACCAAATCGGCAACCTGACCCAATTGGGGTTGGCTTACCTGAAAATCGATGGGGCCTATATTCGTGACATCGACGAGCAGACCGACAAGCGACTGTTCATCGACGCGATCTTTCGCACGACCCACAGCATTGATTTGCCACTGATTGCGGAGATGGTCGAGACACCAGGGGAACTGGAAATCATCCGCGAGTTGGGCGTATTCGGGGCGATGGGGCGGTTGATCGGAGCGCCAGAACCGATGTAACGGCCGCCCCACTTGATCCTGACCACTGATCCGATAACCTCGCCAACCTGTTATTTCTGACAGTAGTAAACCCGTCGCTCCAGGCTTTAAATCACTCCGTTACCCCCTATTAACGAACGGAGTCAACATCATGACCGCAAAACCACCGAGCGCCTCAACGCTCTCCCCCGAAACCTCAATCGAAACCACTGCAAAGGTGACCTTCGACGAGGTTCGCGATGCCAATGGCGACCTGGTTGAAAAAGACGACGTTACTTTCGATAAAACCCTGACGATCAAGGGCACGGCAGCGTCAAACACAGTGCTCAACTTGCGCGATAGTTTTAGGATTCTATATGAAGTCACAAGCAGGAATGATGGCAGCTGGGTCAATCAGCTCACCCTGTCGGACTTCAAGCGCTATAGCCTTTCCGTAATCGAAAAAGCAGGAGATCGTGATTTTTCCAATCCGCCCAATACTTTCGTCCTGGCGACCGAGACGCCGATCATCGAGAAAGTCACCGGCAATGGTGACAAAATTGAAGATGGCGGTACCTACGACGGTGACTCGCTGGAGTTCTCCGGCTATGCACCTCCCGATATGGAAGTCGAAGCGTTCAACGGCGATACACCCACGGGCAAGAAAGCCACTGTCGATCCCGACGGGTTGTTCACACTCACCCTCGACGGGCTCACCGCAGGCTCCTACAACATCAAGATCAGGGCAGCCAATGGCAAAGAGTCCGATGAGTTCACCTTCAAGGTCGTATTTGATGTGGCCTTGAGTCTCGATGAAGTCACTGATTCCAAGGGACCGATCCTTGAGGGCGGCACGACCTATGAGAATAAGGTGACGGTCAATGGATTCGCTCGCCCAGGTGAAGAAGTCCAGTTGCTCAATAACGGTAGCCCCATCAGCGATGCCACCGATACCGCCGAGGACGATGGGGCGTGGGAAATCATTATCGATGTGACACCTGATTCCTACAGCCTTACCGCTCGGGCGCTCGGTGAAGTGACTGCCCCACCGTACACGTTTATCGTGGCGCAGGACGTCAAGCTGAGCCTGGACGACGTCAAAGACTCCAAGGGAACAATCGCCGAGGGCGGCACGACCGATGAAGTCAAGGTGACCGTCAGTGGCCATGCCAGGCCTGGCGAAGCGGTGCAGTTGCGCAATAACGACACGCCAATCGTAGGCGCAACGGCGCCCGCCAGTGATGACGACGGGTCCTGGGAAATCGAGCTTGATGTGACTCCCGATGACTACAGCCTTACCGTCGAGGCACTGTATGGCGATGGCGAGATCTCCACCCCGCCCCGCACTTTTACCGTAGCGTTGCACGTCGAACTGAGCCTGGATGAAGTCACTGATTCCAAGGGGCCGATCCTTGAGGGCGGCACGACCTATGAGAATAAGGTGACGGTCAATGGATTCGCTCGCCCAGGTGAAGAAGTCCAGTTGCTCAATAACGGCAGCCCCATCAGCGGTGCCACCGATACCGCCGAGGACGATGGGGCGTGGGAAATCATTATCGATGTGACACCTGCTTCCTACAGCCTTACCGCTCGGGCGCTCGGTGAAGAGACCCCACCGTACACGTTTATCGTGGCGCAGGACGTCAAGCTGAGCCTGGACGACGTCAAAGACTCCAGGGGAACAATCGCCGTGGGCGGCACGACCTATGAAGAAAAGGTGACCGTCAGCGGCTATGCCAGGCGTGGCGAAGAGGTGCGGTTGCGCAATAACGACACGCCAATCGTAGACGCAACGACGCCCGCCAGTGGTGACGACGGGTTCTGGGAAATCGAGCTTGATGTGACTCCCAATCCCTACAGTCTGACCGTAGAGGCGCTGTATGGCGATGGCGAGATCTCCATTCCACCCAGGACCTTTAATGTTGAGACAGCAGTCACTCCAACAATCAGCGCCATCGAGGGTGCTTTTGGGCCTATTGATCCCAACACCACTACCATCGAAACGGCCGTGACAGTCAAAGGACGCGCCAGCAAAAATCAGAACATCGAGATATGGAACGGTGCAGAGCGATTGGCCGTGGCACAGGTCGACCCTTCTGGATCTTTTAGTAAAGGCATCAGCGGGCTGACTGCAAAAACATACAATCTCAGAATAAAACCACTTTATGGTACCGGTGTGCCTGACTCCGCAATTCGAAGTTTTACCGTCATCGATTGGCCTGATTCTGTCACGACTTTTAACGATGGTACGATCGGCGGATGGCAGAGAGGCATTGCCTTTACTCAGAGTGTCGTAGCCGAGGGAGTCCTCCGCAATACGACAACAGCGCTGTCTGGTCACGCCGGAGTCGTACTTTCAAAAGCATTTGTCTTCGATGCCAATGAGAAATACTCACTCACCTTTCGCGTTCGAAACTTTAGTACCCAAACTGCTTCCCTGACTCCGAAGTTCTCCGCAACTATGACCACGTCGCCCAACGAGCAGGTGTTGATTCCGGTTTTTGATGTTCCTAAAGACGGACAATGGCATTTTCTAGAGGCCCAATTTACGGTCCCGCGCACTAACAACTACACACTTAACATAAAAAGCAATGAAAATCGAGGTGGTGGCTCCGGGGCGGATGGAGGTAACGATTACGAACTGGATGACATTATCGTGCGTCAGATCAGACCCGAATGGAGCGACTCAATAACGGATTTCAATGATGGTAGCTTAGGGAGTTGGACCCAAGGGATTACCGCTAAGGGGGCAGAAATAATCAACGGCGTGTTTCGCAATGAAACGAAACGCTTGACCGGAAACGCAGGTATCGTGCTTTTAAAAAATTTCCGGTTCGAAAAAGATAGAACTTACTTATTCAGTTATCGAGTTCGTAACTTCAGTGGCGAAGCAGCAAACAAACCTCCAAGGTTGTCGGTTTCGAGTGGCGGCTCGACGATTTTGCCTGAGTATAGTATTCCCCGGGACGGAACGTGGTACACGAGGCAGGGAGAGTTTTCAGTACCCACAACCAACGATAGTATCCGGATCAACATAAACAGTCATGAAGACAGAGGCGGGGGAAGCGGAAGCGACGGAGGCAATGACTACGAAATTGATGACATTGTCGTTCTTAAACTTCGGTAAAAGTTGAAGTTTCCGTCAGTCCGGCAGAATGAAAAAACCGCTTAACGCGGTTTTTTCATTTACTAATTGCACCTACTAGAACCCGTAACTCACCCCCAGAGTTACTGACCATGGCTGTTCGTAGTTTTCCCCTTTGCCGTAATCGAGGTCCGCACTCACCCGTACCTTAGATGCCAAGGCAACGGACACTCCACCACCCACCTCAAAACCACTGCCCGACAAATCGCTGTTGAGCTCGTTGCCGTTGACATGCACATTGTCATTGTTGGCAAACTCATGAACCATCGCGACCCGCCCGTATGGCTGCACGACTGTGCCGCCGCCCATTTTGAAGTCACGGCCGGCAGCGACACCCAGCTTGGCGCGCAATGAACGCGTCCGGTCGCCGTCGGCGTCCATGCCGTTATCGAGGTCATAGCTCGCACCCTCGATAACCGCGGCTGACAATTGGGCGGAAGGCTTGACCCGCCAGTCATCCGCCAGCTGGATATTGCGGCCGACTTCCACCAGGGCGCTGACAGCCGAGTTACTGTAGTCGCCTTTGGCGCGGGTTCCATCGCTCAAACGAACTTTCGAGTCGTTGCGGAAATGGTTGAATTTCAGCGCGCCATCGACGTAGTAGCCGTTGTCCGGATCCTGCCAGCCAACGTATGGACCGGCGTAGAAACTATCGACCGTTGCGCTGCTTCCGCCTTTGAGATCAATGTCCGACTGGCTGTAACCGGCCAGCACGCCGACGCTCCATGGACCGTCGCCCAGACGGGTGTCGGCGCCCAGGGAAACGCCCTGTTGCCGCTGTTGATAGGCCACGCCCGCGCCCTCGCCAACGTTGTACTTGTTGCCGTAGGGGCGTACCCAAACGCCATGCAATTTGCCGTCCGATTGCAAGTCGCCCATGCGGTTTTCCAGTGATTTCAGCTCGCCATAAGAAATGGTCGACGCTGTGCGGAACAACGCCAACGCTGTCTGGGCACCGGGGCTGACCGTTTTGGTGGCGGGGTCGAGGAACCACTCTGTACCGCCGCTGCCATCGGTGGCACTCGCCAGATCGTAAGACCAGGTGCCCAGATCCACCCGCCCGCCGATCAACGAAAACTGCGCATTGCCGCTGGCGGTGCGCACCAGTGCCAATTGCTGCGCGGCCACCGCATCGGTGCCCGAAGCTGCGACTTCCAGCCCGAATTGACCATTGGCTGCGCCGGTCACATTGAGAAAATCACCGGCACCGGTTGAGAAATCGCCCTTCATGGCGAAGGTGCCATTGCCATCAAGGGTTCCAACGTTCAGTTGCCGGTATGCGCCCGAGGCATCACCGAAATCCACCCGGCCGCCATCCATGGTCAGGGTGCCGACCGTGTCATTGCCGGTCATGGTCCAGTTCGACTGGCTGAGCGTGACGCCAGTGACGTTGTCCAGGCGACCGGTGAACTGCGAGCCGTTTTGCAGGGTGACATTGGCGGTCGAGCCGTCTTCAACCACTACGTCGCCGGTCATCTGACCTCGATCGAACGTCAGGTTGGCGGTGCTGTTGTCAGTGACTTGCACGTTGCCTTGCAAGGCACTGCCAGCCACTCTCATCGCGGCCGTCGATGCGCCCAGCACTTCCAGCAGATTGCCGTTACCGCCCGCCAAGGTGGAACCGTTCAACACCTCGATTGTGGCGTCGACACCACCGTCCACCTCCAGCGCCGGTCCGTTGCGACCCACGACGCTCGAACCGTCCAGCACCAATGACCCAGCGCCTGCCGGAGAGTCTGCTTCAAACCGAACACCGGCAGTATCGCCGCTGATTTGCGTATTGGCGGAGGCGCGAACGGAACCGCCCGCGACGATCAGGCCGAAGCTGCCTGCGTCCGTCCCCGTGACCGTGCTGTTGATCAGGTCGAGGGTGCTGAAGCTCGTTACGGCGGCACCGGAGATGGCGCCACTGAAATGACTGTTTGTGGCGGTCACCACCGAACCCTGGGTCGAGTCGGGCTCCCGGTTGACCAACAGTGCGATGCTGTCAGCGGTCACCGTCGCCTGATTAATAGTGCCCCGGCTACCGTTGATGGTGATTCCGTCGCCGCCGGCGTTGCTGTTGATAGTGCCGCCGTTGATAGTGAGCGTCGAGCCACGTTGAATTGTGATGCTTTGTGTCGTGGCACCGTTCACATTGAGAACGCTGTTGTTTTGCACCAGATAGTCGGTGAGTGTGTTTGCTGGATCGATATCCAGCGTACTTCCGTTATCGACTATGACCGCTGCAAATGCGGATGAGCTCAAAAAAAAAGCTGGCATCAACGCCAGCGTTCCAATGGATCTTAAGGTGAAATTTGGGTTTGCTGCTGTGCGGATCGCCATGTATTTATATCCTTTCATCATTGCGCCCTCACTGAACAATGTCACCTGGAGGACTACGAAGGCGGCAGACGATACCGATTCTTCCTACGGAAAAATGTAGGATTAATCTCTGAATGCATCAGATAAAACCGCCACTCCCAATCCAGTCCACCGCACAATAAAAAACGCTTGAAAAAAACAGAGGCGCCGAAGCGCCTCCAGATTACTTGGTCAAGGGAGGGGGTAGATCGCAATAGGAGTCATCCCCATGGTTCATGGTGACGCGGAACTGTAGCCGATCAGAAGATATGCTGTATCCGTCTTGTTTCGTCGTGCAATTAAGCTTACACCAGCCATTGAATATGGTCTGGAAGACATCATGCTCAAAGAACACACTAAAGCCCGCTGCTGCTTCGGTTGCACTAGGTGTTTTGACCACCGTGGCGAATGCACCGTCTATCACAAGACCAAGCTCGTTTTTCCCGTCAACAACGACGTTTTCATATCCCTCGATGACAAACGTAATTTCTTTATCTGCATATTCTGTATCAGGGTCGAATGTCACCTCGACTGCAACCTTGCCCGTGTCTGGATCGCGAACCAAAGAGCCGCAATACACCGTATCACCATCACCATTGCCTGGATCGCCGGTAACTTTAAATCCCGGCGCAGGCATAGTAATTTCATCGACATACACATCAACATATTGATTTACGGCGACAGCAACCGTGTTATTTATATCTTTATGATAAACAGTGTACCCAACAGGCACTTGTTTATCATTCCCCCCTTCAGCAATATAATTTGCGGGGATCGGCATTTCCAGAAATTCCCCATCCTGTTCCGAACCGTTCAATTTCAACACTGTCGGCAGAGGCACACCATAATAGTGCCCCTGAATTTCATCATCTTTTTTGTGCCCGTCATAAATCAAGAAGCGTGCAGTAGCTCCCAGACTAGCATCCTGCTTGATCAAATAATTGTCTCTAAAAAACACCCCTTTCACATTGACAACATTCAATTTCGGATCTGGAGAACCTGGCAAACCAGGATTATCGGGATCAGGTTGCTCACCGGGTTTATCCAGGTGCACTTTCAATATTTTCGTAATTGGCGTATCGGGAACCAACTTGGTACCACGTTGAATCTGGTACTTGTATTCAAGATCTTTAAGATCAAGGTTCCCGTTATCCAGAAGCTCCCTGTAAGTAATTGGATCAACGAAGGGTGGTTCGCTCGGGATATCGATCACTTTTGCCGGTTGGTTACCGATGGTTCTGCGTAACTTATCATCGGGCCTCCAATTCAGGAACTGGTGCCTGCCGTGTACAGGCACTTGCGCATCTCTAAACAAAATTACCCGATCAGTTATATCACCACTTTCCAGCACTACGTCCAGCGTCAGATTCTTGGGCATGGGAATCATTGAAACAGGAACTGTAACGGGTGGCGACGCAGGGCTTCGATTGCCTTTACGATCCGTCACGTATGCAAACAAATCGATTGTACCTTCGTCTATCGTAATCAATGCCCTTGTAAGTTTCGTGGTTTCCAGTGCTTGTCTGGGCGACACGAGTTCCACGGTTTCAATAAGCGTCGAACTGGCAGTAGGCTCCTCATCCGCGCCTATCTCTCCCATCCAGAACTCAAACTTGTCACCTGTCTTGGCTCCGGTGTATGTATCTTTATAACTCAGTAACGCATGGGGCGAGACATCCTCAAAATACTCCGCGGTAAACCCCTCGCTTTCAATTTGATCAGGGTACTTCACTTTGTCGTCAAGTTTCGGTGCCTGGTCATCTACATGAATGGTTATCGGATCAGAATCCTTGCCATTGAGGCCAAACTTCACCCGATAGACGAGCTGGTGAGCTCCCGGTCTGTCGGTATAGCCTCTCGGAATCGTCAATCTTTTATCATCCGCCCAGTTGGCCGGCAAAGGGGTAGTGCCCTCGACAATATTGCCTATCAACGTGCCATCCCATTTTGCTTGCACCTCCACCTTAGTGCCGTCCGGATTACCGCCAGCGGGCAAGTTTGCAAACTTCAAAACCATCGGAAAGCCTTGGTTCAGGGAATGAACCTGATTACCCTCGTCATCATCCGTGGCCCCCAGTAATACAGGCGATTCCACCTCGGGTGCATCGTAGTCAGTCGGTCCGGGGACGCGAAGCTTTCTCCTTTTGTGCAGTGAACTGGTTTTCAACGTGCCTGATTGTTCAATGATGGTCATTTCGCAGTTCCTTCCTGTGATCGGACGTTCTGCCCACGTGTCGACTCTCGCCCCAATCACGAAGACTCGGCGCCAGTTTGATAAACCCGGTATGCGCGTGCCAAAGCAGGGCATCGAGATGCTCTGGCACACATGAGTGTTTAAGGAATGCTCACCCGTTTACTCATGGGTCGAGGCTTGATTTAAAGGCAGCGAAGAGGGGCTGGCTACTGTCAGAAATTACAGTTTTCTCTACCACTGGTCGGACATTCGCCTTTGTCTCTGGCAATAAAAAACCCGTCATCCCTTGCACCGGGATGGCGGGTTTTTTCGTTGCGTTGTCAGATCACACGGTATCCACCTTCAACGAATGATCGTTGAGCATGCCGTTGATGATGGTCGCTGTGTCATGCCCGCTCGCGACCACCCCACCTGCTCCCGCCGTTACACCGTATTGACTGGCGAGGTTGATGCCGGCCAGGTCGATGGTCTGGTTCGGTGCGGCACCGGCCATGGCGCTGACATCGATGCTGGTCACCGTCGACGGCCCACTGCCAGTGACGGTGAAGTGCAGGTAGTCATCCAGCGAAGCCGCGGTGCCGTTTTCCCCTTGCAGCAATTGCGACAGGTCGAGCTTGTCGGTGCCGGGCGTGAAGTCGGTGATCAGATCATGACCGCTGTTGCCCTTGAGCCACTGGAAGGTATCGATCCCTGCCCCGCCGGTGAGGGTGTTGCTACCCAGGCCGCCGATCAGCAAGTCATCGCCACCTCCGCCATTGAGGATGTCGTTGCCCAGGCCACCGTTGATCACGTTGCTGTTGTTGTCACCGCTCAGGGTGTCATTGAAGTTCGAGCCAGTGAGGTTTTCGATGCTGGTCAGGGTGTCGGTGCCGGCGCCCAGTGTGTTTTGCGCACCGAGCAGGCTGAGGTTGACCGTCACCCCGGCGGTGGCATGGGCGTAACTGGCCGTGTCGATGCCCGTGCCACCGTCGAGGAGATCGTTGCCCGGGCCGCTGTAGAGCCAATCATTGCCAGCGCCGCCGTGCAGATCGTTGTTGCCGGAGCCGGCCGTGAGCACATCGTTGCCGTCGCCGGCATTGATAATGTTGTTGCCGGTGCCCGCCACCAGTACGTCATCGCCGCTGGTGCCGGTGAGGGTGTGACCATCCTGATAGCTGATGGTCAGGTTGGCCGAGTCGCTGCCGCCATGGTTGTCGTTGGCGGTATAGGTACCGTGGTAGTCCGGGGTGCCATCTTGTGCCCCGGCATAGTTGACGGTCATGGTCAGCTGATAGTTTTCCGCCGCATTCGTATTGCCGTTACCGGGGTTGGTGATGTTGGTTATGTGGATCTGGTAAGTGCCATCTGCACTTGCGGTGATGGTGCCGCCATCGGCGATGCTTACGAACGCCCCACCGTTGAGCGAATACTCCATCGTGACGTGCCCGGCTGCCAGGTCGTGATCGAGGTTGAGCGTCTCACCCTGTTTCAGCTTGACCGTGATGAGGTCTTCATTGTTGCCATCGGAGCTGTTCGCTTTGTCGAGATAGCCACTGATCACCAGCAGCGCCGTCATGGTCGCCGCGTTGGCCGCAAAGGCATTGCGCACGTCTGCCAGACTCTGGTTGGCGGGGGTGCTGTTGGTGCCGGCGAAGCTGATCGCACCGGTGCCGGTGAAGTCCGCGCCCTTCGCTATCCAGCCGGTGTTGAACGAGGTCGGTGTCGCCGAGAGTTGATCGCCATTGGGGTCGGTGTCGTTGGCCAGCAACAGTTCGCCCGGTACCACGATGGTCCCCGAGAGCACATTGGTGATGACGTGGTCATCGGCGGCCACGGGCGGTGCGTTCGGTATGATTTTGACCGTCAGGGTGGAACTGACCAGGTCGCCGTCGTTATCACTGACGGTGAATCCGATGGTTTCGGTGATCAACACCGAGGTGGTTTTCTGCGAAATGTAGGCGTATTCACCGGTGTCGAGGTTGATCTGCAAGGTACCGCTGTTGTTGGTGGCAATGCTCAAGGTGTTGTCCACGGTATTGAACGTGCCGTGGTTGAGCCCGCCGCTGAAGTTCAGCGAGCCCTGGTTGCTGTTGCCGCTCGGATCGTAGGTGTACGTGGTGCCGTCCACCGTGACGGTTTTGATGAAGCCGCCATCGGCGCCGAATGAACCGCCTTCGCCCAGCAGCGAACCGGTCACCGGTGCGCCGATCACCGTGCCGGACAGCACCGAGTTGAGCTGGTTGAGGTCGGTCACCACCACCGCATTGGTATCGGTGTGGCTGCTGCCGTCATAGGCCAGTGGATTGAGGTTGGCGTTGCTCACGCCGCTGCCCAGGCCGATCGCGTAGTTCTTGATGCTGTTGGCATCGAGGAAGGCTTTCAGCGCGGTCTCGTCGGCAGTGCCGATTTCCTGGCCGGTGGTGGGCTTACCGTCGGAGAAGAAGTAGCCGACGTTTTGCGCACCGGTCAGTTTGCCCGAGGTGTTGAACGCGGTCTGCATGGTCGCCACGGCCGCGTCGTAGTTGGTACCGCCGTTCGCGGTGAGGCCGGCCAGCAGGGTCTTGGCGGTCGCAACATCGACCCATACCGAAGTCATGTCGGTGGCACTGCTACTGAAGGTGACGAGTTGCACTTTCACATCGCCGAGGTCGTCGTATTTATCCAGCAAGGCACTGATGGCCTGCTTCGCCAGTTCCAGCCGCGACAGGTTCGACACGCCGGAAGGGTCGGCCATGCTGCCGGAGATGTCGAGCACGATCAGCAGGTTGGAATCGATCTCCACCGCCGCCACCGAGCGATCCGTTGCCACCGCCTTGGGCACGTCATCGACAATGTTGACCACGATGATGCTGGTGCTGCTGTTGCCCAGCGCATCGGTGGCTTTGTAGGTGAAACTTTCACTCAGGCTGTTCGGCCCGTCGTTGGCGTTCGGCGAGGTTTTCGGCGCCGAGGTCAGGGTGTAGGTGTAGCTGCCGTCGGGGTTGAGCAGGATTTGCCCGTAAGTACCGGTGGCACTGCCGACCAGAGTGTAGGTGAGCGCACCGCTGGCACCCGAGACCGAACCGACCAGGGTGCCGGACGCGGTTTCGCCAGTGTTGCCCGGGTCGCTGCCGGTGACCGTACCGGCGGCCAGGTCCTGACCGTCCTTGCTCAGGTCGAGGGCTTTTTCGTAGACCGTCACATCACTATCGGGGTTGGCCTTGATGTTGCTGTTGGCCACATCGATGGTGATGGTGGTGGTGCTTTCATCACCATCGGAATCACGCACGGTATAGGTGAACGTATCGGTGGCTCCCGGATCACCGACCGAATTCTGGTTGCTGTGATACACCGCGTTGCCGTTGGCATCGAGGGTCAGGTAGCCATAGGTGCCGTTGATCTGGTTGCCCAGCCCGCCGATGGCCGACGTCGCGGTATTGCTGCCGGCGCGCACGCCGACCACCGTCGCCGGACCATCGGCGCCGCTGATGTCGTTACCCAGCACACTGATGTTGACGGTGCCGCCCTCCACTACCGACGACGAGTCAGGTTTGGCGCTCGGCAGGTCATCGACGATGTTGACGTTGATCTGCCCGGTCGCACTGTCGCCGTCCGTATCGGTGGCAATGACGTTGAAGTTCTCGGTCAGGCTGTTGGCGCCGTTGGCCGTCGGATGGGCTTCGTTGTCGTTGAGGGTGTAGCTGTAGCTGATCACTCCGGTCGCCGCATTGAATCCGGTGACGGTCAGGGTGCTGCCCAGCGGGGTGGTGATCGATTGCGGGAAGCCGGCGGCCACGCCAGCCGTGACCACGGCGATACCGCCGACGGTCAGGGTTTGCAGGCCATCCAGCGCGGTGACGGTGAAGGTGCCGCTCTGGGTCAGGGCCGGTGCGTTGGGGCTGCTGCCGTCGCTGAGGTTTTTCTCGAAGACAGTGAGTTCGCCACCCTGAACGTTCAAACCGCCAATCGTGATCGGGTCATCGTTGTTGTGGATCTGCAGCACCAGGTAGGCGCTGCTGCTGTCGCCATCGGCGTCCGTCAGCGTATAGGTGAAGGTTTCCGTACCGTCGCCGCCGCCGTGCAACGCCTTGAAATCGGCATCGCTGGTGTTGAGGGTGTAGGTGTAAGTGCCGTTGGCATTGAGCACCAACGTGCCGTAAGTGCCGGTGAAGGTACCGGGGGTGATCGGGCCGGCGTTTGCGCCGAGCGGCACGCGGTCGGCGCCTTGCACATCGTTGCTCAGCACGTTGCCGTTGAGGGTCAGCAGGGTTTCCGAAGCGGTACTGGTGTTGCTGTCGTCCACGCCATACGGCAGGTCGTCGACGATGTTCACGTCCAGTGAACCGGTGGCAGTGCTGCCGTTGTCGTCGACCA
>NZ_AKJM01000044.1 GCF_000282335.1 Pseudomonas sp. GM48
GTTCATCGATTTTGTATTTGCCGAAGGTCCCCTGTGGGAGCGGGCTTGCTCGCGAAGGCGTCAGCACATTCAACATTGATGTGTCTGACACAGCGCTTTCGCGAGCAAGCCCGCTCCCACAGGTTCGTGGTCAAGCCTGTTTTTTCAGGATTTGGCCCAACGTCTGCAAAGCCTCATCAATCCGCGGCGAATACGGTGCGCCACAGCCAATGCGCACAAAGTGATCGAAACGCTTGGCATTGGAAAAGATATCCCCAGGGGAAATCTGGATGCCGACCTTCAGCGCCTCGTGAAAAAACGCCATGGATGAATGCCGGCGAGGCAATTCCACCCATAACAGCGTGCCGCCCTGCGGGTGGGTCACACTGGTGCCGATGGGGAAATAGCGGGTGATCGCCGCGCTCATCTGCGCGCGTTGTACGGTCAGGGTTTTGCGCAAACGCCGCAGGTAACGTTCGTAGGACGGTGTGCGCATGAATTCGCTGACCGCCAATTGCGATAGCGCTTCGCAACTCCGGGACTGCGTATGCTTGAGCATCTCCACGCGGTCGTGCCATTTGCCGGCGCAGATCCAGCCCAGGCGCATGCCCGGTGCCAGGGTTTTGTTCAGTGAGGCGCAATAAATCACATTGTCGGTACGGTCCCAGTGTTTGAGGGTGGACAACGGTTGCTCGGTGTCCACCAGGTCGCCGTAGGTGTCGTCCTCGATCAGTACGGTGTTGTGCTCGGCACACAGATTGACCAGCCGTGCCTTGTTGGCGTCGGGCATGATGCTGCCGAGCGGATTTTGCAGGTTGGGAACCACGATCAATGCCTTGACCCGCTCGGGGCCTTGCAGCAGCCGTTGCAGGGCCTGCAGATTGAGCCCGGTATGGGCCGAGGCCGGGACTTCCAGCACCCGCAGGTTCAGGCTTTCGAGGATTTGTAGCAGGCCGTAGAAAGTGGGCGACTCCACGGCCACGGTGTCGCCGGGGCGGGTGACCGCACGCAAGGCCAGATTGATCGCTTCGGTGGCGCCGTTGGTGATCACGATCCGCTCGGGGGCCAGGTGGGTCTTGCTGGCCAGTGCCCGCCGGGCCAGGATGTTGCGCAATGCGCTGTTGCCACAGGTTGGGCTCGCGGTGCCGAGCAGGCGGGCGTCGTAGCGTAGGGATTTGATCATGTTGTCCTGCAAGGTCTTCAGCGGATAAAGCTCAGGCGCGCAGTAGGCGCTGGCGAAGTTGACCTTGATCGTCGCGCGCTGACTGGCCTTGAGCACCGCAGACACCTGTTGATGAATGCCGACATAAACGCTGGTATCCAGTGCTGCTGCCAAGGCCGTCGGGGTGGGCTTGGGTGCGGTGTCGGGTTGGCGAATGTAGTTGCCGGAGCGTGGCCGGGCCTCCAGCACGCCATAGTCTTCCAGCTCCCGGCACACCTGTACGGCGGTTGACAGGCTGACGGCGTGTTTTTCCATCATCAAGCGGATCGAGGGCAAGCGCTCACCGGTTTTCAAGGTGCCGCTGCGGATTGCGTCCAGGTAGTGGTTGGCCAGTTGGCGATACAAGGGGGGCGTGTTCATGATGACCTCGGCAGTTGCACCACTGAGGTCTGGGCTGGAAAGTGAGTTGACGCTCCCCGCAGGCGGACCCGTGGTGCTCATGGGTGAAGGGAAGTGGTGTTCTGGCGTCGATACTGGAAGAGTAATCGCGGTTTTGCCCGAATCACGGGCAATAAAAAGCCCTGCGCTAGGGCAGGGCTCTTAAGTGAGCGACTTGTGGCGAGGGAGCTTGCTCCCGCTGGGTGGCGAAGCCGCCCTAATCAAATCACCTGTGTTATTTCAGAAAAACCGAATTTACCGGGTTTACGACGGCTGCGCCGCCGAACGCGAGCAAGCTCGCTCGCCACAGGAAAGCCTCGTCACAAGGGTTTGGGTTACTGCGCGACGATGCTATAGCCGTCGAACGCCGTCTGCTGCTGCAGGGCAGTGATGATGTTCTTGCGGTTGACCGCTTGCTCGGCGCCGCTGTTGTCCAGGAACGTCTCGCTTTCCAGTTCCGCTTCATCGCCTTCGCCGACGAAGGTGAAACCGAGGAATTCCAGGGCTTCACGGTCGACGTTCAGGCGCGAGCGCGGCGTGCGCAGCGGCAGGGTGACGCTGATGCCGTCCTTGCTGATGGTGAACACTTCGACTTCTTTCTTGGCCTTGGCGGCTTTGCTCTTGCCGCCGCTCGGGTTGCTGATGGCCTGGTGGGTCTGGTTCAGGACCTTCAGGGCCAGGCCGTAGACGATTTCCTGGAACGCCGGGTCGTCCTTGAAGCTGGAGAGGATGCGGCTGATCGGGAATTTGCTGCTCAGGTCTTCCAGGGCGGCGATGTCCGCTGCTTCGGCGTCCTTGAGCTGCTTGAGCTGGCCCATCAGTTCATAGGCCTTGTCGTCGTCGAAGCTGTCGTGGGCCTGGCGGATCGCGGCGCGCAGTTCGCGAATCTGGTCGCTTTCACGAGTTGACTGGAAAGCGTCCAGGACCATCTCGCTGATGGTTTTGGCCTGGGGCACGTGTTGTGAAAGATTGATGGAGTTTTCGTATTCCGCTTTGGACGACAAGGTGACTACGGATTCAGCGGTATTGGAATCGGACATTGAAATTTCACTACTTCTTTGAACTTGAATAGGGGCGAGAAAGCCCGGGGGCTTTTTCAGGCCGACTAATCTATTGGACCGGGGCGGCGTTGTCACGGATCAACAGGCGGCTGGTCATGTTTTTCGCCCCCCACCCTTGTAGGAGCGAGCTTGCTCGTGATTGACGTTAACGATGACGGGTTCATCCTGGGTGAACGCGGTGCCTTTGAGATCATCGCGAGCAAGCTCGCTCCTACAGGGATTGCGGCGGTTGAACGAAAAAAGCCCCGCGTTTGCATGGCAAGCGCGGGGCTTTTTTCGTTTGTAGCGCTTAAGAGTGCTGCAGCTTCTGCGCTCGTTTATCCGCCAGATGCTGAACCACCAACCGGCCGATCAATACCAGCAAGGTCAGGCTGATCAGCAACACCGAAATCGCTGCGACGCTCGGGTCGACGTTATCGCGCAAGCCGCTCCAGATGCGTTTGGGCAGGGTGTCGACGTTGACGCTGGTGATGAACAGCGTCACCGCCACCTCTTCCCAGGACAGGGCAAAACCCAACAGCGCGGTGGAGGCCAGACCCAACTTCAGGTTCGGCAGGATCACCATGAACGTGGTCTGCATCAGGCTGGCACCGAGGTTGCGCGAGGCCAGTTCGATGCGCCGGTCAATCTGACTCAACGCAACCAGCATGGTCACCACGCCGTACGGTACCACCATGATCACGTGGGCGATCACCACCCCGGTCAGGGTGTCGTAGCCCATGCCCGGCGCGAAGCGACCGAGCTTGGTTTCCATGAAGTACAGCACCAGCGCGGAAATCACCGGCGGAATCGCCATTGGCAACAGCACCAGGCCAATCAGCGCCGTGGCCCATTTGGAGCGCATGTACCAGATGCCGAGGCTGAAACTCGCCGCCAGCAGGGTGGCGATGATGCTGGTGGCGAAGGCGATGGTCAGGCTCTGGCTGATGGCGTGGAACCAGTCAGGGTTGCTGACCAGCGCCTCGTAGTGACGCAGCGACCAGTTGCCTTCGGGCATCGACAGGAAGCGTTTGCTGGTGAACGACACCGGGATGACCGTCAGCAGCGGGAACAGCATGAAGGCCATGGCGACCACGGCCAGCAGCCGGGTACTCAGGCTTGTGCGATGGGTATTCATAATGATCTCAGCCTACCAGTCGGTTCACGCGGGTCATTTTCAACAGCACCCAGATCAGCGCGCTGACCAGGGCCAGCAACACCACGCTCAGTGCCGCCCCCAGGCCCCAGTTACTGGTCTGGAACATTTGCAGGAACACGTACTCGGCGATCATCACCGTTTGCCCGCCACCCAACAGCACCGGGGTGATGAAGAAGCCCAGGCAGAACACGAAGACCATGATGAACGCGCCCAGAATGCCCGGCAGGGTCTGCGGCAGCAGCACTTGCCAGAAGGTGCGCAAGGCACCGGCACCGAGGCCGCGCGAGGCCATGAGCACACGCTGATCCAGTTGGCGCATGGTCGACAGCAGCGGGAACACCGCGTACGGGATCATCACGTGGAGCATGCCGATGACCACCCCGATTTCATTGCGGCTCAGTTGCAGCGGCTGATCGATCAGGCCCATGTCCATCAAACCGTTATTGAGCACACCGTTGCTGCGCAGGGCGATCAACCAGCCAAAGGCCCGTACCAACACCGAAATCCAGAACGGGATGAAGATGCAGATCTCCACCACCCGCTGCCAGAACGGCGGGCTGAACACCCAGCAGTAGGCCAGCAGATAACCGATCACCAGGGCCAGGCAACTGACCGTCATGCACAGGCGCAAGGTGCGCCAGAGCATCTCGTGGATCGCCGGGTCCGTGGCGATGCGCTGGTACTGCTCGATGCCCGGAGTGGGCAGCGAGAAGCTCCAGCCGACCACACCGAGAAACGGCAGCACGTAGAAGACCAGCAGCAACACCGGCAGCGGGAACAGCAGCATGCTGCGCTCCAGCCCCGGCGAACTGAAGCGGGGCTTGGGGGTGGTCAGGGTTGAGGTCAGGGTCGTAGTCATGGTCAATGGCTCACTTGGACAACCGCGTCAGATACTCTTCCAGGGCTTTGGAGTAGTTGTCGGCGTACCACTGGGCATTGAGAGCGATCTGTTTTTTCAGGTTGTCTTCGGACGCGCAGTTGCCTTCCAGTTGCTTGGCCGACATCAGTTTTTCCGTGGCGCTGTTCGACGGGCCGTTGCCCAGCAATTCAAACAGTTTGAGCTGGCCTTCGGGTTGTAACGCTTGCTGGATGAACTGCATGGTCGGTTGAGTGCCGCCCGGGTTGCCGTTCAGCACTGCCCAGCTGCTGGAGTTGATAAAGCCGTTGTCGAAGCTCCAGCGCACGCGGTTGTCGGTGTCTTCGCTGAGCAGCTTGGCGCGGGTGTGCCAGATCGCGCCCACCGACACTTCGCCGTCGACCATCAATTGCTGGCTCTCGGCACCCGAGCTCCAGAACGACAGGACGTGAGGCTTGATCTCGTCGATCTTCTTCATCGCCCTCGGCACGTCCAGCGGGTACAGCTGATCGGCCGGAACGCCGTCGGCCAGCAGCGCCGCTTCGAGCATGCCGTTCATCCATTTGTACAGCGTGCGCTTGCCGGGGAATTTCTTCACGTCCCAGAAATCGGCCCAGGTCTTCGGCCCGTTGTCGCCGAATTTTGCGCTGTCCCAGGCCATCACGTAGCTGAACTGGTAGCTGGCGATGCCGAAATCGGAGGAGAGCGCCGGGGCCACTTGATCGCGCTTGATCACGTTGTAGTCCAGCGGCTGCAGGATCTTTTCCCGGCCCAGCACGATGGCGCTGTAGCTCTCGACGTCGACCACGTCCCAGCTTGGTTGACCGCTGGCCAGTTGCGAGCGGATTGCGCCTTCGGTCGGGCCGGCGCCGTCGATGCGCACCTGGATGCCAGTGTTTTTGGTGAAGGTGTCGGTCCACGCCGAACGGAACGCGTTGAGAGCATCGCCCCCCCAGTTGACCACCACCAGCGGCTTGTCCGCCGACCAGCTGATGCCGCTGCGCAGCGCCAGCGGCACCGCGGCCAGCAGGCCCATGGCCTGGATGAAGGTGCGACGGTTGATCTGACCGTCGCGGGCCTTTTCGATAAGCACTTCGATGCAGTCTTGTTGGTGATCCTGGCGCATGGGCAAGTCCTCAGTTGGCGGGTGTCTGCGTGGACACCGGCCTTTTTTTTGTCATTGGAAGAGAGCTTTGTGACGCAGTTTTTTGGGGTTCAGGCTTGTAGCAGGAAGCTTTGCTGCACCGGCCAGCTCAGCCACACCGGCGCACCGCTGGTCATCGACGCGCCGGGGTGATTGCCGGGGACGGACAGGTTGATCGGCAATGTATCGCCGCCGACCTTGAGTGCCAGATGGGTACTGGAGCCTTGATAGACCTTGTCGGTGAGTTGTGCGGGCATCACGTTGTAGCCGTCCCGGGCCGGGCACTCGCTGTGCAGTTCCATGTGCTCGGGGCGCACGGCCAGCACGATCGGCGCCTGGCTCAGTGCGTTCGGGGCCTGGGCGTGCAATACGCTGGTGCCGCAGCGGCCGCTGGCGGTCTGGCCGTTGCGGGTCAGGTTGTCCAGCGGGAACAGGTTCATCTTGCCCAGGAACTCGGCGACGAAACGACTCTCGGGGCGGTTGTAGATGTTTTCCGGGGTGTCGACCTGAGTCAGCTTGCCGTGGTTGAAAATCGCGATGCGCGAGGACAGCGCCAGGGCTTCGTTCTGATCGTGGGTGACGAACACGAAACTGGTGCCGACCTGACGGTGGATGCGTTGCAACTCGGTTTGCAGCTGTTCGCGCAGGTTCTTGTCCAGGGCCGACAGTGGCTCGTCGAGCAACAGCAGTTCCGGCTCGAACACCAGCGCCCGGGCAATCGCCACGCGCTGCTGCTGGCCGCCGGACATCTCGGCGGGTTTCTTGTGCATGTGTGCACCGAGGCCGACCACTTCAAGAATGTGCTTGACCCGGCGATTGCGTTCTTCAACGGGGACTTTGCGGATACGCAGCGGGTAGGCCACGTTGTCGGCCACGCTCATGTGCGGGAACAGCGCATAACCCTGGAACACCATGCCGTAGTTCCGCTTCTCGGCGGAGCGCTTGATGATGTCGACACCTTGTTCCATCAACTTGCCCGAGGTCGGGCTGAGGAAACCGGCAAGGATCATCAGCAAGGTGGTCTTGCCCGAACCGGACGGACCCAGCAGGGTAAGAAATTCGCCTTGGCGAACGTCGAGATCGACGTTATCCAGCGCCGCGAAACGGCCGTAATACTGGCTGATACCTTGAGCGCTGAGCTGAATCGCTGAACGGCTGGACACTATGGAGTTCCTCTTTTTATTGCCCGTATGACGTACGAGGACGGATGCGAATCCGAAATGGGCTTTGGGCTTATTATTGTTAAAAATATCGCTACATCAATGGAATTATTTTGCTCGTATTGGTTAGTTTTATTGAACAAATGGACCGGGGATTCCATGCAGCCCAGAGCCCCTGAAACAGAGCCTTCCCCTGTGGGAGCGGGCTTGCTCGCGAAGGCGGTGTGTCAGTCACCAAAAAGGTTGAATGTGACGCCGCCTTCGCGAGCAAGCCCGCTCCCACAGGGGGATGTATTGCGAGTTTTAAAGGGTGTCTTGCCAGGTCTGGTGGGACGATTGCAGCTGCGTCTTGACCCAGTTGCTGAAGGCCTGGACCACTGCACGCTCGGCTTTTTGTGGGTCGGCGACCAGGTAATAGCCTCGGTGCAGGTCGATGCTGATGTCGAACGGGCGCACCAGCAAACCCTTGGACAAGGCATCGCCGCTGATCAGGTTGTCGCCAATCGCAATGCCCTGGCCGGCAATGCAGGCGGACTGTGCGCAATGCGCATCGGAAAACAGAATGCCGCTCATCGCATTGACCCCTGAAGCACCGGCAGCAGTCAGCCACACGCGCCAGTCCGAATAGTCGGTCATGTGTAGCAGCGGGTAGGCACTGAGTTCCTGCGGGTTTTTCAGCCCGCTCAATGCGTTGATCAGACGCGGGCTGCACACCGGGAAAAAACGCAGCGCCACAATCTCTTCAACGACCATTTCCGGCCAGTCGCCGATTCCGTAGGCAATGAACAGATCGGTGTTGGGGTTGTTGGTGTCGTCCGGTGTCCGCGGCGAGATCAGCTGCAATTGCACTTGCGGGTACTGGCGCAGGAACGCACCAATGTGGTGACACAACCAATAGGTGGCGAACCCCGGTGCGCAACTGACGCACAGCCGTCCGGAAATCTCCTGGTCATCGACCAACTGCCCGGCGTCCAGCAGGTTCAACAGAATCCCGTGCACTTCCCGCGCATAGCGTTCGCCCTGATACGTCAGGCCGATGCCCCGGCCAATGCGCTCGGTCAGGGCGAAACCGACACATTCCTCAAGTTTGCTGATCTGGTGGCTGATGGCGCTGCGGGTCAGGTTCAGTTCACGGGCTGCGATCGACACGCTGCCTGTGCGGGCAACCGCATCCAGCGCACGAAGGGCTGTCATCGAAGGAAAACGCATAAATCATCCCGCTCAAAGTTGAAAGAAACAGGCAAACGCGGAACCCCGTGGCGAGGGAGCTTGCTCCCGCTCGACTGCGCAGCAGTCGCTTGTAAAGGGGCCGCTGCGCGACCCAGCGGGAGCAAGCTCCCTCGCCACAAGGTTAGCGTTTGCTCTCGGTATGGTGACGTAAATCGAACAGTCAGGCCAAAAAAAATCGATTGTTGTATTGGTTGATTCAACAATACTAGCCCCATTCGTCGTTGGGCCACCGTGGCCCTTTATCCAGGAGGTGCTGCATGCCCCGTTGTGCCCAGGCGCTCGTTCAGTTGCTGGAAGGCTATGGCGTTGAAACCGTCTTCGGCATTCCCGGGGTGCACACCGTCGAGTTGTATCGCGGCTTGCACGGCAGTCGCCTGAAGCACATCAGCCCGCGCCACGAGCAGGGTGCCGGGTTCATGGCCGACGGTTATGCCCGGGCCAGCGGCAAGCCCGGGGTGTGCTTCATCATCAGCGGTCCCGGCATGACCAACATCATCACCGCCATGGGCCAGGCCTATGCGGATTCGGTGCCGATGCTGGTGATCTCCACCTGCAACCGTCGCGAACACCTGCGCCTGGGCCATGGTCACTTGCATGAACTGCCGGATCAGCGCGCGCTGGTCGCCGGGGTCTGCGCCTTCAGCCATACGTTGCAGCACCCGGCGCAATTGCCGGAAGTATTGGCGCGGGCGTTTGCCCTGTTTGGCTGTACGCGGCCGCGGCCGGTGCACATCGAGATTCCGCTGGATGTGCTGGAAATGTCTGCCGAAGGTCTGGACCTGCGCCCGCGTCCGTTACCGGCAGCGCCTGCCCCGGCGCCGGAAGCCATTGATGCTGCGGTGGCCCTGATCGGCAACGCGAAGCGTCCATTGATCCTCGCCGGTGGCGGGGCGCGCCGGGCTGCTGAAGTCCTGGCCGCGCTCGCCGAGCGTCTTCAGGCCCCCGTGGCGTTGACCACCAACGCCCGTGGTTTGCTGGCTCCCGAACATCCTTTGCTGCTCGACGGTGTGCAGTCGTCGGCCCATGGTCGCGAACTGTTCGCCGAGGCCGACGTGGTGTTGGCTGTCGGCACCGAACTGGGTGAAACCGACTATGACTTTTTCGGCCTCGGTCCACTGGCGTTCAAGGCGCCGCTGATTCGTCTGGACATCGACCCGATGCAAGTGCTCGGTGTGCAAACAGCTACGGTCGGATTGCTCGGTGATGCCGGACAGGGCTTGCGTTCTCTGCTGGCGCGACTGCCACAACGTCAGGCTGTTGCCGGCTGGGCGGGCGAGCGCGTGAGCCGGGTCAACGCCATTGAACGGGATGGCTGGAACGCGCAGCAGAGCCGCATGCAAGCCTTGCTCGATACGGTCCGTGATCACTTGCCGCAACCGCTGATCGTCGGTGATTCGACTCAACCGGTGTACCAGGGTGCCCTCGGCTACCGTGCGCCAACCCCCAACAGCTGGTTCAACGCCGGCAGCGGCTACGGCACCCTCGGCTACGGTTTGCCCGCCGCCATCGGCGCCAAACTGGCCCAACCACTGCGCCCGGTGGTGGCGTTGGTCGGCGATGGTGGCTTGCAGTTTTCCAGCGCCGAACTGATCGCCGCCAAAGAGGCCGGCGCCGGCGTGATCCTGCTGCTGTGGAACAACAGCAGCTACGGCGAGATCCGCGACTACATGAATGCCAAGGCGGTGCCGTTGCTGGGGGTGGACATCCTCACGCCGGACTTCGCTGCGCTGGCGCAGAGTTGTCACGTCGCCCATCACCGGGTGAGCCATTTGCACGGCTTGCGCGAGCTGCTCGGGCAACTCGGCAATCGCCATGAACCGGTGATGATCGAGGTCGACGCCACAACGTTTCTGGCTAAGTAAAACAACAACAATTTTTCAGGTCGCCGACACGCACAACGCCCGGTGGACCTTTCAATCTCCCTGAACTCAAAGGTGGCTTACATGGCTGAGTCCGATAACTTTTCCTCTACCCATTCCGTGCAGGGGACCTACGCCGACCTGATCCTCGCCAACGGTCGCATCTACACCCAGGACCCGGCCAACCCGTGGGCGGAGGCCGTGGCCATCCGCGACGGCAAGTTGATCGCAGTCGCCAGCCTCGGCCAGATCGAAATGTACAAGGGCCTGAACACCCGCGTGCATGACCTGCAAGGCGCGTTCTGCATGCCGGGCCTGCACGACATGCACACTCACCCCGACCTCGCGTTGGCACCGCGCTACGCCGATGACCTCGACGTCGGCATCGAAGACCCGACCCCGGAACAGCTGCGCGAAAGCATCCTCGCCTATGCCGACAGCCATCCGGGCGACGGCTGGATCTACGGTCAGTACTGGGTGCGCTACACCTTCCGCGAGGCGGGTTTGACGCCGGGCCGCGAGTGGCTCGACAGCGTGATGCCGGACCGTCCGGTGGCGCTGCTCGACCGTATGTGGGGCACCATGATGGTCAACTCCAAGGCCCTGGAACTGGCGGGCATCGACCGCCACACGGCCGACCCGCGCAACGGTTATTTCGAGCGTGACGAGCTGAGCGGCGAACCCACCGGCCTGATGATCGACGGCGCCTACGCGATGATCCACGCGGCCATGCCACCGACGCCGGTCAGCGTGTTGCGCCGCGCCTATCGCGATGGCGTGCACTTCCAGAGCTCGCGTGGCGTCACGGCGAGCAAATACGTGCACGTCTGCGAACAGCGTTTGCAAGCCTTGAAGGAACTGGACGACAGCGGCGAACTGACGGTGCGCATCGAAGCGGCGATCAGTTGGCAGGACGACATCTTCCCGGTGCGTCGCCGCTGGGAGCTGCTGGCCGGCGAACGTCACTACTACCGCAGCGCGCGCCTGAGCGCCAACGCGGTGAAGTTCCATTTCGACGGCACGGTCGAGCCGAAGTCCTCGTACCTGCTGACGCCATGGCCGCAGGAATCGAGCTGGCGCGGCAAGCTCAACCTGACCCCGGAACACATCACCGACATGGTGGTGGACATGGACCGCAAGGGCATCCGCGTGATCGCCCACTGCACCGGTGACGGTGCCTCCGACGTGTTCCTCGACGCCGTGGCCGAGGCCCGTCGTCGCAACGGTTTCAGCGGTGTACGCCACCAGTGCGCCCACAGCACCTTGCTGCACCCCGGCAACCTGCCGCGCTTCAAGGAACTGAATGTCATCGCCGAATTTTCCCCAGCCGCCTGGTACCCGACGCCGTTCGCCAGCGGCGCACGTTCCGGCTACGGTCAGGAGCGACTCAAGCGCATCTACGACTTCAAAGGTGTGCTCGCCGCCGGTGGCACTGCGGTGATGGGCACCGACTGGCCGGTGGCGTCCATCGACCCGTGGCTGGCGCTGGAAACCATGATCACCCGGCAGAACCCGTGGAACGACGACCCGGCCTGCTTCGGTGACCCGATCAGCCTCGAACAGGCGCTGACCGTGATCACCAGCAACGGCGCCGTGGCCATGGGCCTGGAGCACAGCACCGGCAGCCTGCAAGTGGGCAAGTCGGCGGACCTGATCGTCATCGACCGCGATTTGTTCGCCGCACCGGCACGCAACTACATTCACAAGACCCAGGTGCTGCTGACCTTCGTTGAAGGGCAACTGGTTTACGACCGCCACTCAACGCTGGAAGCGGTCGGCCTCAAAGCCGTCTGGCAGGGCGAACCACCGGTGCTGGAGGGCAAGGCAGAATGACTTCCCCACGTATCGCCGTGACCGTGGTGTCGGGTTTTCTCGGCGCCGGTAAAACCACACTACTCAACCGCATGGTGCGCCGTGCCGAAGGCAGTCGGCTGGCGGTGATCGTCAACGATTTCGGCGAGCTGAACATCGATGCGGCCATCGTTTCCGAAGTCACCGACGCCGTATACAGCCTGCAAAACGGCTGCATCTGCTGCACCGTGCAGGAAGACCTGCTGGCGCAGCTCGGCAGCCTGGCGCAGCTTGAACCAAGGCTGGAGCGTATCGTCATCGAGTGCAGCGGCGTGTCCGACCCGCAGCGCATCGTGCAAACCCTGGCCTACCCGCAACTGCGCAGCCAGATGCAACTGGACATGGTCATCACCGTGGTCGACGCCACCCGTCATCTGCAACTTGATGGTGAGTACGCACGCCTGGCTCGGGCGCAGGTGGCGGCTGCTGACTTGTTGCTGTTGAACAAGACCGACCTGGTCGATGAATCACAGCTGCAAACGCTGCGCGATGCATTGGGCACCAGGACGCGTGTGCATGAAAGTGTGCAAGCCGAGTTGCCCGATGCACTGTGGCTGGATACCGACCTGGACCTTGAGCCCCGGGCACAGAAACCGCTGACGCGGGTGTCCGATGGCGATCACGGCGAGATGTTCAGTAGCTGGTTGTGGCAGAGCAACGCGGCCCTCGACGTCGAGTGCTTGCGCGGCTGGTTGAGGGCGCTGCCCAGTGATGTATTCCGGGTCAAAGGCCTGGTGTTGCTGACGCCGGGCAGCACGGCGCACTGGCTGCAACATGTCGGCACCCGCAGTCAGTTTCTGCCGGCACTGGATGACGCCCGGGCCAACGCAACACGTCTGGTGTTTATCGCTCGCCGCGGCTTCGATGGCTGGGAGGCTTTGGGGCAAGGGCTGGAAGATTGCACTGTGAAAGAGGTCACCCTGGCATGACATCGACAGAGCAACGTCTGCGTGAAGAATTGGCGGCCTGCTACCGCTTGATTGCGCACTTTCGCATGACCGACCTGATCTTCACCCACATCTCGGTGCGCATTCCGGGGCCGGAGCATCACTTTCTGATCAACCCTTACGGGCTGATGTTCGACGAGATCAGCGCGTCCAATCTGGTCAAAATCGACCTTGATGGCCACGCGGTGGAACCGTCGCCTTACCCGGTGAACCCGGCCGGCTTCGTGATCCACAGCGCCATCCACGGTGCCCGTGAAGATGCGCAATGCGTGCTGCACACCCACACCAAATCCGGGTGTGCGGTGGCGGCGTTGAAGTGCGGGTTGTTGCCGGTGAACCAGATTTCCATGGAGTTCTACGGTCGTGTCGCTTATCACGATTACGAAGGCGTAGCGCTGGACTTGAGTGAGCAACAACGGCTGGTGGCGGACATGGGCGACAAGCCGGTGTTGATGTTGCGTAACCATGGATTGCTGACGGTGGGCGAAACGGTAGGGCAGGCGTTCATGCGCATGTATTACCTGGAAAAGGCCTGCGATATTCAATTGGCTGCGCTAGCTGCCGGTGAGTTGGTGTTGCCGTCGGCGGAGGTCTGCGCGCACACCGAGCGGCAGTTCAATGATCCGGGGCGGCCTTTGGATGAGGGCGAGTTCGATGACCCGGATGCCATGCAACTGGCGTGGGTGGCGTTGTTGCGAATGCTGGATCGAGTGGCGCCGGGGTATCGCGACTGATCCGGGTTCTGTGTTATTTGAGCTGGCCTCTTCGCGAGCAAGCCCGCTCCCACAGGGGAATGCATTCCAAATGTGGGAGCGGGCTTGCTCGCGAAGCAGGCGCCGCGGTCTGTCAGGCCTGCCGCGGTGTGTTCAGGTTCATCGACCGCACCGCCAACGCCGACGCTGTCTCTTCATCGATCGGCAACGAAAAACGAAAGGTCGCCCCCCGTCCCGGCACATCGATCAACTGAATCTCGCGCCCATGCAATTGCAGGATGCGATGCACAATCCGCAGCCCCAACCCGCCATCGCGCCGTGCGCCGCCGATATTGAACGGGCGCAGAAACAAACCTTCGCGCAGTTCCGGGGCGATGCCGGGGCCGGTATCACTGACCGTGACTTCGATGTACGACCCTTGCGGGCGCAGGCCCAGTTCGACCTCGCCACCCGGCGGGGTATGGCGCAGGGCATTGTCGAACAGGTTGGTCAGCACCCGCTCGATCAACCCGAGATCCGCGCAGGCGGCCGAGACGTTCGGCGCGAACGTGGCCTTCAGTTCGACTTTGCGCGCCTCTGCGGTGAGTTCGAATTTCTGGAAGATGTCCTGAGCCAGGTCGGTCAGGGAAAAGCGTTCCAGCACCGGTTGCACGAAGCCGTGCTCCAGCCGCACCAGTTCCAGCAGCGACTGCGCCAGACCGCCGACCTTGCGGCTCTGGTCCAGCGCGATGCCGAGATAACGACGGCGGTCGGCAGGGGACAGCGTGGCGTCCTTGAGTGACAGGGTTTCCAGATAACCGTGCAACGAGGCCAGCGGCGTGCGCAAGTCGTGGGAGATGTTCGCCACCAGTTCGCGGCGCTCCTGATCCTGGCGGGTCAACGAACGCCATTGTTCGCCCAGGCGTGCCTGCATCTGCCGGAACGCCGCATCGAGCACGGCGATTTCATCGTGGCTGGCGGCTTTTTCCACCGCGACGGGCGGGGCTGGCATGACCGGAACGCCATCGATGTCGAACTGGCTGACGGTTTCGGTCAAGCGGCGCAACGGCCGGGTGATCAGGGCAAACGCGGTGAGACCAGCGATCAGGCACAACAGGGCTACCAGCCCGATGGACAGCAGCGCGGTATTGAGCGCCGCACTGGTCGCGCCGCGTTCCGCCAGGCGGTCGTGGTCCTCGCCGAGTAATACCACGTAGAGGTAACCGGCCGGTTTGCCGTCGACCTTCAACGGTGCGGCGCTGAACACCTTGCGGGCATCGACGCTACGCGGGTCGTCGCCGAGAATCGGCAGGGCGTCGCCCCGCAGCAGGCGTTGAATCGGTGCCAGGTCGACCCGGTCACGATGGATCCGCCCCTCGGGCGCGGCGCTGCCGACAATCTTGCCCGCGGTGTCGAGCAGATACACCTCGACGCTCGGGTTGACCTGCATCAGTTTGCTGAACAGATCGCGCACGGCATTGGGCATCAGGCCCTGGGTGTCCATCAGCACCGTATCACGGGCGATGTGCTGCGCCAGATCTCGGGACAAGCCTTGCACCACTTCCTGCTCATGCATCTGGTTGGAGCGCACCTGCAACCACGCCGAGGTGCCGCAGCACACCAGCAGCAGCACGGCGAACACCAGGGACAGGCGTTGCGTCAGGGTCAGCCTCATGGCTGCGGCTCCTTACCTGTGGCGAATTTATAGCCGCGGCCCCACACCGTGAGGATGCGTACCGGTTGCGCCGGATCGGCCTCGATCTTGGCGCGCAGGCGGTTGATATGGGTGTTGACCGTGTGCTCGTAGCCTTCGTGGCTGTAGCCCCATACGGCGTTGAGCAGGTCCATGCGCGAAAACACCTTGCCGGGCTGGCGGGCGAAGAAATACAGCAAGTCGAACTCCCGGGGCGTGAGATCGAGGCGACGGCCGTCGAGGGACACTTCGCGGGTGATCGGGTCGATGGCCAGGCCGTCGGTGAGCAGGCTGCCGGCGTCCATCTTCAGGTTACGCGCCATGGCATCGACCCGGCGCAGCAGCGCTTTGACCCGGGCCACCAGTTCGAGCATGGAAAAGGGTTTGGCCAGATAGTCGTCGGCACCCAGTTCGAGGCCGAGGATCCGGTGCACTTCGCTGGAGCGCGCGCTGGTGATGATGATCGGCGTGTAGCGGGCCATGGCCCGGGCGCGGCGGCAGATTTCCAGGCCGTCGACACCGGGCAGCATCAGGTCGAGGACCAGTGCGTCCCAGTTGCCCTGTTGCAGCAGGCGCATGCCTTCATCGCCATCGGCGCTGTGCACCACCTCGAACTGCTCATCGCGAAGATGCAGGCAGATCAGGTCGGCGATATGCATATCGTCCTCGACCACGAGGACTCGTTTGGTCTGTTCCATCCAGCTCAATCCTTCGGTGCAATGGGCGTATTGCCGCTCGGTCAAGGTGCAAAACCTGTGGGAGCGGGCTTGCTCGCGAAAGCGTCAGGTCAGCCAGTCTCACCATCGACTGACACTCCGCCTTCGCGAGCAAGCCCGCTCCCACAGGAATAGCAGTGTTCAGGGTTGGCGTTATTCATTGTGCGGGTTTTTCGGGGCCCGAGTTATCACGAATTGTTTAACTTCCCGTGAGGATTTGGCGATCACCCAAAGCCTAGGCTGTGCTCCATGAAACGCCCCTGGATTTTTTGGAGACGAGCATGTTTTCACGACGTCAATTTCTTCTAGCGAGCGGCGGGCTGGGGGTGGCAGCCCTGGCGATCGGCCTGTTGCCGAAGTTTTCCACAGGCACTGCATTGATCAGCGAGGCCAGTGCGGCCGAGGAGTTCGAAGTGACCCACAGCGACAGCGAATGGCACAGGATCCTGAGCGACGAGCAGTACGACATCCTTCGCGAAGAAGGCACCGAACGGGCCTACAGCAGTCCGCTGAACAACGAGCACCGTGACGGCACGTTCGTGTGTGCCGGTTGTGACCTGCCGTTGTTTTCCTCGGCAACCAAATTCGACAGCCGTACCGGCTGGGCGAGT
>NZ_AKJM01000045.1 GCF_000282335.1 Pseudomonas sp. GM48
GGGCTTGCTCGCGAAGGCGGCGCCGCGGTTTTGAAACCTTACCCCTGCGCCCCAATCAACTTGCCGCTGCTGCCATCAGGCAATATCACTGCGGCTGAATTCTTCCCCGAGAAAGTCGATCAACGTGCGCACCGATGGCAACAAGCCGCGACGCGAAGGGAAGATCGCATGGATGACACCGCTTTTCGGTGCCCATCCCGGCACCAACTCGACCAATTGTCCGGTGGCAATTTCGTCGCGCACCACCACGCTGGGCAGATGCACGATGCCGATTCCGGCAACTGCCGCATGGCGCAAGGCCAACAGGTCATCGGTGACCATGCGCGGTGCATGCCGGATCATCGCGGTGCTGCCATCTGCACCGAACAGTTCCCACTGATACTCGCGTTGCGCCGCGCCCCAGTGCAGGCTCGGCAAGCCGCTGAGGTCGGCCGGGGAGGCCGGTGTCGACAGGCGCGAGACAAAGGCCGGGCTGCCGACCACGCTCTGGGTGCTGTTGCCCAGCACCTTCATCACCATGTCGGTGTTCTCCAGCGGGGGGAAGCGCACCCGCAGGGCAATGTCGAAGCCCTCGTGGATCAGGTCGACCCGGCGGTTGGTGCTTTCGATGAACAACTCCACCAGCGGGTACTTGAGCATGTAGCGGGTCAGCATCGGCCCGACCCAGGAGTTGAGCAGCGCCGTCGGGCAACTGACGCGCACCAGGCCTTGGGGCTCGGAGCGGTTGCGCTCGATCAGTTCGGCGGCGCTTTCCGCTTCCACGCGCATGGCCAGGCAGCGCTGGTAATAGGCCTGGCCGATTTCCGTCAATGAGCAATGCCGGCTGGTGCGGTGCAGCAGGCGTACACCAAGGCGCTCTTCGAGTTCGGCGATGCGTCGGCTGAGCTTGGACTTGGGCATGTCCAGTGCGCGCCCGGCCGCCGCGAAACCGTGGTGCTCCACCACTTGGGTGAAGTAGTAGAGGGTGTTGAGGTCTTCCATCATCGTTCTCCAAATAGAACGCTAAAGCTGATTTTTGCAGTCTAGCGCAGCAAAGGTCACGGTTTTAAGCTTTGTCCATGGCTTCACTCACCTCATCAGGAGACACCATGAAAAACATCATCGGTATCTACACCAGTCCACGGACCCATTGGGTTGGCGACGGTTTTCCGGTTCGCACGCTGTTTTCCTACGACAACCTGGGCAAACACATCAGCCCGTTCCTGATGCTGGATCACGCCGGCCCCGCTGAATTCACCCCGACCACCGAACGGCGTGGTGTTGGTCAGCATCCCCATCGTGGCTTCGAAACCGTGACTGTCGTTTACAAGGGCGAACTGGAGCATCAGGACTCCACCGGCAGTGGCGGCAAGATCGGCCCCGGCGATGTGCAATGGATGACCGCTGGCTCGGGGATCCTGCATGAAGAGTTTCACTCCGAAGGTTTCGCCAAAAGCGGTGGCACCCTGGAGATGGTGCAACTGTGGGTCAACCTGCCGGCCAGGGACAAAATGGCCGACCCCGGCTACCAGACGATTCTCGATCGCGACATCCCGGGCATCGCCTTGCAGGACAACGCCGGCAGCCTGCGCCTGATCGCCGGTGAGTTCGACGGTCACAAGGGCCCGGCGCGCACTTTCACCCCGGTCGACGTATGGGACATTCGTTTGAATGCCGGCAAGTTGCTCACCCTTGATCTGCATGAAGGGCGTAACACCGCACTGGTGGTCCTGCGCGGCACCGTTCAGGTCAACGGCCTGGAGTCGGTGCGCCAAGGGCAGTTGGCCCTGTTCGAGCGCAAGGGCGATCAAATGACCCTTGAAGCCGGCGAAGACGCAGTGGTGCTGCTGCTCAGCGGCGAGCCGATCGACGAGCCGATCGTCGGCCACGGACCGTTCGTGATGAACACCGAGCAAGAAATCCACCAGGCCTTCGCCGACTTCCAGTCCGGTCGCTTCGGCCGGATGCACGCTTAACCCGTTCCGTTTCAACCACCCCGTTCTACACAGGATGCGTAGGCCGGTCCGAGGCCAGGGATGGCTGTTGCCTGTAATAAAGAGGAAACACACATGAGTACTGTCAACGCGGCCAATTTCAACGGCCAGAAACCGACCATCGACCCCAACGATGCCGCCATGTTGTTGATCGACCATCAGAGCGGACTGTTCCAGATCGTCAAGGACATGGACGTGCCACAACTGCGCGCCAACGCCATTGCCCTGGCCAAGGCCGCGACCCTGCTGAAAATGCCGGTGATCACCACCGCTTCCGTTCCCCAGGGGCCGAACGGGCCGCTGATTCCGGAGATTCACGAAGCCGCGCCCCATGCGCAATACGTGGCGCGCAAAGGTGAAATCAACGCCTGGGACAACCCGGAGTTTCACGCGGCGGTCAAAGCCACCGGCAAGAAAACCCTGGTGATCGCCGGCACCTTGACCAGTGTGTGCCTGGCGTTCCCGTCCATCGCCGCCGTGCATGAAGGCTACAAGGTGTTTGCGGTGGTCGACGCCTCCGGCAACCACTCGAAACTGGCCACTGATCTGACCGTTGCCCGTTTGTCTCAAGCAGGGGTGGTGCCGATCGACATCATGGCTACGCTTTCTGAGCTGCAAGGCTCGTGGAACCGTCCTGATGCCGAGCAGTGGGCCGCTGTCTACGCCCAGGCCATGCCGCATTATCAATTGCTGATCGAGAGCTACCTCAAGGCTCAGCAAGTGGCGAGCGAACACGAGGCACTGGACTCCCAGCGCTAACCGGTTACCCCACGCCGATTTCACTCGGCATCGATAACATGCGAGGACTACTGCAATGAGTACTTCCTACAAGCGTCTCGACAAGAACAACGCCGCGGTTTTGATGGTTGATCATCAGGCGGGTCTGCTGTCATTGGTGCGCGACATCGAACCGGATCGTTTCAAGAACAACGTGCTGGCCCTGGCCGACCTGGCCAAGTACTTCAAGCTGCCGACCATCCTCACCACCAGTTTCGACACCGGCCCCAACGGCCCCCTGATGCCGGAGCTCAAGGCACTGTTTCCGGACGCGCCGTACATTGCCCGCCCGGGCCAGATCAACGCCTGGGACAACGAAGACTTCGTCAAGGCGGTCAAGGCCACCGGCAAGAAACAACTGATCATCGCTGGCGTAGTGACAGAAGTGTGCGTGGCGTTCCCGGCACTTTCGGCACTGGCCGAAGGTTTTGAAGTGTTCGTGGTCACCGACGCCTCCGGCACGTTCAATGAACTGACCCGCGATTCGTCGTGGAGCCGTATGACCGCTGAGGGCGCGCAATTGATGACCTGGTTCGGCCTGGCCTGTGAACTGCACCGTGACTGGCGCAACGACATCGAAGGGTTGGCCACGCTGTTCTCCAACCACATTCCGGATTACCGCAACCTGATGACCAGCTACAGCACGCTGGCCAACAGCAAGTAACTCCGGCATCACTCATCCCCCTGTGGGAGCGGGCTTGCTCGCGAATTCAGTGTGTCAGGCAACGTTTATGTTGTTTGACACACCGCTTTCGCGAGCAAGCCCGCTCCCACATTTGTTTTTGTGGCGATTGCAGAATCCAGCGAAATCAATTGCTCCTACACTAAGGCCAATCCATGCGATCTTTGCATTATTGGCCCTGGCTGGAGTTGCTTGATGCTGTCATTGCTCACCGAACACCCGCTGATCTGCGCGATGGCGCTGATCCTGATCGATCTTGGTTTGTGGTACTTGCTCAGTGCCCTTGGCAGTGCCTGGCGGCTGCTGGTGCGGGTGGTGATTTTTTCATTGTTCAGCCTGCTGCTGTTCAATGAAGGCCTGAACCCGATGGAGCCGCCGCCCTGGGCCGACAACGTAGCGTTGCACCTGGCGGCCACCGGATTGCAGATTGGCTGGTGGTTGTTCGGCGCGCGGACCCTGACCGTGCTGATTGGCGCGGTGATGATGCAACGGGTCGGGCATACCGGGCGATTGCTTCAGGATTTGCTCGGTGCGGTGATTTTCCTGATCGCGATCATTGCCGCCCTGGCCTATGTACTCGATCTACCGGTCAAGGGCGTGCTGGCAACGTCCGGTGCGTTGGCGATCATTGTCGGCCTGGCCTTGCAAAGTACCCTCAGCGATGTGTTTTCCGGGATCGTCCTGAACACCACCAAACCCTATCAACTGGATGACTACATCTCCATCGATGGCATGGAAGGCCGGGTCACCGACATCGACTGGCGCGCCACGCGCCTGCAAACCTCCCAGGGTTGCATGGCGGTCATACCCAACTCCCTGGCCGCCAAGGCCAAGATCATCAATTTCAGTCGGCCGAACGACATGTTCGGTATCTCCGTCTCCCTGGAAGTGAGCCCGCATGCGCGCCCGAGCACGGTGATCGAGGCCTTGGAGCGGGCCATGCAAGGTTGCCGTGCGCTGCTGGATACACCGTCGCCAAGCGTCGGCCTGAAAACCGCCAGCAACACCGGAGCGGTCTACGAAATCAGCGGTTTTGTCGCGTCGATGGACGAGAAGCGTTCGGTGCGCAATCAACTGTTCGACCTGGCCTACCGGCACTTGCAGGCGTCCGGCGTCAACCTGCTGTCGAGCGTGGAACCCAATCCGCCGATCAATTCGACACGGAAACGGGCGTTGCTGGACAGCTCGCCGATTTTCTCCACCCTGCGTCAGGAAGAGAAAGACACGTTCAGCCAGAACATGACCCTGCAAACCTTTCGCGCCGGGGAGGTGATACTGGAAGCGGGGGAGGTCAGCGATCACTTGTTCATTATCGAGTCCGGCGTGATTTCGGTGACCTTGATGCGCCACGGAGCGCCATACGAATCCGGACGCATGGGGCCGGGGGAGGTGATCGGCGAGGCGGGTATTCTCACTGACAGCGCGCTGCCTGCGCAGTTTACCGCCAAGACATTCTGTGGCCTGTACCGTATCGAAAAGTCATACCTCAAGCCGTGCCTGGATGCTCGTCACGACATCAACAATGCAATGAAGGCCTTGCTCGATTACCGGCTGCAAAAAGCGAAAATCCTGACTCAGGAGCTGCCGGTGACGGTGGCGAAAAAGGGCTTTCTGCAGTGGTTGCGCAATCGGGTGTAAAGGGGGGGGGCAGGTAGGCGCGCTCAAGGTCCAGACGGCACCAGTGGCCTCCTCGACTTCTGAAAAATTGGCTATTTGTGTATGCCGACCGAGGGACTAACGTAGCGACACACCCACTTGCCCTGGAGCACACACCATGCAATCGCGTACCGATTTCTACACCGCCAGCCCCGACGCCCTCAAAGCGATGATCGCCCTGGAAACGGCTGTTTCCAAACTGCCGCTGGAAAAAAACCTGGTCGAACTGGTCAAGCTGCGCGCTTCGCAGATCAACGGCTGTGCCTTCTGCATCGACATGCACACCGCCGATGCGATCAAGGGTGGCGAAACCCCGCGTCGTCTGTTCGCCGTGACGGCCTGGCGCGAGGCGCCGTTCTTCACCGAGCGTGAACGCGCTGCGCTGCTGTGGACCGAATCCCTGACCCAGCTCAGCCTGACCCACGCCCCGGACGAAGACTACGAAGTGGTCAGCGCGCAGTTCACGCCCAAGGAAATGGTCGACCTGACCGTCGCCATCAGCACCATCAACAGCTGGAACCGCCTGGCGGTCGGCTTCCGTAAAATGCCTCAGGCCTGATGTTCAACAAACCGCCGATGCCTCAATGGGCATCGGCACTCGGCGCGGCCGGTGGTTGCACCTTGCGCATCAGGGGCACCATCGCCGTGGCAATGATGAAGCAGACCATGATCATCAAAAACGCGTCGCCATAGGTTTGTGTCTGGGCTTCGCGGTAGGTCAGCAACCATAGTTGATGCAGGCTGGCGGTGACCCCGGCGTCACCGCTCTGGCCGAGGGCGGCGAAGTTGTTGCCGACCTGGGACAGCCATTGGTTGAGCGCCTCGTTGGTGCTATTGAGGTTCTCCGCCAACCGGGTGAAATGCAGGTTGGTGCGGTCGTTGAGGATGGTCGCGCACGCAGCGATACCGATAGCCCCACCCAGGTTACGCATCAGATTGAACAATCCTGACGCATGTTTGAGCCGGGCCGGCGCCAGGCCGCCGAGGGTCAGCGTTACCGCGGGCGGCACCGCCAGTTGCTGGGCAATCCCGCGAAAAGCTTGCGGCAGCATCAATTCCCTGGCCCCCCAGTCATGGGTGATCGGGCTGAAATCCCACATCGATAACGCGAACAGCCCAAGGCCGGTCATCATGATCCAGCGCAGGTCGACGCGGTTGGCCAGAAAGGCGTACAGCGGAATCGCCATGATCTGGAACACCCCGGTGGAGAAAACCGCCAGACCAATGTCCAGCGCGCCATAACCACGCACCCGGCCGAGGAACAGCGGCGTCAGGTAAATGGTGGCGAATAGGCCGATGCCAGTGACAAACGAGAAGAAACAACCGAGGGCGAAATTGCGATCCTTCAAGGCGCGCAGATCGACAATCGGGTTGGCCACATGCAGGGTCCGGCCGATGAACGCCAGGCCGGCCAGGCCGCTGATCCACGCGGTGGTCAGTATCGTGCGGTCGCTGAACCAGTTCCAGCGCGGGCCTTCTTCGAGGGTGTATTCCAGGCAGCCGAGGAACAGCGCCAGAAACACCATGCTCAAGTAATCCGCGCCTTTGAGCAGCGACAGTTCCGGTTGGTCGATCTTGACCAGCATTGGCACGGCGACTGCGACGAAAATCCCCGGCACCAGGTTGATGTAGAACAGCCAGTGCCAGGACGATATGTCGGTGATCCAGCCACCGATCACCGGTCCCAGGGTTGGTGCCAGGGACGCCACCGCGCCGATGGTGGCGGCAGCGATGACCCGTTGCTTGCCAGTGAAGAACACGAAGGCCGTGGTGAACACCAGCGGAATCATCGAGCCGCCCAGAAACCCTTGCAGGGCGCGGAAGGCGATCATGCTCTGGATGTTCCAGGCCACGCCGCACAGCAGGCTGGTCAGGGTGAAACCCACCGCCGATGCGCAAAACAGCCAGCGCGTCGAAAATACCCGCGACAGCCAGCCCGACAGCGGGATCACGATGATTTCGGCGATCAGGTAACTGGTTTGCACCCACGCGGTTTCGTCGGTGCCGGCGGAGAGCCCGCCGCCGATGTCACGCAACGAAGCCGAGACAATCTGGATATCCAGCAGCGCAATGAACATGCCGATGCACATGCTGGCAAAGGCGAAGACCTTGGTCGCCGTCGCCATGTTCGCGGCATTGAACGGTTGCGCCGGGGCGGCGAGGGCGCGGCTCATGGCGCGCTGGCCACGGCTGGCGCTTCAGGCGCTTTGCGCGTGTCCACTTCAGCGGTCACCGACAGCCCCGGACGCAGGTGGCCGAGTACGCTGTCGGCCGGGTCGAGGTGAATCCGCACCGGCACCCGCTGCACGATCTTGGTGAAGTTGCCGGTGGCGTTTTCCGGTGGCAACACGCTGAATTGCGAACCGCTGGCCGGGGCGAGGCTGTCGAGGTGACCGTGGAATTCCTGACCCGACAGCACGTCGGCATGAATCACCACCCGTTGCCCCGGCACCATGTGTGCCAGTTGGTCTTCCTTGAAGTTGGCATCAACCCACAGACCGCTGGTCGGCACCACCGAGAGCAATTGTGAACCGGCCTGGGCATAGGCGCCGACCCGAGCCCGGCGATTGCCGATCACACCATCAACCGGTGCCTTCAGTTCGGTGTAGCCGACATTCAATTGCGCCAGATCGCGTTCAGCCTTGGCCTGGATCAATGCGGCCCGGGCTTGTTGTTTCTGGGTGTCGATCACATTCAACTGGCGTTGCGCGGCCAGCAGTTCAGCCTGGGCGCGGTTACTTTGAGCCTGGGCCGTCTTGAACGTGGTATTGGCCCGCTGGGCGCTTTCCACCGAGACGGCGTTGGTGATCACCAGTTTTTTGTAGCGGGCATCGTCATCCCGCGAACGGGCGGCTTCGGCACCGGCGGCGTCGATGCCGGCGCGGGCCTGGCCGATGACGGCCTGTTGCAGTTGTTCGGTGGCGTCGAGGTTGGCCAGCAAGGCTTCCTGGGCGGCCACAGCGCCTTCGGCCTTGGCCAGGTTGGCACGGTAGTCGCGCGAATCGAGACGAATCAGCACGTCGCCAGCCTTGACCTTCTGGTTATCGGTCACCAGCACTTCCTCTATATAGCCCGCCACTTTCGGCCCGATCACCGTCACATCGCCACCAATGTAGGCGTCGTCGGTTTCTTCGATGAAACGTCCGGCGCTCCACCAATGCGCGCCATACACACCGGCCAATACCAACACTGCGATGCCCACTGTTGGCAAAAGCAGACGTTTGAGCAGGGGAGGCTTGGCGGCAGTCACCGGGGCAGCCAGGTCGGGTTCAACGGTGGGCATGCTGGTCATGGAGGGTTACCTGTTGGAACGGTGGTCAATTATGATGGTTGTAATATGACGCGTGTAATATTTTGTGGCAAGTGGTTTTTGCTGCCGGTCGTCAGGTAGATTTTCCGGGAAGATGAGCTTCTATGTGCGCTGGAGAACCCCTGTGGGAGCGGGCTTGCTCGCGAATGCGGTGTGTCAGCCAACATCGTCGCGGCCTGACACTCCCTCTTCGCGAGCAAGCCCGCTCCCACAGGGGATCCCGGCTGCTTACCCTGACGAGCTGGCGGATAACGGCAATCCGTGTCGTTTCCCGTCAAGTACGTGCAAGGCGTCGCTCTACACTGCCAGGCAACCGATCAACATCCGGGAGCCGGGGATGAATCAATCTGTCGAACAATTGCGAATCCGTCTGGCCTGCGCGTTCCGCTGGGCGGCGCGGCTGAATCTGCACGAGTCCATTGCCAACCACTTCAGCGTCGCGGTGTCGGGGGACGGTCGGGAGTTTTTGATCAACCCTTACGGCGTGCATTTCTCGCGGATCAAGGCCAGCGACTTGCTGCTGCTCAACGCCGATGAGCCCGCCCGCCTCGATCGCCCGGACGCGCCGGACATCACCGCCTGGGCGCTGCACAGCGCCTTGCATCGCAACCAGCCGCATGCCCGTTGCATCCTGCATACCCATTCAAAATATGCGACGGCGCTGGCCTGTCTGGCGGACTCGCGACTGCCGCCGATCGAGCAAAACTGCATGCGCTTTTTCGAACGGGTGGTGATCGACGAGGGCTTTGACGGCATGGGGTTGGGCGACGAGGCCGAACGGGTCAGCCACCTGTTAGGCGACAAGCCGATTCTGTTGATGGGCAACCATGGCGTACTGGTGGCGGCGCCGAGCATCGCCCAGGCGTTTGACGATCTGTATTACTTCGAGCGTGCCTGCGAGACCTACATCACCGCGCTTTCGACCGGCCGCGAACTGCGCATCGCCAGCGACGAAATCGCCCGCAAGACCTGCCGGCAATGGCTCGACTATCCGGGCTTTGCCGACAAGCATTTCAACGCCTTGATGGGGATTCTCGATGAAGAAGAGCCGGGTTATCGCCTGTGAGTCAGTCTGCCTCGAGCGGCCGGTGTTCCTTGCGCAACGGCTGGCGCATCACCGGCGCGGTCCAGACCTGGCTGCGGTCTTCGCTGGGTGGGCAGCCGAAGCGGGCACGATAGGTGCGGGAGAAATGTTCCAGTGAACCGAACCCGGAACAGGCCGCCACTTGCGCGACGCTCAGGCGTGTTTGTTGCAGCAGGCTGTGGGCCTTGGCCAGGCGCAAAGTGATGTAGTACTTGAGCGGCGACAGGCCGGTCTGATGCTTGAATTGCCGCTCCAGTTGCCGTCGCGACAGGCCGACCTGAGCGGCTATCGCTTCGCAATCGAGCGGTTCTTCCAGCGCCTGTTCCATCAACCCGATGGCACGGCGAATCTTGCTGCCGTACAGCCCGGTGCTGGTCAGGCCGCCATCGAGTTGCTGGTCGGCCGGTGCGCGCACAGGCCCCATCAGCAGATGCATGCCGATTTCCCGGGCCAGCTCGCTGTCGAGGCTCTGGCCGATCCAGCCCAGCAGCATGTCGAGGGTGCTGGTGGCGCCGGCGCACGTCATGCGCTGACGTTCCAGAGTGTAGAGCTGTGGCTTGGCGTGGACCCGTGGATAACTCTCCTGAAACCCTTGCAGATTGTCCCAATGCACGGCGGCTGCGTAACCGTCGAGCACGCCGGCCGCCGCCAGCAGTTCAGTACCGGTTTCCACGCCCATCAGCACGGCGCCGAACAACGCCTGTTTGCGCAGCCAGCTCTTGAGCGCCAGATTGCCGCTGTGTTTGTGCACATCGAAACTGGCAATCACCAGGCACACATCAAAGCCCTGGTCGGCCTTCAATCCGTCATTGGCGACGGTGGTCAGGCCGTTGCTGGCCTGCACCGGCTGGCCGTCCAGGGACAGCAGCGACCACTCGAACAAGGGGCGTTGAGTCAGCCAGTTGGCAATGGCCAACGGTTCCAGCACCGCAGCCAGGCCGAAGTTGGAAAACGATGGCATCAACAACACCGCGACCCGCAGCGGCGTGACCTCGCCGCGCCGCCAGGTGAAGGGTGCCTCTGTGCTATTGGACGACTGATTGCTCATGAGTGAACTCTATCGTTGTTGCGTCTGCCACTGTGGATGAATCCACACCGGTACCTCGGCGGCGGGTAGCGACGGCCGGCCACTAATCAGGTCGCTGGCCTTTTCCGCGATCATCACCGTCGGCGCATTGGTGTTGCCACTGACGATCACCGGCATGATCGACGCGTCCACCACTCGTAAACCGTCCAGGCCATGCACCCGCAATTGCGCATCGACCACGGCTTCGGCATCGCCCGCCGGGCCCATCTTGCAGGTGCCGCTGGCATGGTAGCCGGTTTCCGTGACCTGCCTGGCCCAGGCGTCCAGTGCTGCATCACTTTGCGCTTGCGGGCCGGGCACCAGTTCTTCACCCCGGAAAGCGGCCATGGCCGGTTGCGCGATGATCTCGCGCACCAGCCGCGCACCGGCACGCATGTCGGCTCGATCCTGCTCGGTTTTCAGGTAATTGAACAGGATGCGCGGCGGCTGCCTGGGGTCGGCGCTGTTGAGCGTGACGCTACCCAGGCTGGTGGGGCGCATCAGGTCGATATGGATCTGGAACGCATGGCCCGGCACCAGATCGACGCTGCCGGGTTTGACCGCCAAGGGCATGAAGGTCAGTTGCAGGTCGGGATGTTCAATCCCGGCCCGGGAGCGGATGAACGCCCCGGCTTCGAAGTGGTTGCTCGCCGCCAGGCCGTCGTGAGTGGCGAACCAGCGTGCGCCGATCCACCACTTGCCCGGTGCGGTGGTCCACGGGTAGAGCGACACCGGCTGCTTGCAGCGGTATTGCACCACGGTGTCCGGGTGATCGTTGAGGCGCCGGCCAACACCGGGCAAATCATGTTTGACCGTGATCCCCAGATCCCGCAGTTCCGCCGCCGGGCCGACTCCAGATAACAGCAGTAATTGCGGCGAGTTGATTGCCCCGGCGGTCAGTAATACTTCGCGCCGGGCAAAGGCCTGGCGGATCTCGCCGTTGTGCTCGTACTCAATGCCGACGGCGCGTTTGCCGTCGAACAGAATGCGCAAAGCCAGGGCATCGGTGCGCACCTGCACATTGCCGCGGGCCAGGGCTTCACGCAGATAGCCACGGGAAGTGCTCCAGCGCCGTCCGTCGCGGGTGGTGCGGTCCACCGGGCCAAAGGCTTCCTGACGATACCCGTTCAGATCATCGCTCAGGCCATACCCGGCTTCGGCCCCGGCCGCCAGAAACGCCGCGCACAACGGCGTCGTTGTATCGCCCGGGGTGACATGCAGATGGCCTGTCGCGCCGCGGTAATCGTCCGCACCATCGGCATGGGTTTGCGCACGCTTGAAATACGGCAGCACATCCTGATAACTCCAGCCGTCGCAGCCCTGTTCGGCCCAGCCGTCGTAGTCCCGGGCATGGCCACGGATGTAGACCATGCCATTGATCGACGACGAACCGCCCAGCGTGCGGCCTCGCGGCGTGCCGATCCGGCGACCGTCCAGATACGGCTCCGGCTCGGAGCTGTAGCTCCAGTTGTAGCGCGTGCCGCCCACCACCAGGCCCACGGCGGACGGCATGTCGATGGTCCAGCTCTGGTCCGCCGGACCGGCCTCCAGCAACAGAATCCGCACCGTCGGGTTTTCGCCCAGACGATTGGCCAACACGCAGCCAGCGGACCCTGCGCCCACGATCAGGTAATCAAATTCATGATCGGACATGGTTTGGGGTGCTCCCTCAATGAAAGGTCAGGACACAAATCCCTGTGGGAGCGGGCTTGCTCGCGAAAGCGGAGTATCAGGCAATGAAAATGTCGACTGACACTCCGCTTTCGCGAGCAAGCCCGCTCCCACAGGGACTGCATTCGTCCGGTCAGTTCGCGGTCGACCCATGAATCCCGTTAAACACCAACCGATGAAAGTGATGCACCAGATGCTCACTTTCATTGCTGCGCTGGGCATCGATCATGTAGCGGCCCTGATCGTAACCGAGCGAATGCAGGCCTTTCTGCACCGAGATGTTCAGGGCGATGTCCTCCGGCCCCAGATCCTCGTTCATCCACTTCATGCACGACGTACTCACCGCCGCAGTCTCGGCATTGCTGGAGTAGTAGCCGAAGCGCAGTAGCGAGCGCTCGGCGTCCAGCGGAATCATGATGAACGAGCCCAGGAACTCCGAGAACGGGAAGGTGTAGAAGGTATTGTTCGGCCACATGCCGATGTTGAAGAAGCACTCGTCCGGGTTCAGGTCCTTGCGCAGCGGCACGCCGTAGGCTTCGGTCACTGAGAGGTTGGCCGGGGCGATGTAGGTCCACCAATTGTCGCGTTTGCTCAATTGGTAGCCCTTGAAGTCAATCAGCCGGGCCAGGTCGATGTGGCACGGCCCCGACAACTTGAAGTGATAACCCTCGATGGAGTTGTCCATGATCACCTTCCAGTTGGCCGGTACGATCACGTCTTGCTCTTCGATCAGGCGCATGTCGGCCAGGTCTGGAAACACCCGACGCATTTCCTCGTCCGCGCCGGGGAACAAATCCCGCAGGGACGGCGCGGCCGGGTCGAGGTTGAAATAGATGAAGCCACCCATTTCTTCGGTGCGAATCTGCGGGATGTTGAACTGCTGCAACTCGAAGTTCTTCATCTTCTCGCAACGGGGTGCGCTTCGCAGGCTGCCGTCCATTTCGTAGCACCACGAGTGATAGGCACATCGCACCACGCCACCGGTGGTGCCGCGCCGTTCTTCGAGCAGGCGATTGCCGCGATGCTGGCAAACGTTGTGGAACGCGTGGATCTGGCCCTGACGGTTTTTCGCCACCACCACGCTCTGGTCGAACAGATCCGTGACCACATACTGACCCGGCTCGGCGAACTCACTGACGTGCCCGGCCACGTGCCAGGCGTGCATGAAAATGTTGTCGCGCTCGGCCTTGAACAGGGTTTCGTCATAGAAGTAACGCGAGGGCAGGGTGAAGGCTTCTTCCGGGTCCTGATGGTCCCAGCCGTCGATCGGGCTCTGCTGCTTACGGTTCTGGAAACTGTGCATGGGGCGATCTCCTCAGTGACTGGCCGCGCGGTACGGCTTCGTGTTCTGGGAGCTAATCTAGGGTGCGGGGCGGGGGCGGTATTGATCGATTGCGACCAGTTGCGCGGGGAAATCATCAAGTGCCGGTCGCTCCTGTGGGGGCGTTACACGGTCAAATGTGGCGAGGGAGCTTGCTCCCGTTGGGTCGCGCAGCGACCCCGGCTCTTGAAAAGCAGGGCCTGCTGCGCAGTCCAACGGGAGCAAGCTCCCTCGCCACAGGTTTTTCAGCGATTGTTCGGGGCTTAGACGCGTTCGAAAATCGCCGCAATCCCCTGGCCGCCACCGATGCACATGGTCACCAGTGCATAACGGCCACCGGTGCGATGCAGTTCGTGGATGGCCTTGGTGGCGATGATGGCGCCGGTTGCGCCCACCGGGTGGCCCAGGGCGATGCCCGAACCGTTCGGGTTGACCTTGGCCGGGTCGAGGTCGAGTTCCTGGCTGACGGCGCAGGCCTGGGCGGCGAAGGCGATGTTGGCTTCGATCACGTCCAGGTCGGCGACGGTCAGGCCGGCGCGCTTGAGTGCCAGACGGGTGGCCGGGATCGGGCCCAGGCCCATGAATTCCGGTTCGACGCCGGCGTGGGCGTAGCTGACCAGGCGGGCGAGTGGTTTCAGGTTGTTGCCTTGAACCGCCGTACCGGTGGCCATGACCAGTGCGGCGGCACCGTCGTTGAGGCCCGAGGCGTTGCCGGCGGTGACCGAACCGTCCTTCTTGAACGCAGGCTTCATGGCTGCCAGTTGTTCCAGGGACGTGGCGCGCGGGTGCTCGTCGACGCTGAACAGTTTGACGCCTTTGCGATCCTGGATTTCCACGGTTGCGATCTGCTCGCTGAAGTAGCCGTTGGCAATCGCATGGGCCGCGCGTTGCTGGTCTTCCAGGGCCAGGGCGTCCTGCATTTCACGGGTGATGCCGTTGCGCGCAGCGACGTTCTCGGCGGTGATGCCCATGTGGATGCCATGGAACGGGTCATGCAGGATGCCCAGCATGTAGTCGATGACCTGGGCGTTGCCCATGCGCGAACCCCAACGGGCGGCTGGCATCAGGTACGGGCCACGGCTCATGGATTCGGCACCGGCGCCGACGACGATGTCGGCATCGCCGAGCATCAGTGTCTGCGCGGCGTTGATGATGGCTTGCAGGCCCGAACCGCAGAGGCGGTTGACGTTGTAGGCCGGGGTTTCCTTCGGAATGCCGGCGTTCATCGCCGCGACGCGGGAAATGTAGGCATCGCGGGTCTCGGTCGGGATCACGTTGCCCATCACCAGATGGCCAACGAGTGCCGGGTCCACGGCGGCCCGTTGCAGGGCGGCTTTCACGGCCGTGGTCGCGAGGTCGGCCAGTGGCACGTCCTTGAGCGAACCGCCGAACGTACCGATGGCGGTACGGGCGGCACTGACGACGTAGATTTCCGGAGTGTTCATGGCTGGTTTCCTTTCGGTGGATTCTTATCTGTACTGCGATTGAGCAGGGCGTTCAAGGCGGATTTCGCCTCGTCGGTATTCAGGCGCTGGATGAACAGCGTGTTCTCTTCGCGCAGGGTGGCTTCCAGTTCCGGCAACGTCGCCTGTTTCATCAGTTGACGGGATTGGCGCAAGGCCTCCTGGGGCATCGCCAAAAAGCGCTGGGCGATTTTTGTCGCCGCCGCCAGGCATTGCTCGCCGTCATCGAAAGCTTCGTTGGCCAGACCCCAGGCCAGCGCTTCGTTGCCGTCCAGGCCGTTGCCCAACAGCAGCAAACTCGCGGCACGGGCATGGCCGAGCCGGCGTGGCAGCAACAGGCTGGCACCGAACTCGGGACACAGGCCGATGTTGACGAACGGCATGCGCAGCTTGGCATTGCGGGTGACCAGCACCTGATCGCAATGCAACAGCAACGTGGTGCCAATGCCGATGGCCGCCCCGCAGACTGCCGCGATCAGCGGTTTTTGCAGGTGCGTGACGACTTTCATCAGGCGAAACGCCGGGGCGTCCAGATGAGTGGGCGGATTCTGGAGAAAATCCACCAGGTCATTGCCGCTGGTAAAGCAGGCCGGGCCACCGGTGAGGATGATCACGCCGGTTTGCGCGTCTTCGTCGGCGGCCAGCAACAGGTCGGCCAGTTGCGTGTACATGGCATTGTTCAGTGCGTTGAGCTTGTCCGGGCGGTCGATGGTCAGCGTCAACACGCCGTCGTGTCGCTCGTGTTTGATCAGGTCGGTCATCGCAGGCTCCGCAAAGTCGGTTCAGGCTGCCACTTTAAGCGCCGGACAAACCCCGGATCTATGGCAAAACGGGTCAACTGCACTGCCGCTTTTTGCCATGCCGGTGCGCCAAAAGCGACACACACCCATTCGGGGTATGGCTGCGCCCGGCGAATCCGCCAATAGTGGGGGCATCCGCTCATCCAGAGCCGAACTCGCTATAAGGTGCATTTGCTATGGGCAAGACGCTGCTTAAGGTGATTTCCAGTCTGTTTGTTGTACCGCTGACTTTGAATGCCTACGCCGCTCAAGTGGACGACAGCAATACGCTGCGGCTGTACAACTGGGCGGATTACATCGGTGAAAAAACCGTGGCCGACTTCGAAAAGGCCAGCGGCATCAAAGTCATCTACGACACCTTCGATGCCTACGAAACGGTGCAGGCCAAATTGCTCACCGGCCACTCCGGTTATGACTTGATTGTGTTGAACGCGTCCCTCGCGCCGCCGTTGATCAAGGCCAAGGTGTTCCAGCCACTGGATAAAAAGTTGCTGCCGGGCTGGAGCAATCTTGACCCGAAAGTCTTGCAGGACCTGCAGGGCTTTGATCCGGGCACCACCTATTCGGCGCCCTACACCTGGGGCAGCAATGGCGTCACGTACAACGTCGACAAGATCAAGGAACGCATGCCGGACGCGCCGATCGGTTCGCTGGCGATGATCTTCGATCCGAAGATCGTCTCGCGCTTCGCCGACTGCGGCGTGACCCTGCTCGATGCCCCGACCGAAGTCATTCCCATGGCCTTGAAGTACCTGGGACGTGACCCGAACAGCGCCGCCCCGGCAGATCTGAAAGCCGCCCAGGACTTGCTGTTGTCCGTGCGGCCGTACATCCGCAAATTCGACTCGGTCAATTACCTGACCAGCCTGCCCAACGGCGACGTGTGCATGGCCATGACCTGGTCCGGCGATTACGCCACGGCCATGGCCCGCGCCGCAGAAGCCAAGAAGCAGATCAACCTGGCCTACTTCATCCCCAAGGAAGGCTCGCTGATCTGGTTCGACAACATGTACATCCCGGCCGACGCGCCCCATGTCGCCAATGCCCACAAATTTCTTGAGTACCTGATGCAGCCGCAGGTGATGGCGGATGTAAGCGATTTCATCAATTACGCCAACAGCAACGCGGCGGCCACGCCGTTGTTGAGCGCCGATGTGCGCAACAACCCGGCGATCTACCCGGACGCGCAAACCCGCGAGCGCCTGTTCCCGCAGAAGACCCAGGATGCCAAGGACATGCGGGCGATCACCCGGGTCTGGAGCACCGTGAAAAGCGGCATCTGATTTGTTCGATCGTTAGTCAATTCGGTTAGAGGTTTATTTATGGCGACGCCAACACGCAGCGTTTTTTCCCCAGCGGACGAGTCCCGGCTGGTCAAGGCCGACAAGGCTCACCATATGCACGGTTATCACGTGTTCGACGAACACGCCGAACAAGGCTCGTTGAACATCGTCGCAGGCGTAGGCGCCTACATCTACGACACCCAGGGCAACCGTTTTCTCGATGCGGTGGGCGGCATGTGGTGCACCAACATCGGTTTGGGCCGTGAGGAAATGGCCGAGGCCATCGCCGATCAGGTGCGGCAACTGGCCTATTCGAATCCGTTTTCCGACATGTCGAACAACGTGGCGATTCAGCTGTGCGAAAAGCTCGCCAGCCTGGCCCCCGGCGACCTCGACCATGTGTTCCTGACCACCGGCGGCTCCACCGCCGTGGACACCGCCTACCGGTTGATTCAGTACTACCAGAACTGCCGTGGCAAACCGGAGAAGAAGCACGTCATTGCCCGGTTCAACGCCTATCACGGCTCCACCACCCTGACCATGTCGATCGGCAACAAGGCCGCCGACCGGGTGCCGGAGTTCGATTACGCCAACCCGCTGATCCACCACGTCTCCAACCCGAATCCGTACCGCGCACCCGATGGCATGGACGAGGCGCAGTTCCTCGAATTCCTGGTCAAGGAGTTCGAAGACAAGATCCTGTCGATTGGCGCGGACAAGGTCGCCGGGTTTTTCGCCGAACCGATCATGGGCTCGGGCGGGGTGATCATTCCGCCCCGGGGCTACCTCAAGCGCATGTGGGAGGTCTGCCAGCGCTACGACATCCTGTTCGTCGCCGACGAAGTGGTGACCTCGTTCGGGCGCCTGGGCAAGTTCTTCGCTTCCTGGGATGTGTTCGACGTGCAGCCCGACATCATCACCACGGCCAAGGGCCTGACCTCGGCTTACCTGCCGCTGGGCGCGTGTATCTTTTCCGACCGCATCTGGAAAGTCATCGCCGAGCCGGGCAAGGGCCGCTGTTTCACCCACGGCTTCACCTACAGCGGCCACCCGGTGTGCTGCACGGCGGCGCTGAAGAACATCGAAATCATCGAGCGGGAAAACCTGCTGGCCCATGTCGACACGGTGGGCGCTTATCTGGAAGAGCGCCTGGCCACCCTGCGCGACTTGCCGCTGGTGGGGGATGTGCGCTGCCAGAAACTCATGGCCTGCGTGGAGTTCGTCGCGGACAAGCGCACCAAGGAATTGTTTGCCGACGAAATCAACATTGGCGAGATGATTCACTCCCGAGCGCAAACCCGGGGCTTGCTGGTGCGGCCGATCATGCACCTCAACGTGATGTCGCCACCGTTGATCCTGACGGTTGTCCAGGTCGATGAAATCGTCGAGACCCTGCGCGTGTGCATTCTGGAGGTGGCGGCGGAGCTTCAGGCCAGCGGCCAATATGGCGGCCAATGAATTCGCCCTACAGGCTGTTATCAAGGGCCTGCGCACCCGCTAGACTGCGGGGCATGAGCAAACCAGACGACGATACGCTGATCGCAATGCCCTTCGGGGCCTTGCACAAATGGCATGGGGGAATGCGCGAGGCATTCGCCCATATCGATGAGCCTGACGCCTTGCAATACCTGGCGTCAGCGTTGGCGCAACTGGTGTCCGTCGAGTCGATGATGATCAGCCTCGAGCGCAAGGACCGCGCACCACAGCTGCTGCATCAGCGCGGGATTGCCCAGGAGTACCAGGTCTCGATTCTGGAGCGCTATTTTGCCGGGGGCTATTTGCTCGACCCTTTCTGCCTGGCAGTGGAGCAAGGGTTGGCACAAGGGTTCTATCACCTGGAAGAGATCGCGCCGGACAACTTCTTCGACAGCGACTATTACAAGACCTACTACCTCAAGGCAGGTTGTTCGGAAGACAGCTACTACATCGTCGATACCGGCAATGACACGAAGATCTCCGTCAGCCTGTTTCAAGGTTTCGGCGGTGAATGTCTGGGCGTCGAACAGCTGAATCTGTTGCGCGCCGTCGAACCGTTGGTGCGCGAATTCATCAGCGAGTTCAGCCAGCGTGGCATGCATCGCAGTAGCGGGTTCGGGAGCGATAACGAGCAAGGCCTGCGCGATGATCTCAAACATCGCGTACAGGCGGCTTTCGAGAACTTCGGTTGCGAGTTGTTGACCGAACGCGAGCGGCAAGTGGCGCACATGGTGTTGCGCGGGCATTCAGTGAAGTCCACGGCCAGCCAGATGAGCATCTCGCCGGAAACCGTGCGCATGCACCGCAAAAACCTGTACCTGAAACTGGAGGTGGGTTCGCAGTCGGAACTGTTTGCGCTGTTTATCGAGTGGTTGCGCAAGCATTGAGCAAAGTGGAGATCAAATGTGGGAGCGGGCTTGCTCGCGAAGAGGGAGTGTCAGTCGACATCATCATTGACTGACATACCGCTTTCGCGAGCAAGCCCGCTCCCACAGGGTTTTGTGTCATCTGTTTCGGTGCGATTCATTAGAAATCTACGGTTTGAGCATTTGGCTGAACGCCTCCAGCTCACTTTTCTCCAGATCGGAAACCAGCACGAAGCGCATGTGGTTTTCTTGCCAGGACACGACGTTGAAACCTCGGATCGTCTGGCTCTGTCGCGGCTTGTCGGCCTCCTGCACGGGCAATATGAACACATTGATTATGTGCCTGGCCCGGCCATAACTCAGGGCCGCCGTGGTCTGATGCTGCAGATAATCCAGCCGTCCGCCCAGCAGGGGAAAACCTTGTGCGGAGTAATCGAGTACCGGCGGCGAGAAGTCGAGTTTGCCGGTGAACCAGGGTTTCACGGTGTGGCGGTCGGACGACACCACATCGTTCAAATGCTCGCCCATCAACGAGCGCACATGGCTGGAAACCGCCTCGTCCATCAACGGCTGTTCGCTGCCCGGCGTCGCTACATACAACACCACCGCCAAGGCCAGCGCCGCCGCTGAAAAAGCGGGTGCGAACCATTGGCGCCAACGCTCGACGAAGCTGGCTGCCGGGGGATCAGGGGCGAACACCCGGGCAGTCAATGATGCAGGTGCCGCGTAATACGGCGCCCGTTGCTTCACACCGGCCTTCAGCAGCTTCGTCTGATCACGCAACCGCGCGCACTCGGCGCACTCGGCCAGATGCCCGGCCACATTCGCAGCCGTCGCCGAATCAAGTTCCTGGTCCAGATAGCCATGCATCAGCGTCTGGCAAACCGTGCAGTCGAGTTCATTCATGATCGTGCAACTTCAGTAGTTCGAGCTTGAGCATGGCCCGCGCCCTGGCCAGCCTCGACATGACGGTGCCGATGGGAATGTCGACCACCAGGGCGATGTCCTTGTAGGGCATGTCTTCGAGTTCCTTGAGCACGATCACCTCACGAAACGCCGGCGGCAGGGCGCACAGGGCTTGCTGGATCAGCGCCGCATTTTCGCTGTGGATGGCCAGCAGTTCCGGGGTCTGGCTGTGACTGAGCGTCTTGTCGTCTTCGGGGAGTTCATCGCCGATGGCGACCCAATGGTGGCCGGCCGAAGCCTTGAGCCAGGTGTAGCTTTCGTTGCGCACGATGGTCAGGAACCAGGCCTTGGCGTTGCCATCGGCGAAGCGGTGCAAAAACCTGAAGGCGCGCAAGGCGCTTTCCTGCACGACATCGGATGCGGCGCTGTCGTTGCCGGTGAGCCAGCGCGCGAGGTTGTAAGCGGCGTCCAGGTGGGGCGCAAACAGTTCCTCAAATCGCTTCATAGTGGTTCCCGCACTGTCCCACCCCTAATAACCGTGGTGCGGCGCATTTTATTCCCGGAAAAAAACTTATTTTTCATCTGGAATAAAGTCCCGTTCCGCTCGGTTTACCTCGTGTCAGCTACATCACCCGCTTCACCACTGTAGTACGCCACCGAGGGCATACCGATGGACATTCATGCAAAAAACCAACGACGCACCGACGGCCCGCTCAACCCCGACCGCCGGACGCTGCTCAAGTGCTCGGCATGGGCCGGGGCAGGCGTGATCTGGGCCCTGAGCGGCGGCATTCCCCGGGCCTTCGCCCTGGATGAGGCGGGCAATGTTTCCGACCCCAAGGCGCTCGCCAGCACCTTCCACTTCGTGCAGATCAGCGACTCGCACATCGGTTTCAACAAGGAGGCCAACCCGGAACCGCTGAAGACCTTGCAAGTGGCGATCGACAAGGTCATTGCGCTGCCAAAACGGCCCTCGCTGATCCTGCACACCGGCGATATCACCCACCTGTCCAAAGCCGACGAGTTCGACACCGCCGCACAATTGCTCAACGGCCTGCCGTCCACCGTGCACTACGTGCCGGGCGAGCACGACACCCTCGACGAGGGCGGCGGCAAGCTTTATCTGGAGCGCTACGGCAAGGGCACCAAAGGCAATGGCTGGTACAGCTTCGATGACCATGGCGTGCACTTCATTGCGCTGGTGAACGTCTTCAACTTCCAGGCGGGCCGTGAAGCGACCCTGGGCGCCGATCAACTGGCCTGGCTGGCCGACGACTTACGCGCGGTGACCAGCAGCACGCCAATCGTGGTGTTTACCCATATTCCGTTGTGGACGATTTATCAGCCATGGGGCTGGGGCACCGAGGATGGTGATCAGGCGATTGCCATGCTGCGCAAGTACGGTTCAGTGACGGTGTTGAACGGGCATATCCACCAGGTCATCCAGAAGGTCGAAGGCAATATCACTTTCCATACCGCTCGCGGCACGGCTTATCCACAACCCGCGCCGGGTACGGCGCCGACACCGGGGCCGATGACGGTAGCGGCTGATCAGTTGCGCAATTATCTGGGGATTACCGATGTGCGAGCGACCCAGGGTGAGCACCCGCTGGCGCTGATCGATTCGACACTGGTTTAGGGGAGGAGGCGCAATGAAAATGCGATTGTTGGCCGTTGCCTGCCTGATGGTATCGATGCCGGTGTGGGCTCAGGAGGTGAAAATCGATATCAAGGAATTCATGTTCGGGCCCAAGGATCTGGAGGTAGCCGTGGGCACCAAAGTGACATGGGTTAACGACGACGAGATCCCGCACACGGTGGCGGAAACCCACAAGGTGTTTCGCTCCGGGGCGCTGGATACTGGTGACAGTTATTCCTGGGTGTTCAACACGCCGGGGGAGTTCGAGTATTTTTGTGCGTTGCACCCGCAGATGATCGGGAAAATTGTGGTGAGTCAGTAGGCGCGCCGCAGGCTGCGATCTTTTGACTTTGGGGTTATTGAGGGCTGTTGAGGTTCAACGTCGGCGTTTTTCTTTGGTTCTGTGCCGCCATCCAGCGTTCCTGACGAATTGCACAATGGCAGGCAGGCAAGGTCATCGACCACGGGGCCGCAAACCATTGCTTCTGGTTAATAGGAAGCATTATTATTCGCGCCCCGTCTCCACAGCACACCGCAATGACCCTCAAGCTGCCCCGCAGACACGGCTTTTTCGAGCATTACGAAGAGTTGGTTGGCACCTGGACCCGTCGCCTGAGAAATCGTCAGCAGGCCGAGGACCTGGCCCACGATACCTTCGTGCGGGTGCTTGAGTCCGATTCGGCGCTGGTGGAGCAGCCCCGGGCGTATTTGCACCAGACCGCGCGCAACATCGCCGTGGATGGTTATCGGCGTGAGGACCGGCGGGGCGCCATGGAGTCCGAGGCGATTGATCTCAGTGAGTCGCCGACCGGCGACCCGGAGCATTTCATGCACGCGATCCAGTTGGCTGATTCCATCGAACAGGCGCTCACCGAGCTGCCGGTCAACTGCCGCAAGGTGTTTGTCTGGCAGAAAATCGAGGGCCTGACCCAGGCAGAAATCGCCGAACGCCTGGGCCTGTCCAAGAACATGGTGGAAAAGTATATGATCCGCACGCTTCGGCATCTGCGCGATCGCCTGGACGGGTTGCAGTCATGATCGGCCGCGCCATCTCCTCCCCAGCCAGACAGGAACTTCCATGATGGATACTCGTGATTGCGCGTGCGGGCAAACAACGGTGCGCGATGACGCGGCGCAGTGGTTTGTGCGTTTGCAGGAGCCTGTCACCGATGTCGCGGTGCGTCGCCAGTTTCAGGCCTGGCTGGACGAACACCCCCAACACCGAAACGAATTCAAAGTACTCCAGGATTTGTGGGGCGCCGCCGACCTGGTGTCGGCGGCGCGTTTGCGGGCTTTGTGCGAAGCCCCGGCGGTGCTGAAAAAACGTCGTCCTGTGCTGCGTTACGCGGTGGCTGCCAGTGTGCTGGCCGTGGCGCTCGGCCTGGGCTTGTTCAGCGGCCTGAATCATCCGGCGCCTTACTCCGCCGAATTTTCAACGGCCCTGAATGAGCGCCGCCATGTGGTGCTGCCGGACGGCTCGATGGTCGACCTGGACAGCCGCAGCCGGATACAAGTGCGGTTTGAAAAGGATCGTCGCAACGTCGTTTTGACCGCGGGCGAAGCGATGTTCAGCGTCGAACACGACACCAGCCGACCTTTTGTGGTCGAGTCGGGCAGCGGCAAGGTCACGGTGACCGGCACCCGTTTCGATGTGCGTCGTGGCGCCAGCGAAACCCGGATCGTGGTGGAGCAGGGCACCGTCAAGGTTCAAGGGCGCGACGCCGCCGACAACGACTTCATCAATCTGACAGCCGGCCTTGGCACCCATGTCGATGCCCAGGGCAAGGTCGCGGCCGCCTACGCCGTCAACCCGACGGAAATGACTGCCTGGCGCGGCGGCAAACTGGTGTTCAACAATGCCAGCCTGGCCGATGTCGCAGAGCAGGTCTCGCGCTATCGGGAGAAACCGCTGAAGGTCGGCAACACGGCGGTGGGCAACCTGCGCCTGACCAGCGTGTTCAAGTCCGATAACACCGATGCGCTGCTCAAGGCCTTGCCAGGCATCCTGCCGGTGGCCGTGCGCACCCTTGGCGACGGCAGCCAGGAAATAATTTCAAAATAAAATTCAGGTTTTTTTCGAGTTCATCGTCTTCCTGTTCAACTGCAACTGGTTTGCATTAACAAACGCACACTCTTGCGATCCACAGGACTACGTTCGACGTGAAAAACTCCACCGCTAAAAACAACAAGCTCCCTTGGTTACCGCTGGTCCTCGCGCTGGCGGTCAACGCTGCGCTGCCCCAGGCCTTTGCTGCCGACGGCATCCACATCCCGGCGCAACCCTTGGGGCAGGCCTTGAGTCAGTTGGGCCAGCAAACCTCGCTTCAGGTGTTCTTCAGCCCTGAACTGGTCGCTGGCAAACAGGCTCCGGCGGTGGATGGCAACTTGTCTGCGGAAGACGCACTGCGCCAGTTGTTGCAAGGCAGTGGCCTGCAATACCAGATCGATGAAGGTTCGGTGACGTTGATGCCGGCGCCGACTTCGGCGGCAAACGGTCCATTGGAACTGGGCGTGACCGACATCAAGGTGGTCGGCGACTGGCTCGATGACGCCGATGCCGCCTTGGTGCAGAACCACCCCGGTGCACGAACCGTGGTCCGCCGCGAAGCCATGGTCGAGCAGGGTGCGATGAACGTCGGTGACGTGTTGAAGCGCGTTCCTGGCGTGCAAGTGCAAGATGCCAACGGCACCGGTGGCAGCGACATTTCCCTCAACGTCGGCGTGCGCGGCCTGACCTCGCGCCTGTCGCCACGCTCCACCGTACTGATCGACGGCATCCCGGCGGCGTTCGCGCCTTACGGTCAGCCGCAACTGTCCATGGCGCCGATTTCCTCCGGTAACCTCGACAGCATCGATGTGGTGCGCGGTGCCGGTTCCGTACGCTACGGACCACAGAACGTCGGCGGTGTGATCAACTTCGTGACCCGCGCGATCCCGGAAAAAGCCTCCGCGGAAATCGGCACCACCCTGGAAACTTCGCAGCGCGGTGGCTGGAAGCACATCGACACGGCGTTCATGGGCGGTACCGCCGATAATGGCATGGGCGTGGCGCTGTTGTACTCCGGCGTGAACGGCAACGGTTACCGTGAAAGCAACAACGGCAACGACATCGACGACGTGATCCTCAAGACTCATTGGGCGCCGACCGATGTCGACGATTTCAGCCTCAACTTCCACTACTACGATGCCAAGGCCGACATGCCCGGTGGCCTGACCCAGGCGCAATTCGACGCCGACCCGTTCCAGTCCGTGCGTGACCACGACAACTTCAGCGGCCGCCGCAAGGATGTGTCGTTCAAGTGGGTGCGGCAGATCGACGATCGCACCCAGGCCGAAGTGCTGACCTACTACACCGACAGTTTTCGTGGCAGCACCATCGCCTCTCGTGACCTGAGCACACTTAACTCCTATCCGCGCAGCTACTACACCTACGGTATCGAACCACGGGTGTCCCATGTGTTTGATGTGGGCCCGACCACCCAGGAAGTCAGCGTCGGTTACCGTTACCTGAAAGAAGCGATGCACGAAGAGGCCAGTCGCGTGGCGCTGGTCAACAACGAGCCAGTCGTGCGTCCGGGGGCGGACGGCCATGTCTATCAGGACCGCACCGGTGGAACCGAGGCCAATTCGGTCTACGTCGATAACAAGATCGACGTCGGCAACTGGACCGTCACCCCGGGTATTCGCTTTGAGCACATCAGCACCGATTGGCACGACCGCCCGGTGCTCGATAACGCCGGTAAACGGGTGCCGGAGAAAAAACGCAGCATCGAAAGCAACGAACCGCTGCCGGCCCTGAGCGTGATGTACCACATGTCCGAGGCCTGGAAACTGTTCGCCAACTACGAAACCTCGTTCGGCGCGCTGCAGTACTTCCAGCTGGGGCAGGGTGGCATTGGCAACAACACCGCCAACGGCCTGGAGCCGGAAAAGGCCAAGACCTACGAAATCGGTACGCGCTACAACGATGACGTGTGGGGCGGCGAAGTGACGCTGTTCTACATCGACTTCGACGATGAACTGCAATACATCAGCAACGATGTGGGCTGGACCAACCTCGGTGCGACCAAGCACCAGGGCATCGAAACGTCGGTGCACTACGACCTGGCTGCGCTGGACCCACGCCTTGACGGCCTGACCGCCAACGCTGGCTTTACCTACACCCGTGCCACCAGCGAAGGTGATATCCCCGGCTTCAAGGGCCGTGACTTGCCGTTCTACTCCCGTCAGGTGGCCACCGCCGGCCTGCGCTACGACATCAACCGCTGGACCTGGAATCTCGATGCGTTCGCCCAGTCCAAACAGCGCTCGCCAGGCACCGGGGTGAACGCCGACGGTAGCTTCAACGGTAACTACATCACCGAAGGCACCGCCGACGGCCAGTTCGGCGACATTCCGGGTTACGTGACCTGGAACGTGCGTGGCGGCTATGACTTCGGCCCACAGGTGTCGAACCTGAAACTGGGTGCGGGGGTGAAAAACATCTTCGACAAGCAGTACTTCACCCGTTCCAGCGACAACAACTCGGGCATGTACGTCGGCGCGCCGCGCACGTTCTTTGTGCAGGCCAGTGTCGGGTTCTGATCAACACCGAGCAACCTGTGGGAGCGGGCTTGCCCGCGAAGAGGCCATTACATTCGAGATGAATGTGGGCTGACACACCGCCTTCGCGAGCAAGCCCGCTCCCACAATGACCGCATCGTTCACAAATCATGTGTACGACGCCAACCCTGTGGGAGCGGGCTTGCTCGCGAAGAGGCCGTGCCAGTCGCTATCAATGTTGACTGTCAGACCGCTTTCGCGAGCAAGCCCGCTCCCACATTCGCTTCGCAGGCATTCCGGTGGGACTTTTCAGACCTTCAACACCTTCCCGCCAATCGCCACCGCCACCAGCAACAGCGCCATCAAGGCAAAGGCAAAACTCAAGCTGCTGCCATGGGCGATGAAGCCGATGACGGCAGGGCCTGCCAGGATGCCGGCATAACCCAGGGTGGTAATGGCCGGCACGGCGATGCTTTCGGGCATGACGGTCTGTTTGCCCACAGCGGTGTACAACACCGGCACAATGTTCGAGCAACCGGCACCCAGCAGCGCATACCCCAATAGCGCGGCTTCCCAACCCGGCGCGAACGTTGCCAGAAACAGTCCTGAAGCGGCCGTCAGCCCACCGAACACAATCACCCGTGTCGCGCCCAGCCGTCCTACGATTTTGTCGCCGGTCAAACGCCCGGCCGTCATGGTCAAGGCAAACGCCGCATAACCGAGCCCCGCATACGCCGTGTCGATGCCACGTTCCTGCGCCAGGAACACCGCGCTCCAGTCCAGTGCCGCGCCTTCGGCGAGAAACACGATGAAGCACATCCCGCCAATGAACAGGACAATGCCATGGGGCACCGCGAACGCCGGCCCCGAACGCTCACTGCCGTAGGGCAACAGATGCGGCACGGCCCTGGCCAGCGCGATCAGCAGCATCACGATCACCACCAGTGTGGCCCCCAGTGGAGAAATACCCAGGCCAAGCAACCCGCTGACGCCCGCCGCCCCGACAATCCCGCCCAGGCTGAACAGGCCATGGAAACCCGACATCATGTTTTTGCCGCTGGCGCGCTCGACGATCACCGCTTGCAGGTTGACTGTCGAATCCACCGTGCCGAGACCCGCGCCGAACATGAACAAGGCAGCGATCAAGGCCGGAATCGACGACACCGTCGCCAGCAGCGGCAGGGCGGCACAGATCAGCAACGTTCCGCCAGCCGTCACCCGCCGGCAGCCGAAGCGCGTGGCCAGGATCCCGGCCAACGGCATCGCCAGGATCGAGCCTGTCCCCAGACACAACAGCAACAGGCCCAGGGTGCCTTCACTCAGTCCGGCCCGGGCCTTGGCATAAGGCACCAGCGGTGCCCACGCGGCGATACCGAACCCGGCGATGAAAAAGGCGATGCGCGTGGACATTTGCTCCAGGCGGCCGGGAACGAAGGTGGTTTGGTTGTTGAGGCTGGTCATATCAATCCCTGGCAAAAAACGTCACGTCCTCAACGGACAGTGATCGACCGGCGAGGGTTCGATCAGTGCCCGGAAAGTTTGCGGAGCAATCAGCGCGACATCGTTACACAGCGCCGGTGTTTTTCGCGATATGTTGAGCCATTCCAATGACACGCGGAGGGCGCCATGGCGCAGAGGTACGATGCACGGGGCAATATTTATATCGTGGTAGCTCCCGAAGAACTGCGCCGCCAGGGCATTGACCTGCCCAAACAGGCCAGCCAGGCAGCGCAAACACTCGAAGCCTGGGCGCTGGCCGCCATCGAGGCTTGCTGTAGCTGGGCTCCCGGCACGCAACCGTCCGGCAGCAAGGAGCATCGCAGCGACGGTTTGCTGGTCGGCCCCTTTCAATCATCGCCCCCTTTTGATCTGTTGATCGTCAACACCGACGGCACCCTGGCCGAGCGCAGCGGCAACGGTCTGACGATTTTTTCCCAGGCGTTGAGCGACCAAGGGCTTTTACTCCGCGACGAAGCCTGTCTGCTCAGGGTTCACCACGACAAATCCGACACGCCCTCACCGGGACAGACTTCGGTGAGAACCGCACAAGTCGAGGGCGCAAAGGGTTTCTGGCTTGATCTGGGCCAGCCTGGGTTCGGGCCTTCGGCGGTCAGTGCCGTGGGGGTTGAAACAGCGCTGTTGAATGGCCGCGAACTCAGCCACCTTGAGCAATTGTCGGCACTCAATGGCGCATGGTCGCGCAGCCAGTTCGCGCGGGTCGGTAATCCGCATTGCGTGACGCTGGTCGAAAACGCCGACGACTTGCCGAGCAATGAGCAGATGCGAGAAGCGCAATTGGGTGAAGGGCTGATGCGCATCGCCTACGCGATGCCAACCGGGGCAGGGCGGCCCTGCGTGGCAGGGGTCAATCTGCAATGGGCAATGCGCTTGTCTGACGGGCATATCGCTGCACGGGTGTTCGAGCGGGGCGAGGGACCGACGGAGTCGTCGGGGACCAGTGCCAGTGCGGTGGCATGCGCGGCGTGGCGGGTGGGTTGGGTGACGGCTGGTGAAGTGAAGGTGACGATGCCGGGTGGCACGGCGCCGATCTTGCTGGAAGAGGAGCAGGGGGAGTTGAGTCGGGTCAGCCTGTTTGGTACGGCTCGGTTGATCGATTGACTTCAAAATAGCCTTCGCGAGCAAGCCCGCTCCCACAGGGTTTTGTGAACGACACAAATCCCTGTGGGAGCGGGCTTGCTCGCGAAGAGGCCAGATCAGTCAACACCAAACTCAGCTCAGCTCAGCTCAGCTCAGCTCACTGAACTCCACCACCGGCATCGTGCGCTTCATCAACACCTTGCCATTGCGCACCGAGTACAGCGGCAATCCCTGGCTGCGGATCACCTCGTAATCACTCTCCGCCGACAGAATCAGCAGATTCGCCGGCCGTCCACGCTCCAGGCCGTAGCGATCGCCGAGGTTCATGGCTCTGGCGCTATTGTCCGTCACCAGATCCAGCGCACTTTGCAGGTTGCGATAGCCGAGCATGTGGCAGATATGCAGCCCGGCTTCGAGCACCCGCAAAATGTTGCCATTGCCCAGCGGATACCATGGGTCGACGATCGAATCCTGGCCGAAGCACACGTTCATGCCTGCTTCCAGCAACTCGTTGACCCGGGTTACGCCCCGGCGTTTCGGGAAATTATCGAAGCGCCCTTGCAGGTGGATGCTTTCAGTGGGGCAGGAGACAAAGCTGATCCCCGAATGCCCGAGCAAGCGAAACAGTTTGGCGCAGTAGGCGTTGTCGTAGGAGCCCATGGCCGTGGTGTGGCTGGCCGTCACCCGCGAACCCATGTCGCGGCTGCGAGCCTCTTCGGCCAGTACTTCGAGAAAGCGTGAATGCGGGTCGTCGGTTTCGTCGCAATGCACGTCCACCAGGCAACCGCTGCGTTCAGCCAGGTCCATCAGGAACTTCACCGAACTGACGCCCTGATCGCGGGTGTATTCGAAATGCGGAATGCCACCCACCACGTCCGCGCCCATGCGGATGGCTTCCTCCATTAATTGGCGACCATTGCGGTAGGACTCGATGCCTTCCTGGGGGAACGCGACGATTTGCAGGTCGACCAGGTGTCGGCTTTCCTCGCGCACTTCGAGCATGGCTTTAAGCGCGGTCAGATGCGGGTCGGTGACATCGACGTGGGTGCGCACATGCTGGATGCCGTGGGCGGCGAGGGTCTGAATGGTTTTTTTCGCCCGGTTCTTGGTGTCTTCCAGGGTGATGGTCGCCTTGCGCTCGCCCCAGCACTCGATGCCTTCGAACAGCGTGCCGCTCATGTTCCAGCGCGGTTCACCGGCGGTCAGGGTCGCATCGAGGTGGATGTGCGGCTCGACAAAGGGCGGCACCACCAGATTGCCACCGGCATCCAGATCGTCAGGGCCCAGCGTCGGGGCTTCGATCTGGCGGGTGACGCTGCTGATCAGGCCGTTTTCCAGGTACAACTCATGCAGGCCTTCCTGGTTGCGCAGACGGGCATTGATGATATGCATCAGGCAGATCCTTTTAGCGAGTCGAGTAGTCAATACCTTTACGTTAGCTCGGGGGTGGCAACCCCTGCCAGTGACATTGATCAGCACAATCCAAATGTGGGAGCGGGTTTGCCCGCGAAGAGGCTGGTTCAGGTACCGCCAATCTCAGCGTTTTTCGAGGTTTTCCGGAAGTGGCGCAAACAACGCCTCGATATCATCGCTCTGCAGTTTCCAGTCCCCGGCCTTGCGCCCATCCAGCACGCCGGCCGCGAGGTCGGACTTTTCCTTTTGCAGGTGCTGAATCTTTTCTTCCACCGTACCGCGCGCAATCAATTTGTAAACGAACACCGGCTTCTCTTGGCCGATGCGATACGCCCGGTCGGTCGCCTGGTTTTCTGTCGCCGGGTTCCACCAGGGGTCGTAATGAATCACGGTGTCCGCTTCGGTCAGGTTCAGGCCAACGCCACCGGCTTTCAGGCTGATCAGAAAAATCTGACGTTTGCCGCTTTGGAATTCCTTCACGGGTGTGCGGCGGTCACGGGTCTGGCCGGTCAGCAGGGCGTAGGCCACGCCGCGTTTGTTCAGCTCGTCTTCGATCAGCGACAGCATTGAAGTGAACTGCGAGAACAGCAGGATCCGCCGACCCTCCTCGAACAGTTCTTCGAGCATTTCCATCAGGCTGTCGAGCTTGCCTGACGTGCTGCCACGGCTTGGCAGGGTCGCCTCATTGACCAGGCGCAAATCGCAGCACACCTGACGCAGCTTGAGCAGTGCTTCCAGAATGATGATCTGGCTGCGGGCCACGCCTTTGCGGGTGATCTCGTCGCGGACTTTCTTGTCCATGGCCAGGCGCATGGTTTCGTACACATCGCGTTGGGCCTCGTTGAGTTCGACCCAGTGGATAATCTCGGTTTTCGGCGGCAACTCGGTGGCCACCTGTTCCTTGGTGCGGCGCAGCAGGAAAGGTTTGATCCGGCCGTTGAGGTGCTGAAGCCTGACCTCGCTGGTGCGTTTTTCAATCGGCACGCGGTAATCGCGGTTGAAGCTTTTGACGTCGCCAAGCCAGCCAGGCAAGAGGAAGTGAAACAGCGACCACAGTTCACCGAGATGGTTTTCCAGCGGTGTCCCGCTCAGGCACAGGCGCTGCCGGGCATTCAGCTCGCGGGCAGCCTGGGCGGCCTTGCTGCCGGGGTTCTTTATGTATTGCGCTTCATCCAGCACCAGGACGTGCAATGGCTGCGCGGCCAGGCGTTCGACATCCTTGGGCAGCAGCGCATAGGTGGTCAGGATCAGATCGTAATCAGCCAGCTTGTCGAAGTGTTTTTTGCGGCTGGCACCGCAGAGCGCCAGTACTTTGAGCTGCGGCGTAAAGTGTGCCGCTTCGTCGAGCCAATTGGGGATCAGGCTGGTCGGCATCACGACCATGCACGGCCGATCGAGGCGGCCGGCGTTTTTCTCGCTCAGAACGTGCGCCAGTGTCTGTAGGGTTTTGCCCAGGCCCATGTCGTCCGCGAGAATTCCGCCCACGTCCAGTTGCCGCAGCGATTGCATCCAGCTCAAGCCCTCAAGCTGATACGGGCGCAGCGTCGCATTCAAACCTTCCGGGGCGGTGGCCGTGTGGTCCTTGATGTCGCGCAAGCGCTGGGCAAAGGTGCGGATCTGTTCTCCACCCTCCCAGAGCAGTGGCATGTCTTCCAGCGGGTTCAGGCGCGTGGCATCGGCCTTGCTCAGACGCAGCGTGGTTTCGCCGGGCTCCTGCAGGTAGAACTCGCCGAGAGTTGCCAGTACCGGCTTCAAGCGGCCAAAGGGCAGGGCGACTTGCAGCGGGCCGTACTCGGAGTTCGGACGATTGGGGATGTTGACCAGGATCAACTCGTCGTCGCGTCGTCGGGCCAGGCGTTCCGGGTTGAGGATTTCGGTGTGGGAGCGCATCAGGTTGAGCAGGATCGGCAACAGGCTCAGGCGTTCGCCGTTGACGATGATCCCCAGTTCCAGATCGAACCAGTCGCGCTCCGGTGCCTGGTCGACAGTGGCGTACCAGTCGTCTACCGCGGTCAGGTCGAAACCGAAGTCCTCGTCGATCTGCAATTCCCAGCCTTGGGTGCGCAACTTCGGCAGTTCATTGAGAGTAAAGGTCAGCCAGGCGCTGTCATTGACCATCTCGAACAGCTCGCCGGCACTTTCCGGCAACGCCTTGCTTTGCCGGGTGGCGACTTTGAAGCCGAGGATTCGCAACTGTTCCCGGTAGGACTGTTCAACTTCCGGGTGGCGTTTTATCCGCAGCGTCTGGCTTTCCTGGCGAATCAGGATGTCGGAATTCTTCTGTCCGGAAACATATTCGTCCAGATAGCTGAAGGACAGCGCCGCGCGATGCTGAATGTAACGCTGCATTCGGCCGTTGCGCGGTTCGAAGGCGCTGAACTCGATGCTGGCCAGCCACAGGCGCGGTACCGGTTGCACATTGTCCACCAGCACTTGTGGCGGTGCTTTCGGGCTGCGGTTTTCCAGGACTGCCTGGAGTTTTTCCAGGAGTTCGGCGTCTTTGGCGGCAGCGGGGTAGTCGAGGGTTTCCTGCACTTGCAGGAGCACCGCTGCACAATGTTTGCAGTTGTTGTGGACCGGGCAGGAGCATGTGGCGTCGACCATCAGCAGGGTGCCCTTGGCTGACTCGCGCAGGCGAATGGTCTGGCGGTAAACGTTACCGCCAGAGCCCTCGCAAGCGGCGATGATCGTGGCGTCGCCGGCCTCGACGATGCGAACACGATTCTCCAGCGCGTAGCGGCGGCCACGTTCCAGGCTCTGTTCCTTGAATCGGCTGACCCAGGACGGCGCCAGGGGTTTGCTCAGGGTCGCAGACATAAGGAGGTCAATCAGTCCGGAATTTCTTCGGGGACTGGCCGAGGTGCAGGGGCGGTCAGTGAAGTGATCTTGATCAACAGGCCGAGGTGGCCGTTGTCGAGGAAGTTCAATTGGCCGTTCTTGGTGTGGCTTTCCTGTTTCAGGCGCTCGCTGGCTGTCACCATGCCATTGCCGTCGATCTGGTTAACCCAGAAATCGGCGTCGACGTCGGTGAATCGTCCGAGTTTCATGCTCAGCGTGCCCTCGATCGGGAACTGACCATATTGTTCCTTGCCGTCGCTGATCGCCACTTTGCTGGCGTTTTCGCCGAGAGTCTGTTGCCAGGCCTTGTGCAGCAATACCGTGTAGTCGGCGCTGCTGGTGAGTTTTTCCACCTCGCCATTCAGGCTTGGCGTGCGCAGGCTGTCGGGGCTGACGGGTTGGGCGCCAGCGGCCCAGTCTTCCGGTGCAGCGCGGCTGACAATCGCCGGTACGGCGTTTTGCCGGACCAGAATCATTTCGACCTGATACAGGTCATCGGCAAATGCCGTGGGTGCGACCAGCGCTGGCATCAGCAGGGTCAGCAAGGTCAGTGAGCGAAACAGGCGCATGCGGCGTCCTTCAAGCAGTTTTCGGAACGAGGCGCTCGAACAGCGCCTCTACAGTATTAAAGCGCTCTTCCGGGCGCTCCATTGGAACCATGAACTTGAACATCGTGGCGCCTTCGAATTTGTAGCGTTTTGGCTGGCTCTGGATCAGCTTGATCAGGGTCAACGGGTCGACCGGCGTTTGTGCGGCGAACTCGACGCGGCCGCCTTGCGGGCCGCCATCGACTTTCTTGATGCCCAGTTGCTCGGCCTGCAATTTCAATGCAGTGATGCGGATCAGGTTCTTGGTCGGTTCCGGCAACAGGCCGAAACGATCGATCATCTCCACCTGCAAATCCTTGAGGCCGTCCTCATCGGTGGCCGAGGCAATGCGCTTGTAGAGAATCAGGCGGGCGTGGACGTCCGGCAGATAGTCCTCGGGAATCAACGCCGGTACGCGCAAGTTGACTTCCGGACCGCCGCCGAGCGGTTGGTCGAGGTTCGGCTGCTCGCCCTTGCGGATCGACTTCACTGCGCGCTCGAGCATTTCCATGTACAGCGTAAATCCGACAGCCTGGATCTGCCCGCTCTGGCCGTCACCGAGCAGTTCGCCGGCACCACGGATTTCCAGGTCGTTGGTCGCAAGCACGAAGCCCGCGCCGAGGTCCTGGGTGTTGGCAATCGCTTCCAGGCGCTTTTCGGCGTCCGGGGTGATTTGCTGGCGCGGTGGCGTCAGCAGATAGGCGTAGGCCTGGTGGTGGCTGCGTCCGACCCGGCCGCGCAACTGGTGCAGCTGTGCCAGGCCGAACTTGTCGGCACGCTCGATGATGATGGTGTTGGCGCTCGGTACGTCGATGCCGGTCTCGATGATGGTCGAGGCGATCAGCACGTTGAAGCGCTTGTGGTAGAAGTCGCTCATCACCTGTTCGAGTTCGCGTTCGCGCATCTGCCCGTGACCGATGCCGATCCGTGCTTCCGGTACCAGCTCGGCGAGGTCGGCGGCGCATTTCTCGATGGTCTTCACGTCGTTGTGCAGGTAATAGACCTGGCCGCCACGCAGCAACTCACGCAGCAAGGCCTCTTTGACCGTGCTCTTGTTCTGCTCCATGACGAAGGTGCGTACCGACAGGCGACGGGCCGGCGGCGTGGCGATGATCGACAGGTCGCGCATGCCCGACACCGCCATGTTCAGCGTGCGCGGAATCGGTGTGGCGGTCAGGGTCAGGATGTCGACTTCGCTGCGCAGGGCCTTGAGCTGTTCTTTCTGACGGACACCGAAGCGGTGTTCTTCGTCGATGATGACCAGTCCGAGGTTTTTGATCTTCACGTCGTCCTGCAGCAACTTGTGAGTGCCGATGACGATGTCGATCTTGCCTTCGGCCAGATCGGCGACCGCCGCATTCACTTCCTTGGCCGACTTGAAGCGGCTCATCACTTCCACGGTCACCGGCCAGTCGGCGAAGCGGTCGCGGAAGCTGTTGTAATGCTGCTGGGCGAGCAGGGTGGTCGGCACCAGAATCGCCACTTGGCGACCGCCGTGGACTGCAATGAACGCGGCGCGCATCGCCACTTCGGTCTTGCCGAAGCCGACGTCGCCGCACACCAGACGGTCCATTGGCTTGGGCGCGAGCATGTCTTCGCGCACCGCTTCGATGGTGGTTTGCTGGTCGGGGGTTTCTTCGAACGGGAAACCGGCGCTGAAGGTGGCGTAGTCGGCTTTCGGATCGGCGAAAGCGTAGCCTTCACGGGCGGCGCGGCGTGCATAGATGTCGAGCAGCTCGGCGGCCACGTCGCGTACCTGTTCGGCGGCTTTGCGCTTGGCCTTTTGCCAGGTTTCGGAGCCGAGGCGGTGCAGCGGGGCCAGGGCATCGTCGCTGCCGGTGTAGCGGGCGATCAGGTGCAGGTTGGCCACCGGCACATAAAGCTTGGCGCCTTCGGCGTATTCCAGGGCGAGGAATTCAGCGGTCTGGTTGTCGATTTCCAGGGTTGCCAGGCCCAGGTAGCGCCCGACGCCGTGGTCGATGTGCACCACGGGCGCGCCTTCACGCAGTTCGGTGAGGTTCTTGATGACGGCATCGTTGTTGGCATCGGCGCGCTTTTCGCGGCGACGACGCTGCATCACGCGCTGGCCGAATAACGGACTTTCTGCGACGAGGGCAAGAGCCGGGTCGTCGAGCAGCAAGCCTTCGTCGAGCGGGGCGATGGTGATCGCCAGGCGCTCCTTGCCGGCGACAAAGTCCGGCCAGCTGTCGACGGTTTTCGGTCGCAGCTTCAGGCGTTCCAGCAACTCCAGCAGCACTTCGCGCCGGCCCGCGGATTCGGCGGTGAACAGCACGCGACCGGGAAATTCGTCGAGGAAGCTCGACAGCGCCGCCAACGGCTGGGTGGCCTTGGCTTCGATGGCAAGGTTCGGCAGTTCCCGGGAAGGGAAGCGCTCGCGACCGGCGCCGGTTTCCACGTCCTGTTGACTGGCAACCACCCGCGGCCAGTTTTTCAGGCGGGCGAAGCAGTCTTCCACCGGCAAGAACAATTCGGCCGGTGGTAATAAAGGACGGGATGGATCGACGCGGCGTTCTTCATAACGATTGCGCACGTCGTTCCAGAAGTTTTCCGCCGCTTGCTCGATGCCCGGCAGGGAAAACACTTGCGTGTCCTGGGGCAAATAATCGAACAGCGTCGATGTTTCTTCGAAGAACAGCGGCAGGTAGTACTCGATGCCGGCCGGAGTAATCCCGCTGCTCAAGTCCTGGAAGATCGGGCAACGGCGGAAGTCGACGTCAAAACGCTCACGGAAGCGTGCCTTGAAACGGGTGACCGCTTCTTTCTGTAGCGGAAATTCCCTGGCCGGCAACAGCTTGACCGAGTCGACCTTGTCGATGGAGCGCTGGTTCTCCGGGTCGAAGGTGCGCAGGGTTTCGATTTCGTCATCGAACAGGTCGATGCGATACGGCAACTTGCTGCCCATCGGGAACAGATCGATCAGCGAACCGCGAACGGTGAATTCGCCGTGCTCATACACCGTATCGACATAACGATAACCCGTGGCTTCGAGCCGGGTACGCATTTGCTCGACGTCGAGTTTCTGGCCGATATCCAGCACCAGGCTGCTGCCGAGCAGGAATTTGGTCGGTGCGAGGCGATGCAGGGCGGTCGTGATCGGCACCACCAGCACGCCATGGCTCAGTTCCGGCAACCGATACAGGCTGGCAATGCGCTGGGAAATAATGTCCTGGTGCGGCGAGAACAGGTCGTAGGGCAGGGTTTCCCAGTCGGGAAAGTGCAATACGGGCAAATCCGGGGCGAAGAAACCCAGCTCCTGTTCCAGCCGTTCGGCACTTTGGCTGTCGGCGGTCAGTAGCAGGGTAAAGCGCTTGGCAGCGCTGGCGGCCTCGGCGATGGCCAGGCTCAGGGCGGCACCGGGCAGGTTGCCCCAGTGCTGTTTACCTGCCGCGGCAGGGAGAAGCGGTAGACGCAGAACGGGCACGGAAGGTTGAGCTCCAAGCGTTGCGACAAAGTCGGTAATTGTAGCGGTCTACGATGCCGCCTGTCAGTTGCTGACTGCGTCTAATGCGCCGGTGTGGCGAAATGTAGTGGTAAAGACAAAATTCGGCGGTTTTTTACCGGGAATCACTGAATATGTAGTGGCAAATACAACGAGTGTTACGGAGGGTTACGGACAAGGAGGCATGACCTCCAAAAAATTGACTGTGCTGAAAGCCCCGGTTTTACTGGGCTGGCGCGAGGCGTAATTTTTTTGAACGACGATTTGTTACGTAATGCACGACGGGCGCGCATTGCTACGGCTGTCACTCGGCGGCATAATGTAGCCCCTTTTTTCTGCCCCTACATGTGGAAGGTTCCCGTGACTCAGAAGCCCGACCAGTGTCTTGGTGAATGGATCGACCGTGAAGCACTCGCAGAAGCGATGATTCCGCTTATCGGTCAGCTCTACCGCAATAACAACGTGGTGAGCTCGATCTATGGCCGCAGCCTGATCAATCGTTCAGTCATTGCGATTCTCAAAGCTCACCGCTTTGCTCGTCACCGTCAGTCCGACGAAAGCGAGCTGTCCGTCCACGAAACATTCCCGCTGATCAAAGCGATGAGCGAGCTCAAGCTCGGTGCCGCTTCGGTGGACCTGGGCAAGCTGGCGGCCAAATTCAAGGCCGAAGGCAATGGCCGTACTGCCGAGCAGTTCGTCCGTGAAGAACTGGCTGACGTGGTTGGCCAGCAAAATGCTTCCGCCCGCAAAGGCACTGATGTTGTCCTCTACGGCTTCGGTCGTATCGGCCGTCTGCTGGCGCGCATCCTGATCGAGAAAACCGGTGGTGGCGACGGCCTGCGTCTGCGCGCCATCGTTGTCCGCAAGGGCGCCGAGAACGATCTGGTCAAGCGTGCCAGCCTGCTGCGCCGCGACTCGGTTCATGGTCCGTTCGATGGCACCATCACCATTGATGAAGCCAACAACACCATCACCGCCAACGGCAACCTGATCCAGGTTATCTACGCCAAGAGCCCGGCCGAAGTCGACTACACCCAGTACGGCATCGAAAACGCTCTGATCGTCGACAACACTGGTGTATGGCGTGACGCCGACGGTCTGGGCCAGCACCTGGCCTGCCCGGGCGCTGCCCGCGTGATCCTCACCGCACCTGGCAAGGGCGCGCTGAAGAACATCGTGCACGGCATCAACCATGGCGACATCAGCCCTGACGACAAGATCATCTCGGCGGCTTCCTGCACCACCAACGCCATCGTGCCGGTGCTCAAGGCAGTCAACGACAAGTACGGCATCGTCAACGGCCACGTCGAAACCGTTCACTCGTTCACCAACGACCAGAACCTGATCGACAACTTCCACAAGGGCAGCCGTCGTGGCCGCGCCGCGCCGCTGAACATGGTGATCACCGAGACCGGTGCTGCCACCGCAGCCGCCAAGGCGCTGCCAGTGCTCAAGGGCAAGCTGACCGGTAACGCGATTCGTGTTCCGACGCCGAACGTGTCGATGGCCATCCTGAACCTGAACCTGGAAAAGGCTACCACTCGCGAAGAGATCAACGAGTATCTGCGCCAGATGGCCATGCACTCGGATCTGCACAAGCAGATCGACTACGTGAGCTCCCAGGAAGTGGTTTCCACCGACTTCGTTGGCTCGCGCCACGCAGGCGTAGTGGACGCAGAAGCGACCATCACCCAGGATAACCGCGTTGTGCTGTACGTTTGGTACGACAACGAGTTCGGTTACAGCTGCCAGGTGGTTCGCGTGATGGAAGACATGGCCGGTGTAAACCCGCCAGCATTCCCGCGCTAAGCCTTAGCTGCACATGAAAACGCCCCGACTTTGATCGGGGCGTTTTTGTTTGTGCTGCTTTTGTCTGTTAAGAGATGTGTTGTTCGACTGGCCTCTTCGCGGGCAAGCCCGCTCCCACAGTTCTATCGCATAATGGCTGGCCTTGGCGGCGTGTCAGGGGATGTTTTTGGGGGAGCTCGGGAATTGTTGATCAGGTGGCAGGGAGCGGTGTTTTTGCTGCTCGGCGCACTATCAGGTTGCGGCAACAGCGACACCCTGGAAAGCTTTGGCGGCCCGACCATGGGCAGCACTTATTCGATCAAGTATGTGCGCCATGCCGGCCTTCCGGCGCCGGACGAAGTCCGCGTCCAGGTTGAGCAGATCCTCGCTGACGTCGACCGGCAAATGTCGACCTACCGTAGCGACTCGGACATCGAGCGCTTCAATGCATTGCCGGCCAACCGCTGTCAGGCAATGCCGGCGTCGATCCTCGAGCTGGTCCGCGTAGGCGAGCAACTGTCAGTGCAAAGTGAAGGTTCCTACGATTTGACGGTGGAGCCGTTGTTGAACCTCTGGGGATTTGGTCCGCAGGCCCGTGAGGAAAAAGTCCCGACCGCCGAAGCGCTCGCCGAAGTCCGCAAGCGCGTTGGCCACCAGCACTTGCGCATCGATGGCGAGCGGTTGTGCAAGGATGCCGCCGTCGAGGTCGACTTCAACAGCATCGCCGCCGGCTATGCTGTGGACACGATTGCCGCAAGACTCGAGGCGATGGGCATTCGCAATTTTCTCGCCGAGGCGACGGGCGAGCTCAAGGCGTCCGGCAAGAAGGCCGACGGTTCGCCTTGGCGCATCGCATTGGAAGAGCCGCGGGATGATCGACAGGTGGCCGAGCGCGTTATTGATGTCGACGGCTATGGCCTGTCCACCTCCGGCGACTACCGGAATTATTTCGAGCAGGGCGGACAGCGTTTTTCCCACACCTTCGATGCGCGCACCGGTGCGCCGGTCTCACATGCCTTGGCGTCCGTCACGGTGATTCATCCTTCAGCGTTGATGGCCGATGGCTTATCGACGCTGTTGCTGATTCTCGGGCCGGAACGCGGTTGGGACTACGCAGAAAAACACGATATCGGTGCATTTTTTGTGATTCGCGCCGATACAGGTTTCGTCACACGCAGCAGTCACGCTTTTGAACGCCTCAGTGGCAAAAAAACCGAGTGATTGCGGCAATTTGAGCATTGAAAACTGGCGTTGTAGCGCAGGCAAAAGTAGCCTACGACGCGACCAAGGGTTAATGTGCGCGGCGTTGACGCTTCTATAGACTGTGTCCGGGTTCTGCACTGGCCCCAAATTGTTCCTTCACGCCACACTTGGGCGTGATTTAGCCGCAGGTGCCGAGGGTGCCGCGGCCTGTTCTGAGGAGTACGCATGGCTGTCTACAACTACGACGTGGTGGTGTTGGGTTCCGGCCCGGCGGGGGAAGGCGCGGCAATGAACGCCGCCAAGGCAGGCCGCAAGGTGGCGATGGTCGATAGCCGTCGCCAGGTCGGCGGCAACTGCACTCACTTGGGCACCATCCCGTCCAAGGCACTGCGTCACTCGGTGCGGCAGATCATGCAGTTCAACACCAACCCGATGTTCCGGGCCATTGGTGAGCCGCGCTGGTTCTCGTTCCCGGACGTGTTGAAAAGCGCCGAAAAAGTCATCTCCAAACAAGTTGCTTCGCGTACCGGCTACTACGCCCGTAACCGCGTCGACGTGTTCTTCGGCACCGGCAGCTTCGCCGACGAGCAAACCATCGAAGTAGTCTGCGCCAACGGCGTGGTCGAAAAACTGGTAGCCAAGCACATCATCATTGCCACCGGATCGCGTCCTTATCGCCCGGCGGACATCGATTTCCACCACCCGCGTATCTACGATAGCGACACCATCCTCAGCCTCGGCCACACCCCGCGCAAACTCATCGTTTATGGCGCCGGCGTGATCGGTTGCGAATACGCCTCGATCTTCAGTGGTCTGGGTGTATTGGTTGAACTGGTGGACAACCGTGGCCAGTTGCTGAGCTTCCTCGACTCGGAAATTTCCCAGGCGTTGAGCTATCACTTCAGCAACAACAACATCACGGTTCGCCACAACGAAGACTACGACCGCGTCGAAGGCGTGGACAACGGCGTGATCCTGCACCTCAAGTCCGGCAAGAAGATCAAGGCCGACGCCTTGCTCTGGTGCAACGGCCGTACCGGCAACACCGATCAGCTGGGTCTGGAAAATATCGGCGTGAAGGTCAACAGCCGTGGCCAGATCGAAGTCGACGAGGCGTACCGCACTTGCGTGCCGAACATCTATGGCGCCGGTGACGTGATCGGCTGGCCGAGCCTGGCCAGTGCCGCCCACGACCAGGGCCGTTCGGCCGCTGGCAGCATCGTGGATAACGGTAGTTGGCGTTTCGTGAATGACGTGCCGACCGGCATCTACACCATTCCGGAGATCAGCTCGATCGGCAAGAACGAGCAGGAACTGACCCAGGCCAAGGTGCCGTACGAGGTGGGCAAGGCGTTCTTCAAGAGCATGGCGCGGGCACAGATCGCCGGTGAGCCGCAAGGCATGCTGAAGATCCTGTTCCACCGTGAAACCCTGGAAGTGCTGGGCGTTCACTGCTTCGGCTATCAGGCGTCGGAAATCGTGCACATCGGTCAGGCGATCATGAACCAGCCGGGCGAACTGAACACGCTGAAGTACTTCGTCAACACCACGTTCAACTACCCGACCATGGCCGAAGCCTATCGGGTAGCGGCGTACGACGGCCTCAACCGGCTTTTTTGAGCGGCTCCGGCCGGTGGCCTGAGCCGGCCGGGGAGACCGATTTCAGCAATTCTCGAGCGTGGCGGTGGCCAAACCGGGAAAGTCTGTAATCAGGCTGTCAACGCCGAAGTCGGCGAGCCTGCGCATCAGCGCAGGCTCGTTGACGGTCCACACCGACACATGCAGCCCCTGACGCTGTGCCCTTTGCAGGCGTTCCGGCGTGCACAGGGTCCAGTTCAACGCCAGAATCTCACAGCCATAGCTGGCCGCGACCTTCAACGGGTCAAGCCAGGCATACTCGGCCACCAGTCCACGGGACACATCCGGCACTAGCTCCAGCGCGGCCTTGAGCACTTCACGCGAGCTCGAGGTGATCGTCACCTTGTCCATCAGCCCATGACGCTGGACCATTTCGCGAATCGCCAGCACGGTGGTCGCGGCACGCATCCGTGATGCGCTTTTGACTTCCAGTTGCCAGTGATCGAAGTCGCACTTCTCGAACAGTTCTTCCAGCGTCGGAATCGGGCATGGCTTGATCCAGCCCGGGCCGCCCTTGCGTGCGTCGTAAGTCACAAGCTCGGCCGCCGTGTGTTCGACGACTTTGCCGCGACGGTCGGTGGTGCGCTTGAGGGTCGGGTCGTGGATGACCATCAACTCGCCGTCCATGGACAGGTGCAGGTCCAGTTCGCAGCGACGCACGCCGTGCTTGAGACATTCCTGAAAGCTGGTCAGGGTGTTTTCCGGTGCTTCGCCCTTGGCGCCGCGATGGCCGTAGATGAGGGTCACGGTTCTTCCTTAAATTAATTGCCTGATTCGAGTTGTTCGCGGGCCTGGCGTCGTTCCTGGGCCTGCTTTTGCAAGATGTGGCGGGCCAACAGTTGGCGCTGGGCGTCGGTCAGGTGTTCGAACTCGGTGCCGACGTCATACCTGTCGCCCTTGCGGTCGCAATGAGTGACACGAGCGCGCAACAGCAGGCCCAGGGCTTGCGGCATCAACACCAGCTTGACCGACAGGCGTGTGCCGGTGGTAATGGGCGATGGGTGCTGAAAGTCGATACCGCCTTCGGAGATGATCACCGGCTGCGGTGCGCCGATCTGCCCGAGCACTGTCAGGGCGACGACCTGACTCAGCAAATCGATGCGTTTGTTCTGGGATTTGAGGAATGCGGCGGTCGTGCGGTCGCGTTCGCTGATCTGGCGCAACAGATGTTGCGACTCGAATTCGCTCAGGTGCAGTTCGCTGAGCAGGTTGAAGAGTGGGGACGCATCCTGCAACACTTCCTGGCCTGCGGCTTCGGGAGCGGACAGGGGCCGAATTTCCAGTGCGATCGTGTCCTCGATACGGTAGTATTCGCGGCGATCTTCTTCATCTAATGTCGACATGGCGAACCCATGGTAGCGGCGGTGGTCTGAGTGTAAAGCTGGTTATCGACCCCCGCCACAAGGACGTTCCTTTTCCCTCCGAACAAGCCCCGACATGTTCAGACCTCTCTTCGTATTTATCGGCACGCGTTACACCCGTGCAAAGCGTCGCAATCATTTTGTGTCATTCATTTCCCTGACTTCGATGATCGGGCTCGCCCTTGGCGTGGTCGTGATGATCGTAGTGCTGTCGGTGATGAACGGCTTCGATCATGAGATGCGCACCCGCGTGCTGGGCATGGTGCCCCACGCGACTATCGAGTCCGGCGAGCCGATCAGCGATTGGCAAAGCCTGGCCACCAAGGTCAAGCAGAACCCGCAGGTGACGGCCGTTGCGCCGTTTACGCAAATGCAGGGTTTGCTGACCAACAATGGCAAGGTCTCGAAAGTCCTGCTCAATGCCATCGACCCGGAGCAAGAGCGCCAGGTGTCGATCATTGATCACTTCATGACCCAGGGCAAACTCGACGACCTGGTCCCGGGCGAGTTTGGCATTGTCATCGGCGACAAGGCGGCAGCCAAACTCGGCGCGGCGGTTGGCGACAAGCTTACTTTCGTCGCACCTGAAGTCACCGTGACTCCGGCCGGGATGTTCCCGCGCATGAAGCGTTTTACCGTGGTCGGCATCTTCCACGTCGGTGCCGGTGAGCTTGATGGCTACCTCGGCGTCACCAACCTTCAGGATCTGGCCCGGCTGCATCGCTGGAAACCGGATCAAGTCCAGGGCCTGCGCCTCAAGTTCGATGACCTGTTCCAGGCACCACGCACCGCGTGGAGCATTGCCCGCGATCTGGGCGAGGACCGCTACTACGCCCGCGACTGGACCCGCACCCACGGCAACCTGTACCAGGCGATCCGCATGGAAAAAGCCATGATCGGCCTGTTACTGCTGCTGATCGTTGCCGTCGCGGCATTCAACATCATTTCAACGCTGGTGATGGTGGTGAACGACAAGAAGGGCGACATTGCGATCCTGCGCACACTGGGCGCCACGCCGGGCACGATCATGCGCACGTTCATGGTGCAGGGCACGGTGATTGGCGTGGTCGGCACGGCAATCGGTGCCGTGGTCGGCATCTTCGCCGCGTTGAACGTCAGCGCCGCGATTTCGGCCCTCGAAGGCCTGATCGGCCACAAATTCCTCAACGCCGACGTGTATTTCATCGATTACCTGCCGTCGCAAGTGCAGAGCCAGGACGTCGTCATGGTCTGCGCCGCCGCGTTGGTCCTGAGTTTCCTCGCCACCCTGTATCCAGCCTGGCGTGCCGCGCGCACCCAGCCTGCGGAGGCGCTACGTTATGAGTGAGTCGGGCATGAGTGATAAAGCAATCTTGAGCTGCCGCAGCCTGGGCAAGTCCTACGAGGAAGGCCCGGAATCGGTGGAAGTGTTGGCCGGCCTGCAACTGGAGTTGCACCCGGGAGAGCGTGTGGCGATTGTCGGCAAGTCCGGCTCGGGCAAAAGTACCTTGCTCAATTTGCTGGGCGGCCTCGATACACCGACCAACGGCAGTGTCTGGCTCGACGGTGAAGAGCTGTCGGCGCTGAGCGAGAAGAAACGCGGCCTGCTGCGTAATCGTGCCCTCGGCTTCGTGTATCAGTTCCACCACCTGCTGCCGGAATTCACCGCCCTGGAAAACGTCTGCATGCCGTTGCTGATCGGCAAGACTGCGATCCCCGAGGCGCGCCAGCGTGCCACGGCGTTGCTGGAGCGGGTAGGGCTGGGCCATCGCCTTGAACACAAGCCGGCCGAATTGTCCGGTGGTGAGCGTCAGCGCGTGGCCATCGCCCGCGCCCTGGTGAACAAACCGGGCCTGGTGATGCTCGATGAGCCGACCGGCAACCTCGACTCTCACACTGCCCAGGGCATCCAGGACTTGATGCTGGAGCTCAGCACCTCGATGCGCACGGCGTTCCTGGTGGTGACCCACGACATGAACCTGGCCCGCCAGATGGATCGCGTCCTGCACCTGCAGGAAGGTTGCCTGACTCCCATCTAACGGATTGAAACCCGATGCCTGAAAAGGCGTCGGGTCTTTTATTTTTATACGGTGCCCCAGCGAATGTTCAGACCGTTATCGATCTTTATCGGCACGCGCTATACCCGCGCCAAGCGCCGCAATCGCTTTGTTTCCTTCATCTCGATGACCTCGATGATCGGTCTCGCCCTCGGCGTACTGGCGATGATCGTGGTGCTGTCGGTGATGAACGGTTTTCAGCGCGAAATGAGCTCGCGCATCCTCGGCATGGTGCCGCATGCCACCATCGTCGGCGTCAACCCGATTGATGACTGGAAGCCCGTGGCAGCGGCCGCGATGAAAAACCCGGAAGTGACGGCGGCGGTGCCGTTCACCGAGATGGAAGGCATGCTGTCCTACAAGGGCACGATGCAGCCCATCCAGGTCAGCGGTGTCGACCCGGCGCTGGAAGGCCAGGTGTCGATCGTTGCCAAACACATCGTTCAGGGCAGTCTCGAAGCCCTGAAGCCGGGGGAATTCGGCGTGGTGATCGGCGAGATCACGGCACGCCGTTTCCGCTTGAACGTTGGCGACAAGATCACCCTGATCGTGCCGGAAGTCAGCAATGCGCCGGGCGGCATTACCCCGCGCATGCAACGGCTGAATGTGGTCGGTGTGTTCAAGGTCGGTGCGGAGCTGGATGGCACCATGGCGTTGATCAACATGGCCGATGCCGCGCAAATGCAGCACTGGGAACCGAACCAGGTGCAGAGCGTGCGCCTGGCGGTGAAGGACCTGTATGCCGCGCCGCAAGTGTCGAGCGACATCGCCAGGGGGCTGGGCGCCGCCTACAAGGCTGACGACTGGACCCACACCCAGGGCAGCCTGTTCAGTGCGATGAAGATGGAAAAAACCATGATTGGCCTGCTGTTGCTGATGATTGTCGCGGTGGCGGCGTTCAACATCATCGCGACCCTGATCATGGTGGTGAACGACAAGGGCGCGGACATCGCGATCCTGCGCACCATCGGTGCCACGCCGCGGCAGATCATGGCGATCTTCATGGTGCAGGGTACGGTGATCGGGATTGTCGGCACCTTGATTGGCGGTGTGTTGGGTGTGATTGCCGCGCTGAACGTCAGCGAGATGGTCGGCTGGATCGAGCGTGTCAGCGGGCAACACATCTTCAGTTCCGACGTGTATTTCGTCAGCAACCTGCCGTCGGAGCTGCAAGGCGGCGATGTGGCGTTGATCTGCACGGCGGGCTTTGTCCTGAGCTTCCTGGCCACGGTTTACCCGGCATGGCGGGCGGCGAAGATCGAGCCGGCTCACGCGTTGCGCTATTCGTAAGCCGTTACACCGCTTTCGCGAGCAAGCCCGCTCCCACAGGGGAATGCATTCCAAATGTGGGAGCGGGCTTGCTCGCGAAGGGGCCGGTACTGCCGGCCTCAATCCCCTCTTGGTAACTCAATCACAAACCTGGTCCACCCATTCTCCCACAGGGGAATGCATTCCAAATGTGGGAGCGGGCTTGCTCGCGAAGGGGCCAGTACTGCCGGCCTCAGTCTCCTTTTGGTAACTCAATCACAAACCTGGTCCACCCATTCTCCCACAGGGGAATGCATTCCAAATGTGGGAGCGGGCTTGCTCGCGAAGGGGCCGGTACTGCCGGCCTCAATCCCCCCTTGGCAACTCAATCACAAACCGCGTCCACCCATTCTCCGATTCGCAACGAATCTGCCCGCCATGGGCGCGGATGATCGACCGGGTGATCGCCAACCCCAATCCTGCATGTTCACTGCTGCCTTCGCGGCGTGCTGGATCTGCACGGTAGAAGCGGTCAAATAGCCGCGGCAGTAACTGGGCGTCTATTGCGCTCCCTGTGTTTTCGACGCTCAATCTCAGGTCATTCGCTTGCTCGACAATGTTTACCCGAACCTCGCCATCGACGGGGGTAAAACGTAGCGCGTTATCCAGTAAGTTGGACAATGCTCGCCTCAACATACTGCGGTCGCCTTCCAGGCACCCATGGCCTTCCCGTGCGAGCGTCACCTGCGCGTCTTCGGCCAGCGGTGCAAAAAACTCCAGTAACAGATCCGCTTCCTGTCCCAGCTCCAATGGCTCGCGTTTGGGGATCAACAGTCCATGGTCAGCCTTGGCCAGATAGAGCATGTCGTTGACCAGTTGCGCCATCCATTGCAGTTCTTCAAGGTTGCTGTGCAGGGCTTCGCGGTAGTCTTCGATGGGGCGAGGGCGGGTGAGGGTGACCTGGGTGTGGGTCAGCAGGTTCGACAATGGCGTGCGCAGTTCATGGGCAATGTCGGCGGAGAAGGCGGACAGGCGCTGAAACGAGTCGTCGAGGCGTCCGAGCATGGCGTTGAAGTTGTGGGCCATTTCCGCCAGCTCCGGCGGCATGTTTTCTTCAGGCAACCGCGCGTTCAGCGATTGCGCGGAAACACCGCTGGCCACCGCACTGATCCGCCGCAACGGGCGCAAGCCGCTGCGTGCCGCCCAGGCGCCAAGCAGTGCGGTGGCCAGGGCTGACAGGCCGACGGTCAGCCAGATCAAATGCTGCATGCGTTGCAGAAAGTGCTGGTGGTGTGTGATATCCAGCAACAAAGTCAGTTGCGGTGAATCGGGTTTGTCCGCGAAAAGCGGTGCATTCAGCACGCGGTAATCCGTGCCTTCATGGCTCACCGTCGACAATCCCGGCTGGCGCGGCAATGCCTGTGGAATGGTTGTCGAGCTGTCATACCAGCGCCGGCCGTCGCTGCCAGTGATTCGCAGGGACAAATCAGCCTGTCGGCTCAATTCTTCTGCCAGCTGCACTTCGCTATCTCTGGACTGAAAGTCGTGCAGGTCCCGGCGCAAGCCCATCAGCTTGCCGTCCAGCAGTTGCTGGTCGAGTTCAATGAAGTGCGCTTCGCTGGCGCGGCTGAACAGCACGCCGGCGAACAACGACACCACGGCGGTGCAGGCGGCAAACAGCAGCGCCAGGCGGCTGCTCAAGGACAGCTGGCGCATCAGGCGGGGCGCTCTTCAAGGACGTAACCCATGCCGCGCACGGTGTGGATCAGTTTGTTGGGGAATTCATCGTCGATCTTCAGGCGCAGACGGCGGATCGCCACCTCGATGACATTGGTGTCGCTGTCGAAATTCATGTCCCAGACCTGGGACGCAATCAGCGACTTGGGTAAGACTTCGCCCTGGCGGCGCAGGAGCATTTCCAGCAGGGCGAACTCCTTGGCGGTCAAGTCGATACGCTGCCCGCCGCGTTCGACCCGGCGACGGATCAGGTCCAGGCGCAAATCGGCCAGTTGCAAGCTGGTTTCCTGTGGCGTGGCACTCCCGCGGCGCAACAGGCTGCGGACCCGGGCCAGCAGTTCGGAGAAAGCAAACGGTTTGACCAGATAGTCGTCGGCGCCCAGTTCGAGGCCATGAACCCTGTCCTCCACGGCGTCCCGCGCGGTCAGAAAAAGTACCGGGGTGTCCAGGCCAGCGCTGCGCACCGCTTGAAGAATTTGCCAGCCATCTCGACCGGGCAGCATCACATCGAGAATCAGCAGGGCATATTCGCCGCTGAGGGCCAGTTGCTGGCCGGTGCTACCGTCGGCCACCAGCTCCGTGTTGAAACCGGCCTCGGCCAGGCCCTGGCGCAGGTAATGGCCGGTTTTCGGTTGGTCTTCGACAATCAGCAGTTTCATGGGCGGCTCATGGCAAATGGAACGAACGCTTTATACCGTGGGAAGCATTCGCACAGGGCAACCTGACAAAGTTGTAATCTGGCTGTCAGGTTACGGGCAGTGGCAGCAGTTTAGAGTTTTGCGCACGCTGAGCCTTATCTTGTTGGAGTATGACGATGTTTTTACGCAAATTCGTGGCGCCAATCGTTTGTTTGCTGGCGCTGAGTTCACCGGTGTGGGCGGACGCCGGGCATACCTACGATTTCGGTCAACCGGCCCCGGCGGCCAAGGCGACCCGCAGCGTCGAGGTGGTCATGGGTGACATGTCCTTCACGCCGAAGGCCATCGACATCAAGGCCGGGGAAACCGTGCGCTTCGTGCTCGTCAATAAAGGCCAGTTGTTGCATGAATTCAATCTGGGTGATGCGGCGATGCACGCCAGACACCAGCAGGAAATGTTGCAGATGCAACAGAGCGGGATGCTGACGCCAACCGGTATGAAAGCGATGGACCACGGCAACATGGCTGGCATGGATCACGGCAAAATGGACCACGGCATGAAACATGAAGACCCGAACAGCGTGCTGGTGGAACCGGGCAAGACTGCTGAGCTGACCTGGACCTTCAGCAAGGCCACCAATCTGGAATTTGCCTGCAATATCCCCGGCCATTACCAGGCTGGCATGGTCGGCAAACTGACTGTCAGTCAGTAAGCACTCAAAGGCTGGAGCAAAGGCTGATAGAATCCGCTGATTCTTCAGTCAGGTTTCCGCCATGCATCCCGCAGCCGAACATTCGCCGCTGGGCAAATCCAGCGAATACATCGCCACGTACACACCTTCCTTGCTGTTCCCGATCCCGCGCACCGCGAAGTGGGCGGAGCTGGGCCTGACGGCCGAAACCCTGCCGTATAAAGGCGTGGACTTCTGGAACTGCTTCGAACTGTCGTGGCTGTTGCCGTCGGGCAAGCCCGTGGTCGCCATCGGCGAATTCAGCATTCCGGCGGACTCACCGAACATCATCGAGTCGAAGTCGTTCAAGCTGTACCTCAACTCCCTGAACCAGACGCCGTTTGCCGATACCGCGAGCCTTGAGGCGACGCTGGTCAAGGATTTGTCGGCTGCCGCCGGCAAGCCTGTGGGTGTGCGCATTCGCAGTCTCAAGGATGTCGAGCGCGAAGGCGTCGTGGCCTTGCCGGGCGTGTGCATCGATGAACTGGATATCAGCGTCAGCAACTACGAGCAGCCACGGCCGGAACTGCTGCGTTGCGATGATTCGCGTATTGTCGAGGAGAGCGTGCACAGCCATTTGCTCAAGTCCAACTGCCCGGTCACCAGCCAGCCGGACTGGGGCAGCGTGGCGGTGGAGTACCGCGGTGCGGCGCTGGACCACGCGAGCCTGCTCGAGTACATCGTCAGCTTCCGTCAGCATTCGGACTTCCATGAGCAGTGTGTAGAGCGGATCTTTCTCGACCTGCAGCGGTTGCTCAAGCCGGAGAAACTGACGGTGTATGCACGTTATGTGCGTCGTGGCGGGCTGGATATCAACCCGTATCGCAGCACTGAAGACGTGCAACTGCCGAACCATCGCCTGGTCCGCCAGTAAAGCTTTAATGTGGGAGCGGGCTTGCTCGCGAAGGCTGCTTCACATTCAACGATGATGTTGACTGACCCACCGCTTTCGCGAGCAAGCCCGCTCCCACAGGGGATTTGCATTGTCAGTAGAAATGAAAAAGCCCTGCTATTGCTAGCAGGGCTTTTTTGCATCTGGCGGGGTTCAGATCCCCATGTTGGCCAAGGCCAGCCCGATGTTGCGCAGGGTGCCGGCAAGTGTTGGATGTTCGAGTTCGAAGCGCTCAACGGCCAGGTTGACGCCATCGGCGAGGCTGGAATCCGGGGTTTTGGTTTCAAGCTCAAGCTTCAATTCAATCTGCTGCATGAGCTCGTACAGTTCGGCGCGTTCTTCTTCAGACAACGGAGGATTCTGGTCCAATTGCTCGCGCAGGGCATTGAGCTGTTCTTGCAGTTCGCGGGCAGGCATGGCGTTCTTCCTTCTATCGATAGGCACTGGCATAGACCAAGGCAGCACGCCAAAGGTCTATGGCTGACCTTTAGATTAATCCACTCGTGCATAACGTGCATGATCTCTGTCAGGGCTTTTCGCCCTTGAGTCGACGCAGGCAGATATCGGCCAGGCAGGTGTCGAGTTCACCGAGGTGATCGATCACCGAATGCACGCCCAGACCGAACAGTTGCATCGTGGCCTTGGCGCGTTTGATGTCGCGTTCCTGCGGGGGCAATGCTTGCCATTCCTGGGGCGTCAACCCGCACAGCGAGCCGCAGGACGCCAGGCCGATGGTCCACAACCCGGCATTGAGTCCCGATTGCAGCAAGCGGGGCTCGCCGCTCACCAGTACACAGCCGTCGAGTCGCTCGACGTTCAGGGTCATCAAGGCTTGCCAGCAGGCATTCGGGGCGGGCCATGGATTATTTGTTGCTGGATGTTGCGTGGATTTGATCCATTCCGGCAGCGCAGCGGCCAGGGATTGGCTGAGGGCCGGGGGAAGATCGTCGAGCCAGGCGCAAGGGATTTGCTGGCGCTGCAAGCTGCGCAGGCTATCCAGTGCGCCGGGTGTGGCCTCGGCGTGTTCGCTCGAGTGACTGCCGTGCCGGTGCGTGTGTGCGCCGAAATCCACCAGGCAGCCACTGAGCCCGAACAGTACGGCGGTGAGGCTGGGTGCGGTTTGGGGCAAGGCTTCGGCGAGTGGCATGTGGACGTCCCTGAAATAGCCTGAAGGCTAGCGGGCGACGGTGACAGTTGAGTGACATGGATGTGAATCGCTCACATTTGGCTCGATTCCTTCGGTCTGGATTTCGTGCAAAGTGCCTTAAACGGCGTTTACGTCTTATACTTGCCTACTTATTGCCTGGGCCAAGTGCCCGAGCCAGTACAAACCAAGGAGTTTTTTTCTATGCGCTGGAGCAATTATCTAGCCAGGATTTGTGTGTGCGCCAGTGCGATGGTGGTTCCGTTCGTTGCCCAGGCAGCGACGGAAGAGGATCCTTGGGAGAGCGTCAACCGCCCGATCTACAAGTTCAACGACGTGATCGACACCTACGCCCTCAAGCCCCTGGCCCAGGGCTACCAGTACGTGACGCCGCAGTTTGTCGAAGACGGCGTTCACAATTTCTTCCGCAACATCGGTGATGTGCGCAACCTGGCCAACGATATCCTGCAGGCCAAACCTCACGCCGCAGGCGTTGATACCGCGCGAATCATTTTCAACACCACCTTCGGCTTGCTGGGCGTGATTGATGTCGGCACCAAAATGGGCCTGCAACGCAATGACGAAGACTTCGGTCAGACACTGGGTTACTGGGGTGTCAGCAGCGGCCCTTACGTGATGCTGCCATTCCTGGGGCCAAGTACCTTGCGTGATGCGCCGTCGAAGTACGTCGACAGCTATACCGGCGCTTATCGTTACGTAAACGACATTCCGGTGCGTAACTCGTTCTGGGCCCTGGACATCATCGATACCCGGGCCAACCTGCTGTCGAGTGAGAAGCTGATCACCGGCGACAAATACACCTTTATCCGCAATGCGTATTTGCAGAACCGTGAATTCAAGGTGAAAGACGGTCAGGTCGAAGACGATTTTTAACATCGACCGGTAAATTGAGAAGGCGGCCATCAAGGCCGCCTTTTTTTGTCTGCGAAGTCCCGCATGCGGATGAAATCGCGCTTTTCGCTGTAGTCCCGACCGGTTTGACTCATGGAATCAATCCTTCCATTGGGTTACGGATTTGCCTGTTCTTATAACTCTCTGTGATTTGACAAATAAAGACGTCAAGCGACCATCGGCGTGAGCTTGAAACGCCCCGCGGATGGGAGTACCGTCTGCGCCTTAGAAGGGCACCTCTGGTGTACATGTGTGTAGGGCGAATGCCCGAAAGCGGTGCGACAGAGAGGCTAGAAAGCGAATCCAGTAGTCAGCGCCGGGTCAAACCCCCGCCTGCTACGCCAACCTAATTCTGGCGCCGTTTGCCCACATGCCAAAAACCAGTGCCACGCTGCTGATAATCGATGATGACGAAGTAGTGCGCGCGAGCCTCGCCGCCTATTTGGAAGACAGTGGTTTCAGCGTCTTGCAGGCCAGCAATGGTCAGCAGGGTCTACAGGTATTCGAGCAAGACAAGCCTGACTTGGTCATCTGCGATCTGCGCATGCCGCAGATGGGCGGACTCGAACTCATCCGCCAGGTGACCGGGCTATCGCCGCAAACGCCGGTGATTGTGGTTTCGGGCGCGGGCGTGATGAACGACGCGGTCGAAGCCCTGCGCCTGGGCGCCGCGGACTACCTGATCAAGCCTCTCGAAGATCTGGCCGTGCTCGAGCACTCTGTGCGCCGGGCCCTTGATCGCGCGCGCCTGCTGCTGGAGAACCAGCGCTACCGCGAGAAGCTGGAAAAGGCCAACCGCGAGCTCGCTGCCAGCCTGAACCTGCTCCAGGAGGACCAGAACGCCGGTCGCCAGGTGCAGATGAACATGCTGCCGGTCAGCCCCTGGGCCATCGACGAGTTCAAATTTGCTCACCAGATCATCCCGTCGCTGTACCTGTCGGGTGATTTCGTCGACTACTTCCGGGTCGACGAACGCCGGGTAGCCTTCTATCTGGCGGACGTTTCCGGTCATGGCGCCTCTTCAGCCTTCGTCACCGTGCTGTTGAAGTTCATGACCACGCGCTTGCTGTTCGAGTCCAAGCGCAGCGGCACCTTGCCGGAATTCAAGCCTTCAGAGGTCCTTGGTCATATCAACCGGGGCCTGATCAGTTGTAAGCTGGGAAAACACGTCACAATGGTCGGTGGAGTCATCGACGAGGAGACCGGTTTGTTGACCTATAGCATCGGCGGTCATTTGCCGTTGCCTGTGTTGTACACGCCAGACAGTGTTCGTTATCTGGACGGGCGTGGTCTGCCGGTGGGCCTCTTCAACGAAGCCACCTATGAAGATCACGTGCTGGAACTGCCGCCGACGTTCAGCCTGACGCTGATGTCTGATGGCATTCTGGATCTTTTGCCAGAACCCACACTCAAAGAAAAAGAAGCAGCATTGCCTCAACGGGTCAAGGCTGCGGGCGGCACCCTGGATGGGTTGCGGCAGGTTTTTGGATTGGCCACGCTAGGGGAGATGCCGGATGATATCGCCCTGTTGGTGTTGAGCAGGAATCTTTAATGAGTACCGGTAGAATCCAGTTCGCCGAGCAGGAAGGCACCTTCGTCCTGAAGTTCGTCGGTGAAGTTCGCCTGACCCTGTGTTCGGCGTTGGATGCGACTATTGAGCGGATCTTCAGCGCGTTGAATTTCAACACGATCGTGATCGATCTGACCGAAACCCGCAGCATCGACAGCACCACACTTGGCCTTCTGGCCAAGCTGTCGATCCTGTCGCGGCAGAAAGTCGGGCTGCTGCCGACCGTCGTCACCACCCACGAAGACATCACGCGTCTGCTGCAGTCCATGGGCTTCGAACAGGTGTTCAACATCGTTGACCAGCCGGTACCGTGCCCGGAGTGCCTGGACGACCTGCCAGATCAGGATCAGTCCGAAGAAGTGGTGCGGATCAAAGTGCTTGAAGCGCACAAAATCCTCATGGGCCTGAACGACACCAATCGTGAAGCCTTTCATGACCTGGTGAATGCGCTCGAACGGCACTGATTTCGCAGAGAGTGGGGCTTTTGTGGTGAGGGGGCTTGCCCCCGTTGGGCTGCGAAGCAGCCCTGAAGCAGGCAACTACATTCCTTCTGAGATACCAGGTTGCAGACTTCGCGGCTGCTGCGCAGCCGAACGGGGGCAAGCCCCCTCGCCACAAATGATCATTTTCTCTAAACCATCATCTGGCACATAATCGAGCGACACAAAAAAGGGCGAACCCACCAAGGTTCGCCCTTTTTGCATTACACCAATTCAGATCACAGCTTGGCCTGCAACAACGCCTCAAGCTTCTCCTGATCCCGGGCGAACTGACGAATACCTTCAGCCAGTTTTTCGGTCGCCATCGCATCTTCGTTGGACAACCAACGGAACTGCGATTCATTGAGGCTCAGGCGCGCTTCACCGGCATGGCCCGGCACCAGTTTGCGCTCCAGCTTGCCGGTATCCGCAGCCAGCTTGTCGATCAAGTCCGGGCTGATGGTCAGGCGGTCGCAGCCGGCCAGTTGCTCGATCTGCCCCAGATTGCGGAAGCTCGCCCCCATGACCACAGTCTTGTAGTCATTGGCTTTGTAGTAGTTGTAGATGCGCGTCACCGACTGCACGCCCGGATCATCCGCGCCGGTGTAGTCGTTGCCGTTGGCTTTCTTGTACCAGTCGTAGATACGGCCCACGAACGGCGAAATCAGGAACACCCCGGCGTCGGCACAGGCGGCCGCCTGAGCGAAGGAGAACAGCAGGGTCAGGTTGGTCTGGATGCCTTCCTTTTCCAGGATCTCGGCAGCGCGGATGCCTTCCCAGGTGGACGCGATCTTGATCAGCACGCGGTCGCGGCCAATACCGGCCTTGTCGTACAGTTCGATCAGGCGATGCGCACGCTTCAACATGGCGTCGGTGTCGAACGACAGGCGCGCATCCACTTCGGTGGAAATACGGCCCGGAATCACTTTCAGGATTTCTTGCCCCACGGCCACGCCAAAACGGTCGCTGGCCAGGCCCACATCGCCCTTGCAGTCGTTGACGCTGGCGTTCAGCAGTTCGGCATAAGCCGGAATGGCCGCAGCCTTGAGCAGCAGGGAAGGGTTGGTGGTGGCGTCCACGGGTTTAACGCGAGCGATAGCTTCGAAGTCGCCGGTGTCGGCAACTACGGTCGTCATTTGTTTGAGTTGTTCCAGCTTGGAAGTCATGGGCGTGCTCTGTCCTATGGATCTGTTGACATTACCCGAGCGCTGACAGCCACTCAAGGGTGCGTGCGTGTATCAATGCCCCCTGTGGCAACAACCTGAAAACGGGTGTTTGAAAGGTGGGCGCGGTATCGATAAATAGGATGCCAATCGGGCTGACAGGTTCAACTCATCTGACGGTTAGCGCCGTGTAATCAGATCATTCGAAGCCTGAATCCTCTGTTAACTCTCGCGGCACCTTACGTGTAATTAACGATATCGTTGAAGTCTATATAGTTCGATTGCGGGCTCAATAATTGTTATAAAAAGTCAATTAACACCTTGGTCAAGTTAGTCTTCGCGCTAGCAGGTGTAATGTTATCTGGCAGAAGTTTTGATCGTTAGAATACGTCCAGTACAAATATAAAATAAAGTGTAATGTAATAATTGGGAATGTGTGTTTGTAGAAATAACTTCACAGCGTGAAGAGGTATATGTGTTTGGATGCGTTTGATGATTTGATGCTTGGCTATGCACTAAAAAAATTGACCGACGTATTTGAAGAAATCGTGGAGGTTTCGAAAAACACCGCTTCGGACAAAGCGACGTGCTTGCTAGATATCAGACAATCCAAAACCGCAAAGAAAATCCCCATCTGGCTGGGGCGTCTGCGAGGCAACACCCCATATCAAGTGACCCATGTCCTGATCGATCAGATGCACGCCTCTCGAAAACTCAAGCGCAACCAGCGTTTCGCGGCACAAGTTGCCTTGCTGGAAGCGCTGGTAGAGGACGGACTGGCAATGCACATCGCCAGTTATTCGGTGGTTGTCGTAGAGAATCGTCTGAAGTGCTTTGTTGATCGATGAGCGTTGTATCTACTGAACACGCACCCGGTGTCCATTGCACTGGAAAATTGCATGAGGCGGTGAGGAAGTAGATTGGAGTCAAAACTGTACATCGCTCAATACGCCGGAATCACCGTCATGCTTCCAGCGGCCATGGTCGTCGCAGGTTGGTTATGGTGCATGGCATCCAGAAAACTCGCCGTCCTTTGGCTAGGCGTACTGTTCGTAGCCTATTTTGTCGTAGGCCTCAGTAAAGTGCTGTTCAAGGGCTGGGGAATCGGCCTGGAAAGCCTGAATATCGCGGTCATCAGCGGCCACGCGATGAACGCCTGCCTGGTGTCGACCGTTGTACTGAGTTTGCTATTTCGCCAACTGGATCATCGCCTTCGATGGCTGGCACTGGGGGCGGGGCTGCTGTCGACCTGGTGGTTCAGCGTCCAGTATGTCGGGCAGACGATTCATCCTCTGCCGGAAGCCATAGCCGGAGCGGTTGTGGGGTCAGCCGCGGCGTGCATATTTCTTTTCAGGCTGGAGAGTAAGGAAATCCGCAAAATTCCCCGGCAGGCGCTGGTGCTGGGGCTGGCGGTAATTCTACTGAGTACGGGGATTCCGAAGTACACCGCTGAGGGGGTCTTGAACTCGCTGGCGGTGACTCTGTCGGGGGCAGAAAAGGCGTTTATGCAGCCTCATTGGCGCTCTCCTGGTGCGTCGTCACGGTTGTAGTTTCGGTTTGATGGCGGGTTTTGGCCAGAAAACGACGCTAGGACTCACTACTGCTTTTCTCGTCAATCCGAGCCAACAGTTCTGCAGTTTTCAATTGCATCAGGGCTACATCGCCGCGACTCTCAACGGTTAGCAGGATTTCAGGCTCGGTCTCCGAAAGGTGGACTTTGAAACGCCACTCAGTGAACGTCAGGCTTAGGCCATTGCTCTCGTCCATGTCCAGTGCCTTACCGGCATACAGGGAACAGAGATGTTCTAGTACGTCAGTCGGATTGCGGACTGCACATCGAATTTCCCCGGAGGAGGGGAAGAGCCCAATGCGTTCCACCAGTAATCTGGGTTGAGTGGAGTTTGCGGAAGGTGCTCTTTCGTACGTCCGCAACCAGGCCATCAATCCACTGTTGCCCTCGGTGAACTTCTGCCCAAAAACCATATTGCCCGGTGCAAAAGGGTCCAGCGATGTATAGACAGAGTCGATCGGTGATCTGGAAGCGTTCATAGTGGTCTGCCTCGCAAAAGGTTTATGGCCGCTCAGAAACGCGGCACCCAAGAGCTAAAAATTACCGTTTACAGGCCTTTTTTATAAAAATTTTCATAACAGAAGTTGGTCGCGTCGATATAACCTTCCGCTCCGCCGCAGTCAAAGCGGTGACCTTGGAACTTGTAAGCCAACACACAGCCACTTTGTGCCTGCTTCATCAATGCATCAGTGATCTGGATTTCTCCACCCTTGCCGGGCTCGGTATCGGCAATCAAGTCAAATATATCGGCCGTCAGAATGTAACGACCAATAATGGCCAGATTGGACGGAGCATCTTCCGGTTTTGGTTTTTCAACCATACTGTTGACCCGGTAAATACCTTCGCGAATCTGCTCGCCAGCGATCACTCCGTACTTGTGCGTCTGATCGTTGGGTACTTCCTGGATGGCAACGATCGAGCACCGGAACTGCTTATAGAGCGCGATCATCTGCGACAGCACACCATCGCCTTCCAGGTTCAAACACAGGTCGTCAGCCAGCACCACCGCAAACGGCTCGTCACCAATCAACGGCCGACCAGAAAGAATGGCGTGCCCAAGCCCCTTCATCTCCACCTGACGGGTGTAGGAGAAGGTGCAAGTCTCCATCAGCTCACGAGTGCCCGACAGGAACTTCTCTTTTTCGCTGCCGCGAATCTGATGTTCCAGCTCGTAGCTGATATCGAAGTGATCTTCCAAAGCCCGCTTGCCACGACCGGTAACGATCGCCATGTGCTGAAGGCCAGCATCCCGTGCTTCCTCAACTCCGTACTGGATCAACGGCTTGTTGACGATCGGCAGCATTTCCTTTGGCATCGACTTGGTGGCGGGCAGAAAGCGCGTGCCATAGCCGGCAGCAGGGAACAGACATTTACGGATCATAGAAGCGTCCTTTACTCCAATGTATAAGAGAAACCATCATTTACTGCGGACAGCACTAAGTTGTCCCCGCCAATGGGCAGTGCCTCCCAATTCTCGTTATGCTCACGGACGAAGCCATGGTCTTAAGTATCCGTGAGCTCAACGGATTGTTTGACTGGCTGCTTACAACGCCACGCAATCAAACCGATCAACACACCGACAGTATTGGCCAAGGCGTCGTAAGGTGATGCCGTGCGCAGCGGCATCAGTGCTTGTGCATATTCGATCAGGATCCCCGTCAGCAGACAGCCCAAGGCGATCCAGCGCGCTTTGACCCGCAGGAAGGCCAACTGGCAACTAAAAGACAATGCGAAAAAACCAACCAGGTGATGCAGCTTGTCTTCCTGGGCAAAGGCTTCGGGAATCGGTTGCGCTCGCAAAGCGGCGGTCAGCAAGACCACACTGACGATGATGAAAAACAGCGTGCGTATCCATTGGGAAAGTTGTGTGGCACCCAGGAGTAACGAACTCATTCGGTGATCTTCTCAAAGTTTTTATAGAACGCATCGCTGTCGCGGCCATTGGTCATGGTGTACAGCGAATATTGGCGATTAAGACGCGCGCCACCATCACGGGTCAGCGGAGCCCAGACCAGGTTGGCGCGACGCATCGTGGAAACGCTCATCAACTCGTCGAACGGGACCGAGATATAGATACCTTTGTCGAAGCTACCCTCGCCGAACTCTTCTGACGTGGCCGTGGTGCGGGTGACCCAGCCGCCAAACTTCACGCCGTTACTGAACTCATGCGACAGATCGAACGTGGCACCCCAATCGCGCGCCAGATAACGTCCAACACTGACCGCCGCCTGCAAATCGAAAGGCAGTTCGGTATAGGTGGTGATGTGACCGGTCGCGGTCTTGTAATCGCGCAGACCAAAACCCTGGTCAAATTCGCGCTGGCGTACATAGTTCAAGTCTGCACCCACGGCCCAGCGCTCGCCCATAGGGCGGTACAACAATTCACCGCCGACCCCGGCGAACATTGACTCCAGGTAACCGCCATACACCATGCCAAACAAGTCTTGATCCAGTTGCTTGGCATGGTTGAGCTGAAATGTCGGCATCGTTACATCAGAGGTGATGACGTACTTGCGCAAATCGGTCCGCACTCGGGGCAGGTTGCTCGGTGCGTCGTACTTGAACTTTTCAAAGTTGTTCAGCAGATTGGTGCTTATGACCCCGCTCGTCCACGTACTGCGGGTAAAGCGGTATTCTGCGTCCACATCAGCAGTCAGTTGGTACAGCATGCCGTCGGGACCGCCAATGTTTTGCTTGTAACCCAAGCCGATACCATAGTTAAAACGCTCGAGGGCCTGGGTGTACAACGTGTTTTCAATGTGTGGCGTGGCCCGGTTCAATTCGGTGGTGCGGTGCAGGTCTGTAAGGTCTTGTTGGTTGTTCACCACGGCCCGGAAGGTTTCGCGCGGCACACTGGTTTCTTCCACGGGCATGTCGTAACGCTTGTTCACCATCGTGAACCAGTCGATGTCGTCATTCGCGCTGTTGTCCAGAATCCGGCTGGCCCGGCCCACGCCTTTGGCGGAGTAGAAATAGCGCGACTGTTCGCCATACACAATCAGCTCGGAATCGCGCTGAGCGATACGCTCGACCTTATAACCTGCGTTGTTTTCCAGCCGTTTGGAAACCCCCGCCCAGTCGACCTGATCGAGCGGTGTGGTTGGCTCACGTGCCGGCAGCGCTTCGACAGCGGGGTCGTAGCGTTTGGCCGGCGCCTTGCGGCTGGTGAAATTGGTATGAAAAGTAATACCGAACAACGCGGTGTTGCCGCGCTCCCAACCGGCGCTCAAATCGACTGAGTCAGTTAGCTTGAACACCGCCCCGATGTTGATGGGCGAGTCCTGCTTCAGGCTATTTTTCAGCGGCTCGTGCCTGTAGTCGTTACCGTCGAACTCGAGTTTCAAGCTCAAGGGCGACCAGGGCGTCTGATAGGCCACGCCGCCAAACAACGCGGGCGAGCCTCGAAAATACGAGCCGGTATTGACGTTGCCCGCGTCCGCGCCCGTGTTTACCGGGCGTGTATCAAAGCGCTCATCGAGGTACCCCAGCGGGTTTTCGAAATCCCCGCGGTTACCGATGTAGCCCCAAGCAACGCCCAGGCTGAAATCCAGATCATAGTAACGTTTGTTCGCCACAAAGTATTCGCTGGAAAACAGACCGGTACCCCCGACATCCCGAAAGCCGAGCGCGACCTCGGGCAACCAGTGGCTTTCTTGCCAGAGGCGGGCTTTGACATCGACCGCCTTGTCTTTATAGCTTTGGTCGCCGCTTAATGCCTCGGCCCCGTATTTACGGTCGCTGATAGCGGTATAACGAAAACTGCCTTCCAGCCAGTCAAGGGGCTGTATTGAAATGCTATAGCGCGAATATGGGTCGGTCCGGTTGGCGTTCAGACTGAATTCGCCGGCGGGTGCCATCCGTGCGGTGGGGGTTTGCAACAAACCCACGCCACCGAAATCATTCTGGGTAAAACGTGGCTCTCCATGAGCCAGGCTGTAGGGCAACAACACTACGGCGGCAAAACGTAACTTCAAGGGGCCACCTCGGGCAGCGGTTGGGTGGCGAGAAACTGGGCAAGCTGCTCGTTCAAGTCGGGTGTGGGCAGGTCCGGATTATCGTTGCGCACGGGCACCAGAATTGTGCTGCCTGCGGCGGCAAACACTCCGTCTTCGCGGTTCCAGGCGGCGTTGCCGACTCGCTTGACCTGGCCATCGGGCTGAATCAGCCACAGGTAATCGGCATCAGCGTCGGTCGCTGGCAGACAGCTTTTGAGATATTCATGGGCTTGTTGCGGGGCGCGATAAGGCAGCGTGCAGGACTTTTCCACTGCGCCCAGGACGGTGACCGTAGACGGGCGTCGGGGGTAGATCAGATGGTCGCCGTCATTGAGCGAGTAATTGAGGGCGAACGCGACCTCCAGCGCTACGGGGTCGAGCACCGCGACTTTTCGGCCGGTGACGGGTAGTCGGCTGACCTCTTCAAACAGGCGCGCAGCCAGAGCTGCAAGGCTGTTGTTGTCTTCCAGCAGGGCGCCACGTTGAAGCAATTTCAAATCGAACAGTACGCCGGCTTTAAGGCGGGTTTGCTGCTCCATCAATGGCTGGTGCAGCCAGGCGGCGGCCAGCCAGTAACTTTCGGCGTTCGGGCGTCCCTGGCTGACGGCATCGAGCAAGCGTGTGCCTGGCACGAATGTGAAGGATCCAGCGTTTAGTACGTCACCCGTGACCGTGACAGCGGCCTGAGTCATCGCGGAACTTGCCAGCAACAGGCAAGCCGACAGCGTTTTCAAATATCTCACCGAGCCGTCTCCCGGTCAGGGCGCAATTGCACAATCTTCAAGAAAAGTTCCGGCGTGAGATGTTGTTCGCTTTGCAGGATCAAGCCATCGTCAGGCCTGACCCAAAAACGGTTGGTGGCCTTGAATCCCAGCTCAGGTATGTCGATGCGTTCGTCTATGCGCTGCAACGCATAGTCCTTGTCCAGGATGGTGACGGTTTCGATGGCCTCTCGACTGAATCGACTGTTGACCGCCAGCCCGACCCGCGGACCCTGATAGGTATCTATCCAGCGGGTACTGCTGTAACCATCGGGCAATCGCTGCAAGCCAAGTTTGAACGGCGACTCACCGTCGAAGCGCGTGCCATCGAGATTGATGCCCAGGCCGACAGTGCGCACGATCAGACCATCGCGCATCAACAACACCTGTTTGCCGGAGGCGACCCAGAACTCCAGGTCGCCCTGCTGGCGAAGTTTCGCCAACACACCTTCGCTGGAGTCCGTGGTGACCTTTATCTGCGCATAGGGCACGGCCTCCACTTGCTCCGCAGTCAATTCCAGCGACGGGGCGCCCTGTGTGGCGGCTTTAAAGGTATCCAGGGACGCCTGCATCAACGGATTGCAGCCACACAGCAGTAAACCCACCGCCAGGCATGAGCTGTTACGCAAAGTTTTCAAAGCGGCTCAAACCTTATCGACTGCTGGCTTCACTGAGATTGTTTGTGGCCGCTGCTCCGGTACCCAAGACAACGGCAGATGGCAGCAACTGGCTGATCAAGCGGTTCCAGCGGGTCACGCCTGCAGGGCCGACGTAGACAATGTCCTGGGGGTGCAGATCGAAGCGGCTGGCGAGAGCAAATGCGGTAGGCGATTCGGCGTCCAGCTGAAAGACTTTTGCCGGCTCGGTTTCAAGGTTCTCGGCACCCCGAATCACGTACAGCGCATTGCCATTGGATGTGGCCTGGTTCAGTCCACCGACCGTTCCGACCGCATCCGCCAGATTCATCCGATTGATTTTGAACGTGAGCGCCCGAGGCTGGTTGACCTCACCCATGACGTAGATCTTTTTCCGGTCGTTGTAGGGCAGGTACAACTGATCGCCGTCTTTCAAATAGACGTTATGCAACTGCGAGCCTTTGCTGTTCAGCGAGTCCAGGTCGAGCGGATACTCACGTCCGTCCCGGGTCAGTGTCAGGCCGGCAAGGTCGGCATTCAATGGATCGACAGTAGCGGTACCCATGGCTTCGACGACACTGAGCGGCGACGTGGTAATGGGTTGTTGACCGGCTTTCAAAATAGCACCGGAAATGACTACTTTTTGACTGGCAAAGCGCAAAACACTCAAGTCAACCTGGGGGCTGTCGACGAATTGAGTCAGGCGCTCGGCAATAAAACCGCGAAGCTCCTCGATGGTTTTGCCTTCGGCATGAATATTGCCGATATAGGGGTAAAACATGGTGCCGTCCGGCCGTACCAGGCGACCGTTCGCATCAATTTGCTGTTGCGTACCCGATGGCGCAGTCAGCTCAGGATGGTCCCACACGGTGATGTACAACACATCATTGGCGCCAATCCGGTAAGCACCCGGCTTGTACGCCAACAACTCGGCGGGCACCGAGGCTTGCACTTTTGTCGCCGCGTTCTGGGCAATCAGTTTGGGCGTTATCGGAATCAACTCGATCCGACTGCTTTCCGGTGAGCCTTCACGGCCGACCTGACTGGTATCCAGGTGTTGACCGGGTGAGAACATACAGCCTTGCAGGGCAACACCTGCAAGCACAGCGAGCGACAAACTACGAATCATGATTGAGGACACTTGTGGAGGGAACACATCAGAACGAAACCACCCGGATTGCTCCGGGTGGTAGAAGGCTATCGACCTCGCGGTGCGCTTAGCGTGTACCGGTGGTGCCAGTGGTGCCAGTAGTGCCAGTAGTGCCGCCGTCATTGTTGCTTCCGCCACCACTGGATGACAGTGCTGCGGCTCCGGCTATAACCGCAGCGCCGATGCCGAGAGCAGTCCCTGTGGTCAGGCTGCCCACGAGAGGGGTGTTCAGACTCAAAGGAGCGTTTGCTGCGGGTTTTGCAGGTGTGCCTGGAGCAGATGACGCTGCAGGAGGCTCAGCGGCCAAAACGGAGGCACTCAAAGAAAGCATTAGAACGGAAGCAAGTAGTTTGGTCATGGTAGATTCCTTTTTGATGCATCGTCGGTATTGGCGGTGAAACTAAGAAGCGAGCGTGCGAGGCCAAAAACTCTGAGCGTCCAGTAACGTTAAGGATAGTATCGATTCGAACTCGATGAGAGTGGACCTCTGGGTCATTCCTCAGTGAGATTTATCTTGCGATTATCGCCTCAAGAATACCTGCGTAGGACGTCTAACGGGTCTGACGTTTTATAACGCGACCACTGTTTCTAACAATTGTTATCGGGTATGTGGTGGAAATGTCGTGGTTCGCACCTGATTTCCACGCCATACAAGTGATGAATAGTGCCACTGGACATAGCGTTGTGGGTTAGCGGCTTGCCAGTGCGAAGTATCGGCCATCATTTCCGGTAAGCCGCGCCTGGCCTTCCAATCCAACTCATGGGCGACCTTTTTTGGGGCGACCCAAGCATTACGCTAATGGCTTTCCAAGCCGGCTGATTTAGCTTTCGCCGCACAGTATAAAATAATCAACTACCGAAAAAAACTGTGTGCGATTTTTGATTTTTTCGGGAAGGCTTCACTATTTTTCATAAGCGCACAGTATTGAAAATTACGAATTCTAATTGCTGTTAAGTGATCTCTATACTCTAAGCCGCTAAAACCATTGTTTGTGAACGCTCTATCATGCCCTAGATCCCTCGTTTGCATTGAAAGGTTTATAGCTTGGCTGAGAAGCTCGGTATGATTAGAGGGTGTTATAGTATAACCACTTCGGCCTCTAGGGAGATATTGAATTTCGATTTAATATCATGCTGTATTTGGCTCATAACATGCAGTACGTCCTCTCCGGTAGCACTTCCGGCATTTAATAAAACAACAGGACGTTTTGTATCGGTAAGTACGTTATTTGATTTTTTTCCGGCCCAATTGGTTTTTTTCATAAGCCAGCAAGCAGATATTTTAACCGATTGTTTGTCGTGCTCGAACCATTCGATTTCTGGGAACTGATTTCTTAAATCCTCAAACTCTGCATAAGGTAAAATAGGGCATTTAAAAAAACAACCGCAATTTCCTATTTTGTCAGGGTTGTGAAGGGTCTTGGTCCTAATAACACTTACAATCTTGCGCTTGATTTTAGCAGGGAGAATACAAAGCGTTAAAATATCCCGAATGCAAGAAAAGCTAAATTTGATTTTTGGCCGAGGGGAAAATTTAAGCGTTATACTTTTAAAGGAAAGACGTATTAGGCGAAGGGTGTCCTTCAGAAATTCGAGCTTTGAATATTTTGTTGAGTGGATCAGTTCTTTTACTGATAAATTTGATTTGCATAGTCTAAAGGTAACATAGCAAATGAAAAGTTCAGGTTTGGATTTGAAATGACTAGTTCGATAGCCAAACTCACATTCGTCTTTACTTAGATCACTGAAAATCCCAGTATTTAAGTTGTAGCAATGAACCGTTTGAATGAATGTAGAAGCTTCCACGCCGTATGCACCAATATTTTGCACTGGTGCCGCGCCAACCGAACCTGGAATTAAGGATAGATTTTCCAACCCGAGATAGCCTTTGCTAACGGTAAAGCCTACAAGGTCATCCCAAACAACACCAGAACCAACTTTAACTAATACATGGTTGTTGTCGTCTTCAGTCGTTTCTATGGTGCTTAGATTGGACTGCACTACTAGGCCGTCTACAAAGCTTCTAGGGATAATGTTATATCCACCACCTACGATTGAGGTCTTTGAAGTGAAAAGTCCACCTTTTCCTTTGCTGACCAAGCTATCGACAGTGTGCACTTTAAAAATCTCAGTGCAATGTGATTTAACTTTGAATGAGTTTTGGATTTTATTACTCAGGTTCATAGTATTGACTTCGTGATCTAGATGGGCGGGTGGTTGATTTAAGTGAGTTATAAAGCAGAGCCTTGGAGAGGTGTCGCGCTTCTAGCTACTTCGGCTATGATTTAGTTTTTAGTTTCCTCTGAATTAACATTTTCAGGAAGGCAAAGTTTGACGTTAAATACCTTTTCCACATGCGTCGCGGCTCTTGATAAATCCTGAATGCCCATTCCAAACCGGAATTTTGCATCCATCCAGGAGCACGTTTAACTTTTCCAGAAACGACATCAAAACTACCACCGACGCCCATGATAAATTCGACGTTAAGTTTCGGAGCCCAATTGTAGATAAACATCTCTTTTTCAGGCGACTTGATACCTATAAAAAGCATATTCGCACCCGATGCATTGATCTGATCGACTATTTCAGCCTCCCTTCCCCAAAAATAGCCATCGTTATATCCTGCTATTTTTAGATTGGTTAATCGGCTCGAAACGTTTTCAATCATATTCTCTAGTACTAGACTAGTAGCGCCAAGAAAATACACAGAATACTTGTTTTTTTCTGCGACTTCTAATAACTCAGTGAACAAATCTACACCAGCTACCCGTTCGGGAACTGCGAGGTTTAGTAGTTTCGCCCCCCATAACGCACCCATCCCGTCGATATTAATAAGATGAGAGCTATTGACTGCCTTTAAAAGTATTGGGTCTTTTTGGCAGTTTACAATGGTTGCAACGTTTAAGTCGCTTCGAACAAAACACTTTCGCCCGCTGTCTATAGATGCACAGATTTTTGAAATGGTCTCTGCTTTTGAATCAAGTTCGTAACGGAGGCCGAATAGATTGTTGTCGTTCATTTAGCATGCACCTTTAAAACTGTTTTATATCTTGATAGCATTTCATCTACTGTAAAAAAGTCATGCCGCTTTGTGGGTGTGTTATTGTTGTCTAGCCAGTTTTTTTGGTTTTTGTAACATGTGGTTATTTTTTCAACCAAGTCTATTGGATCATTGGGTGTGAAAAAATACACTCCTGCATCGTTATCCTTTTTTCGGAATACTGGGATGTTGGATGCTAACACCATATGTCGTCTTTCCAATGCCTCATAAAAAACCAGACCGAAACCCTCGTATTGAGAAGGGACAACTAATAGATCTATATTTTTGAGTGTAGTAAATGGTGTTTCAGAATAACCATGAAGTACAATGGTTCCTTCCATTTGTTCTGATTGGATTTTTGCTAATAGTAATGACTCAAGCTCTCCTGAGCCGACGATGTGTAGTTTGGTTTTAATATGACTATTTTGCTTTGAAAATATAATAAAGGCATCAAGTAGGACATCAATTCCTTTTTCAACACCCAGGCGTCCAATATATCCAACTTCAAATAGGTCATTGTCTAGGTGCTCAAAGTTTTCTGATGGATTACTCGATACCCCATTAGAAATAGTCACGACATTGAGTTTTGGGTTTAAATCGAGCAGATAGTTTTTGACTTCGGGTGATACTGCAATGCATTTAGTATTGCTCAGGAGGCTGAATATATAATTTTTATTAGGAAAAATACTATGGCATACGAATATAGCATTGATTCTTCTGGTAAGTATAAAGGGTAGAAGAAACATGCGGTGGTGAATAATAAATGTGTTGTTTGGGTTTTTGATTAATTCGATAGCAAATAATAAGAAGGCATAGAGAGTGCTCGATCGCCGTTGACCATTTTTATCTAGGATATAGTCAAATGAAATGATTTTTGATTCTTCTGCGTTGTCGTCATAAAGAAGCTTTAATATTTTTTGCGCGCCTCCTAATTCCTTGGAAGAATGGTTAATTAAGTGGATTAGCATTCTGTTGTCCTCTGAATATTCCACATCTGATTACCATTAGGGGAATAAGGTACATGATAAAGCCGTAAATCGGATAGAATAAAGATGAGAGATATAAGCAAGCCACAAATATTGGTGGGGATAATGTTCTGGATTTTTTTCCTATGTTAAATAAATCATATGCGAAAATCGCAAAAGAAATTGCTCCCATCTCAAATAAATATACATATATTTCAGCGTTGTCACGTCTGGTTAGTGCTTGGTCAAAAGTGTAGTTACTCCTACTGAACTCTAAAATGTTGGAGTAGTAACCCCAGTTAGAGAGTCCGTGGCCAATCATTTTTGTGACTAGGTTATCGGTTAACCAAATGTTGATAATGTTTGCTGCGGTGTAGGTCCTGGCCATGGCCGACCTATCATCAAAGTCATTTACAGCTACGGAGAAATAAAAATAGATAATGGCGGCAGTAGCAACGATAGCGATTGGGATTATTCGTCGGAATGATTTTAAGTGCCGCTCAGCGTAAATGCTAAACACACAAATAGCTAAGAGTATGAAGATGGTTCTATTTTCACTCAGATACAGACAAAGGATTGATAAGGAAGCCAATCCATAATCAGTCCATTTTTTTTGTTGTTGATGATAATAGTATAAAAAAAGCCAAGAAAATAAAGCAAGTCCATACCAGTTAGGCTCTAAAAAAAAGCCTCGCATACGGGTCCCTAGATTTCCTTTGTTTGCGTAGTAGCTGGAGTCCAGTCCCCGGAGTTCTAATTGAATATTAAATAAGTTAATAAAAAGATATTGTATGAGTCCCGTCGAAACCAATGTAACAACTGCAAGTTTAGAGAGTTTGCTCCAGTTAACGTAAGCGTACACATGGTTTATGAATATATACATCAGCGCATAGATGGCTAAATAAGACAGTATGGAAAAATACACGTCTAAGTTCTTTGCCAAGGCTATGTGAGCTATTGAGTATATAAGTAAGATCGATGTGGGCTTGTCTAGAAGGTTTTTAGTCAGAAAGGGTTTATTTGAATTGATGTTGTTTAGAGTGATTAATAGTAATGTTAGTAGCCCAATAAGTATGCCGGGCTGCATAAATATTGGGCCGACAGGGATTTTAAGTACGCTGTCAAAACATAACAAAAAAACCATTGTGTATACAATATGACTCAGTTTGAGCTTCATTCTTATCCCTTGTGGATAATACCCTCCTTTATTCATGTCTGCGCCTAGGAATTATGGTCATGTTATTAGATGGTGTCGCGCCATCGGATAGTGATCTGCTCGTTCGGCTACACACGATTTTAATAAGCGCGATGGTCATCCTAATCATTGTAGTGCTCGGTCTAAAAAATTTTGAGAATATTTAATAAAGTCTAACAGTTTAGATTTGTCGTATTTCTGCCAAATGTTTCTACTCTTAAGCTCGTCGATATTGTCGTAGGCGACACAGCTTAAGTCTGTTTTATTTAGCAGGCTTAAAGGCCTAGCGTTTTTTTCATCCTCTAGGTGCGTTACAAATACTAATGGTTTCTCAAAGTTGAGCGATAGTGCGGTGCCGTGGAACGAGTTGGTGCAAACTAATGTTGCTGATTGAACTATGCCTACCCAGTCACTGGGTGAAATATCCAATAAACAATGATCTGCTGCATCGATGGGTTTGTCACCAATGTGGTATACAGGTAAACCTGTCATGTTCTTTAGAGCGATTATAAAATCATTTAGTTTGCTTCGGGTGCTCTCAGAACTGACCTCGTATGAAACTATATATTTCCCAACAGGGACACGCTTGTAGCTCGCAATACTGTCATATTTGCTAATTAGGAACGTTGGGTCAATAACTAACTCGGGAGAGTGGTGGAGTTTATTTTCAAGAAGGTCTAGTTTGAGATGTTGTTCCCTAACTCCAATGCTATCAAACGACCTGGTATACTGGCTTAGTTGTGTATGGTCTTGTGATAGCGCGTTTCCACCAGCGCTTGCCGCATACGCTATTTTTCGTGCGTTGTTAGGTGCGAAGTTTAAAAAGAAAGCAGGGTCGTATTTTTTTCCTGTGATGAACTTATTCCATATTTGATCGCTACCGCAAACTACTGCAAAATAATTGTTAAGTTTGCGAAAGTCTTTTTGGCTCGTTACGCTATGCGTGGTTAGTGCTAGATGTTTTTTTGTGAATTGTCTGAATAAATACAATCTTTTGTACTTGAGGATTGTCTTGCCTATGCCTTTGGCTGGGCGAAGAATTTGGTAAGATAAGTACCATGGCTTGTAGTTGATGATTTCAGAATTAAATCCTTTGCTTAGAATGTAACTTTGAAGGGCGTAGGCTTGCAATACAGCACCATGATTTAATACCCCGTGAAATGTTAGGGTGTATACAGCTTTAGCGGTCATTGTTTACTGTCCTTGAGGAAAATTGCATCGCACTGTAGGTGCCATATGTATTTGTACTTTTTTATAAATATGTTGGAGACGACATTGCTTAGTAGCATCGCTGAAAGCGTGGATATTGCTGCGCCTTCTATTCCCATTAATGGAATTAATATGAAGTTTAGAGTGGCTCCTAAGATTAAGGCCATGATCGACTTGTAGAACACAATGCTTGAATTGTTATCGGCTATAATTATTTGCGAGCTGGCTGCCCCTAGAGCTATTACAAATGGAGTCAAGAAAGAAATTTTTAAAATGCTTTCGGCCTCCGCATATGCCTCGCCATAAAGTATGCTTATGATGTATTTGCTCGCACCTAATAAAATGAGTGACATTGCCAGCCCAAGAAATGCAATGTTACGTATGTATTTCATTCGCGTGTTTTGATATTCAATACTATCTTTCGTTAAGCGGAATATGGATGGGGAGTTGGTTTGGCTAATGAGCATTGGGGCTATAGAGAAAACAGTGATAATGTTGGCGGCAGAGCTGTAGATTCCAAGTTCGTAATTGCCAAGCATATACTTTATCATTATTTGGTCTATTCTCTGAAGAAGTATGACCACGAAGCCAGATAGTACAAGCGGTCCAGACTCTATGATGATTGATCGTATACTAACGAGGTCTGGTTTTGTAAGCTTGAATCTATAAGCGACTTTGTACATGGCAAAGCCTAGTATAGAAACCATTGCTGCATCAAATATTCTTATGTATATATATGAGTTTATTGTTAGGTTTTCGTTAAATAGCCAAAGAAAAAAGGCGAATGAAGCAATAAGAGAGATGGCCTCAACCGCACAGTTGGCTATGTTGTTTCTATTCGCTATGAACGCATACTTGAATACTTTTAGACTGGAGGCGATAAAAATAACGGAGTACAAAGCCAAGTAATTTTTCCAACTGATGTTGGTGTCTGTAACGCATGAAAAAAATGTTGTGATTAAAAAACCAGCTGTACTGAAAGAAAGGCAAATGGCTATGGCATTTATTATGATTTTATTTTCACTTTCTCCCATTGAGATTTTTTTTATCATCACGTCTTGAACTCTAAACTCAGTTATTACACCCATAACTGTTGCTACTGATATTATAAAAGAAAGAGTTCCGAAGTCTTCCGCGCCTAACGACCTTGCACTAATAACATTAAGTATGAATATTTTACCTAGCTCAATGCCCTTCGATACTAAAGAACATAGTTGGTTAATTATTCGGTTGCCGATTAGCATGTGATGGCAGACTCTTCAATTTGATTTTTTGCGGCCGCCAAAGAGATAGTGTCCAGGTGGACGCAAAGGAATATTTTATTGCCCGACAACTGTTTACGGTTTGCTAGATGTATTTTTTAAGTGAGATAACCGCTGAGCAAAGCAACAGCGGCTAAGCGGCTTAATGATTGAGCAGCGCTTCAAGAATGCGCTGGCAGGCATTCCCGTCTCCATAAGGATTATGGGCGTAACTCATGGTGCGGTAGGCGACCGTATCGGTGAGCAAGCGGTTCAGTTCGCGGGCGATATCCGCGGTTTCGGTGCCGACCAGTTTCACCGTGCCTGCGGCAACAGCCTCTGGGCGTTCTGTGGTATCGCGCATCACCAGCACGGGTTTGCCCAGGGACGGCGCTTCCTCCTGGATGCCACCGGAGTCGGTCAAGATGATGTGCGCACGGCTCATCATGTGGACGAAAGGCAGGTAGTCCAGGGGCTCGATCAGGTAGATGTTGTTAATGCCGGTCAGGAGTCGATTGACTGGCTCGCGTACATTGGGATTGAGGTGCACGGGATAGACGATATCAACCTCTGGATGTTGCTGGGCAACCTCCATCAACGCCTGACAAATGCGCTCGAAGCCGTCACCGAAACTTTCCCGGCGATGGCCGGTAACGAGGATCAATTTTCGAGCGGGGTTCAGAAAGGCTGCCGGCGTAGAGGCTTGGGCAAGCAGTGCTTGGTCCTGGTCGAGGCGTTTGACGACATCCAGCAGGGCATCGATCACTGTGTTGCCAGTGACGACGATAGTGTCCGGATTAACGCCCTCACGTAGCAGATTGGCTTTTGAAGTTTCGGTTGGCGCGAAGTGCAGGTTGGCCAATGCACCGGTAAGTTTACGATTGCCTTCTTCCGGCCATGGAGAGTAGAGGTTACCCGTGCGCAAACCGGCTTCGACGTGCGCAACCGGAATCTGCTGGTAGTAGGCCGCGAGGCTGGCAGCAAAAGTGGTGGCGGTATCCCCGTGAACCAACACGATATCGGGTTTGAATTCTGCCAGGACTTTCTTCAGCCCTTGCAAGATCGCGCTGGTGACATCGGTCAGGTCCTGGCCGGGTTTCATGATGTTCAGGTCGAAGTCTGGCTCAATGGCAAACAACCCCAACACTTGATCGAGCATTTCACGGTGCTGGCCGGTGACGCAGACTTTTGCCTCAAAGCGTTCATCTGCCGCCAGCGCCAACGCAAGTGGAGCCATTTTAATGGCCTCAGGACGGGTACCAAAAATGCATAGGGTCTTCATAGGGCGATCCATTGCTATGTTCGTAACTGAAGGTGGAGGTTTGTTTGGCATGACATAACAAATGTCGTTTCAATCTATGCTGTATATAGGACCTGTAACCCGGCCTTTATTTGTCGAGAAAATACGCCGTATTAGCGGAAACAATCGATGTGGGGCAGTACGAATTTGATTTTTTCCACGCTACCGCCCCAGGATTAATTGCCAGTCCCTGAGAGCCGTATTATCTATTAATGTCTGCATCTTTTTTCAGCTGCAGGTAGCAAGGCGGAATTGATGTTGCTACCGCCATGCACTTCTGCTCGGTGGTAGCGCGATATTCATCAAAATGAGTGAACTAAACGCTCTCTGACTTATATTCGTAGTTGTAATAACCATAATCGGCATAGCCATATTTGGCCGAGGCGCGTTTTTCAACGCCATTGAAAATGGCGCCTTTCAAATCAATACCATTTTGAGCAAAGCGGCGCATGGTCAATTCAATTTCACGAACAGGGTTAAGTGCAAAGCGCGTCACAATCAAGCTAGTGCCCGACTGGCGACCGACAATCGCCGCATCCGTCACCGCCAGCAATGGTGGGGTATCCAGAATCACTAGGTCGTACTGGGCGCTGACTTCGTCCAGAAAGGCACTGAAGTTCGCGTGCATTAGCAGTTCTGAAGGGTTGGGCGGTATTTGTCCGCGGCCGATAACGTCAAGATGCTCGAATTCAGTTTTATTGATCGCGGTTGCCAGGTCGCAGCGCTTGACCAGTAAATCCGACAGCCCGTTTTCAGCGGGAGTCCCGAATACTTTATGCAAATACCCTTTGCGCATATCCACGTCGATCAGCAAAACACGCTGGCCGGTCTGAGCGATGACTGCGGCAAGGTTTGCGGATACGAACGTTTTACCTACCTTGGGGCTCGGGCCGGAGATCATCAGGCGATTATTACTGGCTTCGAGCATGGCGAAGTGCAGGCTGGTGCGCAGGCTGCGTAATCCTTCTATGGCCAGGTCGGTGGGGTGACTGCTGGCCAGTATGGGGGCGGCGTTGTTAGCGCGGCCTCGGCCACTTCGCAGGGTTTTGTTTTCTTCACCTTTTTGCAGTGTGCTGAAAGGAATGGATGCATACACTGGCAATCCCAGCTGTTCAATTTGATCCGGATTTTCCACGCCGCGGTTAAGGGCTTTGCGAAACAACACCACTGCAATAGCGAGGGAAGCACCGAGCAAGGTGGCGATAATTACTATCAGGGGCTTCTTGGGTTTAACGGGCTTTTTCAGATCCACATCAGCGGTGTCGATCAAGCGCACGTTGCCCACGGTGCCGGCACGCATTACGTCCAGTTCCTGGGATTTATTCAGGAGCTGGGTATAAATTTCGGTGCTGACTTTTACGTCGCGGGTGAGGCTAAGCAGTTCTTGCTGCGTTGAAGGCAAGCCTTCGACTTTTTTGGCCAAGCCATCCTGCTTGGCTGTCAGCTCGCCTAATTGGCTGAGCAAGGCCCGATAGGCGGGGTGCTGACGGGTAAACTTGCGATCCATTTCCGCTTGCTGCAATTTCAATTCGGAGATGCTGGTATCCAGCGCCACGATCTGATCGAGAATGGCTTTGGCTTCCAGGCTGATATCGATGGATTTACTGCGAATTTGATACTTGTTCAGGGCGTTTTCGGCTTTTTCCAGGTCTTTACGGACCTGAGGCAGTTGATCTTTTAGGAACTCCAGGCTTTGAGCCGCTTCGGCCGATGTCCGCTCGACATTTTGCCTTACATAGAGCTTGGCGATTTCATTGAGGATTTGAATGGCTTCGGCCGGTTTCTCGCTCTCAAGAGCCATTCCGATCATGCCGGATTCTTTACCGCGCTCTGATACATCAAGTACCTTTTGGTACTTCAAGATGCTGGTCAGGCGTGGGTCACGTACAATGTTGAACGTTGTGCCAGGATTGGCCTGCAGCACCTCGACTTGCAGTTTGATTCCGTCCTGGTCATAGGCCTGACCCACTTGGCTTTGGACCAGGACATTGTCGTCTTCATCCAGCAACGTGAAGTGGCCGTTTTCACCGTTGACCAAGGTTAGTTCCTGGCTCAGGAGCTCTTGTGGGAGCTCAAGCTGAAATATTTTCAGGGTTTCACCACCCCAGGCAAAGCTGTTCATGCCAAACCAGGGCGTCGCAACCGTATTATCAGCGTCCGGTTTGAAATGACGAGCAATAAAGTCGCCGATCACCGGAAATCGGTTCGGCTCAACAGTGATATCCAGGGATAGATTCTCGACAACCTTGCCGATGATGGCACGCGACTTGATTAATTCGATTTCTGTGGTTGAAGGTGACTCTTTACCCAACATGCTGTTGATATCGGAGAAACCGAGCATGTCATTTTTTTTTGCCTCCACCTGTATCAAGGCCGTTGCCTGGTAAACAGGATTGGCCAACAGCGCATACGCCGTGCCAACGGCCATAGAGGCAGCAGTGATCCCGGCAATCAACCATTTATGATCGACCAGTGTCCCGAGTAGGCCCATCAAGTCGATTACATCATCATCGTCATGTGAGGTTAATGCTGGAGTTTGCTGCATAAGTGGGTTCTTTTTTAACAGGTATTCGAGGAGTGGTTTAGCGTGCGAGACGCCGTGCCCAGGCGGTTACTGCTTCTTCAATCAACGCGTATGCATGCACAAAGGCAGGTTTGCCTTGACGGTAGGGGTCGCTGATTTCGCGGTTGTTCTGCCACTTGCCCAGCAAGAAGACCTTGCCTCGCGCTTCAGGCGCGATCTTGAGAACACGGTCTATGTGGGACTGCTCCATCACCAGGATCAGATCCGATTCGCTGATGGTGGCGGGGGTCAGTTGATTGGCTTTGTGCTCTTTTGGCAGATGGCCATGCTCTTCCAGTACGGCCCGGGCGGTGGGCTCGATAGGGTGGTCCTGTAGCGCGCCAAGACCCGCGGAGCTGACTTCGATGTCGGACCTGCCCAGTGCATCCCGCAGCAAATGTTCTGCAGTGGGGCTTCGGCAAATGTTGCCAATGCAAACGATGAGAATCTTGTTAAACAAGGCAACCTCCCTGGAAATTCCACACTTGCGGTGATGGTGCAATTGGAAAGACTGAAATACTGTTTTTCTTCAATGGCACTTTTGTTACGGCTTGCAGCTATTGGGTGTGTGCCTCTTTCCGTGAGGAATTGCCGTACTGGATGAAACAGTTCACTGCGAAGACTCTGGTCTGCTGGAATCTCGACTTGGAGCGTGCTTGACAGTTGCTGTGCTAAAAATCATAACTGGCAACCCACGACAAACTCAACCATTAAATGCCACGTGATTATTCAGCGCATACGGAAAAAAAATATCAATATATAAAGTCAGATATTAAATAACACCACCAACTCTTAAAATAACATTGCTGGCTATTATCTGACAGATTTTAACATTCTCGGCTTTTTTGTGTTGTGCAGTATTGGGCTGTGTTAAATAGCGTGAGGTACGGTTTGATGATAAGTATAGGGGATTGCTTTGGGTAAAGCGTTCTCCAGCATTCGTTTATTGCCAATGAGTTTCGCGTGTTTTTAAAGGGCACAGTTTCCATGATCGGTCAACTCCGTTTTCCAGCTGTGTTTCCATCCTTGGGAGAAATCCGTCGCAAGGTCGAGGAGAGAACCACGGAGCTACTTGACCACACAGGCGCAGAAGGGGCTGATTGTGTCCATCCATAGTGCTTCGGCTGTTCAAGCGAACTTGCCTGAGAGTCTCACTGCTAGCGCGTGGTATTTGGTTCAATGCAAGGCGAACCAGGACGAGCGTGCAGAGATCAATCTGGTTAACCAGGGGTATACCTGTTTTCGCCCTACGCACCGGCGCGAGCGTGATTTGCAGGGGCGTAGGCGGATTATTCGCGAATCGCTGTTTCCGGGTTATCTGTTTATCCAGCTTGGCTCAGGTGAGAGCTGGGCACCTTTGCGTTCTACCCGTGGTGTATTGCGAATTGTCAGTTTTGGAGGCAAGCCGCTGCCCGTAGGTGATGACTTGATCGCACAACTTTATAAGCACGATAGCGAAGCCCCTATGGAGGCCCTGTTTGCCTGTGGAGAGAGGGTGCGAATCAATGAGGGGCCTTTTGTCGATGTGGAAGCGATCTTCCTGGCGATGGAGGGAGAGCAGCGTGTGTTGCTCCTGATGACACTGCTGCAACGTGAGCAAAGAATTAGCGTCCCCCTGATTAATATCAGTAAGCATTGACACGGCGCGTTGGTCCCGGCCCGCCAATCAACGAGCAGATACCATTCTGGCAACAAAATTAGTTGCTCTCGTCTTCGCCCCCCCCCCCCCTCAGTAGGCATTAAGCTTTTTTCGCAGCACCGGGAAGGTAGCGGTCTCAGTCAGGACCGCATCTTTATGGCGTAGCTGACGTTCCGGCTCGCGAACAGATTTATGCCGTCACGCGATTGCCCGATATCCACTTTTTTGCGGTCAACTACCGCCGTTGTGCTTGCCTGATGATAAGTCCGGGCATGCCGATATTGCCCTGAATCTGCTCAGCGGGCTGTACGGTATCGAGCGGAGATTTAAAAGAAGTTGGCGATGAACATCGCCGGGAAAGTCGACAGCAGAACAACCTGTCGCTGCAGTTGCAGGCGTGGCTGGTGAAAGATCCAGCCACGAGTGACGAGGCTAACGCAGTGCGCAAATGGCTTGCTTCTCCTGGTTAGCCTGCAGGTGCACCATCAATAAATGTCTTTCGACAACAAGGTGAACGGCGTCTTCAGCAGGATTTTCACATCCAGCCACAACGACCAGTTATTGATGTACTTAAGGTCGATCTCGACGCGCTTCTGCATCTTGTCGATGGTGTCGGTCTCGCCGCGGCAACCGTTGATTTGAGCCAGTCCGGTGATCCCCGGTTTGATTCGGTGGCGCGCCATGTAGGCGAGAATCTTGCCGGAGTAGTAGTTATTGTGCGCAACGGCATGAGGGCGTGGCCCGACCAGCGCCATATGGCCCTGCAAGACGTTGAACAATTGCGGCAACTCATCGATGGAAGTGCGACGGATAAAGCGCCCGATCGGGGTGATCCGCGAGTCGTTACGACTGGCTTGCTTGACCTCGTGATCGTCGTGCACACGCATCGAGCGAAACTTCCAGACCTTGATGACCTTCCCGTTCCACCCGTGACGGTCCTGTTTGAAAAATACCGGACCATGGGAGGTGAGTTTGACGGCCAGGCCAATGATCAACAGTAGCGGGCTTAGAGCGATAATGGCCATCAGCGCCACGCTTTTATCGAGCAGGCTTTTGCTCAACGCGGCAGTGGGTTGGCTGGTCAGCGGGCATTCAATCAAATGGATTGCCGGCATGCCATCCACATCACTGACCGAGTGATTGAGCAGCGTCAGGCTGTTCAAGCCCGGGACCCAGACCACATCTACGTTGGCATCCAGCAAGTCGACATACATTTCTTCGATTTGTGCCGCTTCGCTCAGGGGTAGCGTGATGTACAGGCGTCGGATGTCATGAGTCTTGATCAGTTCGAGTAGTTCCTCTTGCGGGCCTACGACAGGTGGCGCGCCTGTCTCCAGCAAAGGGGGGGTGTCGGAGCTTACCAGGCCGACCAATGGGAAGTGCTCGAGAGCACGAAGCTTGTTAGCCAATCCCAGCGCCAGCTCGCCAGTACCCACAATCAGCGTTCTACGCTCAATTTGAAGCGTCCGTTGGTAGTACTTCGAAAAACCATGCAGCGGGATGTACAGCAGCGCCTGCGCGATGTAGCTGCAGACAGCCCATATCAGAATGATTTGACGAGAAAACAGTTCATTAGCCTTGCAGAGAAAGGCGACAATAGCTAACGCCGCCAGTGTCATTGACCAACCCATCAGGAGTCTTACCAAGCCCTCCAGGAAATTGTCTTTCTTTGCGTAGACACCACACCAGGAATAGGCTGGAACCGATGCAAGCACAGTAAGCGTTGCGCATACTCGATAATAGAACTCAACCGTACCCGTCTGGTAATAAACCAATATTAATAACAGGGCAACAACAAGGCCTTGGCCAAGTATCCACTGTCCCCAGAAGGTCAGTCCTTTGAGGGTGGTATTTCGATTGATACGAAGATTGTTAACCATACGATATCCCCAAAATACGTCCATTCGCGTTTCGACAGACAAGAGCCAAAATTAATGCAGTAAGAGTTGTTTTTGTTGTTAGATGGCGGAGCATTGATGATCGAAACGCCAAGAGGGCGGCGTCGTCATCAATGCATAGGTTAATTTATTAGTGCAAGCACTGTCTGACGACTTTTAACGAGTGGATGGTGTATGGGATTGATATATATGGGCGAGAAACGCGTTAGAAATAGTCTGGCTTCAGCTTTTTTAACGCGACTTTATAGAGGGGTGGTGAGGCAGATAGGGGGGGTAAAATGGCGTGCTTTTTTATTGTTGTATTGCACTGCCGGGGCGAACAATCTTAATTGCTCAAACTGGATTTTTCACGCGTACGATTTTCTGTATCAGGCAGTACCCGCGATTCCTGACGGCACGAAAAAGACGTTCACCATTACTGGCGTTTTTAAACTTTTCCTGTAACCGGCTTAGACACATTTCGAGACCCCGATAATGTTCAGGTTCTCTGCCGATGCTGCGGATAAGATCGTCCTTGCTGACCACGCGATCATCATGGTGCAGCATTTTTTTAAGCAGTGTGGCCTCCAGGCCAGTCAAGACAATTTCCACGTCATCTTTGATCAACGCGTCGCTGCCATCGCTCAGTCGCCAGGTTTCAGTCAGTGGCGTGTGCGGTATGGCCGTCTGGGGGGTGTATTCCTGGGTGTCGTCTCTGGAGTTGCCCACAGTTGATGTGAAGTGAGTGAATTTAGTTACGGATTGGGCAGCTTGCCATTCGGACTTGAACGTCGAAAGGATGCGCTGAGTATCATGCTTGATAACCGGCGGGACCATTCTGGCCACATGCGGGGAAATGAATTCCATTAGCTTGGGGGCAGAAGTGGGTGGCGCAACACCTTCAAAAAACATCTTTGCCTGTGAAGTACCATAAGTGTTATATCGCTTGCTGGACAGTAATGCCTCAAGCTCCAGTTGTAGTGCAGGGTTGTGAGTAACTACCACAAAGTATTTTCTTGGGAGGGTTGTGCTGCTATCCATGGCTCTCTCCTGTGTTGCACGTCTGGGTGTCGATTTAAAGGTTGTCGGCAGGGGAGTAGTGACTCCCTTGAAAGTAATCAAAGGGCAGCGCGCGTGCCAGTATATGGCTGGCAGCATGCTCGACTCTGTCCGCTATAAAGGAGACTTTAGTGTTGTGACTGAGCATGGTCATACGTTCGTGCAGACGATTGAATAACTCCGGATTGCCACTGAGCTTGAGGCTCAAGTCTAGAGAGGAAATGGAAATCTTTATATAGTCGAATAGATTCATGGTTGTAAAGATTTCGATACGTTCATCGTCGATGTTGTAGTCGTCGAGTGCGATTTCTATACCGTGATCTTTCAATAGATATACGTTGTGAAGGATTTTCTTTTTTTCTGCGAAACTGACCGCCGAGAGGGGGAGCTCATTGAGTGCGATAACCAGTGTCTGGCCCAATTCGCGCAGAGTGGCGCCGGCCTGTATCAACTCTTCTGTGAGCGCAAAGTTGGCGAGATCTGACTGTCCTACGCAAACAAATCTACGGCTTAAGTATTTGTTTCCGTTAGTAGTGTTGCGATCTTTTAGCGAGAAGGCAATGAGCCTGGTTTGCATCAGTACTTCACTGTAGATCCCACTCATCTGATACGCCTCTGGCGCGTAGGACGCGGAAGCAGAGTCGTCAAAATGTATTCTGATCTCGCTGCCAAACGGGCAGTCATCCCGAGTGAGGATCAATTGTCGAGACAGGTAATGCTCAGCGTGATCGTAAAGTGGCACGCTCCCTGTTGCGTTCATAATACAGAAACTCCCTTCTACATTAAAAATCAGGTTGTCGAGATCAGACCCCTGATTAAACGATATCCATGCCCGCGAATACTTTGTATGGCGTTGGTGCCGTACATGCCTTTTATTTTGCCGCGAAGGCGGCTGATGGATTTTTCCAAGGCTCTTGGATCATAAAAATTAATATTAAGGCCCATGACGTTGGCGATTTCATCATGGCTTAATATATGATTTTTTGTTTGCGAAAAAGCCTCAAGAATTCTCATTTCCGCAAACGATACGTCAAGTCTTTTATAGTCCCCAATAAGGCACATGCGAGTGGGGTCTAAAAACAGGCTGTTTTTCCTCTGCCATTCCGGGCTGTCAAAAAACTCGGAAAGTACCTCGGCATTTTCGTCGGGGGTACTGTTGAGATTTATGCAGTAATCGGCTCCCGCAAGATAGTACTTCATCTTGTTGAAGGTGCCTGGACCGATGATGGCTGCGGAAATTATTGACGCCAGATTGTCGGCGCGAAGGCCTTCGATCAAGGTGAGGCTTTCAGCAATCGCTTGAGGGCTTTCAATAACGATAAAGATCGCACGGTATGAATTAGGACTCTTGTTCCTATTGAATGAGTTGCTGTAGCACATTGCATCAACGGCAATATCCTTGCCTACGTGGCTTGCGACTAATTCCCTAAAGCCCTCAGCTAGCGTATGGGTTCGACCGATGGTGAGAATACCTGTCTCCTCCTTCACTTCGCTGTGGCCTGAAGTCGTTATTTTCCCTATAAGCATCATGCTTTGACTCGGATGGGTGCTGGCATTCGAATGTTAAAGCACCCATTCTCAATTGTGACTGACAATTGGTAACATTTCATCGGAATTTGAAGCAGTCGACACGTTTTTTCTAACATTGTTGATGAATCTGACGTGATCGCTTGCTCTTTCGCGGTATGGGCGGGGGAATGCCCGGGACACTTTGTGCTAGGTGGAGCATAGCATTATGCCATCTTTTGCGTCGGCGTCCCGATTTTTCGAGCCCATAGGCTGTACATGTGGCTGAAGGTTGTATCGCGCTTCGTTTCATATCCAGGGAGTATCAAGTCTTGAAAATTTCTTGTTTGCCAGATGCACTCAAGCTTTTTTTGTGAGGATATATCCATTAATAACTGATCTATAACTTTTTGCGGGTCAGTGCTAGTGGTGGACATTTGATAACGACCAGTTTTAATGCGCGGCTTAATGCGTTTTACTCTCGTGTTGGCCAAACGGGTTTCATCAGGGCTAACTAACGTCAGGTCTGATATTTTTCTTTTCTGGATGCGCATTGTTGCGATGAAGTCCAAATGTTCGAACAGTCAACAGACCCTTCACACGAGCACTGCAAGGGTCTAAACGGGGGATAAATGGATTTTTGGACAACCTTCACAGTGTTGATTTTAGGTATGGTCGAAGGGCTCACGGAGTTTCTGCCCATATCAAGTACCGGGCACCAGATCATTGTGGCGGACTTGCTCGACTTCGATGGCGAGCGGGCGATGGCCTTTAACATCATTATTCAACTGGGGGCGATTCTGGCGGTGGTCTGGGAGTTCCGACGCAAGATCCTCGAGATCGTCAGCGGTTTACCAACCCAACGCAATGCACAACGTTTTACCTTGAATCTATTGATCGGCTTTATACCGGCCGTTGTCCTGGGTGTTCTGTTCGCCGACAAGATTCACGAGTACCTGTTCAACCCGATCACCGTGGCAATGGCACTGGTTGTGGGTGGCATCATCATGTTGTGGGCCGAGCGACGTGAACATGTGGTGTACGTTGATCACGTCGACGATATGCGCTGGACGGACGCCCTCAAAGTTGGTTTCGCGCAATGCCTGGCGATGATTCCCGGTACTTCACGCTCGGGATCGACCATTATCGGGGGGCTGTTGTTTGGTTTGTCGCGCAAGGCGGCGACCGAGTTTTCCTTCTTTCTGGCCATGCCGACCATGGTCGGCGCCGCGGTGTACTCGGGGTACAAGTACCGCGACCTGTTTCAGGCCAGTGACCTGCCGGTCTTTGCCCTGGGCTTCGTGACAGCATTCGTGTTCGCCATGATTGCCGTACGGGGTCTGCTCAAGTTCATCGCCAGCCACAGTTACGCCGTGTTCGCCTGGTATCGCATTGCCTTCGGTTTACTGATCCTGGCGACCTGGGTATTCGGTTGGGTCAACTGGACTGAAGCGGCGGCGGTCTGAACAACAGCACCAGGTTGCGTGGCTTGCAACTTGGTGCTTCATGCTGACGCTTAACGTCCTTCCAGCAATTGCGCTGCCTGATCCAGCAACGCCAAAGGCTCTTTAGCCTTGTGAATATCCACCGACAATAGCTGCCGAAATTTGCGTGCTCCCGGAAACCCGGTGCCCAGCCCAAGTACATGCCGGGTGATGTGGTGCATCGAACCACCTGCAGCGATATGCGCCGCTATATAAGGACGCAACTGCGCCAGCGCCTCAGCCCGGCTGATCACCGGCGCCGAACTGCCGAACAACTGCTGATCCACCTCGGCCATCACATAAGGGTTGTGATACGCCTCACGGCCCAGCATCACGCCATCAAATGTCTGCAAATGCTCATGGCAGGCTTCCAGCGTCTTGATCCCGCCGTTCAGAATAATCTCCAACTCCGGAAAATCCGCCTTCAACCGCGCGGCCACGTCATAGCGCAGAGGCGGAATGTCGCGGTTTTCCTTCGGTGACAACCCTTCCAGAATCGCGATCCGCGCATGCACCGTAAAACTCGTGCACCCGGCATCCCGTACCGTGCCGACGAAATCACACAGTTCTTCGTAACTGTCGCGCCCATTAATGCCGATACGGTGCTTGACCGTCACCGGAATCGACACCGCATCACGCATCGCCTTCACACAATCGGCCACCAACTGCGGATGCCCCATCAGGCACGCGCCGATCATATTGTTCTGCACCCGATCACTCGGGCAGCCGACATTCAGATTGACTTCATCGTATCCATGGTCTTGCGCCATGCGTGCGCAGGCAGCCAAGTCCAGTGGGACACTGCCGCCGAGTTGCAGGGCGAGCGGGTGTTCGGCTTCGTTGTGACGCAGGAAGCGGTCGTGGTCGCCGTTAAGAAGCGCGCCAGTGGTGACCATTTCGGTGTAGAGAAGCGCGTGCCTGGAAAGCAGGCGCAGGAAAAAACGGCAATGGCGATCGGTCCAATCCATCATCGGCGCAACGCTGAAGCGGCGGGAGAGTGGGGTGGGTGTGGCGTTGGTTACGGGCATGGGGGATCTGGAATCGGTGAGGCTGGGAGGGCGGAGAGTTTATCAGGATTGGGGCTTGTGGGGTTTGGGTGAGTCCGGATACGCCAAAGTACACGCGCAATCTGAACCAACGCTGACTTGCCGAAAAGTTTCATGATGTGTCGTTGAAGTGAGGCATAGGATAAACACCAAAGGTCACGTCACCGCGTCTCACTCCCACAGGAAGAAAAAAATGTTCGCAAACCTCGTCAAAGTCTCGCTGATTGCCGGTGCTTTGTTGTTGAGCGCCTGTTCGGGTGTGAGCACCCATAGCGATTATTCGACCGACTCGGTGCAGCCGGCCGGCTTTGGTCCGGGGCCGACCAAGAGCAACCCCGACAAGATGAATTTCCATGGCAGCGCACTCGGCAATAGCTTCGGCGAATACGGTTCAGGTTTGCTGCACGACGATTGATACGTGGTCCGCAATGAAAAAGGGCGCTCCTTTGGGAGTAATGCCAGTCAGTAAAAGCGGTAATGCGATCTGTAGCAGCTGCCGAGCCCGCGAGGCGGCGTTCGACTGCATAGCAGTCGTGAGTCCAGCTGACGCGGCCTGCCTGACGTACCGCAATGACTGATTTTACGACTGCTTCGCAGCCGAACGCAGCCTCGCGGGCTCGGCAGCTGCTACAAAGTATCTGACTGGCATTACTCTTTTGGGAGTGCCCTTTTTTGTGAGAAAAAAACATCCGTTACTTGGCGTCAGGCACCGCCAGCCACTTCCGCAGAATTTTCTGGTAATTGCCCGTCGCCTTGGCCAGGTGTAGCCACTGATCGATGTACTGTTGCCAGGTGATGTCGTCGCGGGGCAGCAGGTAAGCCTTTTCACCGTATTGCATGTAGAGCGTGGGGTTGACTGCGCACAGGCCCGGTTTGAGCTTCTGCTGATACAGCGCCTCGGATGCGTCGGTGATCATTACGTCAGCCTTTTTATCCAGCAGTTGCTGGAAGATGCTCACGTTATCGTGCAGTTGCAATTGCGCTTGGGGCAGGTAGGCGTGAACGAACGCTTCGTTGGTGCCGCCGGCAGGTTCGACCAGGCGAACCGAGGGCTGATTGATCTGTTCGACGGTCTGGTATAGCGCCTGGTCTTCGCAGCGCACCAAGGGGATTTTGCCGTCGACGCCCAGCGTGGTGCTGAAGAAGGCTTTTTTCTGGCGTTCCAGGGTGACCGAGATGCCGCCCATGGCAATGTCGCACTTGCCGGCGAGCATGTCGGGCATCAGGGTTTTCCAGGTGGTGGGCACCCACTCGACCTTGACGCCAAGGCTGTCGGCCAGAGTGCGGGCCATGGCGATGTCGATGCCGGAATACTCGCCGTCCTCGGATTTGAACGTGTAGGGCTTGTAGTCACCGGTGGTGCACACACGCAGTTGCCCCTGTTGCATGACGCTGTCCAGATGCGAAGGTTCTGCCTGGGCACCAAGGGAGAGTGCGAGCAAACCGCCGAGCATCATTGCTCTTTTGATTTTCTTCATTGTTATCGGTCTTTTGTGCAGAAGTGGTGTTGAAGCAGGGGAGTGTAGTGAAACATTCACCGCAGTGAAAAATGAATGCCCCCTAAAGATTGCTCATTTCCACTTCCGGACTCAACGTCCCCAACCACGCCACCAGCCCCACAATCACTACCGCAGCGGCCATTTCCAGCACCACGCTGCGCCGAAGTGCGTTAGCCGCCGCGCGATATTGGCCCACCCACAACGCCCGCTCCAGCAAGGGCCCAAGTTGAAAGCGGTTCAACGCCGCCAGCACCAGCATTCCGGCAAACAGCAGCACTTTGATAGCCAGTAAAATTCCGTAAATGCTGAGTAATGCCTCGTCGAGTTTCGGCCCGACGATGAACAGGTAGTTCACGACGCCCGTCACGGTGATGATCACAACAATCACCGCACCGATAAGTTCGAATCGCTTAACAGCGCGAGCCAGCAAGCGTATGTGTGCTTCGGTTTGCTGCGCCATCAACGCAAACGCAAGCAGCGCGCCGAGCCAGGCCCCCGCCGCCAACAGGTGCAGGATGTCCGATGCAAAGTGCCAGTAACGGCGACTGCCTTCGTCCATGGCGCCATGTCCGCTCCAGGCCAGGCTGGCGAGGGCGATGCCGCTGGCAGTGGCGGCGATCAACAGGCTGATGCCGGGCGCTCGTGGATTGAGCATTACCGCCAAACCCGCGACCGCCAACGCAATCATCCGCACAGCCCAGGCCAACCCCATTTCTGTCTCGAACAGCATCATCTCGAGGTGAGGACGCAACTCGGCAATGTCTGACTCACCGCTCATGGCGCGGACCATCAATACCATGCCAGCGATGGACAGCAGCGCGCCGAGCACGACTGTTCCCGTCAACAATCGGCGCAAAGGCAGCACCGTCCCGGATAGCCGTTGCTGTCCCTTAAGGCTGTAAAGCCCGAACAGCGCTACGCCAAACAACAGCATCAAATCCACATACAACACAAACCGCAGAACGACGTTGGCCGAGTCGCTCATCGATCATTTCACTTTGAACGTAACGTTGCCGGTGATCGGGTGGGTGTCCGACGACACCGCGCGCCATTCGACTTTGTAGGTGCCGGGAGTCAATGAGGCTGTCGGGGTGATGAACATGGTTTTCGGATCACTGCCGCCGCTGACCTTGGCCTTGACCGGCATCGGGGCGTGGGCCATGCCGGACATTTCGGTCATCAGCAGTTTTGCGCCGGAAAACTGGGTGACGAGATTTTCGGAAAAGTGCAGTTCGATCTTATCGGGTGGCGCGCCTGCCGCGCCTTCCGCTGGGGTGGAGGAGAGTAGTTTGGGGTGGGCTTGAGCGAGGGTGCTAATAAGCAGGCCGCTGAGCAACGCGATTGCGACGGCGGTGGGTTTGATGATGCGCATGCAAGGTCCTTTACCGCTTGAAGCGGTTGTTGTTGGTTTGAGGTAAGTCTGTTCAGAACCACAGCCGAACACCGAGCACGAGGCGTGCTTCGCTGCGGTCCTCGCCTTCGTTGTTGGCGTAGTCGGCGGTATTGCCGTAGGTGCGGTTCCAGGTCACGCCGAGGTAGGGCGCAAATTCCCGGCGGATTTCGTAGCGCAGGCGCAGGCCGGCTTCGGTGTTGGACAGCCCCGCGCCGACGCCCCGTTGCGGGTCGTTTTTGCCGTAGGCGTTGAGTTCGACGGTCGGCTGCAGGATCAGCCGGTTGGTCAGCAGGATGTCGTAGTCGCCTTCCAGCCGCACGGCGCTCTGGCCGCCTTCACCAATGAAGGCCGTGGCTTCGGCTTCGAAGTTGTACAGCGCCATGCCTTGCACGCCGAACGCGGCCCAGGTTTGCGGGGCGCCGGGTTTGAAATCCTGGCGCACGCCGCTGACCACGTCCCACCACGGGGAAATGGCGTGGCCCCACAGGGCCTGGATTTCCGCGTCCTCGGTCACGCCGTTGGTGCGCTCGCCTTCGGAGCGCAGCCACAGGCGATCAATGTCGCCGCCGACCCAGCCGGACAAATCCCAGGCCAGGGTGCTGCCGTCATCGGCGTCCTGCCACTCGAGTTTGTCGGCGAGGAAAAATGAATTGAGCGTGCTGTCATGTACGTGGTGACCGGCGGGATCTGCATACACGGCAGCGCGGTCGGCATCGGTCAGCATCGGGATCGGTGTGCGACTTTCGCTGGGCGCGGCGGGCTGCATCTGGCCTTCGTCCATGCCTTGCATCTGGCCGTGGTCCATCTGGCTGTGATCCATGCCTTGCATGTCATCGCTGGCGGCCATCGCCGTCGAAGTCACGAGTGCTAAAAAAACCGGGGTGAATCGAATCATGGGGTGCGCCTCATTCTTCCACGCGAACTTCACGGAACATGCCCATTTCCATGTGGTACAGGAGATGGCAGTGATAGGCCCAGCGGCCGAGCGCATCGGCGGTGACCCGATAGCTGCGCCGGGAGCCGGGAGGCATGTCGATGGTGTGTTTGCGCACCATGAACTGGCCGTTCTCGTCTTCGAGGTCGCTCCACATTCCGTGCAGGTGGATGGGGTGCATCATCATCGTGTCGTTGACCAAAACGATCCGCACGCGCTCGCCGTACTTGAGGCGCAGTGGTTGTGCATCAGAAAACTTCACACCGTTGAACGACCAGGCGAATTTTTCCATGTGGCCGGTCAGGTGCAGCTCGATGGTGCGGCCAGGTTCGCGGCCGTCCGGGTCTTCGAAGGTGCTGCGCAGGTCGGAATAGGTGAGCACGCGGCGCCCGTTGTTGCGCAGGCCCATGCCGGGATCGTCGAGTTTCGGCGAGGTAGACATGGCTTGCATGTCTACTAGCGGGTTGGCGGTTTCCGAGGCCGGGTGGGATTGCATGCCAGGCATGTCGCCCATGGCCATGTTGCTGTGATCCATGCCCGCCATGCTGCCGTGGTCCATGCCACCCATGCCCATGTCATCCATGGTCACCAGCGGGCGCGGGTCCAGTAGCGGCAGCGGCGCAACCCGTCCGGCCTTCACTGCCAGAGTGCCGCGTGCGTAACCGGTGCGATCCATCGCCTGGGCGAACAAGGTGTAGGCCTCTTCGGTCGGCTCGACGATAACGTCGAAGGTTTCCGCCACGGCAATGCGGAATTCGTCGACGCTCACCGGTTTGACGTGCAGGCCATCGGCGGCGACTACAGTCATTTTCAGGCCGGGGATGCGCACGTCGAAGTAGGTCATGGCGGAACCGTTGATGAAGCGCAGCCGCAGCTTTTCCCCCGGGCGGAACACCCCGGTCCAGTTCGTATCCGGCGCCTGGCCGTTGATCAGGTAGGTGTAAGTGGCACCACCGACGTCCGCCAGGTCGGTAGGATTCATCTTCATTTCGGCCCACATCGTGCGGTCGGCGACGGTCGGTCCCCAACCTTTCTCGCTGACATCGTGGATGAAGTCGCCCGCGGTGCGCTTGTGGTAGTTGTAGTAATCGGACTGCTTTTTCAGCGTCTTCATCAGGCCGGCCGGGTCTTCGTCGGTCCAGTCGCTGAGCATCACCACGTAGTCGCGATCGTACTGGAACGGCTCCGGGTCCTTGGCGTCGATCACCAGCGGGCCGTAGACGCCGGATTGCTCCTGAAAGCCCGAATGGCTGTGATACCAGTAGGTGCCGTTCTGCCGCACGGTGAACTGGTAGACGTACAAACCGCCCGGCTCGATGCCCTTGAAGCTCAGCCCCGGCACGCCGTCCATGTTGGCCGGCAGCAAGATGCCGTGCCAGTGAATGGACGTGCTGTCCTTGAGTTTGTTGCGCACCCGCAGTGTCACCGTATCGCCTTCACGCCAGCGCAGCAGTGGGCCGGGAATGCCGCCGTTGATGGTCAGTGCGGTGCGCGGGGTGCCGGTGAAGTTGACCGGGGATTCGCCGATCAACAGGTCGAAATCTTTACCGGCCAGCACCTGCGGTTCGCCGGGACTGCTGATCGCCCAGACAGGCGTGCGCCATAACCCGAGGCCGCCGAACAGCCCGCCGATGGCCAGCCCTTTGACGAAGGTGCGTCTTGAAGTGTGGGAATGCATGCCGTGTGTTCCGCCCGTCAGCCTGTTGAACTTGTCGACGAGGCTAGAGGGCGGTGCCTTTCAGCAGGCTGAGGCGGGGATTACAGTTTTGACAGGTGGGGGCGTTGCTTACTGGCGTGACGTGGACTTTTCCCTCGAGGCCACAGTGTCGCTGCCGCAGTTGATGTAGGACGACGACTTCAACCAGCGCTGGTCCGGGTAGTAGGAAAACAACAACTGGCCGTCCTTCATCGAATCGATCAGCCGATGGGCAATCGCCGGTCTGACGGCCGGGCAACCCAGGCTGCGGCCGATCCGTCCATTGGCGCGGGCCAGCACCGGGCTCACGTAGGGCGCGCCGTGAATGACGATGGCCCGGTCATAGGCGTTGTCGTTGAAACCGGGCTCCAGGCCTTCCATGCGCAACGAGTATCCGTTCTGGCCGCGGTAGCTTTCCTGAGTGCGGAACAGGCCGAGGCTGGTGGCGTAGCTTTCATTCTGGTTGGAGAACAGCGTCGCCATGTTTTCGCCGCTGTTGCGGCCATGGGCGACGAGTTCGTGAAACAGCAACTTGCGCCGTTTAAGATCGAAGACCCACAGACGTTGTTCAGTCGAGGGCAGGGAGTAATCGATCACCGCCAGTCTTTGGGCTGGGGCGATACCTTGGGCACGGCTGCATTGGGTGGCACGAACGGCCAGGGCAATCACTTTGGCGTCGGCGCCTGGTGCTGCTTTGACCAGCGCGTTTTCAAGCGAATCGGCGTAGGCTGACGTTACTGAAAGGCACGTCAGTAAAATGGCAAATAAAAGGCCAAAGCGGTTTAGCGCCATAGTCGGGTCTCATCATGATAATTTCGAGTCTAGCAGCGCGCGGGAAGCTAGCCGCTTGAAACGGGAGATTAAGGATTATCCATGGTGCAATTAACAAGGTCATTCGTCATAAGCCGCATATTTTTTATGGGCTTTCTGATCAGTGGTGCAGCGCTTGCGCAAACTTCGCCGATCGAGCCGGTATCTGCTGCGAGTAGCACCATCGATGCCGCGGCGCCCGACGATGCGGTTGGCCAGGCGATTCAGGCGACGCTGGAGCCGCTGCGAACGGCTTTTCCACCGTTGCTCACCTCCAGGCGCCATCAGCGTGTGGATGTCAGCCGGGTGGTGCTGGATTTCTATATGCATCGCAACTATCGCGCCGCATGGGCCGATGATCGTGATGTGGCCCAGTTATTCAAGAGCCTCGAAGACACCCGGATCGACGGCTTGAATCCGGCGGATTTTCGCATCACCGAACTGGCTCAAGCCCATGAATCGCTGGTAGCGGCCGTGCCTTCCACGGCGCAACGGGCGATGTTCGACATGGCGGCGACCCGCACGTTCATCACCGCGCTGCTGCAACTGCGACGGGGCAAGGTCGATCCGGCGCGACTGGACATTCACTGGAATTTCGATCCTGCCGGCGGTGATGCCCGCGAGGACATGAACAACCTGTTTGCCGCCCTCGATGCCCATGACGTGGCGCGTGCATTCGCCGAGGCGCCTCCTCAAGAAGAGATTTACCGCAATTTGCGTGAGGGCCTGGCCCGGTTGCGCCAGGTCCGTGATGCGGGCGGCTGGCCGAAAGTCACCGAAGGGCAATCGCTCAAGCCCGGCATGGACGGGGTGGCGGTTGCACAATTGCGTGCGCGTCTGGTGGCGGGCGGTTACCTGGACTCGCACCTGTCGAAAAAGGCCGGTTACGACGGCAAGGTCATTGCCGCGGTGAAGAAGTATCAGACCGAGCAATACCTGGGTGCCGATGGCGTGGCGGGGGCGGCGACGCTGGCGGCGCTGAACGTGCCTGTAGAGGCGCGGATCGATCAGGTGCGGGTCAACATGGAGCGCGCCCGCTGGCTGTTGTACAAACTTCAGGGCACGTTCGTGATCGTCGATATCGCCGGATACAAGGTGGCGATGTACCGCGACGGTCTGCCGATCTGGCGTTCACGGGTGCAAGTCGGTAAACCGGTGCGCAGTACGCCGGTGTTCCAGGCCGAAATCACCTACATCACGTTCAACCCCACCTGGACCGTGCCGCCGACCATCCTCAAGCAGGACGTGATTCCAAAAATCCAGAACGATCCTGGCTATCTGGAGGCCAACCGGATTCGCGTGATTGATCGCGAAGGCAATGTGCTCGATCCGTCGAGTGTTGACTGGAACAACCCGCGTGGCATCCATCTGCGTCAGGATGCCGGGCCCGACAGTTCGCTGGGGCAGGTGGTGATCCGCTTCCCCAACGACTATGCGATTTACCTGCATGACACGCCGCACCGCGAGTTGTTTGCCAAAACGGTTCGGGCCACCAGTTCAGGCTGCATCCGTGTGGAAAACCCGTTGCAGCTGGTCGAGCTGTTGTTCAACGACCCGGTGCGCTGGAACAGCGACGGCATTCAGAAGCAGCTGGCCAATGGCAGGACCGAGAACATCCTGCTGCCGGTGAAAGTGCCGGTGCTGTTGGCCTATTGGACCGTGGACCTGAGCAATGACGGGCGGGTGACGTTCAAACCCGACATTTATGATTACGATGCCAGGGTGCTGCAAGGCTTGAGTCAGCCTGTGAAGTTGCCCGCTCTGGACTTGCGTCGTGCAGAGATACCGCTGGTGGTGACGGGGCAGAGCAATCAACCCTGAAAGGGTAAAAAAGGCGCCACTGGGGCTAATGCCAGTCAGTTAAGCAATTTCAGCCGCGACACCCTTTGTAGCAGCTGCCGAG
>NZ_AKJM01000046.1 GCF_000282335.1 Pseudomonas sp. GM48
TTTGTTTTGCCCACAGAAAAGTCACGGTTACTGGATTTCTATGCAATAGCTCGGTGCGTGGCTATCATGCGGACCTCATTGTGAGGCGAGACCTGCATGCTGACGTTGTTAAAGCTTCTTAAAGATGGCCGATTCCATTCGGGTCAAGCATTGGGTGCCGCCCTGGGCATCAGTCGTAGTGCTGTGTGGAAGCAGCTTCAGCATTTAGAAGCTGAGTTGGGTTTGTCTATTCATAAGGTTCGTGGGCGTGGTTATCAACTGTCCGCACCATTAGCGTTGCTTGATCCTTCCGAGATAAGCGCAAAAGCGCTTTCTTGCGACTGGCCCGTTCAGGTTTACGACTCAATCGACTCCACGAACGCCGAAGCGCTGCGTGCTATAGAGCGGGGGCAAGCGGCGCCATTTCTTGTGCTTTCTGAGCGACAGACGGCCGGGCGCGGGCGACGTGGTCGCAAGTGGGTCAGTCCATTCGCAGAAAACGTCTATTACAGCCTGGTGCTACGCATTGATGGTGGGATGCGCCAGCTGGAGGGTTTGAGTCTCGTCGTTGGGCTTGCTGTTTTGCAGACGTTGCGTGAGCTCGGTATTGCGGCGGCTGGATTGAAGTGGCCCAACGATGTTCTGGTGGGTCAGAAAAAGATTGCTGGAATATTGCTCGAGTTGGTTGGTGACCCTGCTGATGTGTGTCACGTGGTTCTGGGGGTGGGAATCAATGTGAACATGCAGTCCGCTGACGAAGTGGACCAGCAGTGGACATCCATGCGGCTCGAGTCGGGCAAGTTGTTTGATCGCAATCAATTGGTCGCCATGTTGGGGGAGATGCTGCAGCGATACCTGGCTCGTCATCAGTCGGGTGGTTTTTTGGCTATCCAGTCAGAGTGGGAGCAAAATCACCTGTGGCAGGGGCGAAGTGTGTCGTTGATTGCCGGTGTCAATCAAATAGATGGTGAGGTGCTTGGTATTGATGGCCAGGGCGCCTTGCGCCTGAAGGTGGATGGTGTGGAGAAAGTCTTCAGTGGTGGTGAGTTGAGCCTGAGGTTGCGTGATGATTCTTGAGCTCGATTGTGGGAATAGTTTCATCAAGTGGCGCGTGCTTGCCGTTAATGCTGGGCAGGTGCTTGGTGAGGGGGTCGTCGATTCCAATCTCGCATTGCTTGAGGGGTTGGGGGAGCTCAAAGGGCTTGCCCTTACGTTTTGCCGGCTGGTGAGCGTCAGGACTGCGGAGGAGACCGCTGCGCTGACGTCTTTGCTCAGGGATGCCTTTGATGTGCCGGTTGTGTGCGCAACGCCAGCGCGCGAAATGTCAGGCGTGCGCAATGGGTATGAGGAATTTGAGCGGCTGGGTCTGGATCGGTGGCTTGCAATGCTTGGAGGCTTTCATTTGGCTTCAGGTGCGTGCCTGGTGCTCGACTTCGGTACGGCTGTGACTGCTGACTTTATCGCAGCGGATGGTGAGCACTTGGGTGGTTTCATCTGTCCGGGGATGCCGTTGATGCGAAACCAGTTGCGCACCCACACTCGCAAAATTCGTTATGGGGACCTTGCGGCTGAGCAGGCTCTGGAGAGTCTTGTTCCAGGTCGTGCGACTGTAGAGGCTGTAGAGCGTGGTTGTTTGTTGATGCTGCGCGGCTTCGTACTGACTCAGCTTGAATTGGCGCACAGCTACTGGGGTGAGGACTTTGTCGTATTCCTCACCGGGGGGGATGCGAGCCTGGTTTCTGAGGTCGTGCCTCAGGCCAGGGTTGTTCCGGACTTGGTGTTTGTCGGATTGGCCATGGCCTGTCCCTTGTCCTGAGGTTTTTATGCGTTGGTTGTTCCTGCTGCTGCTTGTCCTCAATGGGTTTTACTACATTTGGCATCAACAAGAGGCTCCTCTGCGCGCGAAGGATGTCACGCCTTTGAGTCTGTATCGTGGGTCTCAACAAGATATCCGCTTGCTGAGCGAGGCAAGTGACGTGTCCAAAGAGAAGGGTAAGGCTGTCTCGACAGACAATGGCTGCCTTTATCTGGGGGGGTATACGCGCCAGGAGGCCGCGCAGGCGGTTGAGCGGCGGTTGAGCGGGATGGAGGTCAAGTATCAATCCCTGCCCAGGGGCTCGGAAAGCGCAGGGTATTGGGTGCGTATTGCCCCGGAAAGCCGGCGTTGGCTGGACGATCTGCAGCTGCAAAACCTTTCTAAAGAATTCAATGAGTTAAAACATAAAATAATGCCGTGCGAGGGGGTTGCACCCACCGAATAGTTTGCATAGAATGGCGCCCGCTCCACAGCGAACACCGGAAACGGTTAACGAAGTGAAGCGAGGTCAACGCAGCTAAGCTCAGGTTTTTAATGAGAAAAATGCTTGACAGAAGGCTGGCATGATGTAGAATGCCGGCTCGCTTAGGAGGGGTTCCCGAGCGGCCAAAGGGATCAGACTGTAAATCTGACGTCTACGACTTCGAAGGTTCGAATCCTTCCCCCTCCACCATTTTTAGCGAGAGCTGTAAGCCTCGCGGGTATAGTTTAGTGGTAGAACCTCAGCCTTCCAAGCTGATGATGCGGGTTCGATTCCCGCTACCCGCTCCAAGTTTACAGGTTTTGCACAGTGTTACGCTCTTGTAGCTCAGTTGGTAGAGCACACCCTTGGTAAGGGTGAGGTCAGCGGTTCAAATCCGCTCAAGAGCTCCATATAACAAGGCAGATATGAAAATATCTGCCTTTGTTTTAGGTGGTTGTGGTTGCGCCTCGTTGTGTTTTCGGGGTTGCCGGTATCGCAGATGCTGGTGTTGCAGTCGGGATTGCCTGGTAGGTGTTGTAAAGTCTTTTTCGGGTCGGCATAATGGTCGGCCTGATTTTGTTTTAGGTCAGTAGCTCAATTGGCAGAGCGACGGTCTCCAAAACCGTAGGTTGGGGGTTCGATTCCCTCCTGACCTGCCAGATTCACTCGGTGTGTCTGGCTTTCTTTTCACAGGATCTTCATAGATGACTCCTAAAGCTGAAGCTCAGGGCTCTCGTTTCGACCTCCTCAAGTGGCTTGTAGTAGTCGCTCTGGTGGTTGTTGGCGTTGTTGGCAATCAGTACTTTTCTGCTTCGCCGATCCTGTACCGCGTACTCGCATTGCTTGCTATTGCTGCTGTAGCTGCCTTTGTAGGCCTGCAGACGGTCAAGGGCAAGTCTTTCTTTGTACTGGTTAAGGAAGCTCGCACCGAAATTCGTAAAGTCGTTTGGCCAACTCGCCAAGAAACCACGCAGACCACGTTGATCGTTGTGGCTGTTGTCCTGGTTATGGCGTTGCTGTTGTGGGGGCTTGATTCCCTGCTCGGCTGGCTTGTTTCCTTGATTGTCGGCTAAGGGTGTCCCGTGGCTAAGCGTTGGTATGTTGTGCATGCTTACTCCGGTTACGAGAAGCATGTAATGCGCTCGCTGATCGAGCGCGTAAAGCTGGCCGGTATGGAAGACGGCTTCGGCGAGATTCTGGTTCCCACTGAAGAAGTGGTTGAAATGCGCAATGGCCAGAAGCGCAAAAGCGAACGCAAATTCTTCCCTGGCTACGTGCTGGTACAGATGGATATGAACGAGGGTACTTGGCACTTGGTCAAGGATACTCCTCGGGTGATGGGTTTCATCGGCGGTACCGCCGACAAGCCTGCACCGATCACCGATAAGGAAGCAGAAGCGATTCTGCGCCGCGTTGCTGACGGTAGCGACAAGCCGAAGCCGAAGACGTTGTTCGAGCCGGGTGAGTCGGTGCGTGTCAATGACGGTCCATTCGCGGACTTTACCGGTGTTGTTGAAGAAGTTAACTACGAAAAGAGCCGGATTCAGGTCGCAGTGCTCATTTTCGGTCGCTCTACTCCGGTGGAGCTCGAGTTCAGCCAGGTCGAAAAGGTCTAGCTGAGCAAAAATCCCAACCCCGCAGCCGTAGGCTGTGGGGTTTTGTCGTCACTGGGATAAACGCGCAAGTAACCGGGGAGCCTCTCGAGGCGTTCGAACCCGTAATTGGAGTGCCTCATGGCCAAGAAGATTACCGCTTACATCAAGCTGCAAGTGAAGGCCGCTCAGGCTAACCCAAGCCCACCTGTTGGTCCTGCTCTGGGTCAGCACGGCGTGAACATCATGGAATTCTGCAAGGCTTTCAACGCCCGTACTCAGGGTCTTGAGCCAGGTCTGCCGACTCCAGTGATCATCACTGTCTACAGCGACCGTAGCTTCACTTTCGAAACCAAATCCACCCCTGCTTCGGTTCTGCTGAAGAAGGCGGCCGGTCTGACCAGCGGTTCCGCTCGTCCGAACACCGTTAAGGTTGGCACCGTAACTCGTGCTCAGCTGGAAGAAATCGCGAAAACCAAAAACGCGGATCTGACTGCAGCTGATATGGAAGCAGCCGTGCGTACTATCGCCGGTTCTGCTCGTAGCATGGGCCTTAACGTGGAGGGTGTGTAATGGCTAAGCTGACCAAGCGTCAAAAGGCTATCGCCGGCAAAATCGAAGCAGGCAAGGCCTACAACTTTGTAGACGCCGCTGCTCTGCTGGCCGAGCTGTCGACTGTCAAGTTCAGCGAGTCGTTCGACGTAGCTGTAAACCTGGGTGTTGACCCGCGTAAATCCGACCAGGTCGTTCGTAGCGCTACTGTGCTGCCACACGGCACTGGCAAGACCGTTCGCGTTGCTGTGTTCACCCAGGGTCCTGCTGCTGAAGCCGCTCTGGCTGCCGGCGCTGACCGTGTAGGCATGGACGACCTGGCTGCCGAAATGAAAGGCGGCGACCTGAACTATGACGTCGTGATCGCATCCCCGGATGCCATGCGCGTTGTGGGTCAGTTGGGTCAGATCCTCGGTCCACGTGGTCTGATGCCTAACCCTAAAGTCGGCACCGTGACTCCAGACGTAGCTACCGCGGTTAAAAACGCCAAGGCTGGTCAGGTTCGTTATCGCACCGACAAAAACGGCATCATCCACACTTCCGTTGGCAAGATCGGCTTCGACGCCGTCAAGCTGAAGGAAAACGTTGAAGCCCTGATCGCTGATCTGAAGCGTATCAAGCCAGCTTCCTCGAAAGGCATTTACGTCAAGCGCGTTACCCTGAGCACCACTATGGGCCCAGGTCTGGTCATCGACCAAAGCTCGCTCGACGCGTAAGACAAAGATTGGCGCAAGCGATTGCGCCAATTGAAAAATTGGGGTCCCTGCCTGGCGGGGGCTATCCAAGACCGTAGGCGACGCAAGTCTTAAACCACAAGCCTACGCAGATGGTGCTCCCGGTTCCTTACCGAATCAGACACCAAAACGACATCCGGTTTCGACCAGATGAAACGGTAACAAGCAGGAGTTAAACCCGTGGCAATTAAACTCGAAGACAAGAAGGCCATCGTCGCTGAAGTCAACGAGGCTGCCAAAGTCGCTCTGTCCGCTGTCGTGGCTGATGCCCGTGGCGTAACAGTAGGCGCGATGACCGGACTCCGTAAAGAGGCTCGTGAAGCTGGCGTTTACGTACGTGTTGTACGTAACACCCTGCTCAAGCGCGCTGTTGCTGACACTGAATTCAGTGTTCTCAACGACGTGTTCACCGGCCCTACCCTGATTGCGTTCTCCAAAGAACATCCAGGCGCTGCTGCCCGGATCTTCAAGGAATTCGCAAAGGGTCAGGACAAGTTCGAGATCAAGGCAGCTGCGTTCGAGGGCAAGTTCCTCGCAGCTAACCAAATCGACGTACTGGCAACTCTGCCGACCCGTGACGAAGCAATTTCTCAGCTGATGAGCGTGATTCAAGGCGCTACCAGCAAATTGGCTCGTACTCTGGCGGCAATTCGCGACCAGAAAGAAGCTGCTGCAGCCTAAGGCTCGTCAACTTCTCGCGTTTTTTGTTTTTTTCGATGGTCGCGTAGGCCGTCCCCAATATCAGGAATTAGATTCATGTCTATCTCTCAGAACGATATCCTTGAAGCCGTTGGCAACATGTCCGTAATGGAAGTTGTTGAACTGATCAAAGCTTTCGAAGAAAAATTCGGCGTTACCGCTGCTGCTGCATCGGCTGGTCCAGCTGTTGCTGCTGCCGTTGCTGAAGAGCAAACCGAATTCAACGTCATGCTGACCGAAGCTGGCGAGAAGAAAGTTAACGTGATCAAGGCTGTACGTGAACTGACCGGTCTGGGCCTGAAAGAAGCCAAGGCTGTAGTTGACGGCGCACCTGCCATGGTTCTGGAAGCTGTTGCCAAAGACGCAGCTGACAAAGCCAAAGCAGCTCTGGAAGAAGCAGGCGCTAAAGTCGAGCTGAAGTAAGCATCGACTTTGCTCCTCCAGCCCGAGCGTTAAGCGACAGGCTGATGGCTGGTGGCTCTTGCCACCGGCCTTTTTCCGTTATTGGCAGCCGACTGGGTCGGTGCCGATAACGTGCTGTAACCACCCGATGCGGTGGCGCAAACCATGGGGTTTGCACGATTTTCTGGCTGCTCCCGTCGGGAGGGGCCAAACAAGCAGGTGACCAAGCTGGGGAACGCTGATGGCTTACTCATATACTGAGAAAAAACGTATCCGCAAGGACTTTAGCAAGTTGCCGGACGTCATGGATGTGCCGTACCTCCTGGCCATCCAGCTGGATTCGTATCGTGAATTCTTGCAAGCGGGAGCGACTAAAGATCAGTTCCGCGACGTGGGCCTGCATGCGGCCTTCAAATCCGTTTTCCCGATCATCAGCTACTCCGGCAATGCTGCGCTGGAGTACGTCGGTTATCGCCTGGGCGAACCGGCATTTGATGTCAAAGAATGCGTATTGCGCGGTGTAACTTACGCCGTACCTTTGCGGGTAAAAGTGCGCCTGATCATTTTCGACAAAGAGTCGTCGAACAAAGCGATCAAGGACATCAAAGAGCAAGAAGTCTACATGGGTGAAATCCCCCTGATGACTGAAAACGGTACCTTCGTAATCAACGGTACCGAGCGTGTAATCGTTTCCCAGCTGCACCGTTCCCCGGGCGTGTTCTTCGACCACGACCGTGGCAAGACGCACAGCTCCGGTAAACTGCTGTACTCCGCGCGCATCATCCCTTACCGCGGTTCGTGGCTGGACTTCGAGTTCGACCCGAAAGACTGCGTATTCGTGCGTATCGACCGTCGTCGCAAGCTGCCTGCATCGGTACTGCTGCGCGCGCTGGGCTATACCACCGAAGAAGTGCTGGACGCGTTCTACACCACCAACGTATTCCACGTGAAGGGCGAGACCCTGAGCCTGGAGCTGGTGCCTCAGCGCCTGCGCGGTGAAATCGCTGTCCTCGATATTCAGGATGACAAAGGCAAGGTTATTGTCGAGCAAGGTCGTCGTATCACCGCTCGCCACATCAACCAGCTGGAAAAAGCCGGGATCAAAGAGCTGGATGTGCCTCTGGACTACGTCCTGGGTCGTACAACCGCCAAGGTCATCGTGCATCCGGCAACCGGCGAAATCCTGGCAGAGTGCAACACCGAGCTGAACACCGAGATCCTGGCCAAAATCGCCAAGGCTCAGGTTGTTCGCATCGAAACTCTGTACACCAACGATATCGACTGCGGTCCGTTCGTCTCCGACACTCTGAAGATCGACTCGACCAGCAACCAATTGGAAGCACTGGTCGAGATCTATCGCATGATGCGTCCAGGCGAGCCGCCAACCAAAGACGCTGCCGAGACTCTGTTCAACAACCTGTTCTTCAGCCCTGAGCGCTATGACCTGTCTGCGGTCGGCCGGATGAAGTTCAACCGTCGTATCGGTCGTACCGAGATCGAAGGTTCGGGCGTGTTGTGCAAGGAAGACATCGTCGCGGTATTGAAGACTCTGGTCGACATCCGTAACGGTAAAGGCATCGTCGATGACATCGACCACCTGGGTAACCGTCGTGTTCGCTGCGTAGGCGAAATGGCCGAGAACCAGTTCCGCGTTGGCCTGGTACGTGTTGAGCGTGCGGTCAAAGAGCGTCTGTCGATGGCTGAAAGCGAAGGCCTGATGCCGCAAGACCTGATCAACGCCAAGCCAGTGGCTGCGGCGGTGAAAGAGTTCTTCGGTTCCAGCCAGCTGTCCCAGTTCATGGACCAGAACAACCCGCTGTCTGAGATCACCCACAAGCGTCGTGTCTCTGCACTCGGCCCTGGCGGTCTGACTCGTGAGCGTGCCGGCTTTGAAGTTCGTGACGTACACCCGACGCACTACGGTCGTGTTTGCCCGATCGAAACGCCGGAAGGTCCGAACATCGGTCTGATCAACTCCCTGGCTGCCTATGCGCGCACCAACCAGTACGGCTTCCTCGAGAGCCCGTACCGCGTGGTGAAAGACGCTCTGGTCACCGACGAGATCGTGTTCCTGTCCGCCATCGAAGAAGCCGATCACGTGATCGCTCAGGCTTCGGCCACGATGAACGACAAGAAAGTCCTGATCGACGAGCTGGTAGCTGTTCGTCACTTGAACGAATTCACCGTCAAGGCGCCGGAAGACGTCACCTTGATGGACGTTTCGCCGAAGCAGGTAGTTTCGGTTGCTGCGTCGCTGATTCCGTTCCTCGAGCACGACGACGCCAACCGTGCGTTGATGGGTTCGAACATGCAGCGTCAAGCTGTACCGACCCTGCGTGCTGACAAGCCGCTGGTAGGTACCGGCATGGAGCGTAACGTAGCCCGTGACTCCGGCGTTTGCGTCGTGGCTCGTCGTGGCGGCGTGATCGACTCCGTCGACGCCAGCCGTATCGTGGTTCGTGTTGCCGATGACGAAGTTGAAACCGGTGAAGCCGGTGTCGACATCTACAACCTGACCAAGTACACCCGCTCCAACCAGAACACCTGCATCAACCAGCGTCCGCTGGTGCGTAAGGGTGATCGGGTTCAGCGTAGCGACATCATGGCCGACGGCCCGTCCACCGACATGGGTGAACTGGCTCTGGGTCAGAACATGCGCATCGCGTTCATGGCATGGAACGGCTTCAACTTCGAAGACTCCATCTGCCTGTCCGAGCGTGTGGTTCAGGAAGACCGTTTCACCACGATCCACATTCAGGAACTGACCTGTGTGGCCCGTGACACCAAGCTTGGCCCAGAGGAAATCACTGCGGACATCCCGAACGTGGGTGAAGCTGCACTGAACAAGCTGGACGAAGCCGGTATCGTTTACGTAGGTGCTGAAGTTGGCGCAGGCGACATCCTGGTCGGTAAGGTCACTCCGAAAGGCGAGACTCAACTGACTCCGGAAGAAAAACTGCTGCGTGCGATCTTCGGTGAAAAAGCCAGCGACGTTAAAGACACCTCCCTGCGTGTACCAACCGGTACCAAAGGTACTGTCATCGACGTACAGGTCTTCACCCGCGACGGCGTTGAGCGTGATGCTCGTGCCCTGTCGATCGAGAAGTCCCAGCTGGACGAGATCCGCAAGGACCTGAACGAAGAGTTCCGTATCGTTGAAGGTGCTACTTTCGAACGTCTGCGCTCCGCTCTGGTCGGCCACAAAGCCGAAGGCGGCGCCGGTCTGAAGAAAGGCCAGGACATCACCGACGAAGTTCTCGACGGTCTTGAGCACGGCCAGTGGTTCAAGCTGCGCATGGCTGAAGATGCTCTGAACGAGCAGCTCGAGAAGGCTCAGGCCTACATCGTTGATCGTCGCCGTCTGCTGGACGACAAGTTCGAAGACAAGAAGCGCAAACTGCAGCAGGGCGATGACCTGGCTCCAGGCGTGCTGAAAATCGTCAAGGTTTACCTGGCAATCCGTCGTCGCATCCAGCCGGGCGACAAGATGGCCGGTCGTCACGGTAACAAGGGTGTGGTCTCCGTGATCATGCCGGTTGAAGACATGCCGCACGATGCCAATGGCACCCCGGTCGACGTCGTCCTCAACCCGCTGGGCGTACCTTCGCGTATGAACGTCGGTCAGATCCTTGAAACCCACCTGGGCCTCGCGGCCAAAGGTCTGGGTGAGAAGATCAACCGCATGGTTGAAGAGCAGCGCAAGGTTGCCGAGCTGCGTAAATTCCTGCACGAGATCTATAACGAGATCGGCGGTCGTCAGGAAAGCCTCGATGACTTCTCGGACCAGGAAATCCTGGACCTGGCTCAAAACCTGCGTGGCGGCGTTCCAATGGCCACTCCAGTGTTCGACGGCGCCAAGGAAAGCGAAATCAAGGCCATGCTGAAACTGGCAGACCTGCCAGAAAGCGGCCAGATGCAGCTGACCGACGGCCGTACCGGCAACAAGTTCGAGCGTCCGGTTACCGTTGGCTACATGTACATGCTGAAGCTGAACCACTTGGTAGACGACAAGATGCACGCGCGTTCTACCGGTTCGTACAGCCTGGTTACCCAGCAGCCGCTGGGTGGTAAGGCGCAGTTCGGTGGTCAGCGTTTCGGGGAGATGGAGGTCTGGGCACTGGAAGCATACGGTGCCGCTTACACTCTGCAAGAAATGCTCACAGTGAAGTCGGACGATGTGAACGGCCGTACCAAGATGTACAAAAACATCGTGGATGGCGATCACCGTATGGAGCCGGGCATGCCCGAGTCCTTCAACGTGTTGATCAAGGAAATTCGTTCCCTCGGCATCGATATCGATCTGGAAACCGAATAACACGTGACGCGAATCGAGAGCGGGGCAGGATTGCCCGCTCTCTGCTCCGCCAGGAGGAAAGGCCTTGAAAGACCTACTGAATTTGCTGAAAAACCAGGGTCAAGTCGAAGAGTTCGACGCCATCCGTATCGGATTGGCATCGCCTGAGATGATCCGTTCGTGGTCGTTCGGTGAAGTTAAAAAGCCGGAAACCATCAACTACCGTACGTTCAAACCTGAACGTGACGGCCTGTTCTGCGCCAAGATCTTTGGCCCGGTAAAGGATTACGAGTGCCTGTGCGGTAAGTACAAGCGCTTGAAGCATCGTGGTGTGATCTGCGAGAAGTGCGGCGTTGAAGTCGCGCTGGCAAAAGTTCGTCGTGAGCGCATGGCGCACATCGAACTGGCCTCGCCGGTTGCTCACATCTGGTTCCTGAAATCGCTGCCGTCCCGTATCGGCTTGCTGATGGACATGACCCTGCGTGATATCGAGCGCGTTCTCTACTTCGAGAGCTACGTCGTTATCGACCCAGGCATGACCACCCTTGAAAAAGGTCAGCTGCTGAACGACGAGCAGTACTTCGAAGCGCTGGAAGAGTTCGGCGACGATTTCGATGCCCGCATGGGTGCCGAAGCTGTCCGCGAGCTGCTGCACGCTATCGACCTGGAACACGAGATTGGCCGTCTGCGTGAAGAGATTCCGCAAACCAACTCCGAAACCAAAATCAAGAAGCTGTCCAAGCGTCTGAAGTTGATGGAAGCCTTCCAGGGTTCCGGCAACCTGCCAGAGTGGATGGTGCTGACCGTTCTGCCGGTTCTGCCGCCAGATCTGCGTCCACTGGTCCCGCTGGATGGCGGTCGCTTCGCGACTTCCGACCTCAACGATCTGTATCGTCGAGTGATCAACCGTAACAACCGTTTGAAGCGCCTGCTGGATCTGTCCGCTCCGGACATCATCGTGCGCAACGAAAAGCGTATGTTGCAGGAAGCCGTCGATGCACTGCTCGACAACGGTCGTCGTGGCCGCGCTATCACCGGTTCGAACAAGCGTCCTCTGAAATCCCTGGCTGACATGATCAAGGGTAAGCAAGGTCGTTTCCGTCAGAACTTGCTCGGTAAGCGTGTTGACTACTCCGGTCGTTCGGTAATTACCGTAGGTCCGACCCTGCGTCTGCACCAGTGCGGTCTGCCGAAGAAGATGGCTCTCGAGCTGTTCAAACCGTTCATTTTCGGCAAGCTGGAAATGCGTGGTCTTGCGACCACCATCAAAGCTGCCAAGAAGATGGTCGAGCGTGAGCTGCCAGAGGTTTGGGACGTTCTCGCTGAAGTGATTCGCGAACACCCGGTTCTTCTCAACCGTGCACCGACTCTTCACCGTCTGGGCATCCAGGCGTTTGAACCGGTACTGATCGAAGGTAAGGCTATCCAGCTGCACCCGCTGGTCTGCGCCGCGTACAACGCCGACTTCGACGGCGACCAAATGGCCGTGCACGTACCGCTGACGCTGGAAGCCCAGCTGGAAGCGCGTGCGTTGATGATGTCGACCAACAACATTCTGTCGCCAGCCAACGGTGAGCCAATCATCGTTCCGTCGCAGGACGTTGTATTGGGTCTGTACTACATGACGCGTGAAGCGATCAACGCCAAGGGCGAAGGTCGTGTGTTCGCGGATCTGCAGGAAGTTGACCGTGTGTTCCGTGCCGGCGAAGCCGCACTGCACGCCAAGGTCAAAGTGCGGATCAACGAAACCGTCAACGACCGTGACGGCGGCAGCGTGACCAACACTCGTATCGTCGACACCACTGTCGGCCGTGCGCTGTTGTTCCAGGTTGTGCCAAAAGGTCTGTCGTACGACGTCGTCAACCTGCCGATGAAGAAAAAGGCGATCTCCAAGCTGATCAACCAGTGCTACCGCGTGGTTGGTTTGAAAGAGACCGTGATCTTCGCTGACCAGTTGATGTACACCGGTTTTGCCTACTCGACCATTTCCGGCGTTTCCATCGGTGTTAACGACTTCGTTATCCCGGATGAAAAAGCCCGCATCATCGGTGCAGCCACCGACGAAGTGAAAGAGATCGAGAGCCAGTACGCCTCCGGCCTGGTAACCCAGGGCGAGAAGTACAACAAAGTGATCGACCTTTGGTCCAAGGCGAACGACGAAGTTTCCAAGGCGATGATGGCCAACCTCTCGAAAGAGAAAGTCATCGACCGTCATGGCGTCGAAGTCGACCAGGAATCCTTCAACTCGATGTACATGATGGCCGACTCGGGTGCGCGGGGTTCCGCAGCACAGATTCGTCAGCTGGCCGGTATGCGTGGCCTGATGGCCAAGCCGGACGGTTCCATCATTGAAACGCCGATTACTGCGAACTTCCGTGAAGGTTTGAGCGTACTTCAGTACTTCATCTCCACTCACGGTGCTCGTAAAGGTCTGGCGGATACCGCGTTGAAAACTGCGAACTCCGGTTACCTGACTCGTCGTCTGGTAGACGTGGCGCAGGATCTGGTCGTAACCGAGATCGATTGCGGCACCGAACACGGTCTGCTGATGACTCCGCACATTGAAGGCGGTGACGTTGTAGAGCCGTTGGGTGAGCGCGTATTGGGTCGTGTTATTGCCCGTGACGTATTCAAGCCGGGTACCGAGGACGTCATCGTTCCTGCCGGCACCCTGGTAGACGAGAAGTGGGTCGAGTTCATCGAGCTGAACAGCATCGACGAAGTGATCGTGCGTTCGCCGATCAGCTGCGAAACCCGCTACGGCATTTGCGCCAAGTGCTACGGCCGTGATCTGGCTCGTGGTCACCAGGTGAACATCGGTGAAGCGGTCGGCGTTATCGCTGCCCAGTCCATCGGTGAGCCGGGTACCCAGCTGACGATGCGTACGTTCCACATCGGTGGTGCGGCAAGCCGGACCTCCGCAGCCGACAGCGTTCAGGTGAAGAATGGCGGTACCGTCCGTCTGCATAACCTGAAGCACGTTGAGCGAGTGGATGGTCACCTGGTGGCTGTATCCCGTTCCGGTGAGCTGGCCATCGCTGATGACTTCGGTCGTGAGCGTGAGCGTTACAAGCTGCCGTACGGTGCTGTGATTTCGGTTAAAGAAGGTGACAAGGTCGACGCTGGCGCAATCGTGGCCAAGTGGGATCCGCACACTCACCCGATCGTTACCGAAATGAAAGGTACCGTGACCTACGTGGGCATGGAAGAAGGCATCACGATCAAGCGTCAGACTGACGAATTGACCGGTATGACCAACATTGAAGTACTCGACGCCAAAGATCGTCCAGCTGCCGGTAAGGACATCCGTCCTGCCGTGAAGATGGTCGACGACAACGGCAAGGATCTGTTGCTGCCAGGCACTGACGTTATCGCTCAGTACTTCCTGCCAGCCAACGCCCTGGTCGGTGTAGCGGACGGTGCGAAGATTGCGATCGGTGATGTTATCGCTCGTATTCCGCAAGAAACTTCGAAGACCCGTGACATCACCGGTGGTCTGCCGCGTGTTGCCGACTTGTTCGAAGCCCGTCGTCCGAAAGAAGCGTCGATTCTGGCTGAAGTCAGCGGCACCATCGCGTTCGGTAAAGAGACCAAGGGCAAGCGCCGTCTGGTTATCACCCCGAACGACGGTAGCGATCCGTACGAAGAGCTGATTCCGAAGTGGCGTCACCTGAACGTGTTCGAAGGCGAACAGGTAAACCGCGGCGAAGTTATCTCCGACGGTCCTAGCGATCCACACGACATCCTGCGTCTGCTGGGTGTGAGTGCGCTGGCCAAGTACATTGTTAACGAGATCCAGGACGTTTACCGTCTGCAAGGCGTGAAGATCAACGACAAGCACATCGAGACCATCCTGCGTCAGATGCTGCGTAAAGTTGAAATCGCTGAATCCGGCGATTCCAGTTTCATCAAGGGCGACCAGATGGAATTGACTCACGTTCTGGTAGAGAACGAGCGTCTGAGCGGCGAAGACAAGTTTGTCTCCAAGTTCACTCGCGTTCTGCTGGGTATCACCAAGGCGTCGTTGTCCACCGAATCGTTCATCTCGGCGGCTTCCTTCCAGGAAACCACTCGCGTACTGACCGAAGCGGCGGTAACCGGCAAGCGCGATTACCTGCGCGGCCTGAAAGAAAACGTGGTCGTGGGTCGTCTGATCCCGGCCGGTACCGGTCTGGCTTATCACAGCGAGCGTAAGCGCCGCCGTGATGCAGACAAACCGTTGCGCGTAAGCGCCAGTGAAGTGGAAGCTGCACTGACCGAAGCGCTGAACTCGAGCGGTAACTGAGTTCTGCGGTAAATGAGTGTGAGGCCCTGGTCGCTCCGTTCATCGAATCGAGACAATTTGTCGAGATTGGATGAGCGGGGAGGGCGGGGCCTTGCCTTGACTGGGGACAAGATCCTCTTTAGACTCTTGTACCCCTAAATTTGGCGGGAACTCGTTCCTGCCATTTTGCTTTTCTTGCAAGACAATAGCGTCGCAAGACAACAGTGGAGCTAGTAGATGGCAACTATCAACCAGCTGGTACGTCAGCCGCGTAAGCGTATCGTCGAGAAATCCGACGTGCCTGCGCTGCAGAACTGCCCGCAACGCCGTGGCGTGTGCACCCGTGTGTACACCACCACGCCGAAAAAACCTAACTCGGCACTGCGTAAAGTATGCCGTGTGCGCCTGACCAACGGTTTCGAGGTTTCCTCGTACATCGGTGGTGAAGGTCACAACCTGCAAGAGCACAGCGTGGTACTGATCCGCGGCGGTCGTGTAAAAGACTTGCCAGGTGTTCGTTACCACACCGTTCGCGGTTCGTTGGATACTTCCGGTGTTAAAGGTCGTAACCAGGGTCGTTCGAAGTACGGTACCAAGCGTCCGAAGTAATCGGCCGTTTTGCAGTTTTTCATTTTATTGAGTCGATAAGAGTAAGGTCGGGCACGTATCCACAGGATCTGTCCCGGGCTAACCTGAAGACCGTTTGAGGGCTTATCAATGCCAAGACGTCGCGTAGCAGCCAAGCGTGAGATTCTGGACGATCCGAAATACGGAAGCCAAATCCTCGCCAAATTCATGAACCACGTAATGGAAAGCGGCAAGAAAGCCGTTGCCGAGCGTATCGTTTATGGTGCCCTGGATACCGTGAAGGCTCGTAAGGCCGGCACCGATCCCCTGGAACTCTTCGAAAAAGCACTCGACGCCATCGCTCCGCTGGTCGAAGTGAAGTCGCGCCGCGTTGGTGGTGCTACTTACCAGGTTCCGGTCGAAGTTCGTCCTTCCCGTCGTAACGCTCTGGCAATGCGCTGGCTGGTAGACTTCGCCCGTAAGCGTGGCGAGAAGTCTATGGCTCTGCGTTTGGCTGGCGAACTGTTGGACGCCGCCGAAGGCAAAGGTGCTGCAGTTAAGAAGCGTGAAGACGTGCACCGTATGGCTGAAGCCAACAAGGCTTTCTCGCACTACCGCTTCTAATTCTAGCGTCACTCATTTTGCGAGGGCTTTATGGCTCGTACTACACCGATTAATCGCTACCGTAACATTGGTATCGTTGCTCACGTGGATGCTGGTAAAACCACCACCACCGAGCGCGTCCTTTTTTACACTGGCAAAAGCCACAAGATGGGCGAAGTGCATGACGGCGCTGCGACCACTGACTGGATGGTTCAGGAGCAGGAGCGTGGTATTACCATTACTTCTGCTGCCATTACTGCCTTCTGGCAGGGTTCCGCCAAGCAGCACAAAGACCAGTACCGCTTCAACGTCATCGATACCCCGGGTCACGTAGACTTCACCATTGAAGTTGAGCGTTCCCTGCGTGTACTCGACGGCGCGGTCGTTGTGTTCTGCGGCACCTCCGGCGTTGAGCCTCAGTCCGAAACCGTATGGCGTCAAGCCAACAAGTACGGTGTTCCACGTATTGTTTACGTGAACAAGATGGACCGTGCCGGTGCGAACTTCCTGCGTGTGATCGCTCAGATCAAGCAGCGTCTGGGTCACACTCCGGTGCCGATCCAGTTGGCTATCGGTTCCGAAGACAACTTCCAGGGTCAGATCGATCTGATGACCATGGAAGCGGTTTACTGGAACGATGCTGACAAGGGCATGACTCCACGTCGCGAAGCTATCCCTGCTGAACTGCAGGAGCTGGCTGAAGAGTGGCGCAACAACATGGTAGAGGCTGCGGCCGAAGCCAGCGAAGAGCTGATGAACAAGTACCTTGAAGGTGAAGAGCTCACCATCGAGGAAATCAAGGGTGCTCTGCGTCAGCGTACTATCGCTGGCGAGATCGTTCTGGCTGTTTGCGGTTCTTCCTTCAAGAACAAGGGCGTTCCCCTGGTTCTCGACGCCGTTATCGACTACCTGCCTGCACCAACTGACATTCCTGCCATCAAGGGTACTGACCCGGATGACGAGGAAAAGCAGATGGAGCGTCATGCAGACGACAACGAGCCGTTCTCGGCTCTGGCGTTCAAGATCGCTACCGACCCATTCGTGGGTACCTTGACCTTCGTCCGCGTTTACTCGGGCGTGTTGGCCTCCGGCGACGGCGTGATCAACTCGGTCAAAGGCAAGAAAGAGCGCGTGGGTCGTATGGTGCAGATGCACGCAAACGCCCGCGAAGAGATCAAGGAAGTACGCGCTGGTGACATCGCGGCCTTGATCGGCATGAAGGACGTCACCACTGGTGAAACCTTGTGCAACGCTGACAAGCCAATCATCCTGGTTCGCATGGACTTCCCGGAGCCGGTTATTTCGGTTGCCGTTGAGCCTAAGACCAAGGATGACCAGGAAAAAATGGGTATCGCTCTGGGCAAGCTTGCTCAGGAAGACCCGTCTTTCCGCGTCAAGACTGATGAAGAGACTGGTCAAACGATCATCTCTGGCATGGGCGAGCTGCACCTGGACATCCTGGTTGACCGGATGCGCCGTGAGTTCAACGTCGAAGCCAACATCGGTAAGCCTCAGGTTTCGTATCGTGAGCGCATCACGAAGAGCTGCGAAATCGAAGGCAAGTTCGTTCGTCAGTCCGGTGGTCGTGGCCAGTTCGGTCATTGCTGGATCCGTTTTGCTCCTGCTGACGAAGGTCAGGAAGGTCTGCAATTCCTGAACGAAGTAGTGGGTGGTGTGGTTCCTAAGGAATACATCCCGGCGATCCAGAAGGGTATCGAAGAGCAGATGAAGAACGGCGTTGTTGCCGGCTATCCGCTGATCGGCCTGAAGGCTACCGTGTTTGATGGTTCTTACCACGACGTCGACTCGAACGAGATGGCGTTTAAAGTGGCTGCTTCCATGGCGACCAAGCAACTGGCCCAGAAGGGTGGTGGTGAGTTGCTCGAGCCGATCATGGCGGTAGAGGTTGTTACGCCTGAAGACTATATGGGTGACGTGATGGGCGACCTTAACCGTCGTCGCGGCATGATTTTGGGTATGGAAGACACGGTCTCCGGCAAGGTAATTCGCGCTGAAGTTCCGCTGGGCGAGATGTTCGGTTATGCGACCGACGTCCGTTCCATGTCCCAGGGTCGCGCAAGCTACTCTATGGAATTCAAAAAATACAATACAGCTCCGTCGCACATCGTCGAAACTGTAACCAAAAAACAAGGCTGATTCAGTCCTTTAGGCAAGGAGTTAATTGTCGTGGCTAAAGAAAAATTTGATCGTTCCCTACCGCACGTCAACGTTGGCACTATCGGTCACGTTGACCACGGTAAAACCACTCTGACCGCAGCTCTGACTCGCGTTTGCTCCGAAGTTTTCGGTTCCGCAATCGTTGAATTCGACAAGATCGACAGCGCTCCAGAAGAAAAAGCTCGTGGTATCACCATCAACACCGCGCACGTCGAGTACAACTCGAAGATTCGTCACTACGCTCACGTTGACTGCCCAGGTCACGCTGACTATGTGAAGAACATGATCACCGGTGCTGCCCAGATGGACGGTGCGATCCTGGTTTGCTCGGCCGCTGATGGTCCGATGCCACAAACCCGTGAGCACATCCTGCTGTCCCGCCAGGTAGGCGTTCCGTACATCGTGGTTTTCCTGAACAAGGCTGACCTGGTAGACGACGCTGAGCTGCTGGAACTGGTAGAGATGGAAGTGCGCGACCTGCTGAGCACTTACGACTTCCCAGGTGACGACACTCCAATCATCATTGGTTCGGCCCGTATGGCGCTGGAAGGCAAAGATGACAACGAGATGGGCACCACTGCCGTCAAGAAGCTGGTAGAAACTCTGGACAGCTACATCCCAGAGCCAGAGCGTGCTATCGACAAGCCGTTCCTGATGCCAATCGAAGACGTATTCTCGATCTCCGGTCGCGGTACTGTTGTAACTGGTCGTATCGAGCGCGGTATCGTTCGCGTTCAAGATGCACTGGAAATCGTTGGTCTGCGTGACACCACCACCACCACCTGCACCGGTGTTGAGATGTTCCGCAAGCTGCTCGACGAAGGTCGTGCTGGCGAGAACTGCGGCGTTCTGCTGCGTGGCACCAAGCGTGACGACGTTGAGCGTGGTCAGGTTCTGGTTAAGCCAGGTTCGGTTAAGCCGCACACCAAGTTCACCGCAGAAGTTTACGTTCTGAGCAAGGAAGAAGGCGGTCGTCACACTCCGTTCTTCAAAGGCTACCGTCCACAGTTCTACTTCCGTACTACTGACGTGACTGGTAACTGCCAGCTGCCAGAAGGCGTTGAAATGGTAATGCCAGGTGATAACATCCAGATGGAAGTTACCCTGATCAAGACCATCGCGATGGAAGACGGCCTGCGTTTCGCAATCCGTGAAGGCGGTCGTACCGTCGGCGCTGGCGTCGTAGCCAAAATCATCGAGTAAGCTTCTCTTTTGAGATAGCTTCGATGCTTTGAAAAAGCCCCCGCTCAGCGGGGGCTTTTTTATTGGGTTGACACCCATCTGGGGCGTCTATAGAATTGCGCCTCCTTTTAACGGGCGTATTGCGCCCGGTGGGAATAGCAGCCGGAGTCTGAAATCCAATGCAAAATCAGCAAATCCGTATCAGGTTGAAGGCTTTCGACCATCGCCTGATCGACCAATCAACCCAGGAAATCGTGGAAACCGCGAAACGTACTGGTGCTCAAGTGCGTGGTCCAATTCCACTGCCTACCCGTAAAGAGCGGTTCACCGTTCTGGTCTCCCCGCACGTCAACAAAGACGCGCGTGACCAGTACGAGATCCGTACTCATAAGCGTGTTCTGGACATCGTCCAGCCAACGGATAAAACCGTTGACGCTCTTATGAAGCTTGATCTTGCGGCCGGTGTGGAAGTGCAGATCAGCCTCGGCTAAGACTCGGTCTTAGTCGTGTAACGCTCTGAAATGGGCGGCCATAGCGGGTGAAAGCCCCGTACACTCATGAGGTTTACAACATGACTATTGGTGTAGTCGGTCGTAAATGCGGTATGACCCGTATTTTCACCGAAGAAGGTGTCTCCATTCCGGTCACGGTCATTGAGATCGAGCCGAATCGCGTCACCCAGTTCAAAACTGAAGAGACCGATGGCTATCGTGCAGTGCAAGTCACTGTCGGCGAGCGTCGTGCTTCGCGTGTAACAGCAGCTCAGGCTGGCCACTTCGCTAAAGCGAACGTTGCCGCTGGTCGTACCGTAATGGAATTCCGCCTTGAAGAAGGCGAGTACCAGGCCGGCGATCTGATCAACGCTGAAATCTTCGCCGCTGGTCAACTGGTTGATGTAACCGGTCAGTCCAAGGGTAAAGGCTTCCAGGGTACGATCAAGCGTTGGAATTTCCGCGGGCAAGATAACACCCACGGTAACTCCGTATCCCACCGCGTTCCAGGCTCTATCGGCCAGTGCCAGACTCCTGGTCGTGTATTCAAGGGCAAAAAAATGTCCGGTCATATGGGCGCTGAGCGCGTGACCGTGCAGTCCCTCGAAGTAGTGCGCGTGGACGCTGAACGCAATCTGTTGTTGGTCAAGGGCGCTGTTCCTGGCGCTACTGGCGGCAACTTGGTTGTACGTCCAGCAGCCAAGGCTCGCGGTTAAGGGGAAGCTGACATGCAATTAAATGTAAATGACGCTCAAGCGATCGAAGTTTCCGAACTGACATTTGGCGGCGAATTCAACGAGACGCTGGTTCACCAAGCAGTCGTGGCCTACATGGCCGGCGGCCGTCAGGGTTCCAAGCAGCAAAAGACCCGTTCCGACGTTCGTGGTGGCGGCAAGCGCCCATGGCGTCAGAAAGGTACTGGCCGTGCTCGTGCCGGTACTATCCGTAGCCCAATCTGGCGTGGCGGCGGTACCACTTTCGCAGCTCGTCCTCAGGATCACTCCCAGAAGCTGAACAAGAAGATGTATCGCGCAGCAATGCGTTCCATCCTTGCTGAGCTGGTGCGTACTGATCGTCTGGTCGTGGTTCAGGATTTCGCCGTTGAAACGCCGAAAACCAAAGACCTGCTGGGCAAGCTGAACAACATGAGCCTGACCGACGTTCTGATCGTGTCGGACGCTGTTGATCAGAACCTGTACCTGGCTGCTCGTAACCTGCCACACGTAGATGTACGTGACGTGCAAGGTTCCGATCCAGTTAGTCTGATCGCATACGACAAGGTGTTGATCACCGTGTCGGCCGTGAAGAAATTCGAGGAGCTGCTGGGATGAACCAGGAACGCGTATTTAAAGTTCTGCTTGGCCCGCACGTTTCCGAGAAGGCTACGGTTCTGGCAGACAAGAAAGGCCAGTTCGTTTTCAAGGTTGCTACTGATGCAACCAAGCTGGAAATCAAGAAGGCCGTCGAAAGCCTGTTCAGCGTGAAAGTAGAGCGTGTTACTACCCTGAACGTTCTGGGTAAGAGCAAGCGCACTGCTCGCGGTCTGGGCAAGCGTAATGACTGGAAGAAGGCAGTTATCTCCCTTCAGCCAGGCCAAGATCTCGATTTCAGCAGCAGTGCTGAGTAAGGAAGGGGTGCATCATGGCAATCGTTAAATGCAAACCGACTTCCCCTGGCCGCCGTTTTGTGGTCAAGGTGGTCAACCAGGAGCTGCATAAAGGCGCTCCTCACGCACCGCTGCTCGAGAAGAAATCGAAGACTGGTGGTCGTAACAACAATGGCCGTATTACCACTCGTCACATCGGTGGTGGTCATAAGCAGCATTACCGTATGGTCGATTTCCGTCGCAACGACAAAGATGGCATCGTCGCCACTGTCGAGCGTATCGAATACGATCCAAACCGTACTGCTCACATCGCACTGCTCTGCTACGCAGACGGCGAGCGCCGCTACATCATCGCCCCTAAAGGCGTGAGTGCTGGCGACCAGCTGATCGCAGGCGCTCTGGCTCCAATCAAGCCAGGCAACGCTCTGCAACTGCGCAACATTCCAGTCGGTTCTACCGTACACGGCATCGAACTGAAGCCAGGTAAAGGCGCACAGATCGCTCGTTCCGCTGGTGCTTCGGCTCAGCTGATCGCTCGTGAAGGCGTGTACGTTACCCTGCGTCTGCGTTCCGGTGAAATGCGTAAAGTCCTGGCTGAATGCCGTGCGACCCTGGGCGAAGTCTCGAACTCCGAGCACAGCCTGCGTTCGCTGGGTAAAGCCGGTGCCAAACGCTGGCGTGGCGTTCGCCCAACCGTTCGTGGTGTTGCCATGAACCCGGTTGACCACCCACATGGTGGTGGTGAAGGTCGTACCTCTGGTGGTCGTCATCCGGTATCGCCATGGGGCTTCCCGACTAAGGGCGCGAAGACTCGTGGTAATAAGCGTACCGACAAAATGATCGTCCGTCGTCGCAAGTAAATAGAGGGATACGACAGTGCCACGTTCTCTGAAAAAAGGTCCTTTTATCGATCTTCACCTACTGAAGAAGATCGAAGTGGCGGCGGAAAAGAATGATCGCAAACCAGTGAAAACCTGGTCGCGCCGTTCGATGATCCTGCCACAAATGGTCGGTCTGACCATCGCAGTACACAACGGTCGTCAGCACGTCCCAGTTCTCGTGAACGAAGACATGGTCGGCCACAAACTGGGCGAGTTCGCCGGTACCCGCACTTATCGCGGGCACGTGGCAGACAAGAAAGCCAAGCGTTAAGGGGTTAGGAAATGGAAGTAGCCGCTAAGTTGTCGGGCGCTCGAATCTCCGCCCAGAAAGCCCGCTTGGTCGCCGACCAGATTCGCGGGAAGAAGGTGGGCGAAGCGCTCAACCTGTTGGCTTTCAGCAGTAAGAAAGCCGCCGAGATCATGAAGAAAGTGCTGGAGTCGGCCGTAGCCAACGCCGAGCATAACGAAGGCGCAGACGTTGATGACCTGAAGGTCAGCACCGTTTTCGTCAACGAAGGGCGTTCGCTGAAGCGCATCATGCCACGTGCCAAAGGCCGTGCTGATCGCATCGTCAAGCGGTCTTGCCATATCACTGTCAAGGTTGCTGACAAGTAACGGAGTCGAAGAGATGGGTCAGAAAGTACATCCCATTGGCATTCGCCTGGGAATCGTCAAGGAGCACACCTCCGTCTGGTACGCAGACGGTCGGACTTATGCGGACTATTTGCTCGCAGATCTGAATGTGCGTGAGTACCTCCAAGACAAACTAAAAAGCGCGTCCGTAAGCCGTATCGATATCCATCGTCCGGCCCAAACTGCACGCATCACCATCCACACCGCTCGTCCAGGTATCGTTATCGGGAAGAAAGGTGAAGATGTTGAGAAACTGCGTCAGGACCTGACCAAGCAAATGGGTGTGCCTGTGCACATCAATATCGAAGAGATCCGCAAGCCGGAGCTCGACGGTATGCTGGTTGCGCAGAGCGTAGCTCAGCAGCTGGAGCGTCGCGTAATGTTCCGTCGCGCTATGAAGCGCGCTGTACAGAACGCCATGCGCATTGGTGCCAAAGGCATCAAAATCCAAGTGAGCGGTCGTCTCGGCGGTGCTGAAATCGCACGTACTGAATGGTATCGCGAAGGTCGTGTGCCATTGCACACCCTGCGTGCCGACATCGACTATGCCAACTACGAAGCTCACACCACTTACGGTGTGATCGGTGTAAAGGTTTGGATCTTCAAAGGCGAAGTAATTGGTGGTCGCCAAGAAGAACTGAAACCACAAGCACCAGCGCCTCGTAAAAAAGCTGCTAAGTAAGGGGTACGCCAAATGTTGCAACCAAAGCGTACGAAGTTCCGCAAGCAAATGACTGGTCACAACCGTGGCCTGGCATTGCGCGGTAGCAAAGTCAGCTTCGGCGAGTTCGCGCTGAAGTCTGTTGCTCGTGGTCGTCTCACCGCTCGTCAGATCGAGTCAGCGCGTCGTGCTCTGACCCGTCACGTAAAACGTGGCGGCAAGATCTGGATCCGTGTATTCCCGGACAAGCCGATCTCCAAAAAACCTCTCGAGGTTCGTATGGGTAAAGGTAAGGGTAACGTGGAGTACTGGGTTGCCCAGATTCAGCCAGGCAAAGTCCTGTATGAAATCGAGGGTGTTTCTGAAGAGCTGGCGCGTGAGGCTTTCGCCCTGGCTGCTGCAAAGCTGCCGCTCGCCACCTCCTTTGTTAAACGGACGGTGATGTGATGAAAGCGAATGAACTTCGTGAAAAATCCGCACAGCAGCTGAACGAGCAACTGCTCGGCCTGCTGCGCGACCAGTTCAATCTGCGTATGCAGAAAGCAACTGGCCAGTTGGGGCAGTCTCATCTGCTCTCGCAAGTTAAGCGTGACATCGCTCGCGTGAAGACTGTGCTCAACCAGCAGGCAGGTAAGTAATCATGGCTGAAGCCGAAAAAACTGTCCGTACGCTGACTGGCCGTGTTGTCAGCGACAAGATGGACAAAACCATCACCGTTCTGATCGAGCGTCGCGTTAAGCACCCGATCTACGGTAAATACGTTAAGCGTTCGACTAAGCTGCACGCGCACGACGAAACCAATCAGTGCCACATCGGCGACAAAGTCACTATTCGTGAAACTCGTCCTTTGGCCAAGACCAAGTCTTGGGCGCTGGTTGATGTTCTCGAACGCGCTGTGGAAGTCTAAGGACTAGGGGTCGGAGAAATTATATGATTCAGACTCAATCCATGCTCGATGTGGCCGATAACAGCGGCGCTCGCCGTGTTATGTGCATCAAGGTGCTGGGTGGCTCCCATCGTCGTTACGCTGGTATCGGTGACATCATCAAAGTTACCGTGAAGGAAGCAATTCCTCGCGGTAAAGTGAAAAAAGGCCAAGTGATGACTGCTGTTGTAGTCCGCACTCGTCACGGCGTACGTCGTGCTGATGGCTCCATTATCCGCTTTGATGGCAACGCTGCTGTTCTGTTGAACAACAAGCAAGAGCCGATCGGCACCCGTATCTTTGGGCCAGTGACCCGTGAACTTCGTACTGAGAAGTTCATGAAGATCGTCTCGCTCGCCCCAGAAGTGCTGTAAGGAGATCCGACATGCAAAAGATTCGTCGTGACGACGAGATCATCGTGATCGCCGGCAAAGACAAAGGTAAGCGCGGTAAGGTGCTGAAGGTTCTTGCTGACAACCGTCTGGTTGTTGGTGGTCTGAACCTGGTCAAGCGTCATACCAAGCCTAACCCGATGTCGGGCGTACAGGGCGGTATCGTCGAGAAAGAAGCGCCACTGCACGCTTCCAACGTCGCCATCTTCAATGGCGAAACCAACAAGGCTGACCGCGTTGGTTTCAAAGTAGAAGACGGTAAGAAAATTCGTGTCTTCAAGTCGACCCAAAAAGCGGTTGATGCTTGAACACTGCTAGGTAGAAGACCATGGCACGACTAAAAGAGATTTACCGGAAGGAAATCGCTCCGAAACTTAAGGAAGAACTTAAGCTTTCGAACGTGATGGAAGTTCCGCGCGTTACCAAAATCACCCTGAACATGGGTCTGGGCGAAGCGATCGGCGACAAAAAAGTCATCGAGCACGCTGTTGCTGACCTGGAAAAGATCACCGGCCAGAAAGTCGTTGTGACCTACGCTCGGAAATCCATCGCTGGCTTTAAAGTCCGTGAAGGTTGGCCGATCGGCGTCAAAGTGACCCTGCGCCGTGAGCGTATGTACGAGTTCCTGGATCGTCTGCTGTCGATCTCCCTGCCTCGGGTTCGCGACTTCCGCGGCCTGAATGCCAAGTCCTTCGATGGTCGTGGCAACTACAGCATGGGCGTGAAAGAGCAGATCATCTTCCCGGAAATCGACTACGACAAGATCGATGCTCTCCGCGGTCTGGACATCACCCTGACCACCACTGCCAAGAACGATGATGAAGGCCGCGCTCTGCTGCGTGCGTTCAAATTCCCGTTCCGCAACTGATTGGAGTAGGACCATGGCCAAGATGAGCATGAAAAACCGCGAGCTGAAGCGTCAGCTCACGGTTGCCAAGTACGCCAAGAAGCGTGCAGCACTGAAAGCTATCATCGTTGATCTGAACGCAAGTCCAGAAGCGCGTTGGGAAGCTACAGTAGCTCTGCAGAAGCAGCCACGTGACGCAAGCGCTTCGCGCATGCGTAACCGCTGCCGCCTGACCGGTCGTCCACACGGCGTTTACCGCAAGTTCGGCCTCGGCCGTAACAAACTGCGTGAAGCTGCCATGCGTGGTGACGTACCGGGTCTGGTTAAAGCCAGCTGGTAAGTACTGTCAAAGTCTCGGTGTCCAGGATCGCAAGATCCTGACCACCGGTGGCCTTGAATCTGGATCAAGCCCCTTTTGGGGCTTGATTCATTTCTGGGGTGTGTCTAGAATACCCGGCTCGCCTGAGCCCGTGTTTTTCATGCCCGGAGATTCTCGGCGACACGTAATAGCCGCAAGGCTAATTTTTTTGTATTAGGAGCGTCTAGCCCATGAGTATGCAGGACCCGTTAGCGGACATGCTAACTCGTATCCGTAATGCCCAGATGGCTGAAAAGTCCGTCGTAAGCATGCCATCTTCCACGTTGAAGGTAGCTGTTGCCAAAGTCCTGAAGGACGAAGGTTACATTGCGGGTTATCAGATCAGCAGCGAAATCAAACCACTGCTGTCCATCGAGCTGAAGTACTTCGAAGGCCGTCCGGTTATCGAAGAAGTGAAGCGCGTTAGCCGTCCAGGCCTGCGTCAGTACAAGTCCGTCGATGATCTGCCAAAAGTTCGTGGCGGTCTCGGTGTGTCTATCGTCTCCACCAACAAGGGTGTGATGACTGATCGTGCTGCGCGCGCTGCCGGTGTCGGCGGCGAAGTTCTTTGCACTGTGTTCTAAGGGGGGATAAGCATGTCTCGCGTCGCTAAGAACCCCGTTAAGCTGCCAGCCGGTGTCGAAGTAAAATTCGCAGGCCAACAGCTTTCGGTGAAGGGTGCCAAGGGCACTCTCGAACTGAACATCCATTCGTCCGTTGAGATCGTTGAAGAAGCTGGTGAGCTGCGTTTTGCTGCTCGCAATGGCGATCAACAGACTCGCGCAATGGCTGGTACCACTCGTGCGTTGGTAAACAACATGGTCCAAGGCGTAAGCCAAGGCTTCGAGCGCAAGCTCCAGCTGGTCGGTGTTGGTTACAAAGCGCAAGCAAAAGGCACAGTGCTGAACCTGGCTCTTGGCTTCTCGCACCCAGTGGATTACGAACTGCCGGAAGGCATCACCGCTGAGACTCCTAGCCAGACCGATATCCTGATCAAGGGCATCGACAAGCAGCTGGTAGGTCAAGTGGCCGCCGAGATCCGCGACTTCCGTCCACCAGAGCCGTACAAAGGCAAAGGTGTGCGCTACGCGGACGAAGTCGTCCGTCGTAAAGAAGCCAAGAAGAAGTAGGGCATAGCAAATGACCGACAAAAAAGTTACTCGACTGCGTCGCGCTCGCAAAGCACGCCTGAAAATGCACGAACTCGAAGTCGTGCGTCTCTGCGTGTTCCGCTCTTCGCAGCACATCTACGCCCAGGTCATTTCGGCCGACGGCAACAAAGTCCTGGCAAGCGCCTCGACTTTGGATAAAGAACTGCGTGATGGTGCCACCGGCAACATCGACGCGGCCACTAAGGTTGGCCAGCTGGTCGCTACGCGTGCTAAGGCCGCTGGCGTCTCGCAGGTGGCTTTCGACCGCTCTGGCTTCAAGTACCACGGCCGCGTTAAAGCGCTGGCTGATGCTGCTCGTGAAGCTGGGCTGGAGTTCTAAGTTATGTCAAATAACGACCAAAAGCGCGACGAAGGCTACATCGAGAAGCTGGTTCAAGTTAACCGCGTAGCCAAAACCGTTAAAGGCGGCCGTATCTTCACTTTCACCGCGTTGACCGTGGTTGGTGATGGTAAGGGCCGTGTTGGCTTCGGCCGTGGCAAGTCGCGTGAAGTGCCTGCTGCGATCCAGAAGGCAATGGAAGCTGCTCGCCGCAACATGATCCAGGTTGATCTGAACGGCACCACCCTGCAGTACGCAATGAAGTCCGCTCACGGCGCTTCGAAGGTGTACATGCAGCCTGCTTCTGAAGGTACCGGTATCATCGCTGGCGGCGCTATGCGTGCCGTTCTCGAAGTTGCTGGCGTTCAGAACGTTCTGGCCAAGTGCTACGGCTCGACTAACCCGGTAAACGTGGTTCACGCCACTTTCAAGGGTTTGAAAGCAATGCAGTCTCCTGAATCCATTGCCGCCAAGCGTGGCAAAAGCGTCAAGGAGATCTTCTGATCATGGCTACCGTTAAAGTTACGCTGATCAAAAGCATGACCGGCCGCATCCCTAACCACAAACTGTGCGTTAAGGGTCTGGGTCTGCGTCGCATCGGTCACACTGTAGAAGTCCAGGATACTCCCGAGAATCGCGGGATGATCAGCAAGGCTTACTACATGCTGCGTGTCGAGGGTTAATCGATGAAACTCAATGATCTGAGTCCAGCGCCGGGTTCCCGTCGCGAAAAGCATCGTCCGGGCCGTGGTATCGGTAGCGGTTTGGGTAAGACTGGTGGCCGTGGTCACAAAGGTCAGACCTCTCGCTCCGGTGGCACCATTGCTCCAGGCTTTGAAGGCGGTCAACAGCCGCTGCATCGTCGCCTGCCGAAGTTCGGTTTCGTTTCCCTGAAGGCCATGGACCGCGCAGAAGTGCGTCTGTCCGAGCTGGCTAAAGTGGAAGGCGACATCGTCACCGTGCAGTCCCTGAAAGATGCCAACGTGATCAACGTCAACGTACAGCGTGTGAAAATCATGCTGTCCGGTGAAGTGACTCGCGCTGTCACTATCGGCAAGGGAATCGGCGCCACCAAAGGTGCGCGTGCGGCTATCGAAGCAGCTGGCGGCAAGTTCGAGGAATAAATGGCTAAGCAAGGTGCTCTCTCTGCGCTCGGCAAAGGCGGTATGTCTGAACTCTGGGCTCGTCTGCGTTTTCTGTTCCTGGCGATTATCGTCTACCGAATAGGCGCACACATCCCGGTTCCAGGTATCAACCCGGACCGACTCGCGGACCTGTTTCGACAGAATGAGGGGACCATTCTTAGCTTGTTCAACATGTTTTCCGGCGGCGCGCTGGAGCGGATGAGCATCTTTGCACTGGGGATCATGCCGTACATCTCGGCATCGATCATCATGCAACTGATGACCGCCGTCAGCCCGCAGCTGGAGCAGTTGAAGAAGGAAGGTGAAGCTGGCCGTCGCAAGATCAGCCAGTACACCCGCTACGGCACTGTCGTCCTCGCTCTCGTTCAGGCCATTGGCATGTCCATTGGTCTGGCGGGGCAGGGCGTTGCGTTCACTGGTGACTTTGGCTTCCATTTCGTCGCGGTATCCACGTTTGTGGCTGGTGCGATGTTCATGATGTGGCTGGGTGAGCAGATTACTGAGCGTGGTGTTGGCAACGGTATCTCGATGTTGATTTTTTCGGGTATCGTCGCCGGTCTTCCGAGAGCGATCGGGCAGTCTTTCGAGTCTGCACGTCAGGGTGATATCAACATCTTCGCCCTGGTTGCCATCGGTTTGCTGGCAGTAGCGATTATCGGTTTCGTGGTGTTCATTGAGCGTGGTCAGCGTCGTATTGCTGTTCACTACGCCAAGCGTCAGCAGGGCCGCAAGGTCTTCGCTGCGCAGACCAGCCACTTGCCGCTGAAGGTGAACATGGCCGGTGTTATTCCGGCTATTTTCGCGAGCAGCATTTTGCTGTTCCCGGCTTCGTTGGGTGCCTGGTTCGGTCAGTCTGAAGGTATGGGCTGGTTGCAGGACATCTCGCAGTCGATCGCTCCTGGTCAGCCGTTGAATATTCTGCTGTTTAGTGCAGGGATTATTTTCTTCTGCTTCTTCTATACGGCGTTGATGTTCAATCCGAAAGACGTAGCGGAAAACCTGAAGAAGTCCGGTGCCTTTATTCCGGGCATCCGTCCAGGTGAGCAGTCTGCGCGCTACATTGATGGCGTTCTGACCCGCTTGACCATGTTCGGTGCTCTTTACATGACGGCCGTCTGCCTGTTGCCCCAGTTCCTGGTGGTTGCAGCCAACGTACCGTTCTACCTTGGCGGGACCTCGTTGCTGATCGTCGTCGTGGTTGTGATGGACTTCATGTCCCAAGTACAATCGCACCTCGTTTCGCACCAGTACGAATCCCTGATGAAGAAAGCCAACCTGAAGGGTTACGGCAGCGGCATGCTGCGCTGACCCATAAGGTTCGAGGAGTTGGTGATGAAAGTTCGTGCATCGGTGAAAAAGCTGTGCCGTAACTGCAAGATTATTCGCCGCGAAGGTGTTGTTCGAGTAATTTGCAGCGCGGAACCGCGTCACAAACAGCGCCAAGGCTGAGTGTGATTGTGCTTCAAGCCCGGCAGCTAGTGCGCTGCCGGGTTGATTATTTGTTATTACAGCGATATTATCTCGCGCCCTATTTCTTGGCTTCCGGGGCGTAGGTAGCTGTCAATTGGAGTCCCACTGAATGGCCCGTATTGCAGGCGTTAACATTCCAGATAACAAGCATACTGTTATCTCGCTGACCTACATCTATGGTGTTGGTCGCACTACTGCACAGAAAATTTGTGCAGAGACTGGGGTAAACCCAGCAGCAAAGATCAAAGATCTGAGCGACGAGCAGATTGAACAGCTGCGTGGCGAAGTGGCGAAGTTCACCACTGAAGGTGACCTGCGTCGCGAAATCAACATGAAAATCAAGCGCTTGATGGACCTCGGTTGCTATCGCGGTCTGCGTCATCGTCGCGGTCTTCCAGTGCGCGGTCAGCGTACCAAGACCAACGCGCGTACCCGTAAAGGTCCGCGTAAGCCGATCCGCAAGTAATCGCCCCAGCGAATCGACAGGAATTTAATCATGGCAAAACCTGCTGCTCGTCCTCGTAAAAAAGTTAAAAAGACAGTGGTTGATGGCATCGCCCACATCCATGCATCTTTTAACAACACCATCGTGACCATTACCGACCGTCAAGGTAACGCTCTTTCCTGGGCTACCTCCGGTGGTTCGGGTTTCCGCGGTTCCCGCAAGTCCACCCCGTTTGCTGCTCAAGTAGCTGCTGAACGTGCTGGTCAAGCTGCGCTGGAATACGGCCTGAAAAACCTCGACGTAAACGTCAAAGGTCCAGGTCCAGGTCGTGAATCCGCAGTCCGCGCTTTGAACGGCTGTGGCTACAAGATCGCCAGCATCACCGACGTGACGCCAATCCCGCACAACGGGTGCCGTCCGCCGAAGAAGCGCCGCGTGTAATCCAGGAGATTGTAAAGAATGGCTCGTTACATTGGTCCAAAATGCAAACTCGCTCGTCGCGAAGGCACCGATCTCTTCCTGAAGAGCGGCGTGCGCGCGATCGAATCGAAGTGCAACATTGAAGCAGCACCTGGTATCCACGGCCAACGCCGCGGTCGCCAGTCCGACTACGGCACCCAACTGCGTGAAAAGCAGAAGGTCCGTCGTATCTACGGCGTTCTCGAGCGTCAGTTCAGCGGCTACTACAAAGAAGCTGCTGGCAAGAAAGGTGCAACTGGCGAAAACCTGCTGCAACTGCTCGAATGCCGTCTGGACAACGTTGTATACCGTATGGGCTTTGGTTCGACTCGTGCCGAATCCCGTCAGCTGGTATCGCACAAGTCGATCAGCGTAAACGGTCAGACCGTTAACGTTCCGTCCTACCAGGTTCGTGCTGGTGACGTGGTTGCTGTTCGCGAGAAAGCAAAAAATCAACTTCGCATTGTCCAAGCTCTCGATCTGTGTGCCCAACGTGGCCGCGTAGAATGGGTAGAAGTAGACACTGAGAAGAAGTCGGGCGTTTTCAAGAACGTTCCAGCTCGCAGTGATCTGTCCGCCGACATCAACGAAAGCCTGATTGTCGAGCTCTACTCCAAGTAAGGGCTAGAAAATAGGTGCATCCATGCAGATTTCGGTAAATGAGTTCCTGACACCCCGCCACATTGATGTGCAGGTTGTCAGTCCAACCCGCGCCAAGATCACTCTCGAGCCTCTCGAGCGTGGTTTCGGCCATACCCTGGGCAACGCGCTGCGCCGCATCCTGTTGTCCTCAATGCCCGGCTGTGCAGTAGTCGAGGCCGAGATTGACGGTGTGCTCCACGAGTACAGCGCCATCGAAGGTGTACAGGAAGACGTAATTGAAATCCTGTTGAACCTTAAAGGTCTGGCTATCAAGCTGCACGGTCGTGACGAAGTTACGCTGACCTTGTCGAAGAAGGGTTCGGGGGTGGTTACCGCTGCCGATATTCAGCTGGATCATGATGTCGAGATCGTTAATCCCGATCACGTAATCGCTAACCTGGCGTCTAACGGCGCCCTGAACATGAAGCTCGTAGTAGCTCGTGGTCGTGGTTATGAACCGGCAGACTCGCGTCAGAGCGATGAAGACGAAAGCCGCAGCATCGGTCGCTTGCAGCTTGACTCTTCGTTCAGCCCGGTTCGCCGTATCGCATACGTGGTGGAAAACGCCCGTGTCGAGCAGCGTACTAACCTGGACAAGCTGGTTATTGATCTGGAAACCAACGGTACTCTGGATCCTGAAGAGGCTATCCGCCGCGCTGCAACCATTCTGCAACAGCAGTTGGCTGCGTTCGTCGACCTCAAAGGTGACAGTGAGCCAGTGGTTGTCGAGCAGGAAGACGAGATCGATCCGATCCTGCTTCGCCCGGTTGACGATCTGGAACTGACTGTACGTTCGGCTAACTGCCTTAAGGCGGAAAACATTTACTACATCGGTGACCTGATCCAGCGTACCGAAGTGGAACTGTTGAAGACTCCGAACCTGGGCAAGAAATCCTTGACTGAAATCAAGGACGTTCTGGCCTCCCGCGGTCTGTCCCTCGGCATGCGCCTCGACAACTGGCCGCCTGCAAGTCTTAAGAAGGACGACAAGGCGACTGCCTGATCGTCGTAATCACCGAACGTAGTGTTTGGTAAGGAATGAACCATGCGTCATCGTAAAAGTGGTCGTCACCTGAGCCGCACCAGCTCGCACCGCAAGGCCATGTTCCAAAACATGGCGGTGTCGCTGTTCGAGCACGAGCTGATCAAAACGACTCTGCCAAAAGCCAAAGAACTGCGCCGCGTTGCCGAGCCGCTGATCACTCTGGCCAAGACAGACAGCGTTGCTAACCGTCGTCTGGCTTTCGACCGTACTCGTTCGAAAGCTATCGTTGGTAAGCTCTTCAACGATCTGGGCAAGCGTTACGCTACCCGTGAGGGTGGCTACCTGCGCATCCTCAAGTGCGGTTTCCGCGCTGGCGACAACGCGCCTATGGCGTACGTCGAGTTGGTTGATCGTGCTACTGCCGGCGAAGCTGTATCCGCCGAGTAAGACGTCAGTCTGAAACAAAGAACCGGGCCTAGTGCCCGGTTTTTTGTGCCTGTAAGAAATGTACCTTCGTATAATCCTTGAATCCTTCCCGTTGTCATATTATCGGTTGGGGGCTGATCATTAGTAATTTTCTATCGATGCCTGCAAGTTAATGAATTTGTAGGTGTAACATTGATGATCAATACTCCTTCTCAGCCGATAGCCGGCAGTTCAAGACCGACAGAGGAAGGAAGATCGCATGAGCCAAAACAAAACGCTTACCACCGCCAGTGGCGCTCCTGTTGCCGATAACCAGAATTCCCGTTCCGCCGGCCCTCGTGGCCCGCTGCTGCTCGACGACTTTCACCTGATCGAGAAGCTTGCCCACTTCAACCGTGAAAACATCCCTGAGCGCCGCGTGCACGCCAAAGGCTCGGGTGCCTACGGTACGTTCACCGTGACACGCGATATCACTCAATACACCAGCGCGAAGTTGTTTGATGCAGTCGGCAAGCAAACTCCAACGTTCCTACGGTTTTCCACTGTGGGTGGTGAGCGCGGTTCGGCCGACACCGAACGTGATCCACGCGGATTTGCCTTGAAGTTCTACACCGAGGAAGGCAACTGGGACATCGTCGGTAACAACACGCCAGTGTTCTTCATTCGTGACCCACTGAAGTTTCCGGACTTTATTCACACCCAGAAGCGCTTGCCGCAAAGCAATCTGAAGAGTGCTCAGATGATGTGGGACTTCTGGTCGCATTCGCCTGAGGCGTTGCACCAAGTCACCATCCTGTTCTCCGACCGGGGTATCCCTGACGGATACCGCCACATGCACGGCTTCGGCAGCCACACTTACAGCCTCATCAACGCTCAAGGCGAGCGTCACTGGGTGAAGTGGCACTACAAGACCAAACAGGGGATCAAGAACCTTGCTCCTGCCGAGGCTGCGCGCCTGGCGGGTACAGATCCGGATTACGCCCAGCGCGATTTGTTTAATGCCATCGAGCAGGGTGATTTCCCGAAATGGCGCGTGTGCATTCAGCTCATGAGCGAAGCTCAGGCGGCAGCACACTACGAGAACCCGTTTGATGTGACCAAAACCTGGTCGCAGAAAGAGTTTCCATTAATTGAAGTCGGAGAGCTGGAGCTCAATCGCAATCCGCAGAACTACTTCGCGGAAGTCGAGCAAGCGGCGTTTGGCCCCAGCAATATGGTGCCAGGCGTTGGTCTCTCGCCGGATCGTATGCTACAAGGCCGGGTATTCGCTTATGCGGACGCTCACCGCTACCGTGTCGGCACCAATCACCAACAGTTGCCGGTCAACGCTGCGCGGAGTCCGGTGAACACTTACCAGCGCGATGGCTCGATGGCTTTTGGCAGCAATGGCGGTGCGGCACCGAACTATGAGCCGAACAGCTACGTCGAGTCGCCGAAGCAGGCGCCTCGTTACGCAGAGCCGGCGTTGGCCCTCAGTGGTGCTGCCGATCGTTACGACCACCGTGAAGATACGGATTACTACAGTCACGCCGGCGCGTTGTTCCGCTTGATGACTGAGGAGCAGAAATCACTGCTGGTCAGCAACATCGCCAGTGCGATGGCGGGTGTGTCGAGTGATGTGGTTGACCGCCAGTTGCAGCATTTCTACAAGGCTGACCCGGCGTATGGAGAAGCAATCGCAAAGCTGCTCAACGTACAGCTTAACGAAGTCTAAATGAGAAGCAGAACCGCCCTTGTTTGGGCGGTTTTTTGCGTTATTTAAGCTGTTTTTCTCAGAATATCTTCGCTTTTATTGCGTCTGGCGAGTGACGATAGGGACATGTTGGTTCAAACTACAACTTTCAAGCAGGGAGATGTAGGGCGATGCAAGGCCACCCAGATGTGATCGATTACCTCAACACGTTGCTGACCGGCGAACTGGCCGCGCGTGATCAATATTTCGTCCACTCGCGGATGTATGAGGACTGGGGTTTCACCAAGCTCTACGAACGAATCAACCACGAGATGGAAGAAGAAGCCGGGCACGCCGATGCCCTGATGCGCCGGATTCTGATGCTCGAAGGCACGCCGCGCATGCGTCCTGATGATCTGGATGTCGGCACCACCGTTACCGAGATGCTTGAAGCGGATTTGCGTCTGGAATACAAGGTCCGTGCTGCACTGTGCAAAGGCATCACGCTCTGCGAGCAGCACAAGGACTATGTCAGTCGCGAAATGTTGCGGGTTCAATTGCATGACACCGAAGAAGATCATACCTATTGGCTCGAGAAGCAGTTGGGTCTGATCAAGTTGATCGGGCTTGAGAACTACCTGCAATCCCACGCCTGATTCAGCGGATACAAAAAAGCCCCTGTCACTGACGAAGTGACAGGGGCTTTTTCATGGGGCCCGGTTAAGCCCGGTCACGCTCCAGCAGTGGTTTGAGGTAGTAGCCAGTGTGAGATTGCTTCATCTCGGCCACTTCCTCTGGCGTGCCGACGGCAATGATCTGCCCGCCCTTGGAACCGCCCTCTGGACCCAGGTCCACCAGCCAGTCAGCTGTCTTGATCACATCCAGGTTGTGTTCGATCACCACCACGGTGTTGCCGTGGTCGCGCAGGCGATGCAACACGTCCAGCAGTTGCTGAATGTCTGCGAAATGCAGCCCGGTGGTCGGTTCATCGAGGATGTATAGGGTTTTACCGGTATCGCGCTTGGACAGTTCGCGGGAGAGTTTCACCCGCTGGGCTTCACCGCCGGACAGCGTGGTCGCCGATTGCCCCAGCTTGATGTACGACAGGCCGACGTCCATCAACGTTTGCAGCTTGCGCGCCAGTGCCGGTACGGCATCGAAGAACTCCCGCGCTTCCTCGATGGTCATCTCGAGGGTTTCGTGGATGCTCTTGCCCTTGTACTTGATCTCCAGGGTTTCACGGTTGTAGCGCTTGCTCTTGCAGACATCGCATGGCACATAGATGTCCGGCAGGAAGTGCATCTCTACCTTGATCAGGCCGTCGCCCTGGCAAGCCTCGCAGCGTCCACCCTTGACGTTGAAGGAGAAACGCCCCGGCCCGTAGCCCCGGGAGCGGGACTCCGGTACGCCAGCGAACAACTCGCGGATCGGTGTGAACAATCCGGTGTAGGTCGCCGGGTTGGAACGCGGTGTGCGACCGATCGGGCTCTGGTCGATATCAACCACCTTGTCCAGGTGCTCCAGGCCCTTGATGCTGTCGTGGACGGCTGCCTCAAGCGTCGTTGCGCCGTTCAACGCCGTGGCGCTCAAGGGGAACAGTGTGTTGTTGATCAGCGTCGACTTGCCTGAGCCGGACACGCCGGTGACACAGGTCAGCAGGCCAATCGGAATCTCCAGGTCGACATTGCGCAAATTGTTGCCACGCGCGCCCTTGAGCGACAGCGTCAGCTTCTTGTTGCGTGGCGTACGTTTGGCCGGGACTTCGATCTTCACCCGGCCCGACAGGTATTTGCCCGTCAGCGAGTCCGGGTGCGCCATGACCTCGGCCGGTGTGCCTTCGGCGACGATATGCCCGCCGTGCACGCCAGCACCCGGGCCGATGTCCACCACGTAGTCGGCCAGGCGAATGGCGTCTTCGTCGTGCTCGACCACGATCACCGTGTTACCGATATCGCGCAGGTGCTTGAGGGTGCCCAGTAGCCGGTCGTTATCGCGCTGATGCAGGCCGATGGAGGGTTCGTCGAGGATGTACAGAACGCCCACCAGACCGGCGCCAATCTGGCTGGCCAGACGGATGCGCTGGGCCTCGCCACCGGACAAGGTGTCTGCACTGCGATCCAGCGACAGATAGTCGAGGCCGACGTTGACCAGGAACTGCAGGCGTTCGCGGATTTCCTTGAGGATCTTGTCGGCAATTTCGCCACGGCGACCGGTGAGCTTGAGCCCGCCGAAATAATCGGATGCATCACCAATCGGCAGGTTGGTCACCGCCGGCAGGGTTTTCTCACCGACCCACACGTGTCGCGCCTCACGGCGCAGGCGGGTGCCGCGGCAGTCCGGGCACGACTGGGTGCTGAGGAACTTGGCCAGCTCCTCGCGCACCGATGCCGATTCGGTTTCGCGGTAGCGTCGCTCCAGGTTCGGCACGATGCCTTCGAACGGATGCGAGCGTTTGACGATGTCGCCACGGTCGTTCAGGTATTTGAAATCGACGTTTTGCGAGCCGCTGCCTTGCAGGATGAATTTCTGCTGGTCGGCGGGCAGTTCGTTGAACGGCACTTCCAGGCTGAACTTGTAGTGCGAGGCCAGCGAGCCGAGCATCTGGAAGTAATAGACGTTGCGCCGGTCCCAGCCACGAATCGCCCCTTCGGCCAGGGTCAGTTCGCCGTTGACCAGGCGCTTGATGTCGAAGAACTGTTTTACCCCCAGACCATCACAGGTCGGGCAGGCGCCGGCCGGGTTGTTGAAGGAGAACAGCTTGGGCTCCAGCTCGCTGATGGCGTGGCCGCAGATCGGACAGGCGAAGCGTGCGGAGAAGATCATCTCTTCACCCGGCTCGTCGTCCATCGGTGCCACCAGGGCGATGCCGTCCGCCAGCTTCAGCGCGGTCTCGAAGGATTCGGCCAGGCGTTGTTGCAGGTCGGCGCGGACCTTGAAGCGGTCGACCACGACATCAATAGAATGCTTTTTCTGCTTGTCGAGCTTGGGTGCTTCGTCCAGTTCGTAAAGCTTGCCGTTGATCCGGGCACGGACGAACCCTTGGGCGCGCAGTTCTTCGAAGACCGACAGGTGCTCGCCTTTGCGCTCGCGGATGACCGGCGCCAGCAGCATCAGCTTGCTGCCCTCCGGTTCGGCGAGAACCAGGTCGACCATCTGGCTGACGGTCTGTGCTTCCAGCGGGATGTCGTGATCCGGGCAGCGCGGAATACCCACGCGCGCATAAAGCAGGCGCAGGTAGTCGTAGATTTCGGTGATGGTGCCGACCGTCGAACGCGGGTTGTGCGAGGTGGACTTTTGTTCGATGGAAATCGCCGGCGACAGGCCTTCGATGGTGTCGACGTCGGGTTTTTCCATCATCGACAGGAACTGCCGGGCGTAGGCCGACAGCGATTCGACGTAGCGGCGCTGACCTTCGGCGTACAGGGTGTCGAACGCCAGGGACGACTTGCCGGAGCCGGACAGGCCGGTGATGACGATCAGCTTGTCCCGTGGCAGGGTCAGGTCAATGTTCTTCAGGTTGTGGGTTCGAGCCCCACGAATCAGGATCTTGTCCAAGGTGGCCTCGCTTGGCGGGCGTCGAAAACGTAGGAGTATACGGCCAAATACTGGATGGATGCACACTATCAAACGAGAGGGTGACTGTCTTACATGAAGAGTGTGTCAGCAATGCGCGTCAAAGCGTCGCGATATACCCCGCCAATCGATGGGGCTGGTAGAATCGGCGCCGGTTCACATGAGGTTTTTCCATGCACGATCCCCACAGCGAGCGCATGAGTGGCAGCGAGACCCGCGCAGCAAGCGGTCTGGCCCTGGTGTTCGCCTTCCGTATGCTTGGCATGTTCATGGTGTTGCCGGTACTGGCGACCTATGGGATGGATCTGGCCGGGGCTACGCCGGCGCTGATCGGCCTGGCGATTGGCGCTTATGGCCTGACGCAGGCGGTCTTCCAGATTCCGTTCGGTTTCATTTCCGACCGCATCGGCCGTCGCCCGGTGATTTATCTGGGCTTGATCGTCTTTGCCCTCGGCAGTCTGCTGGCCGCCAATGCCGATTCGATCTGGGGCGTGATCGCCGGGCGAATCCTGCAGGGCGCCGGGGCGATTTCCGCGGCGGTCATGGCCTTGCTGTCCGACCTGACCCGCGAGCAGCACCGGACCAAGGCCATGGCCATGATCGGCATGACCATCGGCCTGTCATTTGCGGTGGCCATGGTGGTCGGCCCGCTGCTGACCCGTGCCTTCGGACTGTCCGGGCTGTTCCTTGCCACGGGCGGCATGGCGCTGTTCGGCATCGTGATCGTGATGTTCATGGTGCCGCGCTCCACCGGCCCGTTGCAGCACCGCGAATCCGGTATCGCGCGCCAGGCGCTGATCCCGACACTCAAGCATCCGGACCTGCTGCGTCTGGACCTGGGCATTTTTGTGTTGCACGCGATGTTGATGTCCAGCTTCGTCGCCTTGCCGCTGGCGCTGGTCGAGAAAGCCGGGCTGCCCAAAGAGCAGCACTGGTGGGTGTACCTGACCGCGCTGCTGATTTCTTTCTTCGCCATGATCCCGTTCATTATCTATGGCGAGAAGAAACGCAAAATGAAACGAGTTTTACTCGGCGCCGTCGTGACGTTGATGCTCACTGAGCTATTCTTCTGGCAGTTCGGCGATAGCTTGCGGGCTCTGGTGATCGGTACGGTGGTGTTCTTCACCGCATTCAATCTGCTGGAAGCTTCGTTGCCATCGCTGATCAGCAAGGTTTCACCGGCAGGCGGCAAGGGCACTGCGATGGGGGTTTATTCCACCAGCCAGTTCCTCGGCTCGGCACTGGGGGGAATCCTCGGTGGCTGGCTGTTCCAGCATGGCGGTCTGTCGGTTGTGTTCCTCGGATGCGCCGGTCTGGCTGCCCTCTGGCTGGCCTTTGCTGTTACCATGCGCGAACCTCCCTACGTCACAAGCCTGCGCTTGCCGTTGTCGCCCGAGGCGATCCGCGAAGCGGGTCTGGTCGAGCGCCTGAAGGCGGTCGTAGGGGTAACAGATGCAGTCATCGTCGCAGATGAGGCGGCGATTTACATCAAACTGGACACCGAACTATTGGATCGCACCACCCTTGAGTGCCTGGTGAACAACCCGGCCGGGGCAGCGTGCGTAGCCTAGGAGAACGTTATGGCCCGTGGGGTTAACAAAGTCATATTGGTCGGCACTTGCGGCCAGGATCCCGAAGTTCGCTACTTGCCTAACGGTAATGCCGTGACCAACCTGAGTCTGGCGACCAGCGAACAGTGGACCGACAAGCAAACCGGTCAGAAAGTCGAAAAGACCGAATGGCACCGTGTGTCGATGTTCGGCAAAGTGGCGGAAATCGCTGGCGAATACCTGCGTAAAGGTTCGCAGGTGTACATCGAAGGCAAGCTGCAGACCCGCGAGTGGGAAAAAGACGGTATCAAGCGTTACACCACCGAAATCGTGGTCGACATGCAAGGCACCATGCAACTGCTGGGCGGCCGTCCACAGGGCGACCAGCAGGGCCAGGGCGGCGGTAACAACTACCAGCAATCCGCTCCGCGCCAGCAGGCTCCGCGTCCACAGCAATCGGCACCGCAGCAATCGCGCCCGGCGCCACAGCAGGCTGCTCCTCAGCCGGCTCCGGATTTCGACAGCTTTGATGACGATATTCCGTTCTAAAGCAGCTGCTAGCCTCAAGCTACAAGCAGCAAGCTGACAAAACAAAACCCGCACTTCGGTCTGAAGTGCGGGTTTTTTATGGGCGGTGAGATTTAGTTGCAGACTCAGGCCGCGATGAACTCGTCGGTCGAGACCACGCTGGCATACGCAAACGCCAGGGCTGCCATGAACGCCGCATGAACCTGCGCCGCCGGAACCGTCACGCCATTGAATTCCAGGTCACGGGTCGCGCAGGCATCGTGGATCACGGTGACCTTATAGCCAAAATCCGCCGCCGCACGGGTGATGCCATCGATGCACATGTGGCTCATGCTGCCCACGATCACCAGCTCCTTGATGTCTTGCTCGTCGAGGATCGATTTCAGCCCGGTTTCGCGAAATGAATTGACGAAGTGCTTGAGCACCACCGGTTCGTCGGCGCGGTTGAGGACTTTGGGGTGCAGCTTGGCGCCTTCGGAGTTCGGGGTAAAAAACGGTGCCTCTTCGGAGGTGAATTCGTGGCGGATGTGCACCACTGGATCCCCCGCGTCGCGGAAGGCCTTGATCAGGCGTGCGGCGTTGTCGGCGGCCGCGTCGGCGCCAACCAGCGGCCACTTGCCTTGGGGGAAGTAGTCATTCTGGATATCGACTACGATGAGCGCTTGCCTGGCCATGACTGTTTCCTCGAAGTGTGTGTTGGCTGTGGAATGAAGTATTGGCTCTGGCAGGCGATCCGGGGATTGGCCGCACCGACAATAGAAGGGGGAAAACTGACAATGGACGCAGAAAGGGCAATCGCCGAACTGGGGGTGTTGATCTATCCCGGCGCGCAGATGGCGGCGGTGCATGGGTTGACGGATTTGTTCGGGGTGGCGAACCGGATCGCCGCCGAACATCAGTCTGCGCAGTTGCCGCTGCTGCGGGTCAGCCATTGGCAGGTCGAAGGCGATCAGGCGCCGGTTCGGGTCTTCGACAGCCATCCCGGCCCGGACCGTGCGCTGGTGGCCGTGTTGATTCCGCCGTCGATCACCGGTTTTTCCGAGGACAAGGCGCCACAGGGATTGATCCACTGGTTGCGTCAGCAACATGCCAGTGGCGCGACGCTGGGCGGGGTTTGCGTGGGGTCTATCCTGTTGGCCGAAAGCGGTCTGCTCGATGGTCGCAGCGCCACCACCCATTGGACCTCGGCCAAAGCCTTCGCCGAACGTTATCCGGCGATCCGGCTCAAGGCCGATACGCCGATTGTCGATGACGGCGACCTGATTACCACCGCCGGGCTGATGGCCTGGTCGGAACTGGGTCTGCGCCTGGTCAACCGGCTGCTGGGGCCGAGCATCGCCACCAATACCGCACGTTTTCTGGTGGTGGAGCACAGCGACAGCGCCAGCGAGTGCGGCAGCAACTTCGCGCCGATCCTCAGCCACGGCGATGCCCAGATCCTCAAGGTGCAACACTGGCTGCAAAGCACCGGGGCAACCGATGTGTCGCAGGCGGCGATGGCCGAAAAGGCAGGGCTGGAAGAGCGCACCTTCCTGCGCCGCTTCCGCGCAGCCACCGGGCTCAAACCCACCGAATACTGCCAGCATCTGCGAGTCGGCAAGGCCCGGGAAATGCTCGAATTCACCAACGGCACCATCGACCACATTGCCTGGACGGTGGGTTATCAGGACCCCGGCGCGTTTCGCGCGACGTTCAGGAAAATCACCGGGCTGGCGCCGAGTGATTATCGGACGCGGTTCGGAGGTGACGCCGGGTGCCGCGGTCACGATAGGCCCATCACCACAAATCTTCTGTGGGAGCGGGCTTGCTCGCGAAGACAGAGTGTCATTCAGCGCAAATGTTGACTGAAAGTCCGCCTTCGCGAGCAAGCCCGCTCCCACATTGATTCTGTGCCAGTCTGGAGTCGTGCAAAATGCCGGCATATCAAAGGGCATCGTGCAGAATAAAACAGGCCTCATGCCATCATGTTTTACCCAATCGGTTGATTTGAAAGGTATTTCCCGGCACCGCGCCTTGGCCTGATCTCTGCACCCCCTCAGCTACATTCATCAAGCGTCGATTGAAGGGGGATGCATGACCCCGACGAACTGCAAGAAACTGGTGGTCGCCCATTCGGTGCTCGCCGACGCGCCGCTGCATGAAGTCGAAACCAACCGTGCGCTGGCCCGTTGGCTGGCGCAGATTTTGCGGCTCAAGTACGGCGGCAGCTACGACCCGCAGCTGCACGACGGACGGGACCTCTATCTGTTGCCGACCCAGACTCTGGTGGGCGCTGCGGCTGCCCGGCAACTGGGGGTCAAGGGGCCGGAGGATTTGTGGGGCGGTTATGTCGACCACGACTTCATCTGCACCAAAGCCATCAGTCACGGCTTGTTGAACCGCCATGCCCATGCACCACCAGGCTGGGCGCCGTTGTTTTCCGAGCGGGTGCGCAGCGTAGTGCTCGACGGCCTCAGCGTGTTTTCCCTGAAGGATGCACGGCCGGCGGCAGAACATTTGTTGTACGCCGGGCCGATCCGCCTGAAGCCGATTCATGCCTGCGCCGGACGTGGTCAGGAAGTGATCAACAGCCTCGACCGGTTCGACGAGATGCTTGCCAGGCCTGACGCCAAAAAACTGTTCAGCGAAGGCGTGGTGCTCGAACAGGATCTGGGCCAAGTGATCACCCACAGCGTTGGCCAGAGTTTTATCGGCAACAAGGTACTCAGTTACTGCGGTGATCAATACCTGACCGAGGACGCTCAGGGTGAACAGGTGTATGGCGGGTCCAACCTGCTGGTGGTGCCGGGTGGCTATGACCAATTACTGATGCTGGATCTGCCGGAAGACGTGCGCCTGGCGATTCATCAGGCACAGGTTTTCGACAAGGCGGCGGATGAAGCCTATCCGGGTTTTTATGCCTCGCGGCGCAACTACGACATCGCCCAGGGTATTGGCAGCGACGGCCAGCGGCGCAGTGGCGTGCTCGAACAGTCCTGGCGCATGGGCGGTGCCAGTAGCGCCGAGGTGGCGGCCTTGCAGAGCTTCGTCGACGATCCGGGAGTACGCGCGATTCGTGTGTCGTCGGTGGAGTCCTACATCGATCGGCCGCTGCCGGCAGACGCCATCGAGGTGTACCGCGGGCCGGCGCAGAACAATGACTTTCTCCTCAAGTACGTGACGGTTGAATCCTATGACGGCTAGAAGCGAATCCATTCAAATCGACATAGACAATGAACAGATGAGCGGGACTTTTCTGAGTCCCAAATCGAAGGTCCCCGGCGTGCTCTTCGTGCACGGCTGGGGCGGTAGTCAGGAACGGGATCTGGAACGCGCCAAAGGTATCGCCGGGTTGGGCTGTGTGTGCCTGACCTTCGACCTGCGCGGGCACACCGGCGGCACCGGTGGCACCGGCATTCCATTGTCCCGGGTGACCCGGGAAGACAATTTGCGTGACTTGCTGGCGGCCTATGACCGTTTACTCGCGCACCCGGCCCTCGATACTTCGGCGATTGCCGTGGTCGGCACCAGTTACGGCGGTTATCTGGCCGCGATTCTGACCTCGCTCAGGCCCGTTCGCTGGCTGGCGCTGCGGGTGCCGGCGCTGTATCGCGACGAGCAATGGCACACGCCGAAACGCGATCTGGACAAGCTGGATCTGCGCGATTACCGAAGCACCCTGGTGTGCGTCGACAGCAATCGTGCCTTGCATGCCTGTTCGCTGTTCACCGGGGATGTGCTGTTGGTGCAGTCGGAGACCGACGACCACGTCCCCCACGCGACGATCATGAGTTACCGCGCGGCGTGCCGGCAGACTCACTCGCTGACCCACCGCATCATCGACGGTGCCGACCATGCCTTGAGCGACACGGTTTCACAGCAAGCTTACACCTCGATCCTGGTGGGCTGGATTACCGAGATGGTGGTGGGGGAGCGGTTGAGCATTATTCAATCGTCCTGAGATTTGCGCTGTGCTTGCGGACGCCTTCGCGGGCAAGCCCGCTCCCACAATGTCTGCAAGTGTTCACAAAGAATGTGTTCATCACCGATCAACTGTGGGAGCGGGCTTGCTCGCGATGGCGGTCCTGGAAGCACTACAAATTATTTGGGTTTCTTCGCAATCCGTAACGACTTGGCCTTGGCTTCCACCAGCAGGTACATCACCAGGGCAATCAACAACGGCAGGATGAAATAAATCGCCCGATAGGCCAGCAAGCCCGCCACCAGGCTGCCCCGCGAAAACTCGTGTTGCAGCAGCGCCACGAACACCGCCTCGAGCACGCCGAGCCCGGCCGGGATGTGCGTGATGACTCCGGCGATGGCGCTGATCAACAACACCCCCAGCACCAGTGGATAGTCGAGCTTGCCCGGCAGCAACATGAAAATCACCGCCGCCATCAGCGACCAGTTCAGGGCCCCGAGCGCCAGTTGCAGCACCGCCATGCGCAACGACGGCAGGTCAATCTCCATGCCGCGAATCGCCCATTCCCGACGCTTGGCAAACCGGCACGCCGCCAGGTACCCGGCGCTCAGCAGCAATAACAAGACCCCCACGCCTTGTAGCGCGCTACTGCTGAGTTTCCAGCCCGGCGGCATGCGCACCAGCCCGCTGCTGAACACGGCGCCGGCAATCACCATGTAGCCGAACCAGTTGGTCGCCAGGCTCAGGCCAAGGATTTTCGCAATATTGCTCTTGCTGACCCCGAGCCGTGAATACAACCGGTAGCGCATGGCGATGCCGCCGACCCAGGCACTCAGGTTCAGGTTGAAGGCGTAGCTGATGATTCCCACGGGCAGGATCTGTTTCCACGTCAGGTTCTGACGGATGTAGGTGCGGCCGATCAGGTCGAAGCAGGCGTACACCAGAAAACTCACCAGGGTCAGCCCCGACGCGATGATCAGCGTGCGTACCTTGAAGTCGGCCAGGTTATCGAACACTTCGTCCCACTCGATGCGCTGGGCGAGCATTGTGAACAGCACGATCAGCATCAGGAAAAACAGCATCGTCAGCGGTCGTTTCCAGCGGCTCCAGTGGGACTTGCCCGAATGTTTGGCGGGGGCCGGCGCGTGGGTCTCAGCGCGGTTCATGGTCAGCGCTCCCGGTTGGAGGAGGGAAGGGTTTCAGGCGAGGTTTATGCGCGGGCAACCAACCGGCCCACGCCGGGAAATGCCGCAGGAAGTGAAACACCAGAAAACCAATGGTCATGTGCCAGACACGCCCGCGTGGCGCGATGTCGGGAGACATGACCTTGCAGTGGTTATCGCTGAGGTCTTCCAGGCGATCGAACAGATGACGATTGAAGTTGCGGTCGCGGATCAGCACGTTGGCTTCCAGATTCATCGACAGGCTCAACGGGTCGAGGTTGCTCGAGCCGACGGTGCTCCAGTCTTCGTCCACCAACGCGACCTTGCCGTGCAGCGGGCGGTCGCAATATTCGTAGATCTTCACGCCGGACTTGAGCAAGTAATCGTAGGTCATGCGCGCTGCGAGCCTGGCCACCAGCATGTCTGGCTGGCCCTGCAGGATCAGCCGCACATCCACGCCCCGGCGCGCGGCGTTGCGGATCTCGCGCAGCAAGCGGAAACCGGGAAAGAAGTAGGCGTTGGCGATCACCACTCGCCGCTGTGCCTGACGCAGCACCTGGCGATAAACCTCTTCGATGTCGCTCGGGTGTTCCCCGTTGTCGCGGTACACCAGCCGCACCTGGCCATCATGATCGTTGAGGGCCAGTTCCGAACGCCGCACCCGGCGCCGCTGCCACCAGTATTTGGCCCGCACCGGGCGACCGCATTGCAGCAGGGCGAAGTGATGGATGTCGGCCACGGCCGGGCCTTGCACTTCCACCGAATAATCCTGCTTGGCCTCGGGGCCGAAATCGGCCAGGTGATCGGCGGAAAAATTGATCCCGCCGATGAAGGCAATGGTGCCGTCCACCACCACAATCTTGCGGTGCAGGCGCCGGAACCAGTTGGTGCGGATGCCCAGGCGTTTCGGTGCCGGGTCAAACATTTGCAGATGGACGCCCGCTGCGGTCAGGTCGGTGAGGAACCCGGTACTCAGTTCACCGCAGCCAAAGCCGTCGAGGCTGACGGTGGTGCGCACGCCACGCCGAGCGGCTTCGATCAGGATCTGTTGCAGCTCATTGCCGACCTTGTCCTCGAACAGGATGAAGGTTTCCAGCAGGATTTCACTTTGCGCCCGGCGCAGAGCTTCAAACACCCGGGGAAAATACGCTTCGCCATTTTCCAGCAACTCGACGCGGTTACTGCCTTGCCAGCCGTATTCGACATCGACCGCTATCGGCTCGCGGTTGGGCGGAGCGGGGATGTGTTCCAGCGTGGTTTTTTCCATCGACTGGCTGCTCATAGCTCGATCTCCACCGACAGCGGTGCGTGGTCGGAAAGGTGCGACCAGGGCCGGATTGTCAGCACGCGTGGATGGCTGGCCTTGAGGTTGCGTACGTAAATGCGGTCCAGGCGCAATACCGGCAAGCGCGCCGGGAAACTGCGCGCCGGTTTGCCATGGTGCGCGGCGAAGACTTCACGCAGACCGCTGGGCTTGAGCAGCGCATCGGCGCGCTGGCGCCAGTCGTTGAAGTCTCCGGCGACGATGACCGGGGCGTCGCCGGGCAGGGAGTCCAGGCGCTGGGCGAGCAATTTCAGTTGTGCCGTGCGGTGGGTTTCGCGCAGCCCCAGGTGCACGCAAATGGCATGTACCTCCTGGCCGTCGCCGGGCAAGCGCAACACACAATGCAACAGCCCGCGGTTCTCGTGCCCGCTGATGGACACGTCGAGGTTGTCGTGGCGGATAATCTGGAATTTCGACAACAGCGCATTGCCGTGATCGCCCGCCGGATACACCGCATTGCGTCCATAGGCGAACTGTGGCCACAGGGTGTCGGCGAGGAACTCGTATTGCGGCATCGTCGGCCAGTTGGTGTAGCGTTTGGGGTGCTGCTCGTGGGTGCCGTGGACCTCCTGCAAAAACACCACGTCGGCAGACACGCTGCGCACCGCTTCACGCAGTTCCGGCAGGATGAAACGCCGGTTGAGCGCGGTGAAACCTTTATGGGTGTTGACCGTCAGCACCGTGAAACGACAAGTGACGGACGGACCCTGTACCTGCGTGTCGGTTGCGTTTGAGTGTGCGGGAATACCGGTGTGATTCGCTGTCATGTCACCTGCCGCCTGACTGCACCTGTTTTTGGATGACTCTGGGGCAGTGGCGAAAGTTTCGATGGGGCTACGGACGGTACCCGACTTGAACTCACATCCATCCAGTGTGGGAGCGGGCTTGCTCGCGAAGGCGTCGGCACACTCAACAATGAGGTGACTGACACACCGCTTTCGCGAGCAAGCCCGCTCCCACAGGGTTTATCAGTGGCCGGTGATAATGCGGGCAGAGCCCTCGGCCGGTTCGGCGAACACCGGGCCGAGGCGATCAAGACGTCCACTCCACGCGGTCAATGCCAGCGCCACCAGCACCACCAGGCCACCGATCCACGCGGTATGAATCAACCCCATGTGGGCGACGATCAGGCCACCGCCCCAGGCGCCACCGGCAATGCCGAGGTTGAACGCCGCAATGTTCAGGCCGGAGGCCACGTCCACGGCACGGGGCGTGTAATGCTCGGCCTGGCGCACCACGTACACCTGCAATCCCGGCACGTTGCCGAATGCCACGGCACCCCAGACCAGCACGGTGGCCAGCGCCAGCCAAGGATTGCCGGCCGTGAAAGTCAGCACGAACAACACGGCGGCGAGCAGGGCAAAGATGATTTTCAGGGCGCTGATCGGACCGCGTTTGTCCGCCAGTTTGCCGCCCCAGATATTGCCGACGGCCACAGAGATGCCATAGACCAGCAACACCAGGCTGACGGTGCTGGCGCTGAAGCCGGAGAGGTCCTGAAGAATCGGCGCGAGAAAGGTAAAGGCAATGAACGAGCCGCCGTAGCCGACTGCCGTCATCGCATACACCAGCAACAGGCGAGGTTGCTTGAGTACCTGCAATTGCTGCAACAACGACGCGGGTTTGCTGTGGGCGATAGTTTTCGGCACGTAGATCAGGCTGCCGATGAAGGCGATGACACCCAGTGCCGAAACGGCAAGGAAGGTTTCACGCCAGCCGAAATGCTGGCCGATGAATGTCCCCAGCGGCACGCCGGTGACCAGCGCGACGGTCAGGCCGGTGAACATGATGGCAATCGCGCTGGCGGCTTTTTCCTTCGGCACTAGACTGGTGGCGATGGTCGAGCCGATCGAGAAAAACACCCCGTGGGCCAGGCCGGTGACGATCCGTGCGAGGATCAGCGACTCGTAGCTCGGTGCTTGCCACGCCAGCAGGTTGCCGAGGGTGAACAGCACCATCAGCGACAACAGCAGCAATTTGCGCGGCACCTTGCCGGTAAGGGCGGTCAGCACCGGGGCGCCGACGGCGACGCCAAGGGCGTACAGGCTGACCAGCAGGCCGGCGGATGGCAGACTGACGCCGAGATCGGCGCCGATGGTGGGTAACAGGCCAACGATAACGAACTCGGTCGTCCCGATGGCGAAGGCGCTGAGGGTCAGCGCGAGCAGGGCAATGGGCATGGCTGCAACTCCGGTGGTTGATTCGATGGAGCGCAGTGTCGGGATTTTGCTCGTGCGGAAAAATACAGGGATGGACATTTGATATTTGCCTTGGACGCAAAGATCACAAGTGCGGGTGTTAGTCTGTGGCGAGGGAGCTTGCTCCCGCTCGACTGCGCAGCAGTCGCAAGCTCGTCGAACGCGGTGAGTCTGATGAATCTGACTGTAAGGTATTGGGGGCGCTTCGCACCCCTGCGGGAGCAAGCTCCCTCGCCACATGGGGTATCGCCATTCGGCTATCTGCTGGCAATGCCCGAACTTGCCCGGCATTTCTCGATCAGTTCCTTACAGACACAGCCAAAGGAGCGGGTGCTTTGATCAGGCTCAAGAGCGCGATACTGCTGGGGGCGTTACTGCTTCTGGGCAGCGAGGAACTGGAAGCCGCCGCGATACCGGGGTTGCCGGCCGTTGCGACCGCCGCGACACCGCTGGCCCACCCCGAGCCGCTGGTACAGGGCGGGTTGCTCGGTGCCATCAGTTCAAGCATCGACGAGGCCCAGACCAAACTCGATCTCAACGAAAACCTGGTCGACGTCTGGCGCCTGCGTGCCGATCGCGCAGCCGATGAAGTGGAGCAACTGGTCAATCAGCCATCGGCCCGTTCGCCCTGGAGCGTCGCCGGGGATTTCCTGCTGCTGACCTGCGTGTGGGCGGTCGTGTTTGCCGGGCTTTGGCTGCTTGGGCGGCTGACCGCCAGACGCCTGTGCGAGCAGCGTTTACTGCTCAGGCGCGAACGGGGCCAGGCGTTGCTCGGTTACGTGCTGCCCTACGCCCTTCCGGCGGTGATCAGTTTGCCGTTGACGATTTATGCCAGCCAGTTTTTGCCGATATCGGCCGGTCGGGCGCTGGCGCTGTGTTTGGCTTATGCCACAAGCGCGGGGATCTTTGCCGCGTCATTGGTGATGTCGCTGATGATGGTGTTCAATGCCGGCCACAAGCGCCGGGCGGTGCAGATCATCCGTGAGAAAAGTCCCCGGCCTTTGTTTGGTATCGGCTTTCTGGTGGCCTTGAGCGATGCCCTGACCAGTCCGCAGATCTCCCTTCAACTGGGCAGCAACCTCACCAGCAGCATTGCGGTGTTCACCGGGTTGGCGGCCTCGATTTCCTTCGGCTTGCTGGTGATTCGCATGCGTCGCCCGGTCGCTCATGTGATCCGCATCCTGCCGTTGGCTCAACGTCTCGGCCAACCGGCATTACGTGAAACCCTGCGGATTTTTTCCGGGCTCTGGTATTGGCCGATTCTGCTGATGGTGCTGGTTTCGGTGATCAACCTGATCGGCGCCGGGGCGGACAACCAGAGAGTGCTGCGCAGCGCCTTGTTCACCACGGTGTTGCTGATTGCCACGGTGTTTCTCAGCACCACGCTGCATCATCTGTTCAAGGCGCGCAGCGAAGCGGACCAGCGCCGCAGCGGCGCATACAAGGAGCGCTTCCTCAACCTTTCCCATGCCTTGCTGCGTATCGGCATGGCTGTCGTCTTCATCGATATTCTCGGGCGGATCTGGGGCGTATCTCTGTTCGAGTTTGCGGTGAGTAATGCCGTGGGCCGGGCGATCAGTGATTCCCTGAGCCACATCGGCCTGATCCTGCTGGTGACCTGGATGGTCTGGGTAGTGCTCGACACGGCGATTCAGGAAGCCCTGAAACCGCCGACCAACAAGCGCTCGGCGCGCCAGCCGAGTACGCGTATCAAGACCATCCTGCCGTTGCTGCGTAACGCGATCAAAATCATCCTGGTGGTGATCTGCGCTATCACCACCATGGCCAACCTGGGGATCAACGTCGCACCATTCCTGGCCGGTGCCGGGGTCATTGGCCTGGCAATCGGTTTCGGTTCCCAGCAACTGGTGCAGGACGTGATCACCGGGTTGTTCATCATCATCGAAGACACCCTGTCCATCGGTGACTGGGTGGTGCTCGACTCCGGGCACGCCGGCACGGTCGAAGGCCTGACCATCCGCACCTTGCGCCTGCGTGATGGCAAGGGCTTCGTGCACTCGGTGCCGTTCGGCCAGATCAAGGCCGTGACCAACCAATCGCGGCAATTCGCCTATGCGTTTTTCTCGGTGCAATTCACCTACGACACCGATGTCGACAAGGCCATTGAACTGATCCGCGAGGCCGGGCATTCCATCAGCAGCGACGCGTTCCTGCGCTACAACCTGCAAGGGCCGCTGGATGTGTTTGGCGTAGACAGGATGGACCTCAACGGCGTGGTGCTGACCGCGCAATTCCGTACGGTGTCCGGTGGCCAATATGCGGTGAGCCGGGCGTTCAACCAGCGTTTGAAAAAGCTTGTGGATAACTGCCCGTGGGTGCATTTCGCGCAAACTTATCCACAACAGGCGCTGGTGCCGCGGCATCCGGTCGAGCCACCGCTGGAGGCTGGAGCTGAGCCGGAGCATGTGGCGGTGCTGATGCCGGATCGGCCGCGGTCTCAATAGTTTTTTGTCGACAGTACTGGCCCCTTCGCGGGCAAGCCCGCTCCCACAGGGGGATTTGTGAACGACACAAATCAACTGTGGGAGCGGGCTTGCTCGCGAAGGGGCCAGACCAGACACCCTCAATGCCGGATCAGCTTGCTGCGCACCTCGGCACTCGCCTGCTGATCCAGCTCCAACCAAAAAAGCGGCTTGCCGGCAATCTCGGCAGCGACCGGCAATCCGTCGCGATACACCAGCCGATTGCTCGCCAGCGCCGGGACTTTCACGCCGGGCAATAGCGTGCCGGCGAGGTTCAGCGGATCGACCCCGCACACCGCGACCAAACTTCCGTCATGGGGCTGGCGTCGCACCTCCCGCAGCAATGGAATCGCCTCGGGCAGGGCGAACTGTTCGCCCGCCAGGCCACTGACAAAACGCCCGCCGCGAATGTCGCCGCGTGCCTCCAGGCGATGGAAAGTACGCAACAGTTCACGCCAGCTCGGCAGCCAGTCCGCCTCACGCTCCAGCAAGCGCCAGAACACCACGCCGTAGCGCCGCAGCAAGGTCATGGCGATGTGTTCCAGGGTGTCGCCCGGCGTCGGCGCGGCACGCTGGTTTTCCACCGCCGGTGCGGCAGGTGTGCGGCGCAGCAAGGCCCAGCGCCCGGCGTCGTCCATGCCACCGATGAATGCCCCACGTCCACGCCGGCTGTTGCGAGGCTGGCGTTTGCTGGCCGGGGTAATCAGTGCGCGCAATCCGGCGAAGCTGTCGGCGTTTACCAGCCCCGCACCCACCAGTTCCTGCAGGGCGATTTCCAGCTCCGAACGCAGCAAGTGCGCCTCATGGATCAGCTCATCGAAAAACAGCGCGCCATGTTGGCTGAGGGCGGCGTGGACCTTTTGCGTTTTCGGCGACAATTCGCTGACCGGCGTCTGTTCGGTCAAGCCGCTCCAGAGTCCGACCCGGTTGCGCGGCAGCAACACGATTGGCGTGCTGCGCAGCGCGATGCTGGCGCTTTTGTTGTGCGCGGTCAGGCGTGTCCACACCAGTCTGCCGCTGCGACACAATTCATCCAGCCAGATCGCCGAGTAGTCCTTGATTCGCGCTGGCAGGATGTCACTGTCCCAGGCCGAGGCGGCGGCGGGGTAGCCTTCGAATTGCGCAGTAACGGCTGGCAATGCTGCCGCGCCCTGGACCTGACTCACGGTCGACACATGCTGCCAGTCGAACAGGAATCGCATGAAGTCCTGCAACGCCACCGGTTCGATTTCCCGACGCAGGCGCTTGACCGTGTAGCGGTGAATCCGCGCCAGCAAATGCCGCTCGCACCATTCTTCCCCGGCGGTGCCCGGGGTGAAGCGGCCGCGCAACACGTAGCCTTCGCGTTCCAGTTGCGCCAAGGCCTGGTTCGCTTGTGCAGCGGGCAAGCCGAGTGGTTCGGCAATGCGATTGAGCGCAAGTGGCCCGAAGGCGCTGAGCCGCGCGCGGATCAGTTCGAGTACGGCTTCGTCGGATTCCCAGGCTTCATCGAAGTCCGGCAACGCTTGCAGGGGTGGCGTCAATTCGGCTTGTGGATAGATCGCCCGCAAGCAGGTCAAACGCTCCAGCGCCAGCCACAACGATTGTCCGGCATTGATCTGCAAACGGCTGGCGCGCCCACTGTCGGCCAGGGCATTGAGCCAGTCGAACCACTGCGGGTTGGCCCGAGCCTCGATATCGGTGATGCACGCCAGGCTCATCAACGCTTCGTGCATTTCATCGACACCGGAGGGCGCAGGCCAGGCTTCGTCGCGCACGGCGGCAATCGCCTCGGCGTCCAACGCACCGAGATCATCGGTGGATTGCGGGTCGCTCCAGCGGCGATTGAGCACCGCTTGGGTGCGGCGTTCCTCCAGCGGTGCATCGTCGAGGAAGGTGTAGGGGCGGGCGCTGAGAATTTCCGCCGCCAGCGGCGAGGGCGCCGGCAAGTCGCGGCTGATCAGGCGAATGTCGCCGCGTTCCATGCGCCGCAACAGTGCCAGCCAACCTTGGGTGTCCATGGCGTCGTGTAGGCAATCGTCGAGGGTCTGCTCCACCAGTGGATGGTCGGGAATCTCCCGTTCGCCGGCGAGGTTTTCCACGCAGGCGATCTGATCGGGAAACACGCTGGCGATCAGGTCTTCGCTTTTCATCCGCTGGATCTGTGGCGGCACTTTGCGCCCGCCGCTGTAGCGCGGCAGCGCCAGGGCCACGCCGGCATTCCAGCGCCAGCGCACGCCGAACAGCGGCGCGTCGAGCACGGCTTGAGTCAGGATGTGCTCGGCGCTGTTGCTGTGCAGGTAGCGCCAGACATCGTCCAGTTCAAAACTGTGGCTGGTGGACAGCGACAGCACGATGGCGTCTTCGCTGGCGGCGGCCTGCAATTCGAAGTTGAAGGTGCGACAGAATCGCTTGCGCAGGGCCAGGCCCCAGGCGCGGTTGATGCGGCTGCCGAACGGTGTGTGAATGACCAGTTGCGTGCCGCCTGACTCGTCGAAAAAACGCTCCATCAACAGCGTGTCTTGCGACGGCAGGGCACCCAGCGTTTGTCGCGCACGGGCCAGGTAATCCACCAGTTGTTCGGCACTTGCGACGTTCAGGCCCAGGGTCTCGGTCAGCCAGTCGAGTGCTGGCTGCAAGTTGCCTGGCGCGGCACCCAGCAAGTCGTCGAGTTGTGCCTGCAAGCGCGCCACCGCCGAAGACAATTCGGCACTGCGCCCCGGCGCTTCACCGAGCCAGAACGGAATGGTCGGCGGCTGGCCCTGGGCATCCTCGACCCGGACCTTGCCTGTTTCCACGCGCAGGATTCGATAGGAGGTATTGCCCAACTGGAAGACATCCCCGGCGATGCTTTCCACCGCGAAGTCTTCATTGATGGTGCCGATGTTCAGCCCTTGAGGCTCCAGCAGCACGCTGTAGTCGGCATTGTCCGGAATGGTCCCGCCACTGGTCACTGCGGTCAGTTTCGCGCCACGGCGCCCGCGCAGGGTGCGGCTCACGGCGTCGCGGTGCAGGTAGGCACTGCGGATGCCCTGACGCCCGTTGTAACCCTCGGCGAGCATGTGCAGCAGCGCCTGGTAGTGTTTGTCGTCGAGCCCGGCGTAGGGCGAGGCACGGCGCAGCATCTCTAGCAGCGCTTGCTCCGGCCACTCCTGGCAACTGACCTCGGCGATGATCTGCTGTGCCAGCACGTCCAGCGGCGCTTGCGGGATCAACAAGGTGTCGAGTTCACCCCGGCGCACGCAGTCGAGCAGCGCGGCGCATTCGATCAGGTCGTCGCGGGTGGTGGCGAACAAACGGCCCTTGGGCGTGCCGCCGACCTGGTGCCCGGAACGGCCGACCCGTTGCAGAAAACCGGCAATCGAGCGCGGCGAGGCGATCTGGCACACCAGGTCGACGTCGCCGATGTCGATCCCCAGTTCCAGTGATGCCGTGGCGATTAGCACTTGCAGGTCGCCGCGCTTGAGTCGCTGCTCGGCGTCCAGGCGAAATTCCTTGGCCAAGCTGCCGTGGTGGGCCGCTACGGCGTCCTTGCCCAGGCGTTCGCTCAGGTGCCGGCTCAGGCGTTCGGCCAAACGCCGGGTATTGACGAAAATCAGCGTGGTCCGATGCTCGCGGGCGAGGGCGGCGAGGCGGTCGTAGACCAGTTCCCAGACATCGTTGGCCATCACGGCCGATAGCGGCACGGGCGGCACTTCGATGTCCAGGTCGCGGGGGCGGGCGTGGCCGATGTCGATGATCTCGCACGGACGGTCGCGACCGACCAGGAAGCGCGACACCGCTTCGATGGGCTTTTGCGTGGCCGACAGGCCGATGCGCAGAAGCGGTTCCGGGCAGAGTGCTTGCAGGCGTTCGAGGCTCAAGGCCAGATGACTGCCGCGTTTGCTGGCGGCCATGGCATGGATTTCGTCGATGATCACCGTTTGTGTGGTGCCGAGCATCTGCCGGCCGGAATCAGAGCCGAGCAGCACGTACAAAGATTCCGGTGTGGTCACCAGGATGTGCGGCGCCGTCTTGCGCATCGCCGAACGGTCTTTTTGTGGCGTGTCACCGGTGCGTACTGCGGTGCTGATCTGCAATTCGGGCAGGCCCATCACGCGCAATTGCCCGGTAATGCCGGCCAGCGGGTTCTGCAGGTTGATCTGGATGTCGTTGGACAGCGCCTTGAGCGGCGAGACGTAGACCACCAGGGTTGCGTCAGGCAGGCCTTCGGCGGATTCCAGGCCGCGGTGCACCAGGTCGTCGATGACGGCGAGAAAGGCCGTGAGGGTCTTGCCGGAGCCGGTGGGCGCGGCGATCAGGGTCGAGCGGCGCTGGCGGATCAACGGCCACGCCCGGGCCTGGGCGGCGGTGAGCGCTGGGAATGTGTGGCTGAACCAGGCGCTGACGGCAGGGTGAAAGCCGCTCAGGGCACTGTCTGCGGGGATGGGCAGGTTCATGCAGCAAGTTATGCGGGTGGGGGCCGAAGATGCAAGTACCGCTCGGGATCTCTAGTGGCCTTCAGGGCCCCTTCGCGGGCAAGCCCGCTCCCACAGGGGATCGGCGGTGTACCCAAATCCAGTGTGGGAGCGGGCTTGCCCGCGAAGAGGCCAGTCCAGGCACCGCAAAAGTCGGACATCTACACTTTACGGATGACGGTTGCGCACTAAACCCGCAAAATGCAACGATTCCGGCAATTACCAACGACATCGCCTGGGTGCGGTGTCGATAAAGCCATTGTTCCAATCAGACTGGGCCTGCTGACTCTATGCGAATGCGCCTTATGTTACTGGGCGGCGGAAATGCCCTTGGGCAGGCGCTGATTCGCCTCGGTGCGGAGGAAGACATCGGTTTCCTCGCCCCCCGCCCGCCCGAAAACGGCTGGGACGCCGCGAGCCTGACACAACTGCTCGACGACACCCGTCCCGATGCGTTGATCAACCTTGCCTACTACTTCGACTGGTTCCAGGCCGAAGCGGTCAGCGAACAGCGCCTGGCCGGGCAAGAGCGTGCGATCGAACGTCTGGCGGAACTGTGCCAGCACCACAACATCGTTCTGCTGCAACCTTCGAGCTATCGAGTATTCGATGGCTCCCGCGCCACCGCCTACAGCGAAAAAGACGAACCGGTGCCCCTGGGCCTTCGCGGCCAGGCCTTGTGGCGGATCGAGCAAAGCGTTCGCGCCACCTGCCCGCAACACGTGCTGCTGCGTTTCGGCTGGTTGCTGGATGACAGCCCGGACGGCACCCTTGGGCGCTTCCTCGCCCGCGCCGAACAACCCGAAGAACTGCTTATGGCCGATGACCGGCGCGGCAATCCGACACCGGTCGACGATGCTGCCCGCGTGATCATTTCAGTGCTCAAGCAACTCGATTGCGCCGCGCCGCTGTGGGGCACCTACCACTATGCCGGGCATGAGGCGACCACGCCGCTGGCGCTGGGGCAGGCGATACTGACCGAAGCCCGCAGCCTGCATCCGCTGGCTATCGAAGCCCCGACCGCCCAGGCCCACGCCGCGTGTCCGGATGCTGCGCAAGAGCCGCAACACGCGGTATTGGCCTGCAAAAAAATTCTGCACACCTTCGGAATCAAACCGCGCGCCTGGCGTGCGGCGCTTCCCGCTCTACTGGACAGGTTCTATCGCCATGGCTGACGGTCCCGTTTTGATCACCGGCGGTGCCGGTTTCATTGGTTCGCACCTGACTGACGCCCTGCTTGCCAAGGGCCATGCGGTGCGGATTCTCGATGACCTGTCCACCGGCAAGCGCAGCAATCTGCCGCTGGATAATCCCAAGGTCGAACTGATCGTCGGCGACGTGGCCGATGCGGCCGTGGTCGCCCAGGCGATGGCCGGTTGCAGCGCCGTGGCGCACCTGGCCGCCGTGGCTTCGGTGCAGGCCTCGGTGGACGATCCGGTGCGCACGCACCAGAGCAACTTCATCGGCACGCTGAACGTCTGCGAAGCCATGCGCCAGGCTGGGGTCAAGCGCGTGCTGTTTGCTTCCAGCGCGGCGGTGTATGGCAACAATGGCGAAGGTGAGTCGATCGACGAAGACACGCCCAAAGCACCGTTGACGCCTTATGCGGCGGACAAACTGGCCGGTGAACATTACTTCGATTTCTACCGCCGCCAGCATGGGCTGGAGCCGGTGATTTTCCGCTTCTTCAACATCTACGGCCCACGCCAGGATCCGTCCTCGCCGTACTCCGGGGTGATCAGCATTTTCAGCGAGCGCGCGCAAAAGGGCCTGCCGATCACCGTGTTCGGAGATGGCGAGCAGACCCGGGATTTTGTCTACGTTGAAGACCTGGTCGACTTGCTGGTGCAGGCTATCGAGAAGCCCCGGGTCGAAGACGGTGCGGTCAACGTGGGCTGGAACCAGGCGACGACCCTCAAGCAAATGCTCGAAGCGCTCGAAGCCGTGGTTGGTCAGTTGCCATCAGTGAGCTACGGTCCGGCGCGTTCCGGTGACATCCGCCATTCCCGGGCGAATAACCGGCGTCTGCTGGAGCGCTTTCACACCTCCTCGCAAACGCCGATGAGCGTGGGGCTGGCGCGGTTGTTGGGGCGCTGAGGATCTTGCAGATACAAAAAAGGCGCCTTTGACAGGCGCCTTTTTTGTGGCCGGAATTTGCGTTAAAGCGGACGCAATCCCTGTGGCGAGGGAGCTTGCTCCCGCTCGACTGCGCAGCAGTCGCAATCCAGGCAATGCGGTTTGTCTGAGTCACCGCTTCTGCCGGTTTTGGGGCTGCTTCGCAACCCGGCGGGAGCAAGCTCCCTCGCCACAATGACCCGCACTCACCACCACGTGATTGCTCTTTAGAACTTGTAGCCCAGGCCGACCATGTACACAAACGGATCGACGTCGACGTTGACCTTGGCGCGGGTGCCCGGTGCAATTGAGTTGTTTTCAACGGTGGCGCGGGTGTCGATGTCGATGTAGCGCACCTGGGCGTTGAGCAAAATGTTGTCGGTCAGCATGTAGTCGGCACCGACCTGCCAGGCCAGGCCCCAGGAGTTCTTCGCCTTGAAGTTGCTGAAGCCGGCGGACTTGGCTTCGCTGCTGAGGCTTTCGTCGTAGATCCAGGTGTAGTTGATGCCACCGCCGACGTACGGCTGGAAGGCTGACTTCGAATCCAGCGGGTAGTAGACCACGCTCAGGGTTGGCGGCAGGTGTTTCAGGGAGCCGAGTTTGCCGTTGGCAGCCGGCAGGGCAGTGCCTTTGAGCTTCACGTCATGCTCGAACGGGGTGGCGGCGAGCAGTTCGATCCCCCAATTGTTGGTGAGCATGTAGGCGAAGTTCAGGCCCAGCTGCGTGTCGCTGTCCATGGTCGCCTTGCCGCCCAGGTTGGTACCGGCCAACGGACCCTGATCGACCTTCACGCTGGAGCTGTCGGCTTTAGGGTTAACGGTGATGGCGCCCGCACGAAGGATGATGTCACCGGCCTCGTGGGCGTGGGCGAGCGGGGCTGCGAGCGCGAGGGCAACCAGCGTAGCGCTGAGCATGGACTTGTTCATGGGGGCTCCAGAGGACGTTAAAAATGTTCGATGTCCAATGGTAAGGTGCCTAACGAATCGGTCTTTTGATGCAGCTCAATGAATGTGGGAAGGGGTTGGATTTTGTGGTGATTTTGATGGCGCCTTCGCGAGCAAGCCCGCTCCCACATTGGAATGCGTTCCCCCTGTGGGAGCAGGCTTGCTCGCGAAGACGGCATTTCTAACAACACAAAACGACCGGATTCACTCCGGCAATTCATACAGATAAATCTTGTCCGCCTCCATCTGATACCCGGCATCCGCCAACTCGCTGGTCGACGCCTTGACCTGCAGCGCACCTTCGATCCAGTACGGCTGATACAACTCGTCAAGCTTCACGCCGACTTCGCTTTTGACGTGCACGATCTGGTTCGACGGCGGAGGCGGTACGTGGATGCAGGCGCCGAAATACGGCACCAGCAGAAACTCCGTGGTGCGTCCTTCCTCGCTCACTTCCAGTGGCACGATGTAGCCCGGCAGGCGAATGTTCTGGCCATCGAGGGCCTTGACCACCGGTGCATTGGGCATTTCCTGCCTGGCGGCGGGTGCCGACTCGGCCGACAGCGCATTGCTCATCTGCGACAGATCGTGCAGCGGCGTCATGTTCGGTATTTCTTTCGGCGCATCCGGCGGAATCATCTCCGCCCAGGTCAGGTCTTTTGGCTGGGCCGCCCACAGGGGCAGGGCAACCAGCATCAACAGCGCAAGTACAGCGCGGGGCATTTTCAACGTCCTCATAAACGGATCGACAGGCCATCGGCCAGGGATTGGCGATAGGCGCGCCAGGCCGGCACGCTGCCCATCAGCAGCGCGGCGATCAGGATGCCACCGAGCAGTGTCCATTCATATTCGCTGGGCCAGGACAGTGGCAGGTACAGACCGTAATTGGCCTGCACATAACCCTGGGCCGCCGCGATGCACACATACAGCAACGCCACGCCGGCGATCACACCCGACAGCGCCAGGGCAAAGGCTTCCAGCACCAGCAACGTTGCGATGTGCCACGGTCGTGCGCCTACCGAGCGCAGGATCGCCATCTCCCGGCGGCGCTCGTTGAGGCTGGTGAGAATGGCCGTGAGCATGCCGATCAACCCGGTCAGCACCACAAACAACGAGACCACGAACAAGGCTTGTTCCGCGGTGCCCATCAGGCTCCACAGCTCTTGCAACGCCACGCCCGGCAGGATTGCCAGCATCGGCTCACCACGGAATTCGTTGATTTCGCGCTGCAGGGCAAAGGTTGAAATCTTGTTGTTGAGGCCGAGCATGAACGCGGTGATCGCTTGCGGCGTCAGGTCCATGTTGCGCGCCTGATCGGCCGTGATGCGACCCTCGCCCCGGGCCGGCACGCCGTTGTGCCAGTCGATGTGAATCGCTTCCATGCCGCCGAGGCTGATGTGCAGCGTGCGGTCCACCGGGGTGCCGGTGCGCTTGAGAATGCCGACCACGGTGAACGGCTTGTCGTCGTGCTTGACCAGGCTGATCGCCGCCACACCGTGGGATAGCACCAGTTTGTCGCCGAGTTTGTAGTGCAGCGCATCCGCCACTTCGGCGCCGAGCACCACTTCGAACGGGTCCGTGGCGAAGGCCCGGCCATCGGCCAGTTCCAGGTGTTGCTGGCGGCCGTACTGGTAATGCTCGAAGTAGGCTTCGGTGGTGCCCATCACCCGGTAGCCGCGATGGGAATCGCCGAGGGAAATCGGGATCGCCCACTTCACTTTCGGGTTGTTGGCGAAGTGTTCGAAGCTGTCCCAGCGAATATTGTTGGTGGCGTTGCCGATGCGGAACACCGAGTACAGCAACAGGTTCACCGAGCCGGAGCGGGCGCCGACGATCAGGTCGGTGCCGCTGATGGTGCTGGCGAAACTGGCCTTGGCTTCGGTGCGCACGCGCTCCACCGCCAGCAGCAGGCACACCGACAGGGCGATGGCGAACGCCGTGAGGATCGCGGTGAAGCGGCGGTTAGCCAGGCTGGCCATGGCTAGACGAAACAAATACATCTCAAACCTCGGACAGGATGGCGGCGCGATTGAGTTCGGCCAGCGACAGGTTGTGATCGAACAGCGGCGCCAGGCTCTGGTCATGGCTGACGAACAACAGGCTCGAACCGGCTTCGCGGCACTCGGCGAACAGCAGGCGAATGAAGTTCTCGCGGGCGTCGTAATCGAGGGCTGAGGTCGGTTCGTCGGCGATCACCAGTTCCGGTTGACCGATCAACGCGCGGGCAGCGGCGACCCGTTGCTGCTGGCCGATGGATAGCGAGTCGGCGCGGCGACCGAGGATGTTTTCATCCTTCAAACCCAGGTGTGCGAGCAGCGTCGCGGCCGCTTGGTCGACGCTGCCGTGGCGTTGTTTCGCCCGTTCGGCACGCAGTTTCGAGAAGTGGCAGGGCAGTTCGACGTTCTCGCGCACCGACAGAAACGGCAGCAGGTTGAACTGCTGGAAGATGTAGCCGGTGTGATCGACGCGGAAGTGGTCGCGGGCGCCGGCCGACAGTTGCGTCAGTTCCTGGCCGAGCAGGCGGATGCTGCCGCGATCGGGTTTTTGCACGCCGCCGAGCAGACCGAGCAGGGTGGTCTTGCCGCTACCGCTGGGGCCTTTGAGGAACAGGGTTTCCCCGCGCTCCAGGCGAAACGCCGGGATGTCCAGCAGTGGCGGGTGACCGGGCCAACTGAAGCCCAGGTTGGACAGTTCGATGAGTGCTTGGGTCATGTGAAACCGGTCAGGTTGGTGGTGAACCCTTGTGGGAGCGGGCTTGCTCGCGAATGCGGTGTGTCAGAGACATTGATGCAAACTGATACGGCGCCTTCGCGAGCAAGCCCGCTCCCACATTTGATTTGCGGTGGATCAGAACTTCAGCGCAGCAGTCTTGGCCGTCACTTCAACGCCTTGCTGCCCGCTTGGGCCGATCAGTTGTACCTGAATTTTCCGGGTGGCCGGGAACGTGTTGAAAATGCTCGCCAGGTCCAGGGTCTTCAACGCGTCTGGCGTAGCGCAGGTGAACTGATAGCGAGCGTGGATTTCGCTGTGATCATGGTGATGTTCGTGGCCGTCTTCGTCCTTGGCGTCTTCATCATGGTCATCGTCGGCATCGGGCTGGTCACCGAACAACGGGCTTTCCAGTTCCTGGTTTTCCACCACGCAACCGGCGGCTTTCGGCAGGTTGAACAGGGCCAGTGGTTGCTCAAGCCGGGTACGTGCGGCGACGACTTTGGCTTTGTCGGCATCGCTGGTGGCGACGTGTTCGAAACCCACAAGGTTCATGGCCGGACTTTCCAGCTCCAGCTCCAGGGTCTTGCCGTCCAGCACAGCGTTCAGGCGCCCCACGCCATGTTCGTGGGCACCCAGGCTGCCATGCTCATGATCGTGTTCGTCGGCAGCATGGGCGACAACCAGCGGCAACATGGCAAACGGCAGAGCGAGAAGCAGACGGCGCATGACGAGTCTCCGAAAAGTAAAATGAATAAATTGTTATGTAATCTTATAACGTAAGTGCGGAGAGTTTGACTGCCTGCTTGGCGTTGCACAAGTCCCATGGGAGCATGCAGGGAAGAAATGTGCGGGAGCAGACCTATGTTGCGAATTCGCGGAAGCATCGGCGACTGGCCGGTGGATTTGACCCTAGAAATGGACGACGCGGACTGGGCGCGACTAGGGGCGCAGTTGCAGGTGGAAAAATCCGCAGTCAGCGCACCGGCGGCGAAACCGCTGAATCAGGATGATGCGCTGTGGCAGATCGCCCGGGATTTGTTGCGTAAGGCCGGACAGTTGAGTGGACCGGACTTGCTCGATCAATTGGAAGGCCTGACCGGCAGTGCGGCGGCGGGCAAGCGCCTGCTGGTGCGTTTGCGCCATTGTGCGGATGTGAAGGTGGAAAGCGGCGGCGATACACCGTTGTACCGCTGGTTGTTGTAGGAGCGAGCTTGCTCGCGAAGGGCGTCAGGGCACCGCGGTCATACAGGTAGCCCTCATTATCGTTGACGCCCATCGCGAGCAAGCTCGCTCCTACAAGGTGGCGCTTAGTACAACGCGGCAAACAACTTGCGACGGTACGTGCTCACCAGCGGGTGATCGTTGCCCAGCAACTCGAACACCTGCAGCAAGGTCTTGTGCGGCAAGCCTTCGCTGTAAGTGCGGTTGCGGACGAACAGCTTGAGCAATGCATCCAGCGCGGCGTCGTATTGCTGACGGGCCAGTTGCTGGATGGCCAGTTGATAAACCGCTTCATCGTCCTGGGGATTTTTCGCCAGCCGGGCTTTCAGGTCGGCGGCATCCGGCAAGTCTCTGGCCAAACCGAGAAACTTGATCTGCGCCTTGGCACCGGCCAGCGCGGCCTTGTGCTCGTCGCTCTTGACTGCATCCAGCACGGCTTGCGCTTCGCCCAGTTCACCGCGCTCGGTCAGGCAGCGGGCGTACAGGATCAGCGCCTTGGCGTTGGTGTTGTCTTCACCCAGCAGCACTTTGAGCAGGGCTTCGGCATCGGCAAAGCGGCTGTCGTCGAACAGTGCCTGGGCCTGTTCGAACGGATCGGCAGCGGACGGTGGCGGCATCTGCACATGGGGTTCGAGCAGGGCGCGCACGGCGGATTCCGGTTGTGCACCGGCAAAGCCGTCGACAGGCTGGCCGTCCTTGAACAGCACCACGGTCGGCAAGCTGCGGATGCCGAAGCGGGCGACGATGTCTTGCTCGATGTCGCAGTTGACCTTGGCCAGCAGCAATTCGCCCTGATAGCTCTCAGCAATGCTCTGCAACATCGGCATCAGCACTTTGCAGGGCGCGCACCATTCGGCCCAGAAGTCCACCAGCACCGGCTTGTGGAAAGAGTTCTCGATCACCGACTGGTCGAAATCGGCAGTCGTGGCGTCGAAGATGTACGGCGTTTCCTGACTCATGGGCAATCTCGTAGAAGCGTGAATGGGGCAACTATACGACTTGCTGGGGGCGCGCCGGAAGCGGGGTAGTCGTGAGAGGTATGTTGCCTGACCGGACGCCTTCGCGAGCAAGCCCGCTCCCACAGGGATGGAAGTCAGCCACAAGATTTGTGGTGCACACCAACCACTGTGGGAGCGGGCTTGCTCGCGAAGCTCTTGGCTAACGCTGCGCGTGGTACAGGCTCACATGTCGAAACTCGTGGGGCTCGGCCAGATCCGGCAGGGTCATGGCTTCAAGCATTTCGATGCGCCGGTACAACGGATGGCGAAAATCCCGCACTCGAGAGTCCGCCACCAGCGCCTCCCGGCCGCGACTGAGGAACTGGTCGAGCAGCGGCAGGTTCGCCCGGTCGTACAACACATCCGCCACCAGGATCAGATCAAAGCGATCGGCCTCGGCGAAAAAATCCGTCGAGTAGTTGAGCTGCACGTCGTTGAGCTCGGCGTTCGCCCGGCACGCGGCAATCGCCAGCGGGTCGAGGTCGCAGGCCAGCACCTCCAGCGCGCCGGCCTTGGCCGCGGCAATCCCCGCCACGCCGGAACCCGCGCCGAAATCCAGTACCCGCTTGCCTTCGACCCAATCTGGGTTTGCCGCCAGATAACGGGCCACGGCCAGGCCGCTGGCCCAGCAGAAACTCCAGTACGGTGGTTCATGCAGGATGCGCCGGGTTTCTTCCGGGCTGAAGGCGCGGTCCATGTTGTCGCCGTCGATCAGCCACAGTTGCAAGTCGGTTTCCGGCAACGGGCAGGCCACCAGCTGTGCATCGCCGAGCAATTCAGCCAGGGCCCGTTGCAGGTCGAGCGGTGCACTCATGGGGCTTTGACGAATTGCAGTTGGCCCAGGGCCTGGGTGGTCGGCTGGGTAATCAGCTGCGACGGCAGGTGCAGGATCAACTGGCCGGACTGACTGGCGCGGCCTCGCAGTTCAACGCGGGCACCGACCGGGAAGGATTCCGGATTGAAGCGCAGGTGAAACGGCAGCACCTGGTTGTTGCCGATCAGGCTGGAACTGGCGAGCAATTGTTGCGGGCGGTCTTTTTCGTCGATCACCAGCAGCGCCAGCTCGACTTCAGCGCCGGCCGGCACACCTTGCAAGGTGCCGCTCAATTCGCGCTGATACGCGGGCAGCGGGCCAAGTTCGGCAGCCTCCCGGGCCTTCTTCTGTGCTTGCTGCGGCGCCGGGCCTGGCGTTGGCGGCTGGGGCTTGGGTGCATCGCTGCCGCAAGCCACCAGCAGGCTGAAAACACTGAGCAAAATGAGCGGACGTAACGACATTGGTGGCTCCATAAAGCTGAATTCCATGGATCAAGTGATCATCCCGTCTGTATACCGCAAACCCTATGGCTTGTCTTGCCACGGGGATGCGCTACCATGGCCCTCCCTTTTTTTGTTGCCTGCCACCATGCACTGTCCCTTCTGCGGTGCCAACGACACCAAGGTCATCGACTCGCGTCTGGTCGCCGAGGGCGAACAGGTGCGCCGCCGGCGTGAATGCCTGGCCTGCGGCGAGCGTTTCACGACGTTCGAGACGGCTGAACTGGTGTTGCCGCGCCTGATCAAAACCGACGGCAGTCGCCAGCCGTTCGACGAAGAAAAACTCCGCGCCGGCATGCAGCGTGCGCTGGAGAAGCGCCCGGTGAGCGTCGAGCGCCTCGAATCGTCGCTGGTGCACATCAAACACAAACTGCGTGCCACCGGCGAACGCGAAGTCAAATCCCTCGTGGTCGGCGAACTGGTGATGGCCGAGCTGCAGAAGCTCGACGAAGTCGCCTACATCCGCTTTGCTTCGGTGTATCGCCGCTTCCAGGACCTCAACGAGTTCCGCGAAGAGATCGATCGCCTGGCCCGTGAACCGGTGAAAGAATGACCACGCCTGCCGAACAAGCCATCCTCGACGCTCATTTCATGGCCCGTGCCCTGGAACTGGCGCGCAAGGGGCATTACACGACGCATCCCAATCCGCGGGTCGGTTGCGTGATCGTGCAGGGCGGGCAGATTGTCGGCGAAGGCTGGCACGAGCGCGCCGGCGAGCCTCACGCCGAGGTCCACGCCCTGCACGCCGCCGGTGAGCAGGCTCGTGGCGCTACCGCTTATGTAACGCTTGAACCTTGCAGCCACCATGGTCGCACACCGCCCTGTGCCGATGCGCTGGTGAATGCCGGTGTGGCCCGCGTGGTCGCGGCGATGCAGGACCCGAACCCGGAAGTCGCCGGTCGTGGCCTGCAACGCCTGGAACAGGCCGGTATCGTCACCGAAAGCGGCGTGCTGGAAGGCGAGGCGCGCAAGCTCAACCAAGGCTTCCTCAAACGCATGGAACACGGCTTGCCGTTCTTGCGGGTCAAGCTGGCCATGAGCCTCGACGGGCGTACGGCGATGGAAAGTGGCGAAAGCCAATGGATCACCGGCCCGGCCGCACGTTCGGCGGTGCAACGCCTGCGCGCCCAGGCCAGCGTGGTGCTGACCGGCGCCGACACAGTGTTGGCGGACAACGCACGCTTGACCGTGCGCGCCGATGAGCTCGGACTGGACGCCGAACAAACAGCACTGGCCATGAGCCGGCCGCCGTTGCGCGTGCTGGTCGACGGTCGCCTGCGGGTGCCGCTGGATGCACCGTTCTTCAAGGCCGGCCCGGCGCTGGTTGCCACCTGCGTGGCGGTGGAAGAGCAATACGCCAACGGCCCGGAATGCCTGATCGTGCCCGGTTACGATGGCCAGGTCGACCTGCGTCAACTGCTGGTCGAACTTGCCGCCCGTGGCGTCAATGAAGTGTTGGTCGAAGCCGGTCCGCGTCTGGCAGGCGCGTTTGCCCAGCTCGGGCTGGTGGACGAGTTCCAGATTTTCATCGCCGGCAAGTTTTTGGGCTCCTCGGCGCGGCCGCTGCTGGACTGGCCGCTCGCGCAAATGAAGGATGCGCCGGAACTCAAAATCACCGAAATTCGTGCAGTTGGCGATGACTGGCGAGTCATCGCCATCCCAGTGCCAGCAGCAAGCGTATAATTTCCGGCCATCGCTATAGCGCTGGCTTTGTTCTCGAGGAGAACCTCATGTTTACCGGCATCATCGAATCCATCGGCAGTATTCGTGCATTGACCCCAAAGGGCGGTGATGTGCGGGTTCACGTCGAAACCGGCAAGCTCGACCTGAGCGACGTCAAACTGGGCGACAGTATCGCGGTCAACGGCGTGTGCCTGACTGCCGTTGAATTGCCGGGCAATGGCTTCGCCGCCGACGTCAGTCGCGAAACCCTCGACTGCACCGCCATGAACGACCTGAAAAGCGGCAGCCCGGTCAATCTGGAAAAAGCCCTGACCCCGACCACTCGCCTCGGCGGGCATCTGGTCAGCGGTCACGTCGATGGCGTGGGTGAAGTGGTTGCCCGTACCGAAAACGCACGCGCCGTGGAATTCCGCATTCGTGCGCCCAAGGACCTGGCCAAGTACATCGCCCATAAAGGCTCGATCACCGTCGACGGCACCAGCCTGACCGTGAACGCGGTCGATGGCGCCGAGTTCCTGCTGACCATCATTCCGCACACCCTGAGCGAAACCATCATGGCGTCGTATCAGCCTGGTCGCCGGGTGAACCTGGAAGTGGACTTGCTGGCCCGTTATCTGGAGCGCCTGTTGCTGGGCGACAAGGCCGCAGAGCCTGCAAAATCCGGAAACATTACCGAAAGCTTTCTGGCCGCCAACGGCTACCTCAAATCCTGACTCAAGGGGGTGCCTTGTGGCGCTCAATAGCATCGAAGAACTGGTTGAAGACATCCGCCAAGGCAAGATGGTCATCCTCATGGATGACGAAGACCGCGAGAACGAAGGCGACCTGATCATGGCCGCCGAGTGCTGCAAGCCTGAGCACATCAACTTCATGGCCAAGCACGCCCGTGGCCTGATCTGCATGCCGATGAGCCGCGAGCGCTGCGAACTGCTCAAGCTGCCGTTGATGGCACCGCGCAACGGCTCCGGTTTCGGCACCAAGTTCACCGTGTCCATCGAAGCCGCCACCGGCGTGACCACCGGCATTTCCGCTGCCGACCGCGCGCGCACCGTGCAGGCTGCTGCCGCCCGTGATGCCAAGGCTGAAGATATCGTCAGCCCGGGTCACATCTTCCCGCTGATGGCCCAGGCTGGTGGCACCCTGGCCCGCGCCGGTCACACCGAAGCGGCCTGCGACCTGGCGCGCATGGCCGGTTTCGAACCGAGCGGCGTGATCTGCGAAGTGATGAACGACGACGGCACCATGTCCCGTCGCGCCGAGCTGGAAGCTTTTGCCGCCGAACACGACATCAAGATCGGCACCATCGCCGACCTGATTCACTACCGGATGATCCACGAACGTACCGTTCAGCGGATTGCCGAGCAGCCGCTGGACAGCGAACTGGGCCAATTCAACCTGGTGACCTATCGTGATTCGGTGGAAGGCGACGTGCACATGGCACTGACCCTGGGCAATGTCTGCGCCGAAGAGCCGACCCTGGTTCGCGTGCACAACATGGACCCGCTGCGCGACCTGCTGATGGTCAAGCAACCGGGCCGCTGGAGCCTGCGCGCCGCCATGGCCACGGTTGCCGAGGCCGGCAGCGGCGTGGTGCTGTTGCTCGGTCACCCGCTCGATGGCGACGTGTTGCTGGCGCATATCCGCGAAACCGCCGATCACGCAGCGGTGAAAAAACCGACCACCTACAGCACTGTGGGTGCCGGTTCGCAGATTCTGCGGGACCTGGGCGTGCGCAAAATGCGCCTGATGTCGGCACCGATGAAATTTAATGCGATATCCGGTTTCGATCTGGAAGTTGTAGAATACGTGCCCTCCGAATAATGACCGGGTGTTTCCGGCCCTGAATTCGCGGCAAATAAATCACCGAGGGGCGCGTAGAAGACGCGTCCCGGCTCTTTAAGAGATCTAACGAATGACCCTGAAGACCATCGAAGGTACCTTCATCGCCCCTAAAGGCCGCTACGCTCTGGTAGTGGGCCGTTTCAACAGCTTCGTCGTTGAAAGCCTGGTCAGCGGTGCAGTTGATGCCCTGGTTCGCCACGGCGTAAGCGAAAGCGACATCACCATCATCCGCGCACCTGGCGCCTTCGAAATTCCGCTGGTTGCACAGAAAGTCGCTCAAAAGGGCGAGTTCGCGGCAATCATCGCCCTGGGCGCAGTCATTCGTGGCGGCACTCCGCATTTCGAATACGTGGCTGGCGAATGCACCAAGGGCCTGGCCCAGGTGTCCATGGAGTTCGGCGTACCGGTTGCATTCGGCGTGCTGACCGTTGACTCCATCGAGCAAGCCATCGAGCGTTCCGGCACCAAGGCCGGCAACAAAGGTGCTGAAGCTGCCCTGTCCGCTCTGGAAATGGTCAGCCTGCTGGCGCAGTTGGAGGCCAAGTGATTAGCGACGATAGCGATCGTTTCAACCCGCGCGATCCAAAGCCTGCGGATGCCGGCAAGCCATCGAAAAGCGCCAAGCGCCGCGAAGCCCGTCAGCTCGCGACTCAGGCGCTGTACCAATGGCACATGGCCAAGCAGTCGCTGAACGAGATCGAAGCGCAGTTCCGGGTCGATAACGATTTCAGCGATGTCGACGGCGCGTACTTCCGCGAAATCCTGCACGGGGTTCCGCAGTTCAAGACCGAAATCGACACTGCACTCAAGCCTTGCCTGGACTTGACCATCGAAGAGCTGGACCCGGTTGAACTGGCGGTTCTGCGCCTGTCCACCTGGGAGCTGCTCAAGCGCGTCGATGTGCCGTACCGCGTTGTGATCAACGAAGGTATCGAACTGGCCAAGGTCTTCGGTTCCACCGATGGCCACAAGTTCGTCAACGGTGTGCTCGACAAGCTGGCCCCGCGTCTGCGTGAAGCTGAAGTGAAGGCGTTCAAGCGCTGACCGGCGCTTGAGTTGCTGCCAATGGGCGAGTTTGAGCTGATCCGCAATTTCTTTGCCGCCGCGCCTTGTGCGCAAGGCGGCGAAGGCGTTGCCCTCGGGATCGGCGATGACTGCGCCTTGCTGGCTGTTCCTCCCGGGGAACAGTTGGCGATTTCTACCGATACGCTGGTGGCCGGCGTGCATTTCGCCGATCCCTGCGATCCCTTTCTGCTCGGTCAGCGTTCGCTGGCCGTGGCCGTCAGCGACCTGGCTGCCATGGGCGCCACTCCGGTTGCCTTTACCCTTGCCCTGACCTTGCCGACGGTAACCGCCGAATGGCTGCAAGCCTATGCCCGTGGTTTGAACCAGATGGCGCAAAGCTGCGGCGTGGCGCTGGTGGGCGGTGATACGACCCGTGGGCCGCTGAGCCTGACCATGACCGTGTTCGGGCGTGTACCGGGCGGTCTGGCGTTGACCCGCAGCGGTGCACAACCGGGTGATCTGCTGTGTGTCGGTGGCGACCTGGGCAATGCGGCCGGTGCCTTGCCCTTGGTGCTTGGCCAGCGCACGACCGACGCGAGCATTGCCGAGCCGTTGCTGGCGCATTACTGGTCGCCGCAACCGCAGCTCGGATTGGGGCAGGCACTGCGGGGCAAGGCCACTTCGGCAATGGATATCTCCGACGGTCTGCTCGCTGATTGCGGGCATATCGCGCTGGCCTCGAAGGTCGGTATCGAAGTCGAGCAGGAGCGTTTACCGCTGTCGCAAAGCCTGGTCGACTTTCTCGGTCAAGCGGATGCACAGGTGGCGGCCCTGAGCGGAGGCGACGACTACGTCCTGGTTTTCACCTTACCGTCCGTCGAGTTACCACTATTGTTGGCCGACGGCTGGCCGATCCATGTGATTGGGCAGGTGGTGACGGGGCAGGGCGTGAAGCTGCTGGACGCCGATGGCCAAGACATCACCCCGCAAACCCGGGGCTATCAACATTTTCGGGAGTCACCGTGACAGATCATCCCAAACAGGTCCCGGCGGAATTCGTACCGCCGTCGGTCTGGCGTAATCCGTGGCATTTCCTGGCGTTCGGCTTCGGCTCGGGCACCTTGCCAAAGGCGCCCGGCACTTGGGGGTCGTTGGTTGCACTACCGTTTATTCCGTTGTGGCAGATGCTGCCCGACTGGGGTTACTGGCTGATGCTCGGCATCACCATGTTGTTCGGCTTCTGGCTGTGCGGCAAAGTGGCCGACGATTTACGGGTACACGACCATGAAGGCATCGTCTGGGACGAAATGGTCGGCATGTGGATCACCCTGTGGCTGGTGCCGGAAGGTTGGCAATGGTTGCTCGCGGGCTTCTTGATGTTCCGCTTCTTCGACATCCTCAAGCCGTGGCCGATTCGCTGGATTGACCGGCACGTACATGGCGGCGTGGGCATCATGCTGGATGATGTCCTGGCCGGGGTGTTTGCCTGGTTGGGGATGCAGGGACTGGTGTGGTTTTTCGCCTGACCGGAGAGGTTATGAGGCGTAAATCGGGAGAACTGGGGATGGCTCGACGCGGGTTGATGGTGCTGGTGTGCGCCTTGTTTTGCTCACTCGTCCAGGCGGGTGAGGTCGCGACGACGCCGTCCGTGATCCATCTGGCCAGCGAAGACTGGGAAGACTACACCGCTGCTGACGGTCATGGGTTGGGTTGGGACGTGCTACGGCAAGTGTTTGAGCCGGCGGGCGTCAAGCTAGACATTCGCACCGGGCCCTACTTGCGCTCCCTGGGGCTGGCCGAACGGGGTGAGGTCGATGCCTGCGTCGGTTCCTATCGTGACCAATCCGAGGGCGTGCTTTATCCCCACTGGAACTTCGACACTGATCACATCTATGCCTTGGGCCTGGCCAGCAGACCGGTACCTACCCCGGAAACCCTGGGCAATTATCGGCTGGCCTGGGTTCGCGGCTACGATTACCAGAATTATTTGCCCAACGTGCAGCACTTTGCTGAAGTGCAGCGGCGCGACGGCATCGTGTCGATGCTGTCCCACAACCGCGTCGACTTCTATATCGATGCCCTGACCGAAGTCGATTACGTCCTCAACCGCGCCAAGGATCCGTCCCAATTTCGCCGCACGCAAATTGCCGAATTACCGCTGTATCTGTGTTTCGCCAAGACCGCAAAGGCCCGGAGCCTGATGGCTTTGTTCGATCAGCGCATGGAGCAACTGGTGAAAAGCGGCGAGCTGAAACCCATTTTCGAGCGCTGGAAGCAGCCGTATCCGTTTGATTCGAATTGACACGGTTCTTACGGCTGATGATGTACCCATTGTGGGGGCGGGCTTGCTCGCGAAAGCGGTGAGTCATGCAACATTGATGTCCACTGACACGACGCCTTCGCGAGCAAGCCCGCTCCCACATTGATTGCAGTGCGGCGTATATCAAACATTTTGATAGTTATCGCCGATAATTCAGCCTAAGCGTCCTCCGGAACCTGCTGTTACAATGCCGGCTCTGCGAATCTTCAGACTTTTAGATCAGGAGCACACCGGTGCCTGTCGTTTTTGTCGCCGCTTCCAAGCTGCCAACGCCTTTTGCGCAATTCACCATGCACGGCTTTCTCGATGAGGCCACCGGCCGCGAGCACGTTGTGCTGAGCCTGGGTGAGTTCGCCGACGGTGCCCCGGTGCTCGGCCGGTTGCACTCCGAATGCCTGACGGGCGATGCCTTGTTCAGCCAGCGTTGCGACTGTGGCTCGCAACTGGAGGCCGCCTTGCAGGCCATCGCCCGCGAAGGTCGTGGCGTTTTGCTCTACCTGCGTCAGGAAGGCCGGGGCATTGGCCTGCTGAACAAGATCCGCGCCTATGAGCTGCAGGACGGTGGCGCCGATACCGTTGAAGCCAACGAGCGTCTGGGTTTTGCCGCCGACCAGCGTGACTACGCCATGTGCCTGCCAATGCTGGAGCACCTGGGTGTGAAGTCACTGCGCCTGATGACCAACAACCCGCGCAAGGTCAAAGCCTTGACCGACATGGGGATCGCAGTCGCCGAGCGCGTGCCGCTGCACACCGGCCACAACCCGCATAACCGTCTCTATCTGGCGACCAAGGCCAGCAAGCTCGACCACATGATGGGCAATGAGCATCAGGGCGAGGTAGACCGGGCGTGACCCGCGGTCAGGTGCGGCGGCGACTGTCCGTCAACTGGTGGCAATATCTGGCACTGGCCTTGTTGCCGCTGTTTGTGATCAACGCGATGTTCGGCCAGACCGAAGCCATTCTGCCGGTGTTGGCGATGCCGTTGTTCATCGCCGGTGTCGCCTCGATGTTTGTCAGCCTGAAGTTTTTCGGCGCCTACAAACACGCGCTGATCGCCACCCAGAAAGCCCTCGATACCCCTGAAGAACCTGCCGCCTGGATCAGCCTTGCGGCCAAGCGCCGCACGGCATTCCTTGCCGCCGGTCTGCCGGCCTGGATCGGTGCCCTGGCGGTGTTCGTCGGTCTCGAAGCGGTACCGCTGATGCTGCTGGCGCTGTCGACCGTCGTGTTGTTCTATCTCTACCGTATTCCGCGTCAACTCAGCTGATGCGCACGGTCTGGCTGGCGCTGTTGCTGCTGGCCGCCAGCGGCTCGGCAGTCGCGGTCGAGCGGGTTGTCAGCCTTGCACCATCGCTTTCTGAAATTGTCGTTGAGCTGGGTTCCGCCGACCTGCTGGTCGGTGTGCTGGACGCCGGTGAACGTCCTGCCGAACTCAAGAACCTGCCCTCCGTTGGCCGCTATGGCCAGTTGGACATGGAGCGCCTGCTCAGCCTGAAACCCGATCTGTTGCTGCTATGGCCCGGTAGCGTCGGCCCGGCCCAGCGCGACCAACTCAAGCGTCTGAATATTCCCACTTTCGTCGCCGAACCCCACAGCCTGGACCAGCTCGCCGCGCAGATCGAGGCCATTGCCGCTCAGCTCGGTCGGCCTGAACGCGGAATTTCATTGGCCACCGATCTACGCCAGCGGCTGGATGAATTGCGCCAACGCTATCGACGGGGTCAACCATTGCGGGTGTTCTATCAGGTGTGGGATCGACCGCTGTACACCGTCGGTGGCGAGCAGATCATCAGCGATGCGCTGGATGTCTGCGGCGCGCACAACGTGTTTGCCGACCTGATGCTGCCAGCACCGCAAGTCAGTGTGGAAGCCGTGTTGCAGCGTAATCCCGAGGTGATCCTGGCGAGCGATCAGGCACAACTTGATGCGTGGAAAGCCTGGCCGCAGGTCGCGGCCGTGGCGCAAGGACAGTTGCGATTGGTGACGGACAAGGGGTTGGAACGGCCGAGTGGGCAGATGATCGAGGCGACCGCCAAGCTTTGCCAGTTGATCGCGCCCGGCCGCTGAGACCGAGTTGACTGTTTCGCGAGCAAGCCCGCTCCCACAGGATCGCGCTAAACCTGTGGGAGCGGGCTTGCTCGCGAAGAGGTCGGCCCAGACAGTACAAGGTTCGGATCAGATCTCCGGCGTCCACGTTACCCCGAACATCCACGCCCGACCTTCCTCGCGATACCCATACTGGCTACCTTGGTAGCTGTACAACGCCCGGCTGTAACCCTTGTCCAGCAGGTTATCGACTTTCAGTTGCAGCCTGATTTCGCGATTGAGCTCCCAGCTGCTGCGCAGTCCCAACAGGGCATAGCCGCCGAGCGGCTGTTGATTGTTCAGGTCGTCATAGCTGCTGCTGACCGCTTGCCAACTGGCGCCGAGGCCCAGGCGATCGAATTGCCGATCCAGGTCCAGGCTCAAGGTGCGCCGCGCACGACGGGCCAGGGTATGGCCAGTGTCGCGATCCCTCGGATCGATAATCGCCACGCCAAGGTTGCTCTGCCAGCCGAACAATTCCTGCTTCAATGCCGCTTCAAAGCCGTTGATCCGCGCGGAGGCAACGTTCTCCGGGCGCGAGTTGCTGCCGAAGATGATCGCGTCTTCAAGGTCGGTGCGATACAGCGACGCCTCCAGACGACTGCTCTCGGTCAACTGGCTGCGCCATTGCAGCTCATAGCTTTTCGAGGTTTCAGGCTTCAGGTCCGGGTTGCTGAAGTCGGGGTAGTACAGGTCGTTGAACGTCGGCGCGCGGAAGCCTTCGCTGTAGGTCAGCAGCATTTCGTTGTCCGGGTTCAGCGGCAGGGTGAAGGTGCCGCTCCAGGTATTCTGGCTACCGAACTGCTGGTTATCGTCGTGACGCAGGCCCAACTCCGTGGAGAAACTGTCCGCCTGAAAGCGATGCTGGATAAACGCTGCGCGATTCCAGCGGCTGTCCTCGTCGTACGTCGTGCTGCTGTTGATCCGGTCTTCATACCAGTCGCCGCCCAGCAGCAGGCTGTTGCGCTCGTTGAGCGTCAGGTCGTTCTGCCAGGTCACCGAATCGCGGTAAGTATTGAAAACACTGCGCTCATCGCTGAGTTTGTCGAGGGTCTTCTCGCGGTTTTCACTGTGACCGAGTTCAACACGGGTTTTCCATGCTTCATTGATGCGCGCGTCGATGTAACTGCTGACACTGCTCACATCGAATTCGTTGTAGGGCTGCTGTTGGACTGCCCCGAACGGGCTGTCGAACTCGCTCTTGCCACGGTTATCCAGCACGTTGGCGCCGATCTCGATGTCATCGCCGAGGGCATGGCTCATGCTCAGGCTGAACGACTGGTTGCGATACTCGTCATGGTCGCCGTCGCTAGGGTGCGACTCGTGGGTGCGATTGATCCCCGCGGTTTCGTCGAGGCTGGCGCCGAGGTTGAAGCGGGTTCGCTCATCACCACCGGACAGGCCAAGGCTGTGCTCCCAGGTCTGGTTGCTGCCAAAACCCGTGTGTAAACGCGGTTGCAGACCCTGCTCGTCGCCACGGCGGGTGAAGATCTGGATCACTCCGCCAATCGCATCGCTGCCATAAATTACCGAGCGAGAGCCGCGCAGCACTTCCACGCGCTCGACCTGCTCGATATTGATGTGTTGCAGATTGCTGTCGCCGGAGGTCGAGCTGCCGATGCGCTGGCCGTCCACCAACACCAGGCTCTGGGCCGACTGGGTGCCGCGAATGTGGATGCCCGGCAAACTGCCGCGCCCACCCGATTGCGAGACTTGCACGCCCGGCACCCGGCGCAGCAGATCGGTAACGCTATCGGGTTGCAGGCGATCGATGTCTTCACGGGTGAACACCGTGTTGGCGGCGCTGCTGTCGTTGCGCGCTTCAACCTGGCGGTTGGCGCTGATCAATACGTCGGGCAGCTTCAGGGCTTGATCGCGTTCGAAGGTGTCGGCCAGCAGCGGGCCGGCCGGCAGCAGGCTCAGCGTCAGGGCGAGGGGGGAGAGTTTCATTGGGAGTCCGTCGGTGTTTCGTGGCGCACACAAATCAAATGTGGGAGCGGGCTTGCTCGCGAATGCGGTGTGCCAGCCACCTATTGGTTAACTGACAGTCCGCATTCGCGAGCAAGCCCGCTCCCACAGGGTATTGCGTTTAAATGCTGAGCAGTTGCAGGCGCTCGCGGATCGAAGCCTCGATCCCGGCTTCATCCAGCCCACACTCGGCCAGCATTTGCGCAGGCTTGGCGTGTTCGACGTAGATGTCCGGCAAGCCCAGGTGCAGCATCGACTTGAGAATGTTCTCGCGAGCGAGGAATTCGCTGACCGCGCCACCGGCGCCGCCCATGATCGCGTTTTCTTCGACGGTCACCAGTAGCTCGTGGCTGCCGGCGATTTCGCGCACCAGCGCTTCATCCAGCGGCTTGACGAAACGCATGTCGACCACGGTCGCATCCAGCGTCTCGGCGACTTTCAGGGCTTCGGCCAGTTGCACGCCGAACACCAGCAGGGCGACTTTGCTGCCCTGGCGGCGAATCACGCCCTTGCCGATCTCGATCGGTTCGAGGTCTTTCTCGATGTTCGCGTTCGGGCCATTGCCGCGTGGATAGCGCACGGCCGCCGGGCCTTCATACAGGTGACCGGTGGTGAGCATTTTGCGCAGCTCGTTTTCATCGCTCGGGGTCATCACCAGCATGCCCGGGATGCAGCGCAGGAACGACAGGTCGAAGCTGCCCGCATGGGTCGGGCCGTCTTCGCCCACCAGACCTGCACGGTCGATGGCGAACAGTACGTCGAGGTTCTGCACGGCGACGTCATGCACCAACTGGTCGTAACCGCGCTGCAGGAAAGTCGAATAGATGGCGACCACGGGTTTGGCGCCTTCGCAGGCCATGCCGGCCGCGAGGGTGACGGCGTGCTGCTCGGCAATGGCCACGTCGAAGTAGCGCAGCGGGAAACGTTCGCTGAACGCGACCAGGTCCGAGCCTTCCTTCATCGCCGGGGTAATCCCGACCAGGCGCGGATCGGCCGCCGCCATGTCGCACAGCCATTCACCGAACACACCGGAATATTTCGGCCCGCTGGCCTTTTTCGGCGCGGCAGCCGGGGCATCCAGCGGTTCGAGTTTGGTGATGGCGTGGTAACCGATCGGGTCGACTTCCGCCGGGGCGAAGCCTTTGCCTTTCTTGGTGACGATGTGCAGAAACTGCGGGCCTTTCAGATCGCGCATGTTGCGCAGGGTGGCGATCAGGGTCGGCAGGTCGTGGCCATCGATCGGGCCGATGTAGTTCCAGCCCAGCTCTTCGAACAGCGTGCCGGGAACCAGCATGCCTTTGGCATATTCTTCGGTCCGGCGAGCGATTTCCCAGGCCCCGGGCAGGCGCGACAGCACTTTCTTGCTGCCTTCGCGCATGCTCGCGTAGGTGCGGCTGGAAAGGATCTTCGCCAGATAGTTCGACAAACCGCCGACGTTGCGCGAGATCGACATGTCGTTGTCGTTGAGGATCACCAGCATGTTGGCGTCCACTTCCGGCGCATGGTTCAGCGCCTCGAACGCCATGCCCGCGGTCAACGCGCCGTCGCCGATCACCGCGATGGCCTTGCGATCACTGTTCTGCAGGCGGGCGGCAATCGCCATGCCCAGCGCCGCACTGATCGACGTGCTGGAGTGGCCGACGCCAAAGGTGTCGTACTCGCTCTCGGAGCGGCGCGGGAAGGCAGCGACGCCGTCCTTTTGGCGCAGGGTGCCCATGCGCTCGCGACGACCGGTGAGGATCTTGTGTGGATAAGCCTGATGACCCACGTCCCACACCAACCGGTCGTCCGGGGTGTCGAAGACGTAATGCAGCGCGATGGTCAGCTCGATCACACCCAGGCCGGCACCGAAATGCCCACCGGTCTGGCCGACCGTGTAGAGCAATTCCAGGCGCAACTCATCGGCCAGGGTTTCCAGCTCGGCTTCGCCTAACCGGCGCAGGCCGTCCGGCGTGTTCGCGCGGTCGAGCAGGGGCGTGGTTGGGCGCTTGCGGGGAATCTCATGAAACGTCGTGGGCATCAGGCGAATCGTTATAGGTATAAAAGATGCGGCAGTTTACCTGATGCTTCGTCCCCTGCCCACGCGTTGGTTTTTTTTGGCGGATACGCCGTCAACTGCGGCGATCGACGATATACCGGGCCAGATCACGCAACGGCTCGGCCGCCGCGTCAAACGGTCGCAGTGCGTGCAGGGCCTGGTCGCGCAACTCCAGGGCATAGGCCTTGGCGGCGTCGAGGCCGAGCAGGGCCGGGTAGGTCGGTTTGTCCCGGGCAATGTCGGCGCCCTGGCGTTTGCCAAGGGTTTCGGTATCGCTTTCGACGTCGAGAATGTCGTCCTGGACCTGGAAAGCCAGGCCGATGGCCTGTGCATAAGTCTGCAGGGACTTGAGTTCGTCCTTCTCGGCACGGCCGCTGGCCAGGGCACCGAGTTTGACGCTGACCTCGATCAGCGCGCCGGTCTTGTGCCGATGCATGTATTCCAGGGCTTTCTGGTCGAGCTTCAGGCCGACCGAGCCGAGGTCGATGGCCTGACCGCCGACCATGCCCGCCGGGCCTGCCGCCAGTGCCAGGGCGCTGACCATTTGCAGGCGGATTTCCGCCTCAGAAGTGCTCAGGCGTGGGTCGAGCAGGGCACTGAAGGCCAGGCTCTGCAGACCGTCGCCGGCGAGGATCGCGCAGGCTTCATCGAATTTCTTGTGGGTGGTTGGCTGGCCGCGACGCAGATCGTCATCGTCCATGGCCGGCAAATCGTCATGCACCAGCGAGTAGGCGTGGATCAGTTCCACCGCACAGGCCGCGCCATTGGCTTGCTCGGGTTTGCCGCCCAATGCTTCGCACGCGGCGTAGGCCAGCAGTGGGCGCACGCGTTTGCCGCCATTCATCACGCTGTAGCGCATGGCCTCGTACAGCCGCGCAAGCTCCGGGCTCGGTGCCGTGAACAGGGTCTCCAGAGCCGCATTGACGCGGGCCTGGCTGGTTGCCGAGTACGCTGCAATCATTCTGGCTGATCCGCGTCGAAGGGTTCCTCGGCCAACTCGCCATCACGCTCGAGCAGCACCTGAACCTTTTGTTCGGCCTGGGCCAGCGCCGCCTGGCAATCGCGGGTCAGACCGATGCCTTGCTCGAAAGCGGCCAGCGAGTCTTCCAGCGACAATTCGCCATTCTCCAGACGCTCCACCAGCGTTTGCAGGTCGGCGAGGGACTGTTCGAAATCCAGTGCAGCTTTTTTGCGGGCCATGGCGGCGATTTCCGGTTGACGTTAAACCGGCGCGACACTAGCAGATAGGGGGTTTATGGGCAAATGAGCGGGGTGTTTGACAGGTGGAAAGCGCAGCTCTGTGGCGAGGGAGCTTGCTCCCGCTGGGTCGCGGAGCGGCCCCAAAACCAGCCACCCTGATTTTCATGGGTATTTGGGCCTGCTTCGCAAGCCAGCGGGAGCAAGCTCCCTCGCCACAGGAATCAGGAGTCCTTCACATCGGGATATTTGATCTGGTAGCGAGTGCTGCGCCCGCCACCGGGCAGGCGTTGCAGGCAGCCCTTATCCAGCAGATCGGCCAAATGACGGGTTGCGGTCGCTTTGGATACTTTGGCGACGGCCTGGTATTGAGCCGCACTGATGCCGTGCTCGAAGCCTCTTTCGCCGCCATCGAGCAAGCGATTCAGTACCTTGGTTTGTTCGGTCGACAGCCCGGATGTCTGGTGCGCCTGCCAGAATCGCGCCTTGCCCAGCACACTGTCGATCCGTGTCATGGCTTGTTGCAGGCTGCGCAGAAGGGTTTGCAGGAACCACTCCAGCCACTCAGTGACATCGGTCGTAGCCTTTTGACTCGTTTCCAATACCCGGTAGTAACCGGTGCGATCTTCAAGAATGCTTGCCGACATTGCGTAAAAACGAATCGCCTGAGCCTCGCCCTGCGCCAATGCCAGGTCGGTGATGGTGCGCGTGAGGCGACCATTGCCGTCGTCAAAAGGGTGGAGCGTGACAAACCAGAAGTGTGCGATGCCAGCACGCAGCAATGGGTCGAGCCCGGCCTGACTTCGGCCGCTCTCAAACCAGTCGAGGAAAATTTCGAGTTGACGTTCAAGGCCAGGTCGAGGCGGCGCTTCGAAGTGCACGGTTGGCTTATCGAGACGACCGGAGACGACCTGCATCGGTTCATCGCCTCGCAATGCACCGACACGAATCGCCCGGGCGGCCAGGTCGCCGTCCTGTTCCGGAAACAACCATTCATGCCAGTCCAGCAAACGATCCAGCGTCAGCGGTTCAGCGAAATGCCGTGTAGCATCGAGCATCAATTGCGCAAGACCTTCACTGCGTTGGCTAACCCTGTCGCCATCAACCAGATCCAGACCCAAGCGTCGAGCCAGCGACGAACGAACGGAGCCAACGTTCAGTTGTTCACCTTCAATGGCCGATGAGGTGACGATGTTTTGCAACAACGCATCCAGCTCACTTTGCGCGCTCAGCGAACTGCCCACGGAACTGGCCATGCCCATTAACCGACCTTGCGCTTGAACGCACTCGCGTAACAAGGGCGCCAAGCGTTCGGCATTCCAGGTGAAATTCGGCCAATCGGGCTGTTGCCATATCCATTGAGGGGTCATGAACTTGATGCTCTAGAGAAGGGTGAGCCGATTAGAAAGGCTATTCGGCTCACATGATGAGCCGAATATGACGAATATTCGGCTCACCGTCCACCGTGAGTCGTGAATCCATCCGCACTTTGCGACACATCCGATTGTTAAAAAACAACCAACTGGCTAACCTTCGCGCCATCTACGACCCAACGGTCACGGGTCTTTCAGACGAAACGCAGTATCCACATCTGTAACGCGCCGAGGATCAGGCGCAAGGTTTCGTCATGCATGCCAGGAGGCGTCACATGCGCTCATTTTTTTTGCTGCTGGTCGGGATGGCTATCGCGCCCGTGATTCTGGCCGCGCCGGGTGCCGAGTTGTCGGAACCGGTGGGCGGCTGGCGTTACAACGGCTTGCTGGACCGCAGTGAAACCCCGCAAGTCGCTTATCCCACGCCGCCGATTGACCGAGGCGTACAGCGCAATCGCACGATGATCGAAGGCCAGCTCAAGGCCCTCGGCACTCAACGCGGACCGCACACCTTGGCGGTCAACGGCAATCCGCTGAATCTCTACACCGACGAACAAGGGCGCTTCGCCCGGCCGTATGCGTTTGGTGCCGGTTCCAACAGCGTCGAAATCCGCAGCGCCGAAGGTCAGTCCCTCAAGCGTGTGCAATTCTATGAAGCCAACAACCTGCGCACACCGGCAAGGATTCGCGTGGTGCTGGGTTGGGACGATCCGAAGGCCGAACTCGACCTGCACATCATCACGCCGGACGGCCAGCATGCCTTTTGGGCGCACTCGGCCTTGACCAACGGCGGCGGCCTCGACCCTGACGGCGTCGATGGCCCGGGTCCGGAAATGTTCACCATGACCGCACCGCTGCACGGCACCTATCTGGTTTACGTGAACTATTGGGGCAACTTCGGCAGCGGCGGCTATAACTTCGATGAGACCAGCAACCAGAACGAGGTGATTACCTCGCAGATCAACCTGGTGCTCAACGAAAACACTGTCGATGAAAAGCGCGAAACGTTCATCGTGCCCCTGCGCGCAATCGGCGACCTGCTGCTGGTCAAGACTTTCAACTACTAAGCATCCCCGCTCCACGGATGAACATCGGGTTTTGTGAACATGAGTGAAAACACCGTTTCCCCGGCCGCCAACGCACCCGTGGCCAAACCTTCCCGGCGTTGGCCGGCGCTGCTGGTCGGGTTGTGCCTGGTGGCGGGCGTGGCGGGTGGCCTGGGGTGGTTCATGCATAAGTCCAAGGCCCCCGTCATCGTGCTGGCCAGCGACAAGCTCGGGATGAGCCGGCCCGATGGCCTGCTGGAAACCCGTTCCTTGAGCCAATTGCCCAAGGACCTGCTGGCAGTGCCGTTCCTCAAGGAAACCCTGACCGAAGATTTCGTCTTCTATTACGAAACCCACGCCGATCGCCTGGGTTTGATCGGCAGCTTGCGGCGGATCATCTACGAACATGACCTGAAGTGGCAGGACACCCTGATCGAGCAACTGTTCGATCAGCCTGCCGACGTAGCGTTGTGGCGCGGGGCGGATGGGCGGCTCAAGGATTTCCTGCTGGTGATGGATCGCGGCGGGTTGGCCAAGGTGCTGGAACCGCTGGCCAAAGTGGCGCTGGACGACTCGCAATTGAGCAAAGTCGCGGACGTGAAAGTCGGTACCGACGACGTGGCGCTCTATCAACTCAGTTACAACGCGAGCAAGGCGCTGCTGTTTGCGTCCCATGGCGACAAACTGGTGGTGCTGTCCAATCCGGCGAAACTCTACGACTCGCAAAGTGGTGCTGCACAGGAAAACGGCAGCGTTTCGACCCAAGCCATCGCAGCCCTGCTCAATGGCGACCAACTGTTCCCCGAAGCCTTCGGCCTGCCACCGCGTGCGCCGCAGGTGAAGCAACGCCTGTCGGTGAACGCCAGTGTGCTGGCCATGGGTTACCAGCGTTTCATTCCGAACTTTGCCGGCCTGCGCTTTGACATGGACGACACGGGCTGGCACAGCTTTCTGGCCATGGATGAACTGGAAAATCAGCCGGACTTCGATTTCAAACCGATCTGGCAAGCCATGCCCATGGGTGCCAGCGCTTGCGTGGCGTTGCCGCTGGCTGCCGAACAACAGAAACCGCTGCTGGTGAAACTCGGTGCCGAAGAGAAGTTGGCCCAGGCGCTAACGGAGCACATGGCCGGCGCAGCGGGCCTGTGCTGGTATGCCGATTCGCGGTTGTACACACCCTTGCTGGTGGCCAGCCTCAACGATGACGACAGCGGCAAACTCGATGGGGATTTGGGCAGCCTGTTCGGCTCGATGGTCGGCGCCTACGAGAACAACGTCGAAGACGGTGCCTTCCCGGTGCTGGAAAAGCAGGAAGGCCAGAGCCGCCAGTGGCAACGTCAGGTCAGCTCCAGTTTCGGTCCCTATGCGGCCAAGGAAGCTGAAGACCCTGACGCCATCAGCGGCAAGGCGTTCATGAAAGTCAGCCTGGCGCGGCACGGTTCAACGCTGCTGTTTTCCCTCGACGACAAGCTGCTGGACAAGGCCCTCGGCACCCTCGACAAACGCTTTCCGCCGATGGCCGACGTGGTGCCCAAAGACCTGTTGATGCCGGTCTATTTCGGCCCGGATTCGATGGCGCAAATGCTGCAGCAGGAAACCCTCGACAGCCTGCCTCAGGACATGGAACCGGTGTTCTACAACGCTGCGCAAACCTACCTGATCCCGAAACTTCGCAAGCTCGGCGGCTACGGCAAATACGCCCTGACCTTGCCCGAAGGCAGCGAGCCCGACGGCCACTGGCAGTGGCTGGCGCTGGGGGGG